>CAZUBE010000015.1:0-51969 GCA_964618495.1 uncultured Allobrachymonas sp. | reverse complement strand
TTGCCGTTATTGTCAGTGCAGGTGTAGATTTCAGTCGCATGCACACCCACTGCTACTTGGCAGCAGAAGAGTAAACCAGCGGTAATGAATAAGTTTTTCACAGGAAATCTACCGTGCTGAATATTTGCAATGTCTTATAGAAGAGATCTTTCAGGTAAGTGTATACAAAATGCGTATAAATAGCCAGTGCATATCTGCGTCAGAACGTGATGGAATGCACAGTTAATTAACTTATATCATGAATTGGTTACGCCATAGCGCTGGCGATAGGCTATGACTTGCGTGTGGTATTGCGCCATTTCAGGTTGTGCGGCTTGCGTGCTGCTGCCCAAATAGGCCAGCAAATCATCAAGCGTGGCTATGGCGCAAACCTGCATGCCAAGCTGCTGGCGCACATATTGCACGGCGCTGTAGGGCACGTCTTGGCCGCCTTCGGTGGCTTTTTCCTGTCGGTCAAGTGCTACGGCTACGGCCGCTGGTGTGGCATTGGCGGCTTTAATCAAGGCAATAGATTCGCGCACGGCTGTGCCTGCTGACATGACATCGTCCACAATTAGCACGCGCCCTTGCAGGGGTGCGCCTACCAAGCTGCCGCCTTCGCCGTGGTCTTTGGCTTCTTTGCGGTTGTAGGCAAAGGGCAGGTTGTGCCCCAAGCGTGCCAGCTCTACGGCTACGGCAGCTACCAGTGGAATGCCTTTGTAAGCGGGGCCAAACAGCATGTCGCACTCAATGCCGCTGGCTATTATTCGCTGCGCGTAAAAACGTGCCAGTTGCCCCAGCATAGCGCCATCGTTAAACAGGCCTGCGTTGAAAAAATAGGGCGATTGCCTGCCTGCTTTGGTTACAAAACTGCCAAAACGCAATACGCCGCATTGCACGGCAAAGGCAACAAAGTCTTGCGCCAAAGAATCGTTGGCAGGGGCGGGTGCGTTGGTGCTGGTATTCAAAATGCAATCCTTGGCAGAGTGGGGGGTAAAAGTGTGGCAACAACTATGGTTAGAAATAGCTGCTGCCTGCGTTTGTATACCTCTAATTGTAGGTCTGAGTTGAAAAGTTTTACGCTTTCTCGGTGCGTGCCAGCACAATAACGCCAACATGCGCCGCCCCAGCTGCACGCAAAGTCTGCGCTGCCGCTTGGGCAGATGCGCCAGTGGTCAGCACATCATCAAGCAGCAGCACGCGTTTGCCCTGCAGTTGCGGGGCATGGCGTGTAGATACGGCAAAAGCAGCGCGAATATTGCGGCGGCGTTCCGCTAGTGGTAGCAGGCTTTGCGGCGTAGTGTGGCGAGTGCGTTGTAGCCAACTGTGGTGAATGGCAGCTTGCTCGCGCTGAAGCCCAGTGCGGCTATGCACTTGTTGGCGCAAGGCTTGAGCCAGCAACAGGCTTTGGTTGTAACCGCGCTCGGCCAGTCGTTGTGGGTGCAGCGGCATAGGCAGCAAAACATCACATTGTTGCACTGCTTCTACAATTGCCGCGCGAGCTGCCATCAAGCCCGCAAGTGCACCAGCCCAACCGGGTTGCCCGCCGAACTTGAATACATCAATGCATTGTTGCCAAGGCCAGCGGTATGAAACAGCCGCCAAGCAAGTATCAACCGCAGGCATGGTAGATTGCCGCAAGCAATCGGCGCACAGTGGATCATCGGCCACTGCCTGCGCTGGCATGGCAGTAACAGGCAACAATATCGCACAATGGCAGCAGCGCAAGCGCGGCCCAGCATATGCTCGCACGCAATCTGTGCAAATACGCGCTGCCGGCCAAGCATGGCAAATGGCGCACTGGCTGGGTAAATGCAGCGGCAGCAATAGCCGCGTAAGCCAGCTGTGCTGGTGCGGCGCAGATGGTTCAGAAGTGACAGAAAGATGTGGCAAATCAGGCGGGTGCTGCATGGTTGTGCGCACTGGCGTAGTGCTGTGTATATAGGGCATTATTCATATATCTGGCTACAAAAACAGGCAAACACCTGCGTTGTAGCAGATTTGGCAATAAGAAGCGCAGCACTGCCTGGCGCGTAGCAAGTTTTATTGGTGTAAGCGTATCACTCGCCCATTTTTACCAGCATCAGCAAAACAGCTCCAGTCGGCGCAGTCTGCCACAAAGTGCGCAAAAGCTCTACAATCTACCCTTTTTGGCAAACAGCTAAAAAAAACTTATCAGCGCGGCTGTAGCTCAGTGGATAGAGTATTGGCCTCCGAAGCCAAGGGTCGTGGGTTCGATCCCCGCCAGCCGCGCCATTTGGCAAAATAAACCAAGCAAAAACATTGACTGTGCAAACCCGCCTCCAGATTTGGATGGCGGGTTTTTGTTTTTCAGCAATATCCACAGTAATCTGCAGATCCGTGTTGATTGATGAGGAAAAATTTGCGTGGACTTGCGCTGCCAATGTGTACGCGCACGAATTTGCGCTGCTGGCAGAAAGTAAGCAACGCGCCAATTGAATCAATGCAGCAATGATTGCATTCAATAAGCAGCCTCTTAATATCCAAAATTCAAAGATTGAATGTGTGCTGCATCGGTATTATTACTTAGAGATTTCTCCTTATTTCATAGTATGATAAACAAGATTTTTTATCTTCTAAAGAGTGCAGGAGCTATTTTTATATGTTGCGACCATCCCCTAGCAGAATTTCTTTGGCTGTTTTTTTGGCCATTTCATCGTTTGCTGCCGCTGCCGCAGAAGATACGATACTTTCTGAGACACAGGTTACTGCGCCCAAGCTGTTGATTCCCACTCGACAGGCCAACGAGACGGTTTACACAGGCACAGCAGTAACAGCCGAAGGCATTGAGCGTCAAGGGCGCAAGGCTGAAACAAGCGTGTATAGCGCAATTGATATGCTGCCAGGTGTAAACACTGAAAATCCTGATGCCAGCGGTTTGGCTGTTGAGCAGTCCAGTGTGCGTGTGCGTGGTGTGCGTTCGTATATGGGTGCGTTGACTGTGGAAGGAGTTCCTAACTACGGTGGCAACCCCATCGGCCCGCGTGACTACCTTTACGACATGCAGAACTTTACCGATGTTTCTGTTTACAAGGGAGCAACGCCAGGAGATATTGGGTCAGGCATAGGCTCGCGTGGTGGTGCTGTTGTGCTGCGACCAAAATGGTCAGGCGAAAAGTTTGGTGGTGTGCTGAGTCAATCCATAGGAAGTGATAAGCATTTGCGTACCTATATGCGACTGGAGTCTGGAATTTTGGGTACGGCAGGTACTCGCTTAACAGCTGCGGCATCTTTTGGTAAAGGTGACAAATGGCGTGGCCCCGGTGAATTGGGGCCGCGTACCAATGCTAACCTGACGCTGAGCCAACCGCTGGGTGAAAATTTCGACTTGAAGCTCTGGTACAACTATAACGAGCAAAAGCAGCACCTGTACCGGCCTTTGACATACGCACAGACGCTTGACCTCAATGCCAACCACAAACTGGATTACAACCCGTCTCTGACTGGCGCAGCCGCCAGAGATTGGCAATATTACGACTACAACCGAGGCGATTACCGCAATGACGATATTCTAGGTGTGCTTACCTGGCGTGCCAGCCCGTCAACAACGGTTACCGTCAAGCCTTATTACTCCAAAGAAGATACGCAGATATACCAAGGTCAATATGTTCCTGCCAGAACTCTCCCAACTCCGCAGCCCGAGAGCGGTCGGGTTCAGTTGCGGGAGCGCGATATCAAACGCAAGGGTGTGATTGCCGAAGTTGCCACTGAGTTTTCTGGCATCAAAGGGGTGTTTGGTTACCACTACGAGGTAACCGATATGAATATCACCGCAAAAAACTATGCCATCACCCCGGGCGGCCTGTCTTACCGTGGTTATGGCGTTTTTGGTACGAGTGGCACTACCTATGTTAAAAGCCCTTATTTCAAGCTCTCGGGGCAGGTGGGCAAGTTGAGCTGGCAGGCCGGTCTCAAGCATTTCACTTTTGAGGATGCTGCCAGCGATGGCTATACCACTGGTCCCGCGCCGAGCTATGCGCCCGTGCGAGCATCCGATTTGGATCGCAAAGCGCAAACCCACAAGGTCTGGCTGCCTACATTGGGGCTGGCTTATGACCTGACACCACAAACACAGTTGCAGGCCAGTGCGGGCAGAAATTTTATCCGCCCATATTCGTATATGCCGCTGGTAAATATCTACAACAACAACCGTGCCAGATTTGTAGCGGCCAATGTGAAGCTGCAGGATATGTTTGATGGTTATGGTATAGAGAGAACAGATACATTTGACTTGGGCTTGCGCCACCAAGCCGAGCATTTCGATGTAACACCAACCTTGTTTTACAGCAAACACAAAAACCTGCTGACTACCATTTCAGATAGCAGGATCATTGTAGGAGGTAGCCCCGTCAGTTATCAGCAAAACGTGGGCAAGGCCACCAGCTATGGCATGGAGCTGGCTTTCAATGCGTATGTTAATGACCGTCTGAGCTTTTTTGTCAATCCCACCTATACCCACTTTACTTATGACGAAGACATTGTCAACAAAGGTACCAGCATTGCTGCAAAGGGCAGACAAGTTGTAGATACACCGCGCTGGATGGCGCGTGCCGGTCTGAACTACCGTTGGGGTGATTTTGAAATTTCGCCTTCGGTACGCTATTTGGGCGCACGTTACGGCAATATTGCTCATACCGAGCGGGTGGGTAGCCATGCAGTGGCTGATCTGGGCATACGCTACACCCGCAAAAAAGTGCTGGGCAATGCCACTTTGAAGGCGGGTTTGGAGTTGAACAATCTGTTCAATCGCAAATATGTTTCGGTGATTAATGCTTCCGATGACAACTTGGGAGGAGGCGCCAGCTACATGGTTGGTGCACCATTCAGCGCCGCCCTTAAAGTAGGGCTTGAGTGGTAATTGCGCTACTGACTGGCTTTGGTACTCTTGATGGCAAGGTGCTAAAGCCAGTGCAGAAACGGGTTTTTATTTCTTGTTTCACTGGAGTATGTAGTTATGCAAAGCATAGGCCCCTTTGTTGAATACGCCGTATTTGGCATCTTGATTGTCATGAGCATCATTGCCGTATCCATCACGCTGGAGCGGTGGCGGTTTTATCGCGTTACGCAAGCCACGCGCTATACCAGCCGTGCGCGGTTGGAAAGTGATTTGACGCGTAGGCTTAATATCATCGGCACAATAGGTGCGAACGCGCCCTACATCGGGCTACTGGGCACGGTGCTGGGCATCATGGTCACGTTTCAGACGCTGGGTTCAGGTGCGCAGATGGATGTCAAATCCATCATGGTGGGCTTGTCTTTGGCTCTTAAGGCTACAGCAGCAGGTATTGCAGTAGCCATTCCGTGCGTTGTGCTCAACAACATTTTGCGCCGCAAAGCGCGTGAGCATTTGGCCATCTTTGATGAAGCGCATGGGGCGTGACATGCAGCGTCTGGCCTACATTACCCTTTGTGCAGGAGCGTGTCATGGATGAAGAAATGGACGAAATCAACATCGTGCCGCTGCTTGACATCATGCTGGTGCTGCTCACCATTGTGCTGACAACAGCCACCTTTGTGGTTAATGGTCGCATTCCAGTTGATTTGGCCAAATCAGGCGCGGCAGCGGCAGCACAGACTGCGCCTTTGGTGCTAACCCTGACGCATGAGCACAAACTGTATCTGAACGATCAGCCTGTGGCAGATCTGGTTACAGCGCTTACGGGGCAGGAGCGCAGCACGCCGGTGCTTTTGCGTGCCGATGGTAAATTGGCTTTGCAGGACTTTGTCAGCACGGTCGATGCCATCAAGCAGCAAGGCTTTGCCAAAGTCAACCTTGAAGTACAACGGCCTTGATATGAGTGTTGCAACTTGTCCTGTAGCAGCCAAAGCTCCTAGCCCTTGGCAGGACTGGCTGTATTCGTTACTGCTGCACGCAGTGCTTTTGGGCGTAGCTTGGTGGCTGTCAAGTCGCCAGCCAGCGCCACAATTTATAGCTGTAGAAGAACCTATTGAATGGGTCAGCAGCGAAGACAGCGCTGGTGGCGGCGGTGGAGGTGGTGGCGGTGGAGGTGTAGGTGTAGGTGATGGCAAACTTGGCGGCGGAGGTGGAGGCGGTGATGGCACTGCACTTTTGCAAGCTGATGGCGGCCCCGCTGAAGCATCGCCTGTAACAGCTACGGCAAATGCTGCACAAAGTGCCACCCAGAGCAGCATCACCAGCGATGACGGCGATACTTATGCCGCTGCCCCCAAACCTGAAAAGGCCAAACCAGCACCAGCGCGCGCAGCAGCCAAGAAAAAAGCCCTTGACGCAGAAGCACTGGTTGCGGCCAAAAAGCGTGAGCTGGCAGCCCAGCTTGCCCAAGAAAGCGGCAGAATCCAGAAAACGGGTGTAGATGCAGCCAAGACTGCCGGTATTGGTACGGGGGCAGGCACGGGCATAGGCTCGGGCAGTGGTACTGGCATAGGCTCTGGTTCGGGCTCGGGCATAGGTTCGAGTACGGGCTCAGGTACAGGAGGCGGTACGGGCACGGGTCTGGGTTCAGGCACGGGGCCTGGCATAGGCTCGGGCTCTGGCGGTGGCATGGGCTCGGGCACAGGAACAGGCACGGGTTCTGGCAAAGGCTCTGGCATAGGCACAGGAGAAGGTTCGGGTGTTGGCTCGGGCGTGGGTTCTGGCGTTGGCTCGGGTTTTGGCGATGGCACGGGTAAGGAAAAGGCCAGTTGGCAAAGTGTGTTGCAAGCCTACTTGTCCAGTAGAAAGCGTTACCCCAATGTGGCGCGGCGCTTGCGTCAAGAGGGCACGGTAACGGTTCAAGCCAGTTTTTCTGCCAGTGGTGAATTGCTCTCGGCCAGCGTCGCAAAAAGCTCAGACTTTGATGTGCTTGACGAAGCCGCACTGCAACTGGTCAGGGACGCTGCCAGCGCTGCAGCCAGTAAAGCGCAGCCCGGGCAAGCAGTTTCAAGGCGTATTCCGGTAGTCTACAAGCTGGTAGATTGAGGTAAACAGAAAAGCCTGCCCATGCGTTATGAAAACGCTGATTTATTCCAGTTTTGGATAAAAGCGTTATAGCTCGTCATTCCCGCGCAGGCGGGAATCCATTGCAATAAGAAGCGCAGCCGTAGATTCCCGCCTACGCGGGAATGACGCTTGGTTTTTGGATAATTTATCCAATCCTTAATCGCCGCATCTATAGTACATGGCAGCCCATGCCGCAACCCACTGCTGCAACGCTTGCGCGGGGCTGTTGGCGGTGCTTGGGGGCAGGCCTAGTGCAAGGGCTGCGGCTTGCAGGTTGGCAAGGGCTTGTGTGCGGTTGCTTTGGCTGTTGTGGCCTTCGGGCAAGGGGGCGGCGCCCGTTTGTTTGGAGAGTTTTTCGCCTGATGCCGAACAGACTAGCGGGGTGTGCAAATACTGCGGGGTGGGCAAGCCTAGGGCTTGCTGTAGCACGATTTGGCGCGGGGTGTTGTCTGCCAGGTCTGCGCCGCGCACGATATGGGTGATGCCTTGCGCGGCATCATCAACCACTACGGCGAGCTGGTAAGCCCATAGCCCGTCGGCGCGACGCAGTACAAAGTCGCCTGCGGTGTGGGCTACGCATTGTTGCTGTGCGCCTAAGCTGCGGTCGCTCCAGAGGGTGATGTGGCTTGGCTCTGCTATGCCTTGGCGTTGCAAGCACGCGGCTATGTGCAGCCGCCATGCGGTGTGTGCTTGCGCGGCAAAATCAATGGCGGTTACGTCCGTGCTGGCTTGAGGGTTGGCAGCAAGACTTGGCAGAGCAGGGCGGCATGTGCCTGGGTAGATTAGCCCCGCGTGGCGCTCTGGGGCGTTGCCCGCATTGGCCAGCGCCGCAGCAATTTGCTTGCGCGAGCAGGTGCAGGGGTAGGCCAAGCGGTGTTGCAGCAGTTGGCGCAAGGCGCTTTGGTACAGGGCAGTGCGGTGCGATTGCAGCACGGGCGCGGCATCGGGCAGCAGGGCGTGCTGCTCAAGCTGGCGCATGATGGTGTGCCGCGCTTGCGTGCTGCAGCGCGGCGTGTCTATATCTTCAATACGCACCAGCCAACGCCCGCCGTGGGCACGGGCATCAAGCCAGCTTGCCAGTGCAGCTACGAGCGAGCCAGCGTGCAGTGCGCCTGTGGGCGATGGGGCAAAGCGGCCAATGTAGGGCGGTGTGGGCATGGCGTGGGTGCGCTTGGGTTGTGGCTTGGGCGGTTGTGTTGCCGTTACGTTGCAGTAAGCCATGCACAAAAGGGGTTTGCGGTGCGGTGCAGGTTTGTGTCATACAGGCTGCATACAATGGTTTGGTATTTTGCCAGCTTATGGTTTTAAACAGGGCTTTGCAACGAGCCTGAAACAAGGTTTTGAATAGATATGTCTTTAAACGCCCACTACAACACGCCTGCCTTTATTGCGCCGCAGCAGTTTGATAATGCCGACGCTGCATTGGCGCAGGTGCAGGCCATTTACCAGCAAGGCGTAGCGCATTTGCGCGAGCAGCTTGCGCAGTTTGTGGCGCAGGGCGATTTGGCGCAGGCGGCGCGGGCGTTTTATCCGCAGGTGCGCATACAGGTGCAAGAGCCCATCCAGCACCCGCGCGGTGAAATGCGCCACAACTACGGCTTTGTTTGTGGCGCGGGCGTGTACCAGACCACGCTTACCGCGCCTGATGTGTTTGCCGACTACTACCGCACCCAGTTTGCGTTGCTACTGCGCCACCACCGCAGCCGCATTGAGGTAGGCACAAGCCAGCAGCCCATACCGCTGCATTTTGCGCTAGACCCCACCACCCAACATGCGGGCGACTTAACAGACGCGCAACGCCAGCGCATGCAAGCCTGCTTTGATTGGCCCGACTTGGCCGCCATGGATGACAGCATCGCCAACGGCACGCACGGCAGCACACATGGCAACGTTTACAGCACAGCGCCCAGTGCCCCGCAGCCCTTGGCGCTATTTACCGCCCCGCGCGTAGATTATTCGCTGCAACGCCTGCGCCACTACAGCGGTACCGATGCCGTGCATTTTCAGAACTTTGTACTGTTTACCAACTACCAGTTTTACATCGACGAATTCATCCGTCTGGGGCAAGCCGCCATGCTTGATGCGGGCAGCGGCTACACCGCTTTTGTCGAGCCAGGCAACGTCATCACCCACCATACAGGCAGCCCCGCCGCGCCCGACTTTGTGCAAGGCACGCACCCCAAGCGCCTGCCGCAAATGCCCGCTTACCATCTGGTGCGCCCAGGGCACAGCGGCATCACCATGGTCAATATCGGCGTGGGCCCAAGCAACGCCAAAACCATGACCGACCACGTAGCCGTACTGCGCCCGCACGCATGGATTATGCTGGGGCACTGCGCAGGCCTGCGCAACAGCCAAATGCTGGGCGACTATGTACTGGCACACGGCTATGTGCGCGACGACCACGTTTTAGACGACGACCTGCCGCTGTGGGTACCCGTGCCCGCGCTAGCCGAAATACAGCAAGCACTGCAACAAGCCGTTGCTGGTGTAACCCAACTGGCAGGCGACGAGCTCAAAGCCGTACTGCGCACAGGCACAGTAGCCACCACCGACAACCGCAACTGGGAGCTGCTACAAGGCAACCGCGCCGCGCAGCGTTTCAGCCAAAGCCGCGCCATAGCCATCGACATGGAAAGCGCCACCGTAGCCGCCAACGGCCTGCGCTTTCGCGTACCCTACGGCACACTGCTATGCGTCAGCGACAAACCCATGCACGGTGAAATCAAACTGCCCGGCATGGCCAACCACTTCTACCGCGAGCGCGTAGACCAGCATCTGCGCATTGGCATCAAGGCGCTAGAACTCTTGCGCGACGGCGGCATGGGGCAACTGCACAGCCGCAAACTGCGCAGCTTTCAGGAAGTGGCATTTCAGTAATGCTGCAAGCACAACAAGCGTAGCAAACATAGCGCAAGCAAAGCAGCCCATTTCTTGCTACTTCTGCGGCAGCTACGATTGCTTTGCGCCAAGTGTGTAGCGCTGCGTACCCGTATCAAATCCAGCTCTGGCGCTGCCAACCACCCCGCGATGCTGCACACCAATTTCGCGAAGGGGAATTGTTTCGGTATTTATTGCGACTTTTGCGTACCTTTTGCGACTTTTGCGTTCTGCTCCCGCCTTCTTCGTTCCATATTTTGAGCTTGCCAGCAAGCCCTGCCCAAGCAGATTCACTACAATCGCTGCCATGCTGCAATTCCAACTCCTTTCTACCCACGGCGCACAAGGCCATGCCCGCCGTGGCCGCCTCACCCTCAACCACGGCGTGGTTGAAACCCCCATCTTCATGCCCGTAGGCACCTACGGCACAGTCAAAGGCGTCATGCCGCAAAGCCTGCACGACATGGGCGCACAAATCATTCTGGGCAACACCTTCCACCTGTGGATGCGCCCTGGGCTAGACGTGCTGCAACAATTCGGCGGCCTGCACCAGTTCGAAAACTGGCACAAACCCATCTTGACTGATAGCGGCGGCTTTCAGGTCTGGAGCTTGGGCGATATGCGCAAAATCAGCGAAGAAGGCGTGAAATTTTCTTCACCCGTTAATGGCGACAAACTGTTCTTAACGCCCGAAATCTCCATGCAGATTCAAACCGTTTTGAATAGCGACATCGTTATGCAGTTTGACGAATGCACCCCTTACGAAACCAAAGGCCACATCACCACCGAGCGCGAAGCACGCACCAGCATGGAACTATCCTTGCGCTGGGCGCGGCGCTGCCACGCCGAATTTGCGCGGCTTAACAACCCCAACGCACTCTTTGGTATTGTGCAAGGTGGCATGTTCGAGACACTGCGCCAAGAATCGCTTGAGCAACTCGTGGAAATGGACTTTCCCGGCTATGCCATTGGCGGTGTAAGCGTGGGCGAGCCCAAAGAAGACATGCAGCGCATCACCGCCCACACCCCGCACCGCCTGCCCGCGCACAAGCCGCGCTACATGATGGGCGTAGGTACGCCCGAAGACATGGTTTACGCCGTGCAGCATGGTGTAGATATGTTCGACTGCGTCATGCCCACACGCAACGCCCGCAACGGCCACACCTTCACCCGCTTTGGCGACCTGAAAATCCGCAACGCCAAGCACCGCAGCGACCAGCGCCCGATAGACGTTACCTGCACCTGCTACGCCTGCGCAGGCAGCAGCGGCACGCCCTACGCCGCTGGCGGGCGCGAAGGCTTTAGCCGCGCCTACCTGCACCATTTGGACAAATGCGGCGAAATGCTTGGCCCCATGCTGGCCACCATCCACAACCTGCACTACTACTTGAACCTGATGCGCGAAATCCGCGCCGCCATGGATGCAGGCAGCTTTGATGCGTTTGTGGCGCAGTTTCATGCAGACAGGGCGCGTGGAATTTGAGCATTAAGGAAGCGCTGATTTGTTCTTCAAGCAAGAAAAAGTTCAGAAAACCGTCATTCCCGCGCAGGCGGGAATCCACAGCTGCGCCCCTTATGCGAGTAGATTCCCGCCTGCGCGGGAATGACGAGTCAAGGTGTTTGTGATCCAAAACAGGAAGAAAACTGCACTCCCCTAAAGTTCTTTCTGCAAGCGGTTTAATTGAGCCGAATCGACTAGCCAAAAATTGTTACTTCATGTATATTGCGTGTGAGCATTTGCTCATTCGTGATGGCAAGAAACTGTCTTGCCAGTGTGTCTTGCTATTTTTCGAAAGGGAGAACAAGATGTCAGTCCAATACCATGAGGTTGCCGCGGGTGAAACCCTGTCTGCCATTGCCAAAATGTACTATGGCGATGCCAATAAATACATGGCGATTTTTGAGGCTAACAGAGATAAGCTGAATCATCCGGATGAGATTTTTCCTGGGCAGACGTTGAGTATTCCAGCACTGGGCGCGGGGCAAATCCATGTGGTAGCCAGTGGCGAAACTCTGTCTGCTATTGCCAAGCAATACTATGGCAATGCCAACAAATATAATGTGATTTTCGAGGCCAATCAGGACGTACTCGATAGCCCCGACAGGATATTTCCCGGCCAGAAATTACGCATTCCATAATGAGCAGGCTTGGGTTTGTGCAAAACGCACCTTCGGGTGCGTTTTTTATGTCTTGGCCAAGCCGACATCTGCTTTGATCAACATGGCTCAGAGAGGAGATGAGCAAAGTCTTCAGGCACCAAATCCACGCAAGGCAGCGTAGATGCCTTCAGCCATGCGGCGGTAGCCAGCGGCGTTGGGGTGAATGGGGTCGGCACGTAGCGCCTCGGCAGCTAGCACGTCGGCAAACACATCGGCAATGACGGGAATGTTTTCTTCCTCGCCCAGCTCGGCATAAAGTGGCGCGTCTGACAGGTTTTTGGCCACTACGCCCAGCAGCGAAGGTGCAGGCACGGCCACCAGCACCACTTGCACCTTGGCGGCTTGCGCTTGCGCAACCATGTGGCGCACATCGGCTTTTACGGTGCTGGGCGGCGTGCGGCGCAAAAAGTCGTTGCCGCCTATTTCAATAACCAGCAGTGCGGGGCTGTGGCTGGCAAGTAACTCGGGCAGCCTGTTTTTGCCCTGGGCAGCGGTGTCGCCTGCAATGCCGGCGTTAACCACATTCCAGCCTGACATGCCCGCCAGCAGGCTCGGCCAGTCTTGCCTAGCTTGTGCGCCTGTGCCGTAGGTAACGCTGTCACCAAAAGCCAACACCGTTGCGCCTGCGGGCACGGCTTGCAGTCGGGGATTTTTCTTGCCACACGCGCCAAGCAGGGGCGGCAGCATCAGGGAAGTAGACAGGCACAAGGCTGTGAGCAGCAGGGATCGGCGTGTTGCTGCTTGGCCTGGGTTTGTTTTTGGTTTTCGTTGAGCGGTGCCAGTGGCAGACCCATGCTGCAGGTTGATGGTGGTTTTAAGGGGGTTTTGGCGCATGCGGTATACGGGCTTTTGGGGTGATTTCGGCATCTTTATGCCATAAAACCCATGTAATGCAAACAAGTTCAATGGCGCGGGTTCACGCAATAAAGCAGGTAGGGGTAAGATAATAGCTTCTCGCTCGCAATATCCATAATCTGTATACAAATTAACAGCATGTCACAATCTGCCGCCGCAACCGCTTCAGCCGCCAGTTTTGCCGCCTTGCTTGGCAAGCTTGATTATCTGGAAGAAAGCGATATTCAAAAAGTTCGCGCTGCCTACAAAGTGGCCGATGCCGCGCATCTGGGACAGATGCGCAAAAGTGGTGAGCCCTACATCACACACCCTATAGCTGTTACTGCCCAATGTGCAGAATGGCGGCTGGACGTAACGGCGCTGATGGCTGCTTTGTTGCACGACACCATGGAAGACTGTGGTGTAACCAAGGCGGATCTGGCCGAGCAGTTTGGGCATCAGGTGGCTGAACTGGTGGATGGGCTGACCAAGCTCGACAAATTGCGGTTTAGCAGTAGGCAGGAAAATCAGGCCGAGTCTTTCCGCAAAATGTTGCTGGCCATGGCCAACGACGTACGGGTCATACTTGTCAAGCTGGCTGACCGCAGCCACAACATGCGCACCATGTCTGACATGAAGCGTGATGCCCAGATGCGGATTGCCACCGAGACCATAGAAATTTACGCACCCATTGCCAACCGGTTGGGGTTGGATCGCACTTTTCGCGAGCTGGAAGACCTGTCGTTTAAATTCCTGCATCCGTGGCGCTATGCCGTATTGAGCAAGGCGCTGGAGCGTGCACGCAGTCGCCGCCGCCATTTGCTGCAAGAAGTGCTGCAAAACGCAGAAACAGCTTTTGCCAGCGCTGGGCTGAAAGGGCGCTTCAAAGCGCGTGAAAAGACGATTTTTTCCATCTATCGCAAGATGGCGAAGAAAAACAACAATTTTGCGCAAGTTAATGATATTTACGCTTTTCGCATCATTGTTCCCAATTTGCTTGATTGTTATACGGCGCTGGGTGTTTTGCATCAACTCTACAAGCCGGTGCCACAGCGCCTAAAAGATTTTATTGCGATTCCAAAAGACAACGGCTATCAGTCACTACACACTACGCTGATTGGGCCTGCTGGCATTTATGTCGAGTTTCAGGTGCGTACAGATTCCATGCACCAGATTGCCCAATCGGGCATAGCGGCACATTGGCTTTACAAAATTGAGCCTGATCAGCCAGTTAATAAAGCTGGCAAAGAAGAAAAACCCGCAAACTGGCTCAAAAACCTGCTCGATATTCAGAAAGAAACACTGGATTCACAAGAGTTTCTGGACCATGTGCGCGTCAATCTGTTTCCAGAAGATATTTTTGTTTTTACCCCCAAAAACCGCATCATGTCGCTGCCACGCGGAGCCAGCGTAGTGGATTTTGCATACGCAATTCACAGCGATGTAGGCGATCAGGCTATTGCGTGCCGCATCAATGGCGAGCAGGCACCACTGCGCACCGAACTAAAAAGCGGCGATATTGTCGAAGTCATTACTGCAACTGGATCGCGCCCCAATCCTGCGTGGCTGGGTTTTGTGCGCACGGCACGGGCACGTTCGCGCATTCGCAATCAACTTAAAAGTCTGTCAGAAGAAGAATCGCTGCGTTTGGGTGAGCGCTTGCTTACCCAGGCGTACCGTGCCGAAGGCATGGAGCAGTTGCCGCCACAAGATGCAGAATACCAGCATGTATGGGACAAGCTGCTGCGCTTTGCCAACAGCAAATCGTTGGAAGAGCTCTATAGCGAAATAGGGCAGGGTAAACGCATTACCAGCCTGATTGCCAAACATTTGGCCAGTCTGATGGCCGAACAGGGCGAGAAACGCAATACGGTATTGCAAAGCCAGCAGCACTTTACCCGCGAAGAATCAGAGTATGGCCACATCATCACGATTGATGGCAGTGAGACCTCATCTATCAAATTCGCACAGTGCTGCCATCCTATTCCAGGCGATGGCATCGTTGGCTATCTGGGGCGTGGAGAAGGGCTTGTTGTGCACACTGCAGACTGTGTAGTGGCTAAGAAATTGCGGGTCAAAGACGCTGAGCGCTTTGTAGAGGTGGAGTGGTCAGAGCAAATGACTTGCCCCTTTGCAGTGGCTGTCAATGTTACGCTACATAACCGGTTGGGAGCCATTGCTGCAATTACCTCGGCGATTGCTTCAGCGCGTGCAGATATTGGCTATATTGGCACTTCTGATGACATGTATCAGGAATCGCTCGATTTGCGCCTGATTTTGCAGGTGCGCGACCGGCTCCATCTTGCCAACGTGCTGCGTGCTATTCATCGCTTACCCGTCACCATACGTGCACAACGGGTCAGAAGTAGCGGCTAAAGCAAGACTTTACAGAGCTTTTAAATTTCTTTGAAGATATACCACCATGACTTTGCCTGTCGATACCGCTCATCCAAGTCACGAAGCAGTAGGTGCCAGCTACAGTGTTGCAGGCATGCAATATGCTGCTACGCAAACCATGCTGGCGGTGCAGCAAATAGCAGCACAAATGCGCCCGGGCATGAATGCGGCGCACGCGCAAGACATTGCCAATGCCACCATGCAGGCAATGGGGGCAGAGCGCACTTGGCATCCGCATCTGGTACGCATAGGCAGCGATACGCAAAAAATCTACAGCGAGCAAGATGACACCAGTTTGGTGCTGGGTGAAAATGATATTTTTTTCATTGATCTGGGGCTGGTGTTTGCTGGGCAGGAAGGTGATGCAGGAGCAACCTTTACTGTAGGCAACAATGCCGAAATGCGAGCCTGTGCCCAAGCAGCACAAACTCTGTGGGAGCGTACAGCGCAATACTGGCAACAGTGCGTAAGCAAAGGCGGCTGCACAGGAGCAGATCTGTATGCCTACACCGCTGAGCAGGCAAGAAACATGGGCTATGTGCTCAACCCCGCCATCAAAGGGCACCGCCTGTCTGACTATCCCCACGCAGTGCATCAAGCCGTGCGGCTGGCTGACTACACCGGCGTGGTGCACGACAGCCTATGGGTGCTTGAAATTCAGATCAGCCACCCACATCAGCCATATGGCGCATTTTACGAAGCCTTGCTAAGTAGCACGCTTGTTGCTTGATTGCAGACTGCGCAGCAGCGGATTGCTTTGATCAGGGTAAATGAGTCTGCGCCACCTGCCGCCCTGCCTGCAAAGTAATTTGTTGCTGGCATTGTTGTGCCAGAGCAGTGTCGTGCGTGACTAGCACCAAAGTGCAGCCATGAGCGCGGTTTAAGGCAAACATCTGTTCAATGACATCTTGCCCCGTTGCAAAGTCCAGACTGCCCGTTGGCTCATCAGCCAGCAGCAGTGCGGGCTGCATAACAAAAGCGCGCGCCAGAGCCACCCGTTGCTGCTCGCCACCTGAAAGCACTTTGGGATAGTGTTGAAGGCGATGCGCCAAACCCACCTGCTCTAGTAGAGCGGTGGCACGTGCGCGTGCGTCAGGGCGGTTGGCCAGTTCCAGTGGCAGCATTACGTTTTCTAGTGCTGTTAGATTGGGTAAAAGCTGAAAGCTCTGAAACACAAAGCCCATTTTTTGGCCACGCACGGCGGCACGCTGGTCTTCGTCTAGGGCGAATAAATCAACGCCATCAACCAGTACGTTGCCACGGCTGGGTGTATCCAGCCCCGCCATGATGGAAAGCAGTGTGCTTTTGCCCGAGCCCGAAGCTCCCACAATTGCGGTGGTGCTGCCCGTTGGCAGGGTAAAGTTGATGTCGTGCAAAACATCCAGCGGCTTGCCTGCAACCGAAACGGATTTGAAAATATGCTGAACCCGCAGCGTATCGGTAGCGTTTGGCAAAGTAGATGGTGCGGTATTTGTGGTTGGCATTGGTACAGTCAGGAAAGTGTGGTTGGCAAGCATTAGCGTGGTTGTGGATGGTGGGCAATCCATGCGCTTATACATTCTGGAGCATATTCAGACATGTTTCAGCGTATTGTCCGATAATGAGCCTATGTTGCAAACAGCTTATGAAATTGCCCAAGCTGCCGCGCGGTTGGTGGTTGATGAAGGGCTTGAGTACGCAATAGCTAAACGGCGGGCACTCAAGCAGTTTGGTTTGCCCGCGCATACGCCCTTGCCAGACAATGCGCTGCTTGAAGAAGCGGTTCGTGAGCATTTGGCTATTTTCTGCGCCGATACGCAGCCTGCAGAATTGGTCGCATTACGCGCCTTGGCTGTGCAGTGGATGCAGCGGTTTGAGGCTTTTTCTCCTTTGCTAGGTGGCGCAGTTTGGCGCGGTACGGCCACGCGTCTGAGTGATTTGTACCTGCAGCTGTTTGCTGATGATCCCAAAGCTGTGGAATTGGAATTGATCAATGCAGACGTGCCCTATGCAGTAAGCCGCGTAACTGGTCTGCACGGTCGCCCTGTTGACGCCTTGAGTCTGCATGTCTGGTGCGAAGGCCTGCGAGAAGAAGTGGGTTTGCATCTGCTGGTCAATGATATGCTGGCACAACGTGGTAGTCTGAGAGGTGATGAGCAAGGAATCAAGTTACGCGGCACCCTTGCCCAGTTGCGTGCATTGATGCAGCAAGAGGCAGGAGCATCGCATTTGCCAGAAACCCTATAACCAAGGACAAACCATGCTTTATATTTTCAAATCAGGTGCAACCGGTGAGCTGACCATGCTGGAAGAGTCGGCTGAACAGGTGCTTGCAGCCATTGGTAAAACGCTAGCACCAAAAGGGGTTATTGCACTGGAGGATATGGCCACTGCGATTGAGCAGTTGCAAGTAGCCATGCAATTTTCTCAACAGCAAACATGCCCTGAAAAGGATGATGATGGCGCAGAAAAGTACGATCAAAACATTCCTTTCCATACCCGCGCTTGGCCTTTTTTAAAAATGCTCCAGCGCAGCCTGGAGTCAGATAAGGCAGTAACCTGGGGTCTATGAGAGGGGCTTGGGTTGTCGATCTATCTTCGCCTATCTTCGTCTATATTCCGCCTATTTCTTCTATAATGCATTAAAATCGACTATTGTTGATTTATTGATGGTTGGCTCGATGGCTGTTTTGAAGCGTGTTTATTTTTGACAGTTTCCTGACTTTTTGGCAGAAGATTTTGAAAAATAACGAAATTTATCTACAAACTGGCGTTTTGCGCTTTTAATTTGCGCTACATTGCAGTCTTCAAAAGTAATTTGCAGGCAAAGCCAGTTTGTTGCTTTGTAGAATGATAGATTGAGCCATGGCCAGTGTCGGCATGGTCTCACAGTTTCCACATACCTGAAAGTTCCTTTCCATGGATTTGCGAAAACTCAAAACCCTGATTGACCTGGTGTCGGAATCTAATGTTTCCGAACTTGAAATCACCGAAGCAGAAGGCAAGGTGCGTATTGTTAAGGGCGGCGCTGAAATACCTCAAGCCTACCTGCCAGCCATGCAGATGCAAATGGCGGCCATGCAGCAGCCAGTGGCTACGGCACCAGCTCCGGCGGCTGCAGCTGCAGCGCCTGCTGTGGCAAGTGCAGAAACGAAGACTGAAGCAGAGCCAACTGGGCATGCAGTCAAATCGCCTATGGTTGGTACGTTCTATCGTGCCAGCAGCCCAGGTGCTGCGCCCTATGTTGAAGTGGGTAGCACGGTCAAGGTCGGGCAGACGCTGTGTATTGTTGAAGCGATGAAGATCCTCAACGAAATTGAGGCAGAAGCAGCTGGAACCGTGACCAAAATAATGTGCGAAAACGGCGATGCTGTGGAATACGGGCAGCCGCTGTTTGTGATTGAGTAAGTTTGTTTGTTTTAAATCGGTGTCATACAAGCTGGGGCATCGGGATAGCAAGCATAGTTTTCATGCCTGAAATGCCACCCACTGCCGGCTGCGTTTGTATGCAGTACGGTTGTTGCGGGGAGAACAATCATGTTTAAAAAGATACTGGTCGCCAACCGTGGTGAAATTGCCTTGCGTATACAGCGTGCCTGCAAGGAAATGGGCATCAAGGCGGTAATGGTTTATTCTGAAGCCGATCGTGAAGCCAAATATGTCAAGCTGGCGGATGAGGCTATTTGCATTGGCCCGGCTCCGGCTGCACAAAGCTACCTCAATATGCCCGCCATTATCTCGGCGGCCGAGGTAACTGACGCTGAAGCCATTCACCCAGGTTATGGTTTTCTGGCTGAAAATGCCGATTTTGCCGAGCGGGTTGAAAAAAGCGGTTTTGTTTTTATTGGTCCGGGGCCAGAAGCCATTCGCATCATGGGCGACAAGGTTTCGGCCAAGCAGGCCATGATCAAAGCAGGTATTCCCTGTGTGCCTGGCTCTGAGGGCGAGCTGCCCGATGATCCTGCGCAGCTCAAAAGCATAGCCAAGAAAATTGGCTACCCCGTCATTGTGAAAGCTGCTGGCGGTGGTGGCGGGCGTGGTATGCGTGTGGTGCATACCGAAGCAGCATTGCTCAACGCAGTAACCATGACCAAAGCAGAAGCTGCTGCCGCATTTGGCAACCCTGCCGTGTACATGGAGAAATACCTGCAAAATCCGCGTCATATTGAAATTCAGATTATTGCGGACACTTTTAAAAACGCGGTATATCTGGGTGAGCGCGATTGCTCCATGCAGCGCCGCCACCAAAAAGTTATTGAAGAGTCGCCCGCGCCTGGCATTCCTCGCCGCTTGATTGAGCGCATTGGTGACCGTTGCGTAGCAGCCTGCAAAAAAATTGGTTACCGTAACGCGGGTACGTTTGAGTTTTTGTACGAAAACGGCGAGTTCTACTTCATCGAGATGAATACTCGCTTGCAAGTGGAGCACCCGCTGACTGAATTTACCAGCGGTGTTGATTTGGTGCGCACCCAGATTATGGTTGCTGCGGGTGAGAAACTGCCCTTTACACAAAGGCAGATTGGTATGCGCGGCCATGCGATTGAGTGCCGCATCAACGCCGAAGACCCCTACAAATTCACCCCGTCGCCCGGGCGCATTACGCTGTGGCATGCGCCAGGCGGCCCAGGCGTGCGCGTAGATACGCACATCTACAACAACTACCGTGTGCCGCCTAACTACGATTCGATGATTGCCAAGTTGATTGTGCATGGTGATACCCGCGAGCAAGCGCTGGCGCGTATGCGTACTGCCTTGAGCGAAACGGTGATTGAGGGCATCCATAGCAATATCCCGTTGCACCGCGATTTGATGGCTGATGCAGGTTTTGGCGAAGGCGGAACCAACATTCACTACCTTGAAAAATGGCTGTCGCAGCGTCCGCGTTAATGCGTCTGGCACACTAAAAAACATGTTTGAACTGCGACTGCTCAGCCCGGGCGATGATGTAGAAACAGTCTGCGATGCGCTTGAGGCACTTGATGCCTTGAGCGTTTCGGTAGAAGATGCCGATGCCCACACCAGCGCCGAGCAAGCGCTGTACGGTGAGCCTGGCATGCCCGTGCCGCAAGAAGGCTGGCAGCGTTCGCTCGTAGTAGCGTTGTTTGCAGATGAAGCGGGCGCACGCGAAGCAGCACGCCTGCTGGCAGCGCAAGAATTTTTTGCTGCTTCAAGCGTAGTAGGCGTGCAAACCGTGCCTGAGCAAGACTGGGTGCGCTTGACGCAAGCACAGTTTGCGCCAGTAGAAATAACCCCTACATTCTGGATTGTGCCTAGTTGGCATGAAGTGCCCGCGCAAGCGCAGCAAGTCATACGCCTCGACCCTGGCATGGCCTTTGGTACAGGTACGCACCCTACAACCCGCATGTGTTTGCGTTGGCTGGCGCAGCAGCCTGCTGGCAAAAACTGGGGACGGGTGCTGGACTATGGCTGCGGCTCTGGCATATTGGCTATTGGTGCAGCCAAATTTGGCGCTATCGAGATTGATGCTGTAGATATTGACCCCGCAGCGGTGGAATCCACACAAATCAACGCTGCCAACAACCACGTCAGCCTGCGCACAGGTCTGCCTGATTTGGTAGACCCCGCACAGGGCGCATATCGCGTAGTAATCGCTAACATATTAGCCACACCGCTTAAAGTCTTGGCTCCGCTGCTTTGTGGCCATGTGCAAAAGGGCGGGCATTTGGTGCTGGCGGGCATTTTGGAGCGCCAAGCACAAGAGCTGCAAGAAGCCTATGCACCTTACCTGCAACTGCAAGTGGCAGACACGCAAGAAGGCTGGATACTGATGACCGGGAAACGTCAATAGTCACTGCAGCAAAGCGCTGCTGTATGGCGTTTTGCGATCGGCTAGCCAGATGCCGGAGTGTAGATATTTCTGTAAACATGCCTTATGTTGCAATGTTTGCAGGAAAAGTTGCAGGACTAAGCCTACAATTTCCAAACCATGCGTTTTGTTACCCATTGTCCTACTTGTAGCACCTTATTCAGGGTGGTGCCCGACCAGTTGCGAATAGCGCAAGGATGGGTACGCTGTGGTCAATGTCAGACGGTATACAGGGCTATTGCCCATTTGCTGCTTGAAGAGCCTGAACCTGATTCGCAGCTTGCTTCAGTCGAGCCGGCAGACACACAGCTGGACAGTGCCGATCAGGTAAGTCCAGCACCAACGGTTAAAAAAGCAGAATCCGCATCTGAAGAGGATCAGGTAGCGCTTGCTGCAACCCAGCGATCGCTGGATCGAATTGCGGAGCTGATTGCAGCCAAAAAAGCAGAAGCATGGGGGAAAAAAACCAAAACATCCAAGCGGCATCAAAAGCTGCAGCGAGAAAATACAGCAACACCAGCAGAGAAAGACAGTAAAACTGTTTTCACTGCACCTGATGAGGCACGGCCGGCAGAGGCAGGCTTGGCGTCTTCTTTAGCTGCAGCAGAATTGTCCGCACCGATGCCCACAGCTTCTGAAAACAGCCAGCAGCCAGAGGGTGAAGAGGATGATTTGGAATCTTCGGCAACGACACTCTCTTCTGAAGTGGATTTGCCTGCAGAAGAAAAACCAGAAATAGCGGATTCTTTGCCAGTAAATTCCCAGGAACAGCCCCCATTGTCTGGTGCTGAGCTTGTAGAGAACGCTGTTGTGTCTTTGGCGGAAGAAAAAACAGAACAAACACAATTGCCGTCTGCACAGATGCAGCCTGCAGCACCAGAGGCGGAGTCAGAGGTAGAGCAAGAGCAAGAGCAAGAGCATGCGGCAAGACCTGAACATGAGGAGGAGTTTCTGTCTCCACCTACACTGATATGGACTGACGAGGATTGGGAGCGCGAGAAAACAACTTCTGTGCCGATGATTTTTATCGAACAGATAATTTCTGAAAATTCGAAAGAACAAGAACAAGAAACGGCAGAGCCAGTAAAGCAGGCAGAGTCAAGTGCTGAGTTGAAAGTCGATACAGAAGAAGATCAGCAACAAGCAGTTGCGGCAACACCTGCTTCAGCCAGAGCCAAAGCGCCAGATGTAGATGCAGGAAGCCAGTTGCACAAGCAATTGCGTCGTAAAAAACGCCTCGATCGCCGTAAACGCATAGCGGCTGAAGCAGCACAGCGAGAGTCTTTGCAAGTTGAAGAAAACAAGCAGGATACGGCGGTTGTTGAAGCGCCAAGCAGCGCTGAAAGTGTGCCAGATGATACGCCGCCACTGTGTCAGAGTGCAGATGATGTGAAAAAAGCTGCGAACGTGCCCGCAGACGCCGCAGTAAGCGATTTGTCTTTTATGCGCGCTGCTCAAAAACGGACATTTTGGGCGCAGACCAAAGTTCGCGCTGTATTGCTCTCTGTTTTGTCGCTGGCATGTTTGATCTTGGCAGGGCAGGTATTGTTTCATTACCGTTCACCAATTTATGCACAGATTCCATTGGCGCGTATGGGCTTTGATGCGGTATGCCGCAAGCCAGGCTGCAGCATACCGCCATGGAAGCATATTGATGCTGTGAGCATTGCAAGCAGCAATTTTCATATGCTGTCTGAACAGACGTATCGATTTGATATCTCATTGCGTAATGGCTCTATTCACCCTGTTGCCATGCCTGCACTTGACTTGAGCTTGCTTGATGATGATGAACAGGTTGTGATACGTCGTATCATTGCCAACGACCCATCCATGCCCGCACCAGAAATTCTCACTCCACGTGGAGAATGGAATGGTTCATTGCGGCTTACAGTCCGCTTGCCAGATGATGTTGCCAAAAAGAATATAGCTGGCTATCGCGTAGCGGTTTTTTATCCCTGATTTTTAGAGTTTTCTTTCTCACATGTCTATTCTGATTTCTGGCTCCATGGCCATTGATAACATTCTTTCTTTTGATGGACGATTTGCGGATTTCATTCTTCCTGAGCAGATTAACAAACTCAGCCTGTCATTTTTAACTCCCCATATGCGTAGCGACTTTGGTGGTTGTGCAGGCAATATCGCGTATGCGGTCAAACAACTGGGCGGGCAGCCTTTGCCGCTGGCCTCAATTGGTAAAGACGGTTCGCAGTACCTGCAACGCATGCAAGAGCAGGGCATCAATACTTGCCATATTGCCATGCTGGACGACTGCTACACCGCTCAATGCACCATCGTTACCGATGCGCAGCAAAACCAGATCACCGCCTTTCACCCGGGTGCTATGAATGAGGCGCACCACAATCCTGCTCCTGTTGATTTGCCCATTGCGCTGGGCATCATTTCGCCCAATGGCAAACTGGCCATGCAAAGCCATGCAGAGCAGTTGTATGCGGCAGATATTCCTTTTGTGTTTGACCCGGGGCAAGCCATGCCGCTCTTTGATGGAGCTGAACTGCAGCGCCTGATTGATCAGGCAAGTTGGGTCACCGTCAATGATTACGAAGCCCATTTGTTGTGTGAGAAACTTGGATATGACCGCGCCGCCCTGTCACGTCAGGTGCGCGGCATGGTGGTGACACAGAGCGAAAAAGGCTGTGAAGTCTGGCAGGAAGGTGTCTGCGAACAAGTGCCGCCAGTAGCCCCCGCACAGGTGCTTGATCCAACCGGCTGCGGCGATGCCTGGCGTGGCGCATTGCTGCACGGCTTGCAGCAGGGTTGGGATTTGCTGCGCTGTGCGCGTTTGGGTAACTATATGGGTGCGATTAAAGTAGCACACAGTGGCCCGCAAAATTACCGGATTGATTTGGCAGAGGTGGCTGGATACTAAAGAAATGTATCTGGAGACATTGGCAAAAAGCCCGCTGCAATGCAAATTTGCAGCGGGCTTTTTTAGTGATTTACGCTCAGATCTGCTTTAAATCTTCACGCTGTCTGCCTGTGCGTTAAAAGCCGGCATTTCGTTGAAGTTCATGTAGCGGTAGATATCTTCAGCATCTTTCTCAAGTACACCAATATCTGCCAGATACTCTTCGCGCGTGGGGATGCGCCCGAGTTTGGAGCAGACGGCTGCAAGTTCGGCGCTGCCTAAAAACACGTTGGTGTTTTTGCCCAGGCGGTTGGGGAAGTTGCGCGTGCTGGTGCTCATGACGGTTGCGCCTTCGCGCACTTGCGCCTGGTTGCCCATGCACAGGCTGCAGCCTGGCATTTCGGTGCGTGCGCCTGCGGTGCCAAAAACGGAGTACAGGCCTTCTTCGGTGAGCTGGTCTTGATCCATTTTGGTGGGGGGCGCGACCCAGAGTTTGACGGGGATGTCGCGCTTGCCTTCGAGCAGGCGGGCGGCGGCGCGGAAGTGGCCGATGTTGGTCATGCAGCTACCGATAAAGGCTTCGTCGATTTTGGTGCCAGCGACTTCGCTCATGAATTTGGCATCATCTGGGTCGTTAGGGCAGCAGACGATGGGCTCATGGATGTCAGCTAAATTAATGTCAATTACGGCGGCGTATTGTGCGTCGGCATCGGCTTTGAGCAGTTGCGGTTTTTGCAGCCAGTTTTGCATGGCTTTGATGCGGCGCGCCAGTGTGCGTGCGTCTTGGTAGCCGTTGGCAATCATGCTTTTAAGCAGCACTATGTTGCTTTGCAGGTATTCGATAACGGGGGCTTCGTCGAGTGCTACGGTGCAGCCTGCGGCAGAGCGTTCGGCAGATGCGTCTGCCAATTCAAATGCTTGCTCCACCTTGAGGTGGGGCAGGCCTTCAATTTCGAGGATGCGGCCAGAGAAGACGTTTTTCTTGCCCGCTTTTTCTACCGTAAGTAGCCCTTGTTTGATGGCGTACAGCGGTATGGCGTGTACCAAGTCGCGCAGGGTGATGCCAGGCTGCATTTCGCCGTGAAAGCGCACCAGCACGCTCTCGGGCATGTCTAGCGGCATGGTGCCTGTGGCTGCGGCAAAGGCAACCAGACCAGAGCCCGCTGGAAAGCTGATGCCTACGGGAAAGCGTGTGTGGCTGTCGCCGCCAGTGCCTACGGTATCGGGCAGCAGCATGCGGTTGAGCCAGCTATGGATTACGCCGTCGCCCGGGCGCAGCGAGATGCCGCCGCGGGTGCTGATAAAGGCGGGTAGCTCGTGGTGCATTTTCACGTCTACGGGCTTGGGGTAGGCGGCGGTGTGGCAGAAAGACTGCATGACCAAGTCGGCGCTAAAGCCCAGGCAGGCCAAGTCTTTGAGCTCGTCGCGTGTCATGGGGCCGGTGGTGTCTTGTGAGCCAACCGATGTCATGAGTGGCTCGCAATAAGTGCCTGGGCGTATGCCTTTTTGCTGACCGTTTTCTACGGGCAGGCCGCAGGCTTTGCCCACCATTTTTTGTGCCAGCGTGTAGCCTGTGCCAGTGTCGGCGGGGCTTTGGGGCAGGCGAAACAGGGTTGAAGGCGGCAAGCCCAGCGCCTCGCGCGCTTTGGCTGTAAGCCCGCGCCCAATGATGAGGGGGATGCGCCCGCCTGCGCGTACTTCGTCAAGCAGTACATCGCTTTTAAGCTGTGTGGTGGCAATGGGGCTGCCGTTTTTCAGGGCTTTGACTTGGGCGGTGTTGTGGTCGATGTGCAGCTCGATGGTGTCGCCCATTTGCATTTGCGACACGTCCATTTCAATGGGCAGGGCGCCAGCGTCTTCCATCGTGTTGTAGAAGATGGGGGCGATTTTGCCGCCCAAGCACACGCCGCCAAAGCGTTTGTTGGGCACAAAGGGTATGTCTTCGCCAGTAAACCACAGCACGCTGTTGGTGGCAGATTTGCGGCTCGAACCAGTGCCTACCACATCGCCCACATAGGCTACGAGGTGGCCACGGGCGCGCAAGTCTTCAATGAATTTGATGGGGCCGCGTTTGCCGTCTTCTTCGGGCTTGAAGGGGGCATCGGGGCGGGTGTTTTTGAGCATGGCCAGCGCGTGCAGCGGTATGTCGGGGCGGCTCCATGCGTCGGGGGCGGGGGAAAGGTCGTCGGTATTGGTTTCGCCGGGTACTTTAAACACGGTGATGGTGATGTGCTCTGGCACGGCAGGGCGGCTGGTAAACCATTCGGCGTCAGCCCAGCTTTGCAGTACGGCGCGGGCGTGGGCGTTGCCTGCTTCGGCTTTTTCGCGCACGTCATGAAACTGGTCGAACATGAGCAGGGTTTTTTTCAGCCCGTCGGCAGCCACGGCGGCGATTGCGCTGTCGGAATCGTCAAGCAGCTCAATCAAGGGGCTAATGTTGTAGCCGCCCAGCATGGTGCCTAGTAGCTCGGCGGCCTTGTGGCGGCTGATGTGTGCGGAGTTTTCTTTGCCTAAAGCAATGGCTGCCAGATAGGAGGCTTTTACTTTGGCTGCATCGTCTACACCAGCAGGCACGCGGTAGGTGAGCATTTCAAGCAGGGCGGGTGCTTGCTCGGGCTGCGCGGCTTTGATGAGTTCAATCAGTGCTTCGGTTTGGGGCGCAGACAGGGGCAGGGGCGGTATGCCTAGCGCAGCGCGTTCTGCCACGTGGGTGGAATAGTCTTCGAGCATGGCGTTCTCCTGAAGGTGCAGTGATGAGGTCGGTTGAAAGCTGTACTTTTGAGTACAGGGCAAACAGGCAAGAAAACTCTGGCTGGGATGATGGGCTGATTTTGCAATAAAACCGCAGCTGGTGGTATGGGGAAAATACTGGCTGCGGTTTTGCTAAACAATTAGTGCAGCAGGTTTACAGGAGCTTTTTTCAGTTGCTCCTCACGTGCTTGTTGTTCATCATTGCGGCAGCCATCAGCCACACGGCCGCCAGCCTTGGGGTCAATCAGCATGGATTTATTGCCCATTTGCAGCCAGTAAGCGCCGCTGATTTTGTCTTCAAGCCGTACCACGCCAGTCGTGGTTGGGACGCGTTCCATGGTGTAGCTGCGTTTTGGCAGTCTGATATGAAAGGCGTTATTGGCCGCAGAAACCAGTGTGGCAGTTCCTTCATCACATCGCAGGTCGCCAACAATAACGGGGTATTCGCCTGCTGGGCCAGGAACGGGAATTACGCTGGGTGCTGCGCTTGTTTCTTCGGTTTTTGCGACTGATTTGACAGGGGCTTTAGCGGGAGTTTTTCTGGGTGTTTTGGCTTTTTTGCTGGTGGCTTTTTGTGCAGGAGCAGATTTTTTAGCAGGGGCTTTTTTGGGCGCTGGAGCAGCCATAGCTGTGGTGCAGGTCAACAGGGCAAAAGGTAGAGCAGTCAGGAGTTTCTTCATGGTTGAGAGGTAGAAAGAGTCGGTAAAAGGGTAATTATCGCAAGAAGCAGCAAAAAAGTGTGCAACTGTCTGGATAGTCTGGCAGAAGTGCGGGAAACTATTACGTTAAATTGCCAATTAATTGCTAAAAAATGCAAATTTGCTGCGAGTATGCCTGATGCCGATGAACTTGTTGTTGTGATTGGATATGCAATGCAGCATGGGCTTGGTTGTTGGTGATTGGAATACATGTATTTGCAGACACATTGCAGTGCACGTTGCTAGCAGTAGAATTTTCAATCTATCCAATCGTAGTTACGCGATAAAACCACGCAGTGCTCTGCCGCTGCCACTCGGATAAGCATGAACAAATTCTTTTTTTCTGAAGTGCTGACTTTGCCGCACTGGCTGCTCAAATGGCTGCTACTGGCATGCATTGCGGCGGTATTGGCAGGCACGGCATCGGCTTGGTTTATGTTTGCGCTGAACTGGGCTACAGCTACACGCACAGCACACCATTGGCTGATTGCGCTGATGCCTTTGGGTGGCTTTGTATCGGCCTGGTGCTATCGGCGCTGGGGGCAGGCGGTAGAAGGCGGCAACAATTTGCTGATTGACGAAACCCACCAACCACAACAAACCGTGCAGTTGCGTATGGTGCCACTGATTTTTGGCAGTACTGTGCTGTCGCATCTGGTGGGTGCTTCGGTCGGGCGTGAGGGCACAGCCGTGCAAATGGGGGGTGCGCTGGCCGAGCAGATCACGCGCATTTTTCGTCTTGATGCCGACGACCGCCGCATTTTGCTGATAGCGGGTATTGGTGCGGGTTTTGCCTCGCTTTTTGGCACACCGCTGGCCGCCACCGTTTTTGCGCTGGAAGTGCTGGCGCTGGGGCAAATGCGGTACAACGCGTTGCTGCCTTGTGCCGTTGCCGCTGTGGTTGGTGACCAGATTGGTCGCCTGTGGGGGATAGGACACGGGCATTATGTAGTTCCCTATGTGCCACAAGTATCGTTGTGGAGCCTGTTGGCGGTGCTGCTGGCTGGCGCTGCTTTTGGTTTGGTTGCCAGACTGTTTGCGCAAAGCATCCATGCTATCAGTGCCTGGATGAAGCGGCATGTGCCCAATAGCGTGCTGCGCCCGCTGTTAGGCGGTATTGTTATTGCTGCCATTGCGTTTTTGCCAGCAGCCAGCCCTTATCTGGGGTTGGGCAGTGCGGTCATAGCCGATGCCTTTACCCAGCCATTGCCCTGGTACACCTTTCTGGGCAAGCTGCTGTTTACATCAGCTTCGCTGGGCGTGGGCTTCAAAGGGGGCGAGGTAACGCCGCTGTTTTACATTGGCGCTACGCTGGGTAATGCGCTGGCTCCAATTTTGCATCTGCCTATGCCCATGCTGGCTGCATTGGGCTTTGCTGCTGTGTTTGCCGCTGCAACCAATACGCCCATTGCGGGTACGCTGCTGGCGATGGAACTGTTTGGCAGCGGCTTGGGAATCTATGCGCTACTGGCCTGTGTGGTGGCTTATATGTTCTCAGGCATGAGTGGCATTTACCGCGCTCAGCGTATTGCACAGCACAAGCACTGGTTTGTGCCAGAGGGCGTCAAATTGGGCGATGTGCCACAGTGGGTAGAGCAGCAAAAGCAAGATGCAAAGTGTTACGAACCATCAAAAGACTCGGCAATGGCTGACAAGAAAACCTGATACATGGCTTTAAAGGCAAAAGCTGTTCGCATATAAGCCTGCACCAAGATTTGTAACATTTGTTGCGTGGTAAGTAAACAAGGGTATGCTGCAGGTTTCAATTGATAGGGTGTCAGGCCATGCGCAATTTACCTTCCTCTTTCAAAAAATTGTCAGCCGCTTTGTTGTGCGGTGGTACTTCGCTACTGTTAACTGCCTGTGGCGGTGGCGCGTATCTGGTTGCTGACAGTGCGCCGGTTTACAAGCCCGTGCGTATTACATTGGCACATATCAACGACCAGCATTCACAGCTGGATGCCTTTGCCAATACCGAGTTGAGGCTTGATGGTGTGCCCACCCAGATTGATATGGGTGGTTTTGCGCGGGTTACTGCCGCATTCAGGGCTTACGATGGGCGCAAGGATGTCATCAAGCTGCATGCGGGCGACGCCACTACCGGCACACTGTATTACACCCTGTTCAAAGGCAAGGCCGATGCCGAGATGATGAACACCATCTGCTTTGATGCCTTTGTTCGGGGCAACCACGAGTTTGACGATGGTGATGCACAGTTAAGGTCTTTTATTGATGCTTTGCACAGCGGCAGCTGCAAAACTCCGGTGGTGGCGGCCAATATCCAGCCTGCAGCAGGCACGCCACTGGCAGGTGTGCTCAAGCCCTACACCATCAAAGAGATTGAAGGGGTCAAAATCGCCATCATTGGTCTTGATACCAAAAACAAGGTTCTTGAGTCTTCGCGCCCCTTGCCCAGCACTGTGCTTGAAGACGAAGCGGTGGCTGCACAGCGCACTATTGACAAACTGAAAACGCAAGGCATTCGTCACATTGTGCTGCTTACACATATTGGCTATGCCAAGGACAAAGCGCTGGCAACGCGCTTAACTGATGTAGATGCGATTATTGGAGGCGATTCGCACAGTCTGCTGGGCGATTTTGCAGAGCTGGGCTTGAGCAGCTCAGGTGCCTATCCCGCCCGCGTCAGCAACAAAGATGGCGACCCCGTGTGCATTGGGCAAGCGTGGGAGTACAGCAAGGCCATTGGTGAAATGCAACTCAGCATGAATGAACGTGGCGCAGTGGAAAGCTGCCAGGGTCAGGCCAGCTTGTTGCTTGGAGGTACATTCAAACGCCAGAATGTTGCCAAAGAATGGGTAGATATGGATGCTGCAGCACAAGAGCAACTGGCACAGAAACTGGTGGCACAAGGCAATGTCAAGGTATTGGCGCCTGATGCGCAGGCAAGCGCCTTGCTGGCCGATTATAAGAAGCAGGTTGATGTTAAGAAAGCGCAGGTCATTGGCACCAACGCTGCACCCTTGTGTCTGGTGCGTACTCCTGGTGAATCGACCAACCGCAGCGGCGGGGTGGCTGGCTGCGAAAAAGCCAATACGCAGGCCAAGGGCAGCGATGTAGCGCAAGTGGTGGCCGAAGCCTTCTTGCATGGTAGCCTGGCAGCCAATATTGCCATACAAAATGCGGGTGGTGTGCGTATTCCAATGGCCAGTGGCCTACTGACACTAAACGATGTATTCAAGGTGTTGCCATTTAGCAATGTGCTGGTTGAGCTACGATTAAGTGGCCAGCAAATCAAGGACACTCTGGAAGAAACCGTAGCCAGCTATCTGGATGCCAAGCAATCCAATGCTGCCCATCCTTATGCGGCGGGCTTGCGCTGGGATTTGGATATGAGCCGCAAGGCGGGTGAACGGTTCAGCAACTTGCAGGTGCGTAACCGCAAAACAGGCGAATGGCAGCCGCTGGATCGGGCTCAAACCTACACAGTGGTAACCAATGACTTTATCGCCAGTGGCAAAGATGGCTATGCCACTTTTGGCAAAGTGTATGCAAAGGGTGATTACGTCAACAATTACCTGTTGTATAGCCAAACACTGGTGGACTATGTGCAGGCTAAAAAAACCTTGCAGCCCATTGAACGTGTTAATTATTCGCACCAGACAGTAATCACGGCACAGGGGCAGCGCCTGCCGTAATGGTTTAAACCCAGATTGTCCATTAGGCGGAACCTCGTTCCTGTTTGTGTGCTGTCGGTGTCTTTTTGGTCATTTTGGCCGTTTGCTTCGCGCCAATAGCTATGGCTATTGGCTTGTCGCAACCGACCAAACTGCCATAAAAACCCATCCGACAGCATCGCAAACCTTAATGAACAGTCTGGGTTAAAAAAGTGGCACTGCCTTTGCAGGCAAGCGTTTGCCTCGCTGGGGTTGGTGATGCTACTAATGCAGCAAAAGCAAAAAAGCCGGCAGGCGCGGTTTATCTCCGCACCTGCCGGCCTCGGCTCCGGCCAGTGGCCGGAGGTTTCCCGCTGCAGCTATTTTGCTGCCAGCCTTACCACTGGTGCCTTACACCAATGCGGCCGCTGTAACCACTGCGTGAAGTGCTGTTGCCCGTAAACACATTGTTCTTGTATCCACCCAGGGCACGCTCGTAGCGTACATCACCAAACAGATACGTGGACTTGCCCAGCGGCAGCTGCCCGCCAATGCCAACCTCGCCCCAGGTGCGCGCATAACGCTCCTGAATCTTGTCAAGGCCGACTGTGGCCGAAGAAGAGTTGCCGGTAAAGTCGTGCAGCACATTCAAGATGCCGTAGAAGCTGTTGGTGCGCTGCTGGCCGTTATCAGCGTTCCAGGCCATGCGCACACCCAAGCGACCACGCAAAGTGCCATCATCCTGAGCACTGATGTTGCGCACGCCGTCGTTGAAGCTATTCAGGCGGGTGTACTGGTAAGCCAGTTGCGCCTGCGGCTCAATCTGCCAGTTGCTGCTGCCAATCTGCCAGGGGTAGCCTGCTTCGAGCGATATGCCGGCGCCAAAACCGTTCTGGCTGCCCTTTTCTCCATCGGTAGAGTTGTACTTGTTGCGCAGCGCCGAAATATTGCCCACCAAATCCACATAGCTACCGTTGGCGCCATACCAGGTGCTGTAGCCGCCGATTGAGAACATATCGCTGTTGCCGCTGCCCGTGTATTTGTCAGCGCTGACTATGCCATGAAGTGAACGGTTCTTGTCGTAGAAGCTGTTGTCAGAATGCCCATAGGAGAGCATAACGCCGCTGTAGCGGCGGCTGCCGTTATCGGCAGTACGCGTGCTGACATCAACACCAAACTGCAGCAGGCTGTTTTTGCTGTTGTAGCCAAAGCGTTCTTCGCCCTGCTCATCCATAGCGCCCAAAGACATGCGTCCCCACACTGGGTACGGGCGCGCGCTATCGCCAACCAGTTTTCTGTAGTCGCTGCAGAGTTTGCCGCAATTGTCCCAAACCCAGGTTTGCTGCTCACCAACGCGCGTATGCAGTTGCCCCATCTGGGCAAAGCCCATTTCGCGGTTGATGCGGGGAGTCTGTGTATAGCCAGCTACGCTGGGAGCCAGAATCGCTGTAGGAGCTGCGCATAAACCTCCTTGTAGCGTCGTGCCTGCAGGACAACTACCCAAAGTCCAGTAGTAATTCCTGCCAACCTTGAGCAGTTGTGCCTGCCCGGCATTGGTGGTATTGGCGGTGCCGACAAAGGTCAATCCATTGTTTTCACCGTCATCGCTTCCTGCCAGTGCAATGACAGGCGAGAGCCATTTGCCGCCCTTGATCAGTTCGTTTGTGGTCAAGGTAACATTGCCGCCGATGATGTTGCCGGGTACCGATACCCTGGTATTGCCGCTGGCATTGCCATTAATAACCAAGCGGTCGTTTTCTTGCACATCGGCATCGTTCCATGTGGACTTGACCAGCAATCTGCTGCCAGCCACGCCAGTGTAGTTGCCGGCAATACGCATACTGCCTTGGGGCGATATGCCGCTTTCTGTCAGATCAACGGTGCCAGCGTTACGCACGTTGTAGCCAACGTTGGCTGTCGTGGTGCTACCGGTTAGAGCCAGTGTTGCATTGTTGGCAATGTTCATCTGCCCCACGCTGCCATCGCCCCAGCCGTTGTTGATGTCACCCGTCAGGTTCAGGCGGCTGTTGTGTGTGCCGTTGCCCAGATTGATAATGTCCAAGTTGATGATGCTGGCATTGCCTGCTACACCCGTGCCTGTGGCTGAGCCAGTCAGGGTGTTATTCAGGTTCAGGGTATTGATGATGCCCGGTGCGGTATCGCGTGCGCCGTCGCCGTCAATCATGGTCAGTCGGCTTAAATCCACACCGGCATTGAAGGTTACGGTGTCTGATCCGTTGCCCATCTTGATAGAGCCAACATAGGCGCCACCGTTGGCTATCAGCGTATCGTTACCATCACCAAGATGTGTGTTGCCAGTAATCGTGCCACTGTTCAGCACCAGCCTGTCAATGTTTGCACCCGTCTGGATATTGCCTGTAATGGCTCCGCCTTCCATATTGATCTGGGTGGGGCCAGTGCTGGTAATGTTGCCGGTAATCGTGCCGCTTCCGGTGTTGTTGAGCGTGCTCTGCCCTGCATCAAGGCGCACTGCACCGGTGATGGTGCCTGCGTTGTCCAGAATTTTGTCCTGATCGCCAAATTGCATAGCCACGCCATCTGTGGCAGTCGTTCCAATATTACCGTCTTCCGTATTGGTAAAGTGGCTTGTGCCATTGGCAGTAACAGTTGCGGCGGCGGTGCTGTTTGATTGCAGGCAGCCGCTATTGGTGACATGGCCTGCATTGTGCAAGAACAGTGCCGAGCCGCCTGCTGCGTTTCGCACATCAACAGTTACTGCGGTATTGATATCGCCACTGGTGTCGGCCTCAATACCCCTGCCGTCAGCGCCAGTAACGATGATTTGCAGCGCCTGCGAACGAGACAGATCCAGCGAATTGCTGGTCTGGCTGGCGTTGGCATGCCGGAAATCAATGCCCCTGCCAGAGCCAGAGACGTTGATGGTGCCGCTATTGCTGGGGTTGATGCTGGTTGCAGTACGCAGGCCAGCGCCGTTGGCAACATCAATGGTCGTGTTGTTGAGTTGAATGTTGCTGATTTCGGCTGCGTTTTCAATGCCGTTGCCGCTGGCACCAGCAGCATCGACCACAATGCGTGCGCCAGTTACATTCAGCCCTGCTGCGCCAGTGCCAATCAGCACGCCATGTGCTGCGTCTTGGCCTTCTATTGCCTGATCCGTTCCCGAGCCTTGCAGAGTTAGATAGGCATCTGTGCCCAGTTCAATCGCTGCACGGCCACCAGTAGCCAGAATCTGGCCATTTTGGTTATCGACCGTTGCATCGCTGCCTTCTACATAAACCGCAGTGCCGTTGGCAGTGATATTGCCCTCGTTTTGCAGATTGCCACCCAATACCCGCACAGCCTGAGAATTGTTGCCGCTCAGGGTGATATCGCCTGTATTTACCAGAGTGCCCTGATTTTGCGCCACAAAGCCTCGGGCATTGGCTTGGGCAGATGTCAGGGTGGCAGCGTTGTTGAGCTTGGAGCCGGTTTTGCTTGCCAGAATGCCGTTGCCTTCCAGCGCATATTCATTGCCATCTACCGTGCCAGCCAAAGAGCCGGCACCGGTCAGGTTGATGGTTGCGACACTCGCCAGCGTGGCTTGTGCGCCACCTGCCACAAATAGCCCCTGTGCGCCAGCGCCAGTCAAATCCAGTGTGCCTGCATTTTGCAGCGTTACGGTAGTGCCTGTGCCGCTGGCATAAATAGCGGTGGCATCTTTTCCGCTGGCGCGCAGGGTGTTGGTCACATCTACTGCAATGCCTTCATCCAGACGGTAAATGGTTGAGCGCTCGCCAGAGGCATCCAGAATTTGATTGACGCTTAAATTTGGTTGGATGCGTGAATTGGCTCCAGAGAGATGGAACAGAATCTGGTCTGTGGCAGATTGTGAAAACGTTGGCAAAGAACCAGTTGCCAAATCAACCAAAGCACCGCTGCGTGCCCGCACACCAACCGCGCCATTGCCGTTCATGGTAAATGAGCCACCTGTCATGTGAACGGTGGTTTTTGCGCCGCTGGCGCTGATACCTGTTGTGCGGTTAGCGGTAGAGCCACCATTCAGGGTCATATCGCCCGAGCTGTTGACGGTGGTGATGTTGGTGCCGGCCGTGTCATGCGCGGCAATGCCGGTGCCGCCTGCGCCTATTTCAATATTGCCACTGTTGCTGCCGCTTGCGCCTGCTTCTACCAGAATGCCGGTGGCATCGGTGCCAGTAAACGCAATATTACCGGTATTGGCCAGATGCGCTTGGTTGCGGGCAATGTAGCCGGTGACGTTGTCAAGGTTGGATTGGAGGTTAGCTGCGCTTACCAGTATGGTGCCGATGCCAAAGCCGGTTGCGCCTGCATCCTGTGTGCTGTTGTTTAGCTTACCTTTAATGGGCGAACCAGTATCGGCACCGCTCAGATTGTGCTTTTTCCCGTCGGCAATGCCGGCAATAGCGCCAATACCTGTCAGGTTGATGGTTGCCTCGCTGGTGATTTTGCCTTGTGCACCGCCTTCTACGCGCACACCCGTAGCGCCATTGCCAGTCAGGTTTAGCGTGATGTTGCCCGAGTTAAAGGCCGATACATCGTTGCCCGTACGGCCAGTTACGTTGACGGCAGTGGCGTTTTTGCCAGAAGCCTTTAAGGTCGATGTAGCCCCGCTGCCGCCGGTAAAGTCGGCGCCGTCTTCCATGCGAAACAGGGTTGAGCCTTCGGTGCTGACATCTTGTGTGCTGCTGCTGGTGTTGGTAATGCCGCTACCCACCCCATAGGCAAAGTAACCGATCTGGTTTTTACCGCTGCTGAAGTTGACTGCACCATTGCCGCTGACGGTGAGCGTGCCCTTGTTGCGTGCATGTACCCCAATGGCACCGTCGCCAGAAAGGTTGACCGCGCCGGATAAATTCACGTTTGAGTTGGTGCCTTCAGATCAGATGCCGTAATTGCGCAAGCCGCTGGTCGGGTTGGCACCGCCAGCTACATTGATGATGCCGCTGGAGGTAATCGTGGCGGTGCCTGCTGCTGATCTGATCGAGCGGATGCCGATATTGTTGATCCCTTGCAGGGTAATGGTTCCAGAATTGATAACGCTGCCGCTGGTAGCCGTGTTATCAATGGCAACGTTCATAAGGGGCGAGGTACCGAAACTACCGTTGACAATGATCTCGCCGGAGTTGAGTACATTGACGTTGCTTCCCGTAATGTCAAAAGCTTTGCCATCTTGTACTTGGCTGCCAATCACAATGGTGCCAGCGTTGGTGGCCGAGCCATGGGTGCGCACCATAATACCGATAGCGCCGTTTTGCTGCTCTATGTCTGCACCACCACGGTTGATAGGAGCGACAGTGGTGTCCAGCGAATCATAGGCGGCACGACCCAGATAGATAACCCCGCCTGTCTCGTTGGTAAAGCTGCCTTGTGGCGTTGTGCTGTCGTCCTTGCCTACCTGTATGCCTATGGGTTTGGCTTTATAGGTGGGCGAATTTGTGCCTATGTTGATGGCGCCATTGTTGCTGGCAGTGGCTCCGTTTTGTACAAGCAGCCAAGGTTGATCAGCAGGGTTGCTATCTATATAAAAAGTCCAGATAGCCTGATTGACCGTGCCGTTGTTGACATAAGTCGAGTTAATGCCATTGACAGTGCTGGGCGTTGTTTCCAGAAGTTTTTTGTCTGAGCTTGACGACGGGCCTTGGTTATGGATACCATTGTTGATAATATGCCCACCATTCTCGGCCTGCATGCCGCTGGTATACCGATTGCTGGTGACAATGCCATTGTTGGTGATGGTGCCACCGTTTATAGCTCGCAGTAAAACAGTGTTTTTTGTGTTTGAGCGAAAGCTTTCAATCTTGCCCGTTTCTGTGATAACACCGTTGGCATCGTGGCCATCAACCAGCATGCCAATAATTGTACCTCTTGGGATGAACAAGGGGTTATCTTCAGGAATAACTTCTGTGCGGTGTTTGACATTATAAGTTGCAACAGTTGTTGTATATGCTTTGTTAAAGGCATTGTTGTAATTAGTTTGCGCTGTAGTGGAGTCTCCCATTTTGCCTGCCAGCAATTGATCAATCAGCCATTTGTTATATTCTTTCAACTGAGTTAAATTATTTACGGACACCGAATGAATGCTCGAGTCGGGCAAAATAACAGTGAAATTGCCTTTGTATTGGTAAAGCGTGATGTATTCGGTGGTATCAAGGGTGGCAGTGTGATCGGGAGGTGTTGTGTGGCTGTTTACCGAAATCACGAAATTGTTCGAGTTCCAGTTGGCTGTGCCGCTACCGGTTACGCTGAAAAAGGTTGTGTCGCGGGTTGTTTGGTCACCTATACTGCTAGTAGCGTTGATGTTGAGCGTACCACCGCTTACTGTTGCAATGCCAGCTTTCACAAATGGTCCATTAGCAGATGCGGGTGGTGAATAGACGCGGAAGTCTCTAGAGCCGCCAGCTCGCATTTCGCTGAGAGTGTTGGTGTTATATGTGTTAACAGTCGTCTTGCTGTGTGTGATGGGATCAACTACAGCAACCCCGTTGGTTTGTGAGCCTGTAATGATATGTGTATACTCATTAGGATCGAAGCTGCCAGTGATAAGGCCGCTGTTGTAGCCCGTGAGCAGGTTGTATACCCTTGAAGATCCGTCTGAGCTCCCTGAAAAAGAGAAATACCCATTGAGGTTGTCTATGCCTGTTGTGGTGGTAATGCGCAGCTTATTATCATTGGCTGTTGCAGGTGTGAAGGCGCGGGCTGTATGGTCGGTTGCCAGAGCAGTTGAGCCACCCACCGCCAGCAGCAAAGTGCACAGCACGGCTTTCAGGCGTTGAGCCGCTGCGCCCGACTGGTTTACGGTGGTGCTGCTTTTGCGGGCGCTGCGGGTTATTTCAGCAGCCACTACCATGCGGCCGGTGCGGCGATTAAAAACCAGTTTATAAACGCGATTCATAAAAAACTCCTGTTGTCCATCTGCTAAACACAAGGCGCTGCACCAGAAAAGGCTAACAGAATGTAGTCTTGTTCATGGTCGTTGCAACATTGCAAATGGAGCTAAACATTTGCGCCTGTACGCACAAGATACCGACTCAATTTAGCTGAGGCGAAATAACTTTTGCTTAAATATGCCGTACCTGTTTTGGTATGCGTTTTTTATAGCACAGCGGGTGCTGTTGTTTGTATTGAAGGGAAGATTGCTGAAAAAGTATTATAAAGATATGTGCAATAGTGCATAAAAAAGTTGGCAAGCGTGGCAGCAGCGGTGGCGTAGCTGCTGTGTATTGAGGCTATCACTCAGGGTGCAGGCAGGCGCTGCATTTTAAGCAAAATGGTCAAAGCCGTGGTTTTGCAAACTGTGGCTGGTGCCGTTGCTATCTCGCCAGTGCAGGCCGCTGTGTTGCTCGATACAGCCAATACGGGTAGCGCAGGTGGCAGCGCTGGCGGCGGCCTGGGTAATTTTTAGGCGCATGTGGGGCGGGGCGGTAAAAAGCAGTTCATAGTCGTCTCCACCAGCCAAAGCGTATTGCAAGGCGGCAGGCTGGGCGGCTTGCGCGTGCGTTTGCTGATCAATTTGTTTAAGGCTGGGGCTGGTGGCTGCCAGCAGGCCACTGCCGTCTGGAGCGCTGGCGTAGAGGGTTGCTCCCACGCCAGAGGCAGCCAGTATGTGGCGCAAGTCTCCGGTTAGCCCATCGCTTAAATCTATGCAACTGCTGGCCAGCCCGCGCAGAGCTAGCCCCAGCGCAGTGCGTGGGGTGGGTGTTTCAAGCCGTGGGCGCAGGGTGTGCAGCAAGGTTTGTTGCTGCGTGGGCGCGAGTTGCTGCACGGCGGCAGGGGCGGGTGCGCCGCGTTGCGCTTGCAGCAGGTGCAAAGCCATGCGTGCGTCGCCCAAGCCCGTGTGTGGCGCGTGGCTGACGTAGATATCATCGCCCGCTTGTGCGCCAGAGCGTAGCAGCGCGGCGTGGGCGGGTACGCTGCCAAATATGGTGATGCTGATGGCCAGCGGGCCGCGGGTGGTGTCGCCGCCTATCAGGTCGCAGTAGTTGGCATCGGCCAGTGCAAACAGGCCGTTGGCAAAGGCAGAAAGCCAGTTGTCGTCAATTTCAGGCAAGGCCAACGAGAGCGTGAATCCCAGCGCTTGTGCGCCGCAGGCAGCCATATCGCTCAGGTTTACTGCCAGCGCCTTGTGCCCCAGCGTGGCAGGGTTTGCGTCTGCAAAAAAGTGTTGCCCAGCGATGAGCATATCGCTTGAGATGGCCAGTTGCTCGCCAGGCGGGGGAGCGAGCAGGGCACAGTCGTCACCTGCGCCCAAAGCTGTGTGGTGCAGGGGCTGGTGGGGGCGTATGAAATGGCGGGCAATCAACGCAAATTCGGCGTTGGCGGGTTTGCGGAACATGGGCAAACTTTCAGAGCAATGGCAAAAAAAATCCGTGCTGCAATCGGGCAGCACGGATTTTAAACAGATGCTTTTTCTGACTGCGGGAGCTAGGCAGCACCCGCATCAGATCAGCAGCACAGGCTTGGCTTATTCATCGCCAGATGCAGGCACATCTGAGACTACGCTATCGAGCGACATTTCGTCATTGCCTGATTGTGCATCGGACAGTTCCTGCTCTTCTGCCAGAGCAATGGCGATGCGCTCGGCTTCGTCCATTTCGTCTTTGGCTTTGCGAGCCTGATGGTAAGCCAGACCTGTACCTGCAGGAATCAAACGACCAACGATGACGTTTTCTTTCAGGCCACGTAGTTCGTCGCGCTTGCCCATGATGGCAGCTTCGGTCAGTACGCGTGTGGTTTCCTGGAAGGAAGCAGCCGAGATGAACGAGTCGGTAGAAAGCGATGCTTTGGTAATGCCGAGCAGAATATTGCTATAGGTCGCAGGCATTTTGCCTTCTGCACGCAATGCGTCGTTGGTGTTGTAGATTTCACTACGTTCGATCTGTTCACCTGCAATGTAGGTGGAGTCGCCCGGATTTTCAATCACAACGCGGCGCAGCATCTGACGCACGATAACTTCAATGTGCTTGTCGTTAATCTTCACGCCTTGCAAGCGGTAAACGTCCTGCACTTCATCAACGATGTAGCGTGCCAACTCTTCAATACCCAGCAGGCGCAAGATGTCTTGTGGGTCGGCGGGGCCGTCCACAATGCTTTCGCCTTTATTGACCACCTGGCCTTCGTGTACCAGAATGTTTTTCTCTTTGGGTACGAGTTCTTCGTGCACACCACCTTCGGGGTCGGTGATTTGCAGGCGGATTTTGCCTTTGGTCTCTTTACCGAAGGAGATAGTGCCTGTGCGCTCGGCCAGCACGCCCTTGTCTTTGGGGCTACGCGCCTCAAACAACTCAGCCACGCGGGGCAAACCGCCCACGATGTCGCGGGTTTTCTGGCCTTCAATCGGGATACGCGCCAGCACTTCGCCAGGCAGCACTTCTTGCCCGTCGCGCACCTGAATCAGTGAGCCGATAGGAAAGCCGATGCTTACCGAGTGGTCGGTGCCCGGGATTTTGACTTCAGCGCCAGAGGCATCAATGAGCTTGACCAGCGGGCGAATGACTTTGGTTGCGCCACGGCGTTTGGGGTCAATCACCACCAGCGTAGACAGACCTGTTACGTCGTCAGACTGCTTGGCAACGGTAAGGCCTTCTTCGATGTTTTCAAAGCGCACCTGACCTGCATATTCGGTAATGATTGGGCGTGTCAACGGATCCCAGTTGGCCAGAATGGTGCCTGCCTTGATTGTCTGGTCGGCCTTGACAGTCATGATGGCACCGTAAGGCACCTTGTGGCGCTCGCGCTCGCGGCCATGCTCGTCGGCAATGGTGATTTCACCAGAACGGGAAATTACTACCAGCTCACCCTTGCTGTTGCTTACATAGCGCATGGTGCTGTTGAAGCCGATGATACCGTTGGAGCGTGCTTCAACATTGCTGGCAATGGCTGCGCGTGAGGCAGCACCACCAATGTGGAAAGTACGCATGGTCAGCTGTGTACCAGGTTCACCAATAGATTGCGCGGCAATTACACCGACTGCCTCACCCTGATTGACCAAGCCACCACGACCCAGATCGCGACCATAGCATCGTGCGCACAGGCCGAAACGGGTTTCGCAGTTCAGCGCGGTGCGAACCTTGACTTCGTCCACACCAGCGGCTTCAAGCAAATCAAGCATGTCTTCGTCAAACATTTCGCCTGCCTTGGTGATTACCTGGCGTGTTTCCGGATGCAGCACATCTTCTGCAGCGGTACGACCCAGAATACGCTCACGCAGGCTCTCAAGTACTTCACCGCCTTCAACAATGGCGCGCATGACTTGGCCGTCGTGCGTGCCGCAATCGTCTTCGGTTACAACCAAGTCTTGCGTTACGTCTACCAAGCGGCGTGTGAGGTAACCCGAGTTGGCTGTTTTCAGCGCCGTATCAGCCAGACCTTTACGTGCACCGTGGGTAGCAATAAAGTACTCCAGCACGTTCAAGCCTTCGCGGAAGTTGGCCTTAATGGGCGTTTCAATAATTGAGCCGTCAGGCTTGGCCATCAGGCCACGCATACCAGCCAACTGACGAATCTGGGCGGCTGAACCTCGAGCGCCAGAGTCGGCCATCATGTAGATGGAGTTGAAGGACTCTTGCACGACTTCGTTGCCGTGGCGGTCGGTGGTTTTTTGTTTTTCCAGCTGCGCCATCATCACTTTGGAGACTTCGTCGCCAGCCTTGCCCCAGATATCAACCACCTTGTTGTAGCGTTCACCAGCGGTGACCAGACCTGAGGAGTACTGTTGCTGGATTTCCTTGATTTCGGTTTCGGCACGGGCAATGATTTCGTGCTTTTGTGGCGGGATCAGCATGTCTTCCAGCGCGATGGAAATACCAGCGCGGGTAGCCAGTCTGAAGCCGTTTTGCAGCAGCTTGTCGGCAAACACAACCGTTTCTTTCAAACCGCATTTGCGGAATGACGAGTTGATCAGGCGCGAAATTTCTTTCTTTTTCAGCGCCTTGTTCAGGCTGGAGAAAGGCAAACCCTTAGGCAGAATTTCAGACAGCAGGGCACGACCCACAGTGGTTTCAACCACGCTGGTATGGGGCGTGAACTCGCCCGTTTCTTTGTCTTTGCTGTAGTCGGTCAGGCGCACGCTGATGCGGCTGGTGAGCTCGACTTGCTTGTTGGCAAGAGCGCGTTCCACTTCCTGGATGTCGGCAAAGATCATGCCTTCGCCCAAGCCGTTGATTTTCTCGCGGGTGGTGTAGTACAGGCCCAGCACCACGTCTTGAGAAGGCACAATGGACGGTTCGCCCGAAGCGGGGAACAGCACGTTGTTGGAGGCCAGCATCAGGGTGCGGGCTTCCATCTGTGCTTCTACCGACAGCGGTACGTGCACAGCCATCTGGTCACCGTCAAAGTCGGCGTTAAAGGCCGAGCAAACGAGCGGGTGCAGCTGAATAGCCTTGCCTTCAATCAGCAGCGGCTCAAACGCCTGAATGCCCAAGCGGTGCAGCGTAGGCGCACGGTTGAGCAAAATCGGGTGCTCTTTAATGACTTCTTCGAGAATATCCCACACAACGGGGTTGTTGTTTTCAACCTCTTTCTTGGCTGCCTTGATGGTAGTAGCAATGCCTTGCTGCTCCAGACGGGCAAAGATAAAGGGTTTGAACAATTCCAGCGCCATGAGTTTGGGCAGGCCGCACTGGTGCAGCTTGAGTGTTGGGCCCACGGTAATGACCGAGCGACCCGAGTAGTCCACACGCTTGCCCAGCAAGTTTTGGCGGAAACGACCACCCTTGCCTTTGATCATGTCAGCCAGCGACTTCAGTGCACGTTTGTTAGCACCTGTCATGGCCTTGCCACGACGACCGTTGTCAAGCAAGCTGTCTACGGATTCTTGCAACATGCGCTTCTCATTGCGGGCAATGATTTCGGGCGCTTTGAGTTCGAGCAGACGGCGCAGACGGCTGTTGCGGTTGATGACGCGGCGGTACAGGTCGTTGAGGTCAGAAGTGGCAAAGCGGCCACCATCCAGAGGAACAAGCGGGCGCAAGTCTGGAGGCAGCACAGGCAGCACTTCCATAATCATCCAGCCTGGTTTAATGCCGGATTTTTTGAATGCTTCAAGCACTTTGAGGCGTTTGGCATTTTTCTTGACTTTGAGCTCAGAGCCAGTCAGGTCGCCACGCAAGCGTTCGATTTCGGAGTCGATTTCGATGCTTTCAAGCAAATCCTTGATGCCTTCAGCGCCCATTTTGGCTGTGAACTCATCGCCATATTCCGCCGTGTGCTTGTCATAGTCGTCTTCAGACATGATGGTGTACTTTTTCAGCGGAGTCATGCCGGGGTCGGTCACAACATAGGCTTCAAAGTAGAGTACGCGCTCAATGTCGCGCAGGGTCATGTCCAGCACCAGACCCAAACGGCTGGGCAGCGATTTGAGGAACCAGATGTGGGCGCAAGGCGCGGCCAAATCAATGTGCCCCATGCGCTCGCGGCGCACTTTGGTTTCGGTAACTTCAACGCCGCATTTCTCGCAGATTACGCCACGGTGCTTCAGACGTTTGTATTTGCCGCACAGACATTCAAAATCTTTAACTGGGCCGAAGATTTTGGCGCAGAACAGGCCATCGCGCTCGGGTTTGAAAGTGCGGTAGTTGATGGTTTCGGGTTTTTTGACTTCACCAAAAGACCAGGAACGGATTTTTTCAGGCGAAGCCAGACCAATTTTGATGGCATCAAAATGCTCATCGGGCTTGAGTGATTTAAACAGGTCGAGAAATGATTTCATGGTAAATCTTTCCTAATAACGGGATATGCAAAGAGAAACGGGACTAACAAAACAGCGTTCAGTTAAAGCGGCGCTGCCCGTTGCCGTTGCCAAAAACACTTGGCTTGCAGGCAGCACCTGTGGGTGTTGTTAGCTCCGCTCCAGTTCCATATCAATGCCCAGTGAGCGAATTTCCTTGACCAGCACGTTGAACGATTCGGGCATGCCCGCATTGATGGCGTGCTCGCCCTTGACGATGCTTTCGTACACTTTGGTACGGCCGCGCACGTCGTCAGACTTGACAGTGAGCATTTCTTGCAGGATGTAGGAAGCGCCGTAAGCCTCAAGCGCCCACACCTCCATCTCACCAAAACGCTGACCACCAAACTGTGCTTTACCACCCAGCGGCTGCTGGGTAACCAGCGAGTACGGGCCAGTAGAGCGGGCGTGCATCTTGTCATCAACCAAGTGGTGCAGTTTCAGGAAGTGCATGTAGCCAACGGTGGTGGGGCGGTCAAACGCTTCACCAGTGCGGCCGTCGTGCAGCCAAGCCTGAGCGCGGCTTTCAGTCAGCCCCTTGGCTTGCGCCACTTCATCGGGGTAGGCCAGCTTGAGCATGGCGTGGATGTCTGCTTCAGTAGCGCCGTCAAAAACAGGGGTGGCAAATGGCACGCCTTGCGCAAGCTCTTGCGCCATGGCCATCAGTTCGCCATCTTTGAGCTTGGAAAGGTTCTCGGGCTTGCCTTCGCTGTTGTAGATTTGCTCAAGGTAAGAGCGCACTTCGCTGGCTTTGGCTTCGGCTTGCAGCATGTCGCCAATGCGTTGGCCCAGACCTTTGGCGGCCCAGCCCAAATGCACTTCAAGCACCTGACCCACGTTCATCCGCGAGGGCACGCCCAGCGGGTTAAGCACGATGTCGCACGGTGTGCCGTCAGCCATGTAGGGCATGTCTTCGACGGGTACGATTTTGGAAACCACACCCTTGTTACCGTGGCGGCCGGCCATTTTGTCACCAGGTTGCAAGCGGCGCTTGACAGCCAGATAGACTTTGACCATTTTGAGCACGCCTGATGGCAACTCGTCGCCTTGCGTGAGCTTTTTGCGTTTCTCTTCGTAAGCCAAGTCGAAGTTGTGGCGGGTTTGCTCCAGCGATTTTTTGATGCTTTCCATCTGGTCGGCAATAGCCTCGTCTGCGGGGCGGATGTCAAACCAGTGAAATTTGTCGATAGATGCCAGATATTCTGCGGTAATCGCGCTGCCTTTGGCCAGTTTTTGCGGGCCGCCATTGGCGGTTTTTCCAACCAGAATTTTTTCCAGACGTGCCATGGCATCGACTTCAACGATACGCATCTGGTCGTTCAAGTCCAGACGGAAGCGTTTGAGTTCGTCATCAATGATTTGCTGGGCGCGTTTGTCGCGTTCGATACCTTCGCGGGTAAAGAACTGCACATCAATCACAGTGCCTTGGCTGCCTTGGTCCACGCGCAAAGAGGTGTCTTTCACGTCGCTGGCTTTTTCGCCAAAAATGGCGCGCAGCAGTTTTTCTTCGGGCGTGAGGGTGGTTTCGCCTTTGGGCGTAACCTTGCCCACCAGCACGTCGCCAGGCTGCACTTCAGCGCCCACGTAGATGATGCCCGAGTCGTCCAAACGGTTGAGCTGCGTTTCAGACAGGTTGGGAATATCGCGTGTAATCTCTTCAGCGCCCAGCTTGGTATCACGCGCCATCACCACCAGCTCTTCAATGTGGATGGAGGTGTAGCGGTCATCAGCAACCACGCGCTCGCTAATCAGAATCGAGTCTTCGAAGTTGTAGCCGTTCCAGGGCATAAAGGCGATCAGCATGTTCTGGCCGATGGAGATTTCGCCCAAATCGGTAGATGCACCGTCAGCAATCACGTCACCCTTGTCAATTTTGTCGCCAGGTTTGACGATGGGGCGCTGGTGGATGTTGGTGTCTTGGTTGCTACGCTGGTATTTGATGAGGTTGTAGATATCTACGCCGACTTCGCCCGCAACAGCTTCTTTGTCATTCACACGCACCACAATGCGGGTGGCGTCTACGTGGTCTACCACGCCGCCACGCTTGGCAGTAACAACAGTACCAGAGTCCACTGCTGCCACGCGCTCAATGCCGGTGCCAACAAATGGTTTTTCAGGGCGCAGTACAGGAACAGCCTGACGCGACATGTTTGCACCCATCAAAGCGCGGTTAGCGTCGTCGTGCTCAAGGAAAGGCACGAGCGCAGCAGCAACTGACGCAATCTGCGCGGGCGACACGTCCATGTACTGTACTTCAGAGGGGTCAATCAGCACCGACTCGCCTTTTTCGCGGGCAGAAACCAGCTCGCCTGTGAGGCGGCCTTCGGCATCGAGCTCGGCATTGGCCTGCGCGATAACGTATTTGCCTTCTTCAATGGCCGAGAGGTAATCCACGTCGTTGGTAACTTTGCTATCAACCACGCGGCGATAGGGCGTTTCGATAAAGCCGTACTCGTTCAAGCGGGCATATAGCGCCAGCGAGTTAATCAGACCAATGTTTGGACCCTCAGGCGTTTCAATCGGGCAGACGCGGCCATAGTGGGTGGCGTGCACGTCACGCACCTCAAAGCCAGCGCGTTCGCGGGTCAAACCGCCTGGGCCCAGGGCAGAAACGCGGCGCTTATGGGTGATTTCAGACAAGGGGTTTGTCTGGTCCATGAACTGGCTCAACTGCGACGCACCAAAGAACTCTTTCAGCGCAGCCGAAATAGGCTTGGAGTTGATCAGGTCGTGCGGCATCAGCGGCTCTTGCTCGGCAGTGCCCAGACGCTCTTTCACGGCTTTTTCAATCCGTGCCAAACCTGTGCGGAACTGGTTTTCAGCCAACTCGCCCACGCAACGCACACGGCGGTTGCCCAGGTGGTCGATGTCGTCTACCTCGCCTCTGCCGTTGCGCAGATCAACCAGAATTTTGACCACAGCCAAAATATCCTCGTTAGAAAGCACCATGGCGCCTTCAGACTCTTCGCGGCCAACGCGGGCATTGAACTTCATGCGGCCAACGCGCGACAGGTCGTAGCTGTCAGCACTGTAGAACAGGCGGTTGAACAAAGCCTGCACAGCGTCTTCGGTAGGGGGCTCACCAGGGCGCATCATGCGGTAGATGGCAACACGGGCAGCGTATTCATCGGCCGTATCGTCCAGTCGCAGAGTCTGCGAAATATAAGCGCCTTGATCAAGTTCATTGGTAAACAGACAGGCAATTTCTTTCACACCGGTTTCGCGCAATTTTTTCAGCAGGGCTTCAGTCAGCTCATCGTTGGCTTTGGCGATAATCTCGCCTGTTTCCTCATCAACGATATTGTTAGCTACCACGCGTCCGAGCAAGAAATCTTCAGGCACGCTGACATGCGTAACACCTGCAGCATCTAGCTCGCGGATGTGTTTGGCCGTAATGCGCTTGTCTTTGGCGACAATGACTTTGCCATTGTTGTCTGCAATATCAAAACGTGCGATTTCGCCTCTGAGGCGAGCAGCAACAAAAGCCATTTGTGCACCAGCGTCCATCAGGCGGAACTGGTCGTTCACAAAGAAATGCTCAAGAATCTGCTCAGTATTCATGCCGATTGCCTTGAGCAAAATTGTTGCTGGCATTTTGCGGCGGCGGTCAACGCGGAAATAGAGAATATCCTTGGGGTCGAACTCAAAATCGAGCCATGAGCCGCGGTAAGGAATAATGCGGGCGCTAAACAGCAGCTTGCCGCTGGAGTGTGTTTTACCCTTGTCGTGCTCGAAAAAGACACCAGGAGAACGGTGTAACTGCGACACAATCACGCGCTCAGTACCGTTGATGACGAAAGAGCCCTTATCTGTCATCAAGGGCACTTCGCCCATGTAGACTTCTTGCTCTTTCACTTCTTTAACCACTTTGGATTGGGCCGTAGAAGCGTCACGATCATAAATAATGAGTTGTACGCGGGCACGCACAGCCGAGCCAAAAGTCAGGCCACGGGTCTGGCATTCACGCACATCAAATGCAGGTTTTGCCAGGTTGTACTCAATGAATTTCATTTCGACAAAGCCATTGTGTGACACAATAGGAAATGCCGATTCAAATGCTGCCTGTAAACCTTCGGGGCGACGCTTTTTTGGTGGCAGGTCGGCCTGTAAAAAAGCGGTATAGGCATCGCGTTGCATTTGCAGAAGATAAGGAATTTTCAGCACGCTGTCGCGGCTGCCAAAACTTTTACGGATGCGTTTGCGTTCGGTGAAGCTGTAAGTCATGGACTCTCCAGGTGAAGACGTTGGCGGCCAGGATGTGGATCTGTTGCCGCCAGCACCATGCTTGCAGCAACCCCCATCCCAAGTCTTTCCTCGAATGTGCAACACGAGACTGCGCATGTCTCATGCTGGTGCTTGGTGGCTGGCCCCTACCAGCCATTGGCAGACAGTTGCGCGTTGCACGCAACCCGTACCAAGGTTCTTCCGCCATCGGGAACAGAAGACACTTTCAAGCGCACAGATTCACAATGCGCTTGAAAGTGTTTTCTGGAAAAATAAGCATTACAGCAACATTGCTGCAGCAGATAATCGCAGAAACACCAAAGGCTGGAGCGCCTCTAAGCACTCCAGCCTCAAACTGAAACTGTTATTTGAGTTCAGCTTTGGCGCCGGCTTCTTCCAGCTTTTTCTTGGCTGCTTCAGCGTCAGCTTTAGGCATGGCTTCCTTGATTGCTTTGGGAGCGCCATCAACCAGATCTTTAGCTTCTTTCAGGCCCAGACCAGTGATTTCGCGAACAACCTTGATCACGCCTACTTTTTGTGCGCCAGCATCAGTCAGAACCAGATCGAAATCTGTCTTCTCTTCAGCGGCAGCAGCACCAGCAGCAGCGCCACCAGCAGCAGGAGCGGCCATAGCGGCAGCGCTCACGCCAAATTTCTCTTCGATGGCTTTCACCAGATCGTTGAGCTCCATGACCGTCATGCTATCGAGCGCGGTCAAAAATGTGTCTTTATCGAATGCCATTTTTTATTCCTAAAACAAGTTGGTTGGTAAAAGTGCCGCACTATCAAGCTGCAGCAGCTTCGCCTTTTTTCTCTGCCAGAGCCGCCAGCACACGCGCACTGCGCGACATGGGCGACATCAACAAGCCACACAGTTGCGAGAGCAAAACTTCTTTCGAAGGGATGCTGGCAAGCTGCTTGACGCCGTTCATATCCAGAGCTTTACCGTTGTACACACCGCCACGAATAACCAGTTTGTCATTCGTTTTGGCAAAGTCGGCTACCACGCGGGCAGCAGCAACTGCGTCTTCAGAAAAGCCATAGATTAGCGGGCCAGTCATCTGGTCGGCGCCAGACTCAAAACTCGTACCAGCAACAGCACGACGAGCCAGCGTGTTTTTCAACACACTCAGGCTAACGCCATTGCTGCGTGCTTTGCTACGCAGTTCGGTCAAGTCAGCGACCGTGATGCCACGGTATTCCGCCATCACGAGCGTTTGAGCTTTAGCGGCGAGTTGGGTCACTTCATTGATGACCGCTTCTTTCTCACTGCGATTGAGACTCAAGATCTACTCCTTCACTTTTGTATGCCGTAATTCAGCATACGCCTAGGTTGCAGCGACCAACTTGCTTATCGGTTATTACAAACAACATTTAAACGCCATTTGCAAACTATCCTTTAAGAAGCGGGATCGCCATCTACGCTGGTTTTCACGATTAAGCACTACACGCCAATAAAGGCAGATAGCACACCAGCGGTCTTGGATGGCTCGGGCAAAACTGTAAACAAAACAACTTCACCCGACCCACCTCATGCAGGCGACAAGCGCCTGCAAATTTTTACCATTGCAATCCTGAAATCAGGAAGCTGCAATGGATTGGGTATCAACGCGCACGCCCACACCCATGGTAGAAGAAACAGCCACTTTGCGCAGGTAAACACCTTTGCTGCTGGCAGGCTTGGCTTTGTTGAGCGCCTCAACCAGCGCAACCAGATTGCCTTGCAGCTTGTCTGTGTCAAACGAGCGCAGACCAATGGTGCCGTGCACAATGCCAGCCTTGTCAACGCGGAACTGAACCTGACCAGCCTTGGCGTTCTTAACAGCGGTTGCCACATCAGGCGTAACTGTGCCAACTTTGGGGTTAGGCATCAAGCCGCGAGGGCCCAGAATTTGACCTAGTGTACCCACGATACGCATAGCATCTGGAGCAGCAATCACTACGTCAAAAGGCATATTGCCTGCTTTGACTTGTTCAGCCAAATCTTCCATGCCAACCACGTCAGCGCCAGCAGCTTTAGCTTCATCAGCCTTGGCACCTTGGGCAAACACGGCAACGCGCTTGGTTTTACCTGTGCCATTAGGCAGCACGACAGCACCACGCACAACCTGATCCGATTTTTTTGCATCAACGCCAAGTTGCACAGCTACGTCAATAGACTCGTCAAACTTGGCAGTTGCGCACTCGCGCACCAGGTTAATAGCATCGGTCAAAGCGTACAGCTTGTTGCTGTCAACTTTGCCTTGCAGACTTTTTTGTTTTTTGGTCAATTTAGCCATCTTACACGCCCTCCACAGTTACGCCCATGGAGCGTGCAGAGCCAGCGATGGTGCGCACAGCAGCATCCAGATCGGCAGCAGTCAAGTCTTTGGTTTTGGTTTTTGCAATTTCTTCGAGCTGGGCACGGGTAATTTTGCCAACCTTGTCAGAATTTGGCTTGGCCGAACCTTTGTCAAGCTTGATAGCTTTCTTGATCAGCGTTGCAGCTGGAGGTGTCTTGATAACAAAAGTAAAGCTCTTGTCTGCATAAGCTGTAATCACAACTGGCAGAGGCAGACCTGGCTCCATGCCCTGAGTTTGGGCATTGAACGCTTTACAGAAGTCCATAATATTCAAACCGCGCTGACCCAGTGCTGGGCCGATTGGCGGCGATGGATTGGCTTTGCCAGCAGGCACTTGCAGCTTAACAAAACCGACGATTTTTTTCGCCATTTTTAGCTCCTTGCGGGTAAAAACGCCTGTTTATGCAGGCTCCCCGGGGGTTACACAGCCCTTTTTAATAATTGATGCCGCGGGCTGAAAAGACGGCATCAATTTGTTTGCATCAGGCTTTTTCGACCTGCGAAAATTCCAGTTCAACAGGCGTAGCACGGCCAAAAATAGTGACCGACACACGCAATTTGTTTTTCTCGTAATTGACTTCTTCGATGCTGCCGTTAAAGTCAGTGAAAGGACCTTCCTTAACGCGAATGGATTCGCCCACTTCAAATTCCACTTTGTGTCGCGGCTTCTCGCTGCCTTCTTGCATCTGGCTCACGATTTTCTGCACTTCAGCTTGCGATATTGGCGTTGGGCGTGTACGCGCACCACCAACAAAACCAGTCACTTTGCTCGTTTGCTTAACCAGATGCCAGCTGTCGTCATCCATGAGCATTTCGACCAGCACATAACCGGGGAAGAATTTGCGCTCGGTGGTTTTTTTCTGACCGTTGCGAATTTCAACCACTTCTTCTGTGGGAACAAGAATACGGCCAAATTTTTGCTGCATTCCAGCACGAGCAATGCGCTCCTGAATGTTACGCTCGACAGCACGCTCCATGCCAGAGTAGGCCTGTACTACATACCAACGAAAATCAGGATTAACTGATGCTTCAAGCACCATCGATTGCGTCATGCTTATCTCCATCCAAGCAGCAGGCTATACAACACCCATTCCAGGCCTTTATCTACCAACCAAAGAAACAGCGACATCAGCGATGCAAATACAAACACAAAAAAAGTGGTTTGCAAGGTTTCCTTGCGCGTAGGCCATACCACTTTGCGCATTTCGCGCTCTGAGTCTTGGGCGAACGACCACAGGCTGCGACCTGCTCCAGAGAGCATAAATACAGCGACACCAGCCAATGCGCAAGTAAGCAGCGCACCCCAGCGGATGTAGCTACTCTGTGAAGACAATAGAAAATAAGCAGCAAAGCCCGCCAGAACCAAAGTCAGCGCAATCACTACTTTAGCCTTGTCGGCACCAGCGCCTACCGTTTCAACCTGAGATGTGGCCATAAGGCAATTCCGAGTCAGGCCTCGATAAGGATAAACTCATCAAAACCAATAATAAGCAAAGTCTGAGATTATAACCCAGCTTTAGAAGGAACTAAAGCCCGCGGTAAAGCGGGCTTTGCACTACAACATTTTTTGTAGTGGCAGGGGCAGTAGGAATCGAACCTACAACCTTCGGTTTTGGAGACCGACGCTCTGCCAATTGAGCTATACCCCTACAGCGTTTTACTCCATGATTTTCGCAACAACGCCAGCACCAACGGTACGGCCACCTTCGCGG
>CAZUBE010000014.1:697-53498 GCA_964618495.1 uncultured Allobrachymonas sp. | reverse complement strand
CCGGACTGTTAATCCGTAGGTCCCTGGTTCGAGCCCAGGTTGAGGAGCCAGAATACTTTAAAAGGGTGTCACTGTAAAAGTGACACCCTTTTTCTTTTGTGCGCCCGTTCTGTAGTTTGGTTCTTAAAAAGAAGCTGGCAAGTGCACACTATTCTGGTGCATGGGTGGTCTTCTCTGTCTCTATTCAAAATAATAAAACGGTCACTGAATTGTCAACCTATTGAAATATTCGCTCGTCAGAATGCGAAGTAACCCTCAGGTTGCATCTGCGTCATTGAAGTCGATGCTGGCAGTTTGATGGAGTTTCTTCATTTTTCTGGAGCAATATTTATGTCGCGCTTTCGTTTTTCCCGCTTGGCTGCGGTCGCTACTTTGTCGGTTTTGGCTGCTTCGGCCTATGCACAAAAGACTGTTTTGAATGTGTATACCGCGCTTGAGACTGACCAGCTCAAGGCTTATCAGGAGTCGTTCAACAAGAGCCACCCTGATATTGAAATCAAATGGACACGTGATTCCACTGGCATTATTACCGCCAAACTTCTGGCTGAAAAGGCCAAGCCTGTGGCTGATGTGATTATGGGTGTAGCTGCATCAAGCATGATGGTTTTCGAGGGCGAAAAAATGTTGCAGCCTTACGCGCCCACCAACCTGAAAGAGATTGCACCGCGCTACCGCGATACGGCTGCTACACCAAGTTGGGTGGGCATGGACGTTTGGGGTGCAGCCATTTGCTACAACACGGTTGAAATGCAAAAGCAAAAGCTGCCAAAAATTGAAAGCTGGAAAGACCTGCTGCGTCCAGAATTCAAAGGCAAGATTGTGATGCCAAACCCCAACTCCTCGGGCACGGGCTTTTTTGATGTGACAGCCTGGCTGCAGGTGTTTGGCGAGAAGGGTGGCTGGGACTATATGACCAAGCTGCATGACAACATTGCCGTGTATACACACTCAGGCTCCAAGCCATGCAAGATGGCAGGTGCAGGTGAATTTCCGGTAGGTATATCTTTTGAATACCGTGCAAATACCACGCGCAGTCAGGGCGCACCGATTGAGGTGGTGTATCCAAAAGAGGGGCTAGGTTGGGACGTAGAAGCTACCGCCATTGTGAAAGGCACACCGAAGCTGGATGCTGCCAAAAAGCTGGCTGATTGGGCTTCTAGCCGCGAGGCCAATATGTTGTATGCCAAAAACTTCGCTGTTGTAGCGATTCCTGGCATTGCTACGCGTTTACAGCACGTGCCAGCAGACTATGAGAAGCGTTTGGTGAAAAACGATTTCAAGTGGATTGCCAAAAACCGCGAAGCGATTTTGGCCGAGTGGCAAAAACGCTTTGCTGCCAAGTCTGAGCCGCAAACCAAGTAAGCCAGAAAAGTCTTAAGCAGCCTGATGCATACATGTGCAGGGCTGCTTTTGCACAATGGAAAATGTTATGTCCCATTTGGTGATTGAAGGCGTACGCAAGCAATTCGGTACGTTTGTGGCGCTTGAACAAGTCGATTTGACAGTGGAGCGCGGCGAGTTTCTAGTGTTGCTGGGGCCTTCAGGCTGTGGCAAGACAACGCTGCTGCGCATTATTGCGGGACTGGAGCGGCAAAGCAGCGGGCGCATTGTGCAGGCAGGGCGGGATATTTCTCGGTTTGCCCCTGCGCAACGTGACTATGGCATTGTGTTTCAGTCCTACGCCCTGTTTCCCAATTTGTCGGTCGAAGACAACGTAGCCTACGGCCTGCGCAGCCAGTATGTGCCCAGAGCAAAAATCCGCCAACGTGTGGCGGAGTTACTCAATCTGGTTGGGCTGCCAGGCAAAGAGCCGATGTATCCCGCGCAGCTCTCGGGCGGGCAGCAGCAGCGCGTCGCCCTGGCGCGAGCGCTGGCTACTGCGCCTGATTTACTGTTGCTCGATGAGCCGCTTTCTGCATTGGATGCAATTGAACGTGTACGTCTGCGTTCAGAAATCAGAGCGCTGCAAAAGCGTCTGGGCGTGACTACCATCATGGTGACACACGATCAGGAAGAAGCCTTGGCCATGGCCGATCGCATTGTGGTGATGAATAAAGGAACTGTGCAGCAAGTAGGTACACCACAGCAGATTTACCAGCAGCCGGGCAGCCAGTTTGTTGCCAACTTTATTGGGCGAGCGAATGTGATTGAGGTCAGTCATGTAGATGGCCAATATCTGCAATTTGGCAGGTTGCAACTGCGTACCAGTCAGGCAGGGCAAGAAGGTTCTGAAAACTTCGTTTCCGCTAATAAACCCAATATTGCTCGAGGGACGCAATATTTTGTGCGCCCTGAAGATATTTACTTGCACCCTCAAACGCAGCAGCCAGTTAGTGCAACAGGGGCGGATGTAAAGACAGAGGAACAGGAAAACGCCTTTCTTGCCCGAATTGTCGGACAGGAGTTTTTGGGCTCTTTTTCTTTGGTGACTCTGGAGCCTTTTGATGGCAACGGACAAACGCTAGTGGCACAGGTGTCAGACAACTATCTGGCTGGCCGCAGGTTGGTGAATGGCGAAACATTGCATGTATCGATACCGCCGCACCGTCTGCAACCCATTCCGGAGAGCCTGTGAGTACGACTATCCAACCAGAATCTGACCGTATTGCACCTGCGCGTAAATCATATGCGTGGCTTGTGCCGCATGTGTTGCTGGCAGTTGTGTGTTCGCTACTGTGTATTTTCCTGTTGCTGCCGCTGGGCAGCTTGTTGCTGGGCAGCGTGCAAGATGAGCAAGGTCAGTTCAGTTTGCAGCGGTTTGCCAGTTTTCTGTCTGAACCCAGCACGGCGGCTGCGGCATGGAATACGCTTTGGGTAGCTGTGACGGTGACGGTTTTGACTGTGCCGCTGGCGTTTGTGATGGCTTACGCCGTGCAGCGCTCTTGCGTGCCGTTGCGCGTGCTGTGGAAGATGATTGGCTTGTCGCCCCTGTTGGGGCCTTCGCTGGTGAGCGCCATTGCGTTTGTGCAGTGGTTTGGTACGCAAGGCGTGCTTAAAAGCTGGTTGGGGACCAAGTCGGTGTATGGACCTATCGGCATCATTATTTCAACCGTGTATTCGAGCTTTCCGCATGCGTTCATGATTTTGCTGGTGGCTTTGTCGATAACCGATGCACGATTGTATGAAGCAGCGGATTCGCTTTCGGCATCGCGCTGGCGCAGGTTTCTAACCGTGACTATTCCTGCGGCCAAATACGGCCTGATGAGCGCTGCCATGGTGGTGTTTGCCTATTCGGTCAGCGAGTTTGGCATACCCAAGGTGATTGGGGGCAACTTTGCTGTGCTGGCTGTTGAGATTTATGTGCAGGTGGTTGGCCAGCACAACTTTGGGCATGGCGCAGTGGTAGCGGTATTGTTGCTGCTGCCCGTGCTGCTGGCTTATGCGTCTGACTGGTGGATTCAAAAGCGCCAGCAGGCCAGCCTTACTGCGCGTTCTGTGCCCTACAGCGCACGGCCTGATGCGCAGCGCGATGTGCCGCTGCTGCTTTTTTGCATGCTGCTTGCCACAGTGTTGCTGGGTGTGTTGGGGATGGCGGTGTATACATCTTTCGTCAAATTCTGGCCTTACAACCTGGAGCTAACTCTTAACCACTATGTGTACGGTCTGGGCGAAGCGGGCGTGCTTAAAGCCTATATCAACAGCCTGAAAATAGCCGTATTAACGGCGGCTTTGGGTACACCATTTGTGTTTTTAACAGCGTATTTGCTCGAAAAAACCGCAGCTGGTAAAAGCAGCAAAAACCCCTTGGGCTATTTGGCAAAAATGCTGGTTACTTTACCCATGGGCGTGCCGGGGCTGGTGCTGGGTATTGGTTCTATCCTGTTTTTTAACCACCCAGACAACCCGCTGGGCGGCCTGTACCACACGCTAGCCATTATGGTAATTGCCAACGTGGTGCACTACTACACGCCTTGCCACATGACGGCAGTAACCGCGCTCAAAAGCATAGACCGCGAGTTTGAGGCAGTGTCTGCTTCGCTCAAAGTGCCGCAAATAGTTACGCTGTGGCGCGTTACCGTGCCCGTGTGCCTACCAGCCATATTGGAAATTGGGCGCTATCTGTTTATCAACGCCATGACGACTGTATCAGCGCTGGTTTTTCTGTACTCAACCGAAACTCTGCCTGCATCTGTTTCCATTCTGAATCTGGATGAAGCAGGCGAACTGGGCCCCGCTGCGGCCATGGCTTCATTGATTGTGCTGACTACTGCCAGCGTAAGCCTTGTGTACTCGTTGGCAACGCACTTCATGTTCAAACGCCGCCAGGCATGGCGGCATACCAAACGTTCGTAAACAAACGCTCTTAAACAAAGTTCCAGATATGACATACGCCATCGACCGCGACCCGCTTTTGCTCACCCCAGGTCCTTTGACCACATCGCTACGCACCAAACAAGCCATGCTGCACGACTGGGGCTCGTGGGATGCTGCGTTCAACAGCATGACAGGTGCAGTCTGCCAGATGCTGCTAGAAATCGCCCATGCAGAACAAAGCCACGCGTGCGTGCCACTGCAAGGCTCGGGCACGTTTTCGGTTGAAGCCATGCTGGGCACCTTCGTGCCCAAAGATGGCAAAGTGCTTGTGCCCAATAACGGCGCGTATTGCCAACGCATTTTGAAAATACTGGCATATTTGGGGCGTGAAGCGGTAGAGCTGCCTGTGGCAGAAGACCAAAGCGCAACTCCCGAGGCGATAGAAGCCGCCTTAATTGCTGATACCAACATCACCCATGTGGCACTGGTGCACTGCGAAACGGGCGCAGGCATACTCAACCCCTTGCCCGAGATTGCCGCGGTTGTGCAGCGTCAAGGCCGCCGTTTGCTGCTAGATGCAATGAGCTCATTTGGCGCAATCGAGATAGATGCCCGCACCACCCCTTTTGAGGCGCTCGTTGCCGCATCAGGCAAGTGCATTGAGGGCGTGCCAGGCATGGGCTTTGTCATTGCCAACCGCGACAGCCTGCAAGCCAGTGCAGGGCGCTGCCACTCGCTGGCGATGGATTTGTACGAGCAGTGGGCATACATGCAAAAAACCACCCAATGGCGCTTTACCCCGCCCACCCATGTGCTTGCCGCCCTGCACGAGGCACTGTTGCAGCACCGCGAAGAAGGCGGCACCGCCGCACGCGCCCAGCGTTATGCAGACAATTGCCAAACCTTGCTCGAAGGGCTGTGCAGCATCGGTTTAAAACCTTTTTTGGCTGCAGATGTGCAAGCGCCCATCATCATCACATGGCACGCGCCAGCGCATGCGGCTTACAACTTCAAAGACTTTTACCAGCGCGTGCGCGAGCGTGGTTTCATCCTGTACCCGGGCAAGCTCACGCAAGTAGAGAGCTTTCGCGTGGGCTGCATAGGCGCACTTACCCGCAGCGACATGCAAAAAGTCGTGCAAGCCATAGCCGATACGCTGCGCGAAATGGGCATTGTTTTTGACGCACAGAGCAGCAGCCATGCAGCGTGACATCATCATCGTAGGCGGCGGCATCATCGGTGCGGCCGTGGCCTATGCGCTGGGCTTGCGCGGCATGGGCGAGCGCGTTTGCATCATTGAACGCGCCCAGCCCGCTGCTGCTGCCACCAGCCGTGCCGCAGCACTGGTTACGTTGGTGCGCGACAAACCCAACCTGATTGCACTCGTCAAAGAAAGCTACAGCGCCATCGCACGCCTCGAGAAAACGCAGCATGAAGACGTGGGGCGGCACCAGTCAGGCGCTTTGTATGTAGCGCCCCAGTCGCACCATGCCAGCTTGCAGGCGCTGGCGCAAATTTGCGCCGAGCACGGCATCAACCACCGCGAGCTGGATAAAGCGCAAGCCCTGCAACATGCGCCGTGGCTCAAGCCCGAAGCCTTTGACGTGGCATTCTTTTTTGAGCAAGAAATCTATTGCGACCCTTACCAGCTCGCCAGCGCCTACCTGCGCGGCGCAACGCGCATGGGTGCCAAGCTGCTGCATGGCGAAGTGGCAAGCATCCACCAAGGCGAAGCACCCGCTGCCACTACGCAAGCGGCAAAAGCAGGAGAAGCAGAAGACGGCGCAACAACAAAGCCAGCCACCAAGCCCCGCGCCGCCAAAGGCGTAACGCTGGCTGATGGCACGTATCTGCCCGCCAGCCAAATCGTGGTGGCAGCAGGCGCGTGGTCGAGCCTGTTGGCAGAGCCTTTGGGCATCGCCCTGCCTATGGCGCCCGTGCGCAGCCAGTACTGGATTACGCAAACCGCCCCCCACTTTGCCCGCAATGGAGCCATCGTGCTTATGCCTGAAATTCAGGCCTATGCCCGCCCCGAAGTAGGCGCATTGATTTTTGGCATACGCGAGCAGCACGCCGTAGCGGCCAACCCGCGCACCTTGCCCGCCGATTTGTCGCGCCTCGTTTTTGATGCAGACAACCCCGATGGCTTTAACGACCTGGTTGAAAACGCCGACAAGCTCAATCGCTACTTTGCCAACTTCGAGCAAACAGGCATCGCGCACCATATGAGCGGCCCCTCGTGCTATACGAGCGACGGCGCACTGGTGCTGGGCGAGGCAGAGCACATCAGCGATCTGTACTTTGCCACGGGCTGCAATGGCGGCGGCATTGCATTTGCTGCTGGCATGGGGCGCGTTATTGCTGAACTGATTGAAGGCGTAAAGCCCTACACCGACATTGCCGCCCACCGCCCCGAGCGTCTGGGCTATTTCGACGCATTCGCCCCCGAATTCTTGCAGCACTGCGCAACAAGCCGCAGCAACAAAACATCGGGCTAACCGTGCAATGCCTACCCCCATGCTGCCATTTCCGCGCAAAGCCTGCCGCCGCGAAGGCGTGGGGCAGGAGCCCATGTTCGCAAGAGGCGCAGTAGCAGATTTCCGCTTGTGCAGCGACGACGGGAAAAGTGCATTTTTGCCCTGAAATTGCAACAAGCCATTCACCCACCAACCAACCCCAACCTCATCCACCAAGCAACCATGAACACCCAAAAACCCACTTTTTCCCAAGCCTACGCCAGCCACCCCGCTATTGAAGCCGTCATTTTTGACTGGGCAGGCACCATCGTCGATTTTGGCTCCTTCGCCCCCACGCAAATTTTTGTAGATGCCTTCAAACAAGCCTACAACTTCGAGCTCTCCCTGCCCGAAGCACGCGGCCCAATGGGGCTGGGCAAGTGGCAGCATATCGAAGCACTGGGGCAAGACCCCGTAGTTGGCGCACGTTGGCAGAAGCAATTTGGCGAGCCCATGAGCCATGCCGATATCGACCACATCTACCAAACCTTCTTGCCCCTGCAAGTCGAGCGCGTAGCCGAACACTCGGCTTTGATTGCGGGCGCATTAAACACCGTAGAGCAACTGCGCCAGCGCGGCATCAAAATTGGTTCTACCACAGGCTACCCGCGCCAAGTCATGCAAAAGCTCATGGTGGCAGCCGCTGCCCACGGCTACGAGCCAGACTGCGTAGTGTGTGCCGACGACTTGCCAGCAGGCGCACGCCCAGGCCCGTGGATGGCATTGCAATGCGTGCACGATTTGAAAATCACAAGCGTAGCGCATTGCGTAAAGGTTGATGACACCGCCCCTGGCATGGCCGAAGGCCGCAACGCAGGCATGTGGACGGTGGGGCTGGCGCTCTCGGGCAGCTTGGCAGGGCTTACACAACAAGAGTTTGACGCTGCCAGCGCCGAGCAGTTAAGCCCACTGCGCGAAAAAGCCACGCAAGAGCTCAAAGCCGCAGGCGCACATTTCGTTATCGACACCGCTGGCGACCTGCTGCCCGTGCTGGAGCAAATCATGCACCTGCAAAGCCAAGGCGTGCGCCCCTGAAGCAAGCTGCGCCATAAAAAAAGGACATGCCCTAAAAACAGGCATGTCCTTTTCCATTTGCGGCAAACTATTTTTGGCAAGTGCGGAGCTCGCAAGCGCAGCATTCGCAAATGCTACGCCTGTCAGAGCCAGCAGCTACCTGTTGCCAGCACTTGCCAAGCTCGCATATTTATTTCATGGGTGTCGCGTTAATCCACAGCACCGCATCTTGCGAAAGCTCTTTGCCTTTGTACGTTTTGGCTGGACCCGAGCCAAGGCAGGCAAAGCCCCATACGCCAGCTTTTGGAATGCCAAAAGTAAACATGCCATTGCTATCTGTCACAGCAACCATGGCGCTATCAGGCACAGTGCCTTTAGTGCCTTTGCCAAAGCGGTTGTTTTTCACATCCACATCGGTATTGATGTACTCGATTTCGCACTCCACCCCGGCGGCTGGCTTGCCTTGCGAGAGCACTTGCCCGGTAAACGTGCCGCCAGCAAAGTTCTGGTAAGGCTTGTTCATCGGCACAATTTCGGTGGGCAGACCAACGGGCTTGTTCCAGTGCGTAGGCATAGCCCCTTTATTGACATAAGACTTGGTAATTTGCTGGATGTAAGTGCTTTCGCTCTCTTCAAAATAAGGCGCAGGCACCAGCGCAAATACATAGTCGCCGTTGAGCTTGATGCCATACTCGGTGCTGTAGGCCTTGCCTTTGTTTTTAGAGCCTTGCCAGCTTGCTTCTTTCAGCGTGGGCAGCAAGTCTTCTTTTTTGTTGTCCTTGAGCATGACAAAAAACTGCTCGGGCTTGCCCATATCCATCATGTGGCCGTTTTCCATAGGGTGCGCAAAAACGAGTTTGAGCGGTATTTTTCCAGGCTTTTCAACCATAACCTGAGGCGTGTAAAGCAACTGAAAATGGGCTTGTGCGGGCAGACTTGCGGCAGCAAAAGCGGCTGCAGCAACAGCCATCACGGTGCGGGTATAGCGTTTCATATCGGGTTCGTTCATTCAAAAAAGTAAAAATTACGGAACAATCTTGCTGCCGTCTATGGTGATTGCGTGGCCAGGACCCGCATCAAAAACCACCTTGTAAGCGCCCTTGGGCTTGTCAAACTCAAAAGTGCTGCTTTTATCCATAACGCCGTTGATTAGCGCAGTGCCTTTGGCATCAACTACACGCATCTTTACGCCACGCGCCGAAGAGCCATCTGAAAAGCCCCCTTCACACATGATTTTTCCGCCGCCGCTGTCGTAGCACGAGCACAGTGGCGTGTGTGCCAATGCAGCCGCAGAAGTAAACAAGGCAGCAGCACCAATGCTGATGGCTGCCAATTCTTTTGTCCATTTTTTCATCGCAAAGCTCCTGTTTGTTAAGTGGGTTGCAAGCATGCCAGCGCCTGAAAATACAGCACATGAGCAGCTAGCATGCGGCGATTATAGAAAGAAGCAAGGGATCTGCAAACAAAAATCATTCCTATTTATATGGATTTTTTGCCTTCAAATCTATTGTTATGTTCTAATTTGATTCTCAATAACAAAATAGAGGAGGCAGACTTACAAGCTGCCTGTGCTTATGTCAGCCATGACTCTGAACGATATTCCTAATGGAAAAACAGTGCGAATCCGTCGCCACTTTTCTAGCAGTGCAGTGCGCCAACGCCTGCTTGACTTGGGGTTGATGCCCAATGTCACAGTGCGTGTTGTGCGCAGTGCGCCGCTGAACGACCCGATTGAATTACGTCTGGATGCATCCAGCATTTGCCTGCGCCGCCAGGAGGCTGCAACCATAGAGGTGTATCAGGATGAGATCTGAATCAACGCCAGAATCAAAGCCCAAAAAAAAGCGCCTGCTGGTCGCCTTGGCAGGCCAGCAAAACGCGGGTAAATCCACGCTTTTTAACGTGCTGACAGGTGCGAGGCAGCACGTTGCCAACTACCCTGGCGTGACGGTTGATAAAAAATACGGCATCTACCGCGATGAGGCGGGCGCTGTAGAAACGGTGGATTTGCCTGGCACATACAGCCTGACATCGTTTTCGCTCGAAGAGCGCGTAGCGCGCGACTTTTTGATAGACGAGCGCCCCGAAGTAGTGGTTGATGTGATTGATGCAAGCAACCTGCGCCGCTCCCTGCACCTGACGCTGCAATTGATGGAGCTGGGTTTGCCGCCCGTGCTGGCACTCAACATGATGGACATTGCCCAAGGGCGCGGCCTGCAAATTGATGTTGATGCTTTAGGTAAAAAACTGGGCTTGCCCGTGGTAGCCACCGTGGGGCGCACGGGCAGTGGGCGCGAGCCGTTGCGCCGCACCATTCGCAAGTGGGCAGACAGCCCAGAGCGCAGCCAGTGGCAAAACCCCTGCCCCGTTGATTACGGCAGTTTAAACCCGCATATCGCGCGCATATGCGCCCAATTGCCACAAACAGGCGCAGACGCACAAGCACCTGCGCCCTGGCTTGCACTCAAACTGCTTGAAGGCGACCAGCAAGCCGTTGCGCTGATTCGCAAACATGCGCAACAAGCAGGCACACAAAAAGACACACAAGCTAGCACACAAACAAGCGCTCAAGCAGAGGCATTGCTGCAAGAAGTTGCCCGCTTGCGCCAGGCGTTTGAGCAAGAGCAGGGGCTCGAAGTGGGCGACCACGTTGTAGCCTGCCGCAACCAGCGCATTGTTGCCCTGCTGGATGATGGCGTGCTGCACGAAACAGCCAGCGGCAAGCGCACCGTAACCGACCGCATCGATACCGTAGTGCTTAACCGCTGGGCAGCGCCCTTGGTGCTGCTGATGGCAGTGTTTTTGATTTACCAGGTTTCCATTGTTTGGGGCTACGAGCTGGCAGCCTACGTCTGGCCCGTGCTGGCCAATACGCGCGATCTGATAGCGGGGTTTTTGCCCGAAGCAGGTTTTTTGGTAGACCCGTACACGCGCTCCATGGGCTTGTGGCTGGTTGATTCGGCCAACACCTTGCTCAACTATGTGCCAATTTTCCTGATACTTTTTGCCACCATTGCCATTTTGGAAGACTCGGGCTACATGGCGCGTATTGCCTTTGTGCTTGACAAGGTGCTGCACCGCTTTGGCATGCACGGGCAAAGCACCTTGCCATTGATTTTGGGTGGCGTGTTTGCAGGGGGCTGTGCCGTACCAGGGCTGATGGCAACCAAGGCCATCTCAGACACACGCGCCCGTATGGCTACCATTTTTGCCGTGCCCTTTATGAACTGCATGGCCAAAATCCCGCTTTACACATTGCTGCTAGGAGCGTTTTTCCCTGGACATAAAACGTTGATGATGTTCTACATCTCAACCATGACCATAGTCTTTGCGCTGCTGGTATCGAAGCTACTCACCCACACCGTGCTAAGCGGGCAGGAAACATCGCCTTTTGTCATGGAGCTGCCACACTACCATTTGCCCACTTTTTCGGGTGTAATGCGCCGTGCCTTTGAGCGCACATGGCAATACGTTAAAAAAGTAGGCTCCATCGTGGTGGCAGTAGCCGTGGTGGTTTTTACCCTGTTGCAGTTTCCGGGCCTTTCAGAGCAGCAGCAAGCAGAGTTTGAGCAAGAAGGGCAGGCTGCCGTAGCCAAATTCAGCCGTGCGCTTCAAAACAACCGCTACCAAAAAACGTTTGCCGACAACCCCGATGCCTTGCTCGCACTCATTAACTACGAGAGCGACTACACCCGCGCCCGTCTTAACGCGCAGGGCGAAGCAGGTGCTGCGGCAGCGGGTGAAAAATTCAAGGCGCGAAATGCTACCTTCTACAACTTCATCCGCCCCGAAGAAAACGACCCCGATGCAAAAAAAATCAACCGCGCCTTGCGCCAACTGGTAAATGCCCGCAAAGGCATACGCACCGAAATGCGCGAAGCCTCGATTGAACGCTCGTTTCTGGGTAGCATCGGCCGCAGCCTTGAGCCTGTAACGCAGTTTGCAGGGTTTGACTGGAAAATCAACATCGCCTTGCTCTCCTCGTTTGCCGCACGCGAAAGTAGCGTAGCCACATTGGGCGTGCTATTTCAGCAAGATGACGACCAAAACGTCACGCTTGAGAGCCGCATGGAAAGCGAAAACCAAAGCAAAGGCGGCACTGCGCTGCTGGCTGTATCCATGATTTTGTTCTTTGCGCTGTACCCGCCTTGCCTGGCAACCACCGTTATGGTGCGCATGCAAACAGGCTCGTATAAATGGATGGCGTTTTCCATCATCTTTCCCACCATTTTGGGGCTGGTAGTTTCCAGCCTTGTATTCACCATAGGCACGGCGCTGCAAACCCGTGCCATTGTTGCTATGTCTGTGGTCTACTGGGGCGCTTTGGCATTGCTGCTGGCTATTGGGCTGGGTGAAGAATGGTGGCAGCGGCGCAAACTGCGCCAAAACGCCACCGCCACCGCCAACACATCCCCAAACACCACAGGCAAAGCATGAGTACCACCACCACACACCACACCAGCACAGCACCAAGCCCCAGCGCGGCAAATGCCTCCGCAAAGGCGTTGCCGTCCGCCAGCGCCCAAGCAGCGGCAACACAGGCAGCAACACATGCAGCAAGCGCAGTTGTCATGCCAAACGTTAAACGCGCCGCCGTGAGCGTGCTGGATGTGGGCGTATTTGCAGCCATTCTTGCCGCTGCGCTGTACTACCTCTATATCAAACTATGGAAAAACCGTGGGCTGTGCAGCAAAGGCAGTTGCAGCAGTTGCCCGTCTGCCTGTAAATCGCAGCGTAGACAGTAAGAAGAGCGGCTGCGGGTGCATTGTGCAGCGCAGACAGATAGGCATGCTGGCAGCAGCGCGTGCGCCTTTCTATAATCTGGCGTATTACTCTTCTTGCAACCAATCTTTTTACAACAGGCACGCCAATGACAACAAGCACAAACAACATCGCCGAACTGATGCAAACACTGGGTATTCAAGCGCGGCAGGCAGCAACGCACATGGCTACAGCCACAGCCGCGCAAAAAAACACAGCCCTCAAAGCACTCGCCGCCTTGCTGCCACAACAAAGCGCCACACTGCAAGCAGCCAACGCGCAAGACATTGCACAAGCCAGCGCCGCAGGTTTGAGCGCCCCCATGGTAGACCGCCTGCGGCTTGACGATGCCACCCTTGCCACCTTAAGCGAAGGCTGCCTGCAACTGGCTGCCATGCCCGATGTGATTGGCGAAATCAGCGGCCTGACGCAGCAACCCAGTGGCATCCGCGTGGGGCAAATGCGCGTGCCATTGGGCGTGTTTGGCATGATTTTCGAGAGCCGCCCCAACGTTACCATTGAGGCGGCAAGCCTGTCTATCAAATCAGGCAACGCCTGCATTTTGCGCGGCGGCAGCGAAGCCATACACACCAACCAGGCGCTTGCCGCCTTGGTGCAGCAAGCACTTGCCGCTGCGGGCCTTCCCACCCACGCCGTGCAACTCGTGCCCACAACCGACCGTGCTGCCGTTGGCCAGCTAATTACCATGCCGCAATATGTGGATGTCATCATCCCGCGCGGCGGCAAAGGGCTGATTGAGCGCATCAGCGCCGAAGCCAAAGTGCCCGTCATCAAGCACCTTGATGGCAACTGCCACACCTATGTAGATGACCCGTGCGATATCGACATGGCTGTAAAAATTGCCGACAACGCCAAAACCCAAAAGTACAGCCCCTGCAATGCCACCGAAAGCCTGTTGGTGGCACGCGCTGTAGCTGCGCCTTTCTTGCAAAAAATAGCTGCCATCTATGCTGCAAAAGGCGTAGAAATGCGCTGTTGTGCCGAGTCAAAAGCCATCGTAGATACAGTTGCCAACGCCAAAGTGCTTGATGCCACCGAAGCCGATTGGGGCTGCGAGTATCTGGCACCCATCATCAGCATCAAAATAGTTGATGGGCTTGATGAGGCCATCGCCCATATCAACCGCTACTCATCGCACCACACCGAAGCCATCATTACCACCAGCCACCCGCACGCCCAGCGCTTTTTGCGCGAGGTAGATTCGGCAAGCTGCATGGTCAATGCCAGCACCCGCTTTGCCGACGGCTTTGAATACGGCTTGGGCGCTGAAATAGGCATCAGCACCGACAAATTCCACGCCCGCGGCCCCGTGGGCATTGCCGGGCTGACATCGCTGAAATATGTGGTGCTGGGGCAGGGTGAAGTGCGCGGCGGCTAAGGCCATTTGGCAAGCAAAGAGCGCATGCGCCATTGGAAATGCAGTGCTGGTTGGTTGCGCTTGTGGTGGCGTTTGCAAAACCCGCAAAACCCGTATAAGCAGCATACATGCGGGTTGCAGCGTGAAAATGCCCCGCAAGCCGCATAAATACTGCTTGCCGCGCTTTAGCTTGCCTTGCTTTAGCTTGTCTTGTTTTGGCAAGCCAAAGCAAGCGCAATGCAGCTATGTGCTGGAGCGGGCGATGGGAATCGAACCCACGTTATTTGCTTGGGAAGCAAGAGTCCTACCATTGAACGACGCCCGCTTGGCGCTTGTGTAAGGGTGCCGATTTTACTGGCTGCTTGCCCGTCTGTGCGGCTTTGCAGGTAAAAATGGCGCACAAAATGAAAGCAGCGGCTTCCAAATGGAAACTTTAAAGCGCCAACTTTAAAGCAGCAACTTCAAAGCATCAGTTGCCAAGCATTATCTGCAAGCAAGCATCCAAATGCTCGCTGGGCTTTTGCCTGAATTCAGAGCGCACAAACCGCTGCATACGCCCCACGGCAAAGGCAGCCAGCACCGAAGCGCCCACCTGCGCATCAACCGAAGGCGTGGCTGATGACTGCTCTTGCGCGGCTTGCCGCAGGCACTGGCGCAAACTGCTTTCAACCTTGTCAAACAGCAGATTAACGCGCTGCTGCAAACGGGCGTTTTCAAACACCAGCGCGTCCCCCACCATCACACGCGCCATACCTGGGTTTTTTTCAGCAAATTGCAGCAGCATGGCCACAATGCGCGGCGCTCGCAGGGCGGGGTTTTCTTCGCGCTCGTTGATTTGGTTAATCAGGCCAAAAATAGCCTGCTCAATGAACTCAAGCAGCGCATCAAACATCTGCGCTTTGCTGGCAAAGTGGCGGTACAAAGCGGCTTCGCTCACCTCAAGCCGCGCCGCCAGCGTAGCCGTGGTAATGCGCTCGGCATTGGGCTTTTCGAGCATATGCGCGAGCATTTCCAAAATCTGGTTGCGGCGCTCACCTGGCTTGGGTCGTTTGCGTGTTGCTGCGGGTGTGGCAGATTCAGGCGTTGTGCCTTCGGGAGTTGCGTCAGTAGGCTGGGTCATAGTTGGCAGGGTACATCAGAACGGGCGATTTTCGCATAATGTGCGCCAGCAAATTGCTGTATTAGCACACCCAGTCAGCCAAACAGCGGCGGCGACTTGGTCATAATACGCGATTAAATTTACTATATTGAGCCATGTCAGCCCTACCTCTTATTCCAGTTACCATCATCACAGGCTTTTTAGGCGCAGGCAAAACCACCTTGCTCAAGCGCGTATTGACCGAAGCACACGGGCAGAAAATCGCCGTTATCGAAAATGAATTTGGCGAAGAAGCCATCGATAACGAAATACTGGTTTCGGATGATAGCGAGCAAATCATCCAGATGAGCAACGGCTGCGTGTGCTGCACCATACGCGACGATTTACGCGCCGCACTCAGCACGCTGGCAGAAAAAAGGCGCACAGGCGCATTGCAATTTGACCGCGTCATGATTGAAACCACAGGCGTAGCCGACCCTGGCCCCGTTGCGCAAACCTTCTTCATGGATGATGACGTAGCCGAGCAATACATGCTCGATGCCATCATCACACTGGTTGATGCCAAGCACGCCATGCAGCAGCTCGATACGCGCCTTGAAGCGCAGCGCCAAATTGGCTTTGCCGACCAGATATTCATCAGTAAAGCCGAGCTGGTGCAGCCCGCAGAACTAGCAGCGCTGCAGCAACGTATTTCACGCATCAACCCGCGCGCCAAGCAAAAAGTGGTGCATTTTGGTGAAGTACCCCTCGCAGAAGTGCTTGATGTGCGTGGTTTTAACCTCAATGCCCAGCTTGATCTTGAGCCGCCCCAGCCTGCAAGCTGCAGCGAACATACGCACCAGCATGGTGGTTGCGGCTGCCAGCATGGCCATGAACATCACAAGCATGAGCACACGCAGACTTGCAACAATCACGACCATAGCCACTGCAGCCATGGCAAAAACGAGCCATGCAGCAGCCAGCATCATGTACAGGATGATGATGTCAAAAGCTTCGTCTTTCGTGCCGAACGGCCTTTCGATCCCGCCAAACTGGAAGATTTTCTGGGCGCGATTGTCAGCATCTACGGTGCAAAAATGTACCGATACAAGGGTGTGCTGGATATGCAGGGCACGGATCGCAAGGTTATTTTCCAGGGAGTACATGAACTGATGGGGAGCGATCTGGGGCCTTATTGGCATAGTGACGAGGCTCGCATCAGCAAAATGGTGTTTATCGGTGTAGAGTTACCAAGAGAAATTCTGGAGCAAGGGCTCAGGCAGTGTCTTGTATAAAGCTGAAAAATTGCAATTTGCATGATAAATGGCCTAGAATCTCCGCTCTTTAGCGCAAGATCAGGACATGCTGCCTGAATAATATCTGGCTATATTCACTGGTTTGTATGCTCGTGGCTATAAACCAGTGGGCAATTTATTTTTGTCACGCATTAAACTGAAGGAGTACGCAATGGCATCCACATCTCTGAAAAAATCGGCCAGCCATTCTGCCTCTTCCAAAGCAACAGGTAGTAAATCTGCTTCGGTTGCTGGCGGAAATAGCGATCAGAAAGTTACACACGGACTCATGCAAAAAGACCCAAAACTGGCTAATAACTGGAAGAAAAAAGCACCTCAGGAATTAACTGATGCTGAAGTGCTTTCCATGCCGGATGCAGAATATATGAATGATGCGCAGATGGCTTTTTTCAAACATAAGCTGCTGCTGTTGCGTGATGAGATTCTTGAAAATGCGGGTGAAACAGCCGAGCACCTGCGTGAAGATGCCGTGGTCGTGCCAGACCCTGCAGATCGGGCCACGATTGAGGAAGAGCATGCGCTTGAGTTGCGTACACGCGATCGCGAGCGCAAGTTGCTCAAGAAAATAGAGCAGTCAATCCAGCAAATAGATGATGGCGAATATGGCTACTGCAACGAAACTGGCGAGCCAATTGGTGTGCCGAGATTGCTGGCGCGTCCTACGGCAGCCTTGTCTCTGGAAGCACAGCAGCGCCGTGAAATGAAACAAAAACTATTTGGTGACTGATAAATGCGTACAGGCAGTGCTTTGTTTGTAGAATGAGTGCTGCTTATCCAAAGTTGTATGCCACAGTCTGACAAAAAAACCTTTTTAGGCAAACTGGCTCGCTTCGTTTCTAACCCGACTACAAACTGGGCGGCGTTGGAAGGTGGAGAAAAACATCCAGATTTACCTTCTGATCCTGCAGCAGCTGCGCAGGGGGGTGTGGCCGTCCTTACGCAGGCAGAGTTGCTCCATATCCAGCGGCAGCGACGCAAACGCAACCGGCGCATTCGTGAAAAGAAATTCGCCATGCTGCGGCAAATTCAGGCGGGAGTTAGCATCCCTGGAGCGCACGCAGATCTGAGCAGTGCATTGCTGGCTGATGCTGCACTGCCATCACGCAGTTCGTCGGCGTTGCGGGCGCGCAAAGCACATCTTTCTACCGATAAATTTGATGTCAACTGGATTGACAAGGTTGAGCAGCAGATGACCAACCAGTGGTGGAATCAGGAAGGAGGCAGGCCAGAAGAAGTAGCAAAGGCCACAGCGCAAAATGATGTCTGTGCCGGAGAGTCTGCGCAGAAAACGCAGCTCATGATATACGGGCCTTTGGATTTGTTTCAACAAGTGGACGCGGTTCAGGATGAAGTTATTCCGTTTGAGCCCGTTTCGTTTGCATCATTCGATCCAGTTGAGCCGCTTGAGCCAGTGCAACAGGGTGATTTTCGCCCTATGCGTGATAGTGCTCATGCAAATGGCACAGGTGAAAATGTTGATTTGCCCGATGCGCAACAGCCGGACATGATCCAGTTTGTATATGAGAATCCTCCATCTCAATTGCAGGGGGATTTTCATAAGGACCACTCGAAGAGCCAGCCAGATGCGCAACAGCCTGGGGTGGACAGCGAAGTCTACATACCGCTGTCTATCGAAGATGCCTATCTCATGGCTGAATCAGATGAGCTTGATGCCACCATTGAGAAATTGAAGGCAGACGGTGCTGAGTCAGCAGCTTATGTGGCTGCCAGTGTCGAGCGGTTACCAGAAGAGTTGAATGAGCCCGCAATTTTATTTGCGCAAAACCGGGATGATGAGGCGCGTAATCAATTGCGGGTGCTGGTTGACGCATCGATTGCACAAGCAAAAGAGAACAAGAAAGTAGAACCAGACGCATTGTTGGCTTTGCTTGATTTGTATCGAGCTACCCGACAAGAAGACGAGTTTGAAAACGCATCGATTGAGTTGGTGCAAAAATTTGAGCGCTCTGCGCCCCAATATCGAGGGGCAGACAGAGCGCAGGCTACGCGTATTTTCAGTTCATTTGGCGTGCACACCGAGGTTCAGGAGCATGAGCAGGCCAGTTGGTGTACGCCAGCAAAATTGGGTTTGAATGACGTGATGCTGCTGCGCTCGCAGCTGGTTGCCAGAAAGCCTTTGCAGGTGTTGCTTGATTGGCGGCCATTACTTACCATTTTGGAAGATGCCATTGAGCCGTTGCTTGACCAGTTCCGCGATTTGGCAGGGCGAAAAGTCGAAGTCCTGATGTGGGGTGGTGAGCATTTACTTGCGTGTTGCGAACGTCAGCTTGAAACAGCTGCCAAGCCGGCCAATATGTTGCTGTGGTTGTTACGGCTTGAGGTGGCTCGCCTGATGTATGGTCAGGAAGAGTTTGACGCACTTGCGCTAGAGTATTGTGTGGCGTTGGAGCAGTCGCCTCCGTCGTGGGTGCAGCCACGTTGTCAGTTTGTCAATGCGGACACGGTTGTAACCATGAGTGCATATGAGGATATTGATCTGAATGCGCGCTCGCAACAGACAGGAAAACTGGGCAATATCAACTATCCGCATCAATGGCAGGGCGATCTTATAGGCAGCATACAGCCCTTGCTGAAATCATTGGATGCTGAAAATGCCACTGGTCAGTGTGTGATTGACTGCAGACAGCTTGATCGTATGGATTACACGGCTAGCGCGGAATTGCTTAACTGGCTGATTATTCAGGATACAAGTTCGCAGCGTGAAGTGCGCTTTATCCATGTGCATCGTCTGCTGGCTGTGTTCTGGCGTGTCGTAGGCGTTACCAACAAGGCCAGAGTAGATTTGCGTCAGGATTGATCAAGTCGCGCCTGTTGAGTGTGCATTTTCGGTTGCGGCAAATAGGCAAATAGCCGCTGGCTGTTCAGGCATTTTCTTTGCTGCTGTCAATTTTTTGTTGCAAACCGTTCAATACATGCGGTGCTACAAATTCTCCCACTGCGCCGCCTAGCAGGGCAATTTCACGCACGAAGCTGCTGCTGATGAACTGGTGCTGGTCGCTGGGGGTGAGAAAGACGGTTTCTACTTCGGGCATGAGGCGGCGGTTCATGCCAGCGAGTTGAAATTCGTAATCAAAGTCGGTCACGGCGCGCAAACCGCGCACCATGGCGTTGCCACCGCGGGCAACTACAAAGTCGCGTACCAGACCTTCGTAGCTTTCAACGGTAACGTTGGGGTACTTGGCAACTGACAGGCGTGCCATGTCTATGCGCTCGGCAAGCGTAAACAGTGGCTTTTTGTGGTGACCAGAAGCTACAGCCACAATCAGGTGGTCAAACAATTGTGCCGCACGGCGGACGATATCTTCGTGTCCGAGAGTGATGGGATCGAAGGTGCCAGGGTAGATGGCCAGTATTTGTTTCATGGGGCATTATTGGTTGGTAAGGGTTGCAGCAGGTGCGCATGCACGGCTCCGGCTTTGAGGTGACGCAGGCGTTGCCAGCCTGCGGCGGTCAGTTCGTCTTCTGCCCACTGGCGATGTGCTTCAAGGTAGCAAAAGCCTTGTGGCTTGAGTAGCACTCTGGCTGTGTGTAGCGCCTGTGTATACCAGTCAGCAGCAAAGGGTGGATCCAGAAAAATGGCATCCATGCTGCCTGGCTGCTGTTTTGCCAGATGCAGCATGGACGCAAGGCCATCGCCAGCTTGAATCTGTATGGCAGTGGCTTGTAGCAGTGTTTTGTTGCTGCGCAGTTGTGCAACCAGCGCTGGGTGGCTTTCAAACATGTGCACAATACTGGCACCGCGTGAGGCGGCCTCAAAGCCCAAGGCACCGGTGCCAGCACAGACATCGACGCAGTGCCAGCCAGACAGGTTTTGTCCGAGCCAGTTAAACAGTGTTTCTCGTACGCGGTCAGGGGTGGGCCTCAGGCAGTCTGCTGCACTGACGCTGGCTATGTGCAGCTTGCGGCGCTTCCATTGGCCACCAATGATACGCACTGCGCCAGGCTGATTGCTGCCAGCGGGGGTTGGTGCGCGGGCGGCTTGCGTGCGAGTTTGCGCTGCAGGTTGCGCCTGATGCTTGCGTTTGGGTAGCGTTTGCAGTGTGTGCAGAGGCAGGGTGGAGCGTCCCATGGGCGGGTTTTGGTGCTTGTGTGAAGCGTGGTTCAGGAAAACAGGCGGCGTGCCAGTACCGAGCCTGCATTAAAGTCACGTTGCTCTAGCAGCAGGTACAGGTCTTGCACGTCCTTGCCTATGCTTTGCATGGCGACGGGGTCAATGCGGTAGCCGTTGCCGTCAATGATGGTGCCGTCCATCTCTTTAGAGAGGTTTTGTGCGACTGTGCACATGCGCTCAAAGGGTTGTTCTTGGGCGCTGATTTGGGGTACGTCCAAGCACAAAAGCACTTCGCAAATAGCCGATTGTTCTAGGTTTTCGGCCAGCGCGGCTTGGGTGTCAAATTCCAGACTGAGCAGCGCAGGCATGCCCGCATGGGATGAGGGCAGTACAAGCCTGCCTGGTAGCGAGCCTGCAATAAAACCGTGGCGTGCAGCTACCTGTTGCAGGTAGCCTGTACTCCATGCCGCGCCACGGGCACGCAGCACATAGTTCAGTCGGGCATCGTTGGCATTGGCAAATTGATCCAGCTCACGGGCGCGGGCGACTTCTTCAATCATGTCGGGGAAGTGCGGTGTGCCGTTTACATCATCGGCAAAGGCTTGTGCTTTGAGGGTGAACTCGGAAAAGCCAATTTCGTTGAGTGCGCCAGCGCGGTTTGCCAGTTGCACGCCTGCCTGAAAAGCGTCGTAGAGTTGCCCGGCTTGTGGCGGCTCCCACGCGCCAGTGCAGGCGTTGCGCCCTTCAATGGCAAAGGGTTTGTCACCCACACGGCGGCTGGCAGGCAGGGCGGCTATGGCGGCGTCGCCAGATACTTGTGCGCCTGCATCAAGCTCAATGGGAGCGATGGCATCTATCAGGGTATCAAGCGGTTTTTTGTCACTTGCGCTGGCACTGCCCAAGCCTTGTGCTGCAATGGCAGCAAGGTCTGCAGATGGGTGCAGACTGGTGTCGTCCGGGTTGTCTGTTTGCGCATTGGTGGTGGGTTCGTCTGCATCAGGCTGTTGGCTTGCAGTTGATTGCTGGGCAACGGGGTCGGCTTTGCGTGGTCTGCTTTTGTGCGCAGTCCAGGCGTTGTGCGCCATCAGGCCAAGCAAAATCACGCCGCCAGTAGCTGCCAGACCGAGTTGCAGGGAGTTGCTCATGGGTGTTTTTCAAAAAAAGTTGCGAACAGAATAACCGCTATCTTAGGGCAAGCACGGTGGCTTGCACAAATCAGGCCTCAGTCATGTGTACGGCAGACTCCATATCTACTGCCACAATGCGCGATACGCCTTGCTCTTGCATGGTCACACCAATGAGCTGCTCGGCCATTTCCATGGCGATTTTGTTGTGGCTGATGAACAGGAACTGGGTTTCTTTGCTCATGGAGCTTACCAGTTTGCTGTAGCGCTCGGTGTTGGCATCGTCAAGCGGGGCATCAACTTCGTCAAGCAAGCAAAATGGCGCGGGGTTGAGCTGGAAGATGGCAAACACCAGCGCGATGGCGGTGAGAGCTTTTTCGCCGCCCGAGAGCAGGTGGATGGTTTGGTTTTTTTTGCCAGGCGGCTGTGCCATGACTTGTACGCCTGCGTCCAAAATTTCGTCGCCCGTCATAATCAGGCGCGCTTGCCCGCCTCCGAAAAGCTCGGGGAACATGCGGCCAAAGTGCTGATTGACCATTTCAAACGTGTTGCCCAGCAACTGGCGGGTTTCGCCGTCGATGGTGCGGATGGCGTCTTCGAGCGTTTCAATGGCATCGTTCAAGTCGGCCGATTGTGCGTCCAAGAAGCCTTTGCGTTCGCGCGCACTGGTGAGCTCTTGCATGGCTGCCAGATTGACTGCGCCCAAGGCTGCCATATCGCGCTGGATGCGGTCGATTTCACCTTGAAGGCCGCCCAAGCGCACGCCTTCTTCGGCAATAGATGCAGCAAGCGCGGTTTCGTCAGCTTGTGCTTCGGCTAGCGACTGGGCGTATTGCTCTACGCCAATGCGGGCGGCTTGTTCTTTGAGTTGCAGGTCGGTAATGCGGGAGCGCAGGGGCTCGAGCTCGCGCTCAAGAGCCAAGCGGCGCTCATCGCTGGCGCGTAGTTTGGCGGTGAGGTCGTCATACTGGCTGCGCTGGGCGGCGAGTTGTTGCTCGTGTTCGAGCTTGAGCGCAAGTGCTTCTTGCAGGCCGTTTTGTACGGTGGTGGCGGTGAGGTTTTCGAGGTCGGCAAGGCCCTGCTCGCGCTCTTGCGCCAAGGCCTGCATTTGGGCAGTGGCGGTTTGGATAGTGCGCTGCAGCTCGTCGGCGCGGGCTTGCAGGCTGCGGCGGGCAAAGCCTGCTTCTTGTGCGCTGCGCTCCAGGCTGCGCTGCTGCTCGCGGCTGGCGGCCAAGGCGCGTTCGGCTGCGATGGTGGCGTCTTCGAGCGTGGCGTGGCGTTCTTGCGCGTCGGCAAGTTGCATATCGAGTTCTTCAAAGCGGGCTTCGGCGGTGGCGCGGCGTTCTTGCAGTTGCTCGATTAAGGCTGCGACTTCGGTCATGTCTTGCCCGATTTGGGCGCTGCGTGCGCGGCTTTGTTCGGCTTGTTGGCTCAGGCGCAGGGCTTCAACTTGCAACTGGTGCTGGCTGGCTTGGGCGGCTACTGCTTCGCGCTGGGCTTGGGCCAAACGCGAGCTGGCGTCGGCATAGGCGTTTTCGGCGCGTGCCAGTGCGTTGCGGGCTTCGTCATGGATGAGGCGCTGGGCGCGTAGCTCTTTGTCGAGGTTTTCGATTTCTTGCGCGCGCGCCAGCAGGCCAGCTTGTTCGCTGTCTTGGGCGTAAAAGTCCACACTGTGCAGCCCTACGGCGTGCCCGTGCGGGGTGTAGATGGTTTGCCCAGCGTGCAGTTGTGCGCGTTGCGCCAGTGCCTCATCGAGCGTGGCGGCGGTGTAGCAGCCTTGCAGCCAGTCATCAAGCAGGGCTTGCAGGGCAGCGTCACCCAAGCGTAGCAGGGCAGACAGGCGCGTTAAGCCTGCGGGGGCTGGCGGCTGGGCTGGAGCTTGCGGATTGCTTGCTTGGCTGCTGGCGCTGTCGTAAAAGCTGAGTTTGGCAGGGGGGGCATCGTGCACGAAGGCGCGCACCATGTCGAGCCGATTGACTTGCAGTGCGCCCATGCGTTGGCGCAATGCGGCTTCGAGTGCGTTTTCCCAGCCTTGGCTGATGTGCAGGCGCGTCCACAAGCGTTGCATTTCGGCCATGCCGTGCTTGTGCAGCCAGGGTGCAAGTTTGCCGTCGGTTTTGACTTTTTCTTGCAGCGCCTTGAGTGCTTCAAGCCGCGCGGCCAAGTCGGCTTGCTTGTGCGCTTGCGCGTTGAGGGTTTGCTGGGCATGGCGGCGTTGCTCATCAAGCTGGGGGGTGCTTTCTTGTAACTGCTCTTGGCGGGCTTGCAGGATTTCGAGTTGCTCGGTGCTGGCGGCGAGCTGGCTTTGCACTTGCAGCAGGCGGCTGTCTTCGGGGGCAGCGAGCGCGTTGCGGTCGGCTTGCAGGCGCTCGTGGCGCTGGGTTTGCTGGCGGGTTTGCTCGTCAATGCTGCGCTGCTCGGCAGCTAGCACTTGTATTTGTTGCTGCACTTGGACAACGGCGCTGCGCTGGCTATTGGCGTTTTGCTGGGCGCGGCGCAGGGCTTCTTCAAGCGCGGGGGTTTGCTGCTCGTGCTCTTGCAGTTGGGCGGCGAGTATTTCGGCTTGCTCTTGGGCTTGCTCGTCTTGCTCGCCCAAGGTGGCGCTTTCTTGTTGGGCTTGCTGCTGGCGCTCGCTCCACTGGCTGATTTGCTCGGAAAGCTGCACCAGCCGTTGCTCGGCGCGTTGGCGGTTTTCAGAAACAAAGCGGATTTCAGCCTCAAGTTTGCCCACTTCAGCCGTAATCTGGTAGAGCTGGCCTTGCGCCAGATTGACTTTGTCGCCCGCGGCGTAGTGCGCCTGGCGGATGGTTTCAAGCTCGGCTTCAATGTGGCGCACATCGGCCAGACGTGCTTCAAGCGCGTTGTGCGCTTGTGCCACGTCGGTTTTGATTTTGTCTTGGTCGCTGGCGGCATCGGCTTTTTTCAAAAACCAGAGCTGGTGCAGGCGGCGCGTGCCCGTGTCTTGCAGGGACAGATATTTTTGGGCGACTTCGGCTTGCTGCTCCAAGCGGTCAAGATTGCTGCCGAGTTCGCGCAAAATGTCTTGCACCCGCGTGAGGTTTTCGCGCGTATCGTGCAGGCGGTTTTCGGTTTCGCGGCGGCGCTCTTTGTATTTGGATACGCCAGCGGCTTCTTCGAGAAACAGGCGCAGTTCTTCGGGCTTGCTTTCAATAATGCGCGAAATAGTGCCTTGCCCGATGATGGCGTAGGCGCGTGGGCCCAGCCCCGTGCCGAGAAACACGTCTTGCACGTCGCGGCGGCGCACGGGCTGGTTGTTGATGAAGTAGCTGCTGCCGCCTTCGCGCGTGAGCACGCGTTTTACGGCAATTTCGGTAAACGCGCTCCACTGCCCGCCTGCGCGGCTGCTGGTGTTGTCAAATACCAACTCCACACTGGCGCGGCTGGCGGGCTTGCGGGTGGTGGTGCCGTTGAAAATCACGTCTTGCATCGACTCGCCACGCAACTCGCTCGCGCGGCTTTCGCCCAGCACCCAGCGCACCGCATCCATGATGTTGGATTTGCCGCAGCCATTGGGCCCGACCACGCCCACCAGTTGCCCAGGCAGCAGAAAGTTGGTGGGGTCGGCAAATGACTTAAAGCCAGAGAGTTTGATAGAAGTCAGGCGCACGGTAAAGCAGCAAAAACGGGCAGTCGATAGTTGAACTTGCTACCAGCGCGGCAGCACAAGGAGAAATAAAGCCAATAAAACCAAGGGGCAATTATTGCATCATACCTTGGGCAGTTTGCTAGAAAATAGCTTGGCGCAGGCGCGTTAGGGAAGCACTGATTTATTCTTCAAGCAAGAAAGAGTTCAGAAAACTGTCATTCCCGCGCAGGCGGGAATCTACTCGCATAAGGGGCGCAGCTGTGGATTCCCGCCTGCGCGGGAATGACGAGTCAAGGTGTTTTGGATCCGAAACCGAAATAAATCAGCACTTCCTTAGCTCGCCCAATATTGCAGCCCGCCAAACACCACAATACCCACCAGTGTGGGCACGGCTATGCCGCCAGCGAGTTTGCGGGTGAGGGCTATGGTAGCGAGTGCCAGCAGCAGGCGCAGTGCAGGCATGGCGGGGGCGGCTACGGTGACTTGTGGCCACAGGGTAGTGAGCACCAGTGCGCCAATGGCTGATGGGCCCAGTGCTGCCAGTGCGCGGTGGGTGCGGGGGCCTAAAGAGTCGCTGCCGATTTTTTTGTGCCAGAGCATGGGCAGCAGGCGCAGAGCCAGTGTGCCTGCACTGCATGCCAGTATGACCCAGAGCAGGGTGAAGGGGGCTATTTTCATGGTGCTGTTTCTTCCGCTTGGGTTGGTGTTGCTGGCGCTGCTTGTGCTTTGCTGGGAGCAAAATGGTTTTTGGGGACGGGTACCAATGCGCTGATGGCTGCACCCGTGACCATGCCGCCTATCATTGCCCAGTGCGCGGGCAATACGAGCAGCAGCAAGGCAGTAGCGAGCATGGCAGCGGCGGGTATGAACCAGCGGCTGTGTGAGAGCAGCTCAAGCAGCAGGGCGAAAAAGAGTGCGCCAAAGACGAAATCGAGCGTGTTTTGCATCCACGGTGCTTGCTGGCCGAGCTGCTGGCCGAGCAGTGCGCCTATGGCCGAGCCTGATACCCAGCCTGCGTAGGAGCCAAGTTGCAGGCCGATGTACCAGTTTTCGCGCTTGGGCTGGGCGATGTGCGGGAGTTTGCCCATGGCGGCAGCAAAGACTTCATCTGTAAGCCCCGCAGCCAAAAAGAGCATGGGCTTGTGCTTTGCGCCCAAGTCCAGTTTGGGTAATAGTGCAGGGCCGTAAAACAGATGGCGCACGTTCATGAGCACGGCTGTGGTGACTATGCCCCAGGCCGATGCACCTGTGGCAACGAGTGCTACCAGCACAAATTGCGCCGCGCCTGCAAACATCATGATGGAGGCAAATACGGTAAGCCATGCGGGGATTTTGGCTTGGCTGGCTGCCAGACCAAAGGAGATGGCTACGGGCACATAGCCGAGCACGATGGCAAAGCTGTCGCGCACGCCCAGCGCAAAGTCGCGTGCGGGGGTGCTGGCAGGGGTGGGCGGCGGGGGTGCTGGCGATGCGGTGGGGCTGGCTTGGGTCATGTTGTTGCTTGCTCGGGTGCGTTGGCGCTGGGTGTGCGTTAGCGGGGGTGTTAGGGGGTTTCGGGGGCGCAGTCAGGGGCGCTTTTTGGGGCGTTTTCTGATTCTGGTGCGCTGTCTTGCAGGGCGGCTTGGGCGAGTTGCCAGACGGCGCGGGCGGGTTCGGCTTTAAGCAGGTGGTTGCTCCAGACTTGCCGCCATTTGCGCGCACCGCGCTGGCCGTGGTAGAGCCCCAGCATGCAGCGGGCAATGTTGGGCCAGGGTGTGCCGTGTGCGGCGAGTTCGCGCTCCATGTAGGCGACCATCTGGTCTTCTACCTCTTGGCGGGTGATGCTGGGCGGGGTTGTGCTGGCTTGGGCTGCGTTGCCTGATGCTGCCATCCAGCCATCCCACTGCGACAGGCTCCACGGGTTGTGCCACGCTTCGCGCCCAATCATGACGGCATCTACATGCTGCCAGTGGGTGTGTATGTGCTCGGCTGTGGCTATGCCGCCATTCAAGGTGATGTGCAGGTGCGGAAAGTCGCGCTTGAGCTGGTAGGCAATTTCGTAGCGCAGGGGGGGGATGTTGCGGTTTTCTTTGGGGCTTAGGCCTTGCAGCCAGGCGTTGCGGGCATGCACGATGAAGTGCTGGCAGCCTGCATCAGCTACTGTGCCGATAAAGTCGCGCACAAAGTCGTAGCGCTCGATGCGGTCAATGCCAATGCGGTGCTTGACGGTAATGGGTATGTGCTGCACCGCATCACGCATGGCTTTTACACAATCTGCCACCAGTGCGGGGGTTTGCATCAGGCAAGCACCAAAAGCGCCACGCTGCACGCGGTCGCTCGGGCAGCCGCAGTTGAGGTTGATTTCGTCATAGCCCCACTGCTCGCCCATGCGGGCGCTTTGCGCGAGCATGGCGGGGTCGCTGCCGCCCAGTTGCAGGGCTACGGGGTGCTCTTCTTGGTTGTAGCGCAAATGGCTTTGCGCTGCGCCACGCACAATCGCGCCCATGTTAATCATCTCGGTGTAGAGCAGCGCTTGCTTGCTCAGTTGCCGCCAGAAATAGCGGGCGTGGCGGTCAGAAACGTCAAGCAGGGGGGCAGTAGAGATGCGGGGGCGTATTGGTACAGACATGGCAGATTGGAATAGGCTGTGTAGTGTAAACGCCTCATGGTAATAAAACAGCAGAAAAGTAGCAGTCAGGCATTAATAGAAAGCAGGTAAACAGCGCTAATCACTGTCGGATTGCTCTGTTCTGGCATAAGAGGTAAGGTTTATTGTCGCTGGCTAAACTTGTTGCGATTATTGGTTTGCTTTGATGGAAGAAAGGAATTGATTGCGTATGTTAAAAAGCGTTCCACGCCATCTGCAGGCAGCATTGTTGCTGACTGCTGCTTTGCTCACTGGTTGTGGTAGCACAACCAGCAGTGGTGCAATTGGTGCAAACAGATCGCAGTTGCTGCTGGTATCTGAAGCGGAAATGGCGCAAAGTGCCCAGCAATATTACGCCCAGCAAAATGCACAAGCCAGAGCCAGGGGGCAACTCATTACCAGTGGCGCCGAGTACGATCGGGTGCATACCATCATGCGCCGCATTGTGCCGCAGGTAGTGCATTTTCGCGATGATGCGCTGCGCTGGAAGTGGCAACTGGTTTTGATCAACCGGCCCGAAATTAACGCCCACGTCATGCCTGGTGGCAAAGTAACTTTTTATACGGGACTGATTCGCCAGCTTAAACTCAACAACGATGAAATTGCCGCCATCATGGGACATGAAATGGCGCACGCCTTGCGTGAGCACTCACGCGAAAAAGCCTCAATGCAGCAAGCCAGCGGCTTGGCGATATCGCTGGGAGCGAAGATACTTGGCGTGAATCAAGGGCAAATGGACATGGTCAGCATCGGCAAAAAACTGGCGCTGGATCTGCCTTTTTCGCGCAGCATGGAAAGCGAAGCCGATGCCGTAGGGCTGGAACTGGCCGCCCGCGCAGGCTTCGACCCACGCGCCGCGCTGACCTTGTGGGACAAAATGGCCGCTGTTGGCGGGCATGGCCCAGCATGGCTTTCTACCCACCCAGCACCCGCCAGCCGCAAGGCAGAAATGCAAGAGCTTATGCCTGAGGTGATGCCGCTGTACGAAGCTGCACGTGGCAAAAAGCGCTGAGGCGGTGTAATGTGTGGCTCATGGAGGCTGCACAATTTCGTTTTTTCAGTGCAGAGACCTTAAACACAATAACCTGCCATTTCCTTGTAGATAAAAATGGCGGGTTATTGTGTTTTTACACTGGCTGTAATCAGGCAGACAGCTAGACAATCAGATATCAAACAGCAGCCGCGCAGGGTCTTCGAGTGCTTCTTTCATGGTAACCAGGCCGAGCACAGCTTCGCGTCCGTCGATGATGCGGTGGTCGTAGCTCATGGCAAGGTAATTCATGGGGCGGATAACGATTTGGCCGTTTTCAACCACGGCGCGCTCTTTGGTGGCGTGTACGCCCAAAATGGCGCTTTGGGGCGGGTTGATGATGGGGGTAGACATCATCGAGCCAAACACGCCGCCGTTGCTGATGGAGAAAGTGCCGCCCGTCATCTCTTCGATGCTGAGTTTGCCATCTTTGGCTTTTTGGCCGTATTCGGCAATTTTCTTTTCAATCTGGGCAAAGCTCATCTGGTCGGCGTTGCGGATGATGGGCACAACCAGCCCGCGCGGGCTGCCCACGGCAATGCCAATATCAAAATAGCCGTGGTAAACAATGTCGTTGCCGTCCACACTGGCGTTGAGCACGGGGTATTTTTTCAGGGCAGCTACGGCTGCTTTGACGAAAAAGCTCATAAAGCCCAGTTTTACGCCATGCTCTTTTTCAAACTTCTCCTGAAAACGCTTGCGCATTTCCATCACGGGCGCCATATTGACTTCGTTGAACGTGGTGAGAATGGCGTTGCTCGATTGCGATTGCAGCAAGCGCTCGGCAATGCGCGCGCGCAGGCGCGTCATGGGAATGCGCTCTTGCGGGCGCTCGCCCAAATCGGGCGCGGGGGCTGCGGCTTGCGGCAGCACGGCAGTAGGCACGCCTGTGGGGATGATGGCGGCTGTGCTGGCTGGCTGGGCAACTGCGCTGGCGGCGCTGCTTGTGTTGCCAACTCCACTGGCTACGGCGGCAAGCACATCGCTTTTGGTGATGCGCCCGTCTTTGCCACTGCCTGCAACGGCGCTGGCGCTTAAGTGGTGGTCTGCCAGCAGTTTGGCAGCGGCAGGCATAACTGCGGCGCTGCCAGAGGCAGTGGCAGTCGTGCTGGCGCTTGCAGCAACGGGGGCTGCGGCTTGCTGGGCTGGGGCTTCTGCACTTGCGCCAGCGCCCACTACGGCAGCGGTATCGATACGGGCTATTGCTTGGTCTGATGCAACGGTTGCACCATCGCCAGCCAGTATTTCAACCAGCACACCAGCGGCTGGGGCAGGTATTTCGAGCACAACTTTATCGGTTTCGACATCAATTAAGATTTCATCGGCGGCTACGGCTTGGCCGGCTTTTTTCTTCCATTGCAGCAAGGTGGCTTCGGCAACAGATTCAGACAACTGGGGGACTTTGACTTCAACAATGGTGCTCATGGTCATTTACTCTCTTGAAAACATGTTCTTTGGAAATAATCAGGGTGTAAGCAGGCTGACGGGCAGGCGTGCGGCTTGTTAGCGCGTAAGCACAAAGCCTTTGATGCGCGCAAATGCGCCATCGACCAGCGCCTTTTGCTGCTCCAGATGCAAATGGGCATAGCCCACGGCAGGCGATGCCGAGGCAGCCCGCCCTGAGTAGCCGAGCTTTTGCCCTGCTGACATGTTTTCGAAGATAGAGTGCTGCACAAAAAACCATGCGCCCTGGTTTTGTGGCTCGTCTTGGCACCACAGCAACTCGTGCGCGTTGGGGTATTTTTTGATTTCTGCGGCAAACGCCTTGTGCGGGAAGGGGTAGAGCTGCTCAATGCGGATGATGGCCACATCATTGCGGGCAAGCTCTTCGCGCTTTTTGCACAGGTCATAGTAGACCTTGCCCGAGCACAGCACCAGACGCTTGACTTTGGCAGCGTTTTGCGTGACTGCTTCTTTTTGCTCGGGGATGACGGTTTGGAAACTGCCTGCAGTAAAGTCTGACAGCGGCGAGCTGGCATCTTTGTTGCGTAGCAGCGATTTGGGCGTCATGATAACCAGCGGCTTGCGTATGTCGCGCACCATCTGGCGGCGCAGCAGGTGGAAAATCTGGCTGGCGGTGGTGGGTTGCACGATTTGCATATTGCAGTCGGCAGCCAGTTGCATAAAGCGCTCCAACCGTGCCGAACTGTGCTCGGGGCCTTGGCCTTCGTAGCCGTGCGGCAGCATGAGCGTGAGGCCGTTGAGCCGTTCCCATTTGACTTCGCCGCTGGCAATGAACTGGTCGATAACGACTTGCGCACCGTTGGCAAAGTCGCCAAATTGCGCCTCCCAAATAACCAGCGTGCGCGGGTCGTTGGAGGCATAGCCGTACTCAAAGCCCAGCACGGCTTCTTCTGAAAGGATGGAGTCGATGACGGTAAATTGCGCTTGGTCTTTGGCAATGTTTTGCAGCGGAATATAGATACCTTCATCGAACTTTTCACGATTTTGGTCGTGCAGTACAGCGTGGCGGTGGGTAAATGTGCCGCGCCCGCAGTCTTCGCCCGACAGGCGCACCGCAAAGCCTTCAGATACCAGTGTGGCAAAGGCCATGTGCTCGCCCATGCCCCAGTCCACAGCGAGTTCGCCGCGTCCCATGGCGGCGCGATCGTCCAGCACCTTGCGCACCAGTGGGTGCACGTTAAACGATGCTGGTACGGTGGTAATGCTTTCTGCCAGACGTTTCCACTCGTTGGCTGGAATAGCGGTGTCGGCAGAGTCAGTCCATTTGGTATCGCGGTAGGGCATCCAGTCCACCGCAAAATTGCGTTTGTAGCCGCCGAGTACTGGGTCGATGGTGCTGCGGCCTTCGACCATGGCGCTGCGGTAGGCTTGCACCATCTCGTCGCCCAGTGTGTCGCCCAAGCCTTGTGCGGCCAGACGGTCGGCATAGAGTTTGCGCGTGCCCGGGTGCTGGTTGATTTTTTTATACATCAACGGCTGCGTGAGCATGGGCGTATCTTGCTCGTTGTGGCCAAGCTTACGGAAACACACGATGTCAATGACCACGTCTTTGTGGAAAGTGGCGCGGTAGTCCATGGCCCACTGCACACACAGGGCAACGGCTTCGGGGTCGTCGCCATTGACGTGCAGCACGGGCGTGTTCATCATCTTGACCACATCGGTGCAGTACAGGGTTGAGCGGCTGTCGCGCGGGTCGCTGGTGGTAAAGCCAATCTGGTTGTTGATGACAATATGCAGCGTGCCGCCTGTGTGGTAGCCGCGTGTTTCGGCAAGCGCCAGAGTTTCCATAACCACGCCCTGGCCGGCAAAGGCCGCGTCGCCGTGCACGAGCAGAGGCAGCACATGCTTGCCTTGTGGGTCGTTACGGCGGTCCATACGGGCGCGCACCGAGCCAACAACTACGGGGTTGACGATTTCAAGGTGCGACGGGTTGGATGCCAGGCTCAAATGCACTGGAGGGCCGTCAGGAGTAGTAACGTTGGAGCTAAAGCCCTGATGGTATTTCACATCACCGCTGGGCAGGTCTTCGGGGGCTGTATGCTCGAATTCGGCAAACAGTTCCTGCGGCATTTTGCCCAGCAGATTGACCAGCACATTGAGCCGGCCACGGTGCGCCATGCCGATGACGATTTCTTGCAGGCCGCGTTTGCCAGCTTCGCGCACCACTTCATCCATGGCTACGATAAAGCTCTCTCCACCTTCGAGAGAAAAACGCTTTTGCCCGACGTATTTGGTGTGTAAGAAGCGCTCCAGACCTTCGGCTGCGGTCAAGCGGTTGAGCAGGCGTTTTTTGTGTTCAGCATCAAGCACGGGCTTGGCGCGGGTGCTTTCGAGTTTTTGCTGCCACCAGCGCTTTTGGTTAAAGTCGCTGGTGTGCATGAATTCGGCACCAATCGTGCCCGAATAGGTTTCGCGCAAGACGTTGAGCAGCTCGCGCAGAGACATGCGCTCTTTGCCAAAGAAGGTGTTGCTGGTGTTGAATACCGTTTCCAGATCGGCATCATTAAAGCCGTAAAACGACAGTTCAAGTTCGGGAATATTGGGGCGCTCGGCGCGTTTGAGTGGATCAAGGTCAGCCCAGCGTGCGCCAGAGTTGCGGTAGGCGGCAATCAGCTGCTGTGCGGCAGTACGTTTGCGACCGAATTCAACATCAGCACTGGCAGGATCAAATGCCATGCGGGTTGTGCCAGCTTTGGCACGTTCTGCAAAAGCATTAACCACGGGCTGGTGTGGAACGTCTTTATTATTGCTGCCGTCAAGTGCAGGCAGATGTTGCAGATTGTCGAAATATTCGCGCCAGTTTTCGGGCACGCTGCCCGGGTTGGCCAAATAGTTTTCGTACATTTCTTCAACGTACGGGGCATTGCCGCCAAATAAATAGGTATTGGAACGGTAGGTACGGTAAACCGCTGATTCACTCATGATGCGCTGACCTCCGCACCCCTGCAGGGTGCATTAGTTGGTAAATAAACCCTTTGCTGCACGGCTGCACCGCCAGGCAAAGTGCGTCTGTGTGCTGCATTGTGCAGCCAATAAAACGAAAACAGTTTGCTTGAATTTGCACAACGTATTGCGCAACATAAAGCCGGTTTCCGAATTTGAACAGAGGCAGCCATTGTGCCACTACTTGTCAAAAGGCGCAGAAAAGCCCCGATATACGGGGCTGGTGAAGGGGGAAATAGCAGAAAACCTCTATGCGGTTTTGGTCTACAGCAGCTTTCCGTCTTCAGCCAGAACCTCACCCATGCGGTGCAGCAGCAGCTGTAGCCGTGGGTGTATCAGCTCTTCGGAAGATATCTGTGCGGGTGTCGAATCTGCGACGGCTTGGCGTTCTTGTTGGTCAAACGCGATATTGAGTGCGGACAGTACAGCAATGCGATCGCGGGCACGGATTTTGCCAGCATCACGGATTTTGCACATGGCCGTATCAACGCGCTGTACAGCTTGTTCCATGGCTGATTCGGAGCCTTCCGGGCAGGCCAGTGTGTAGGCTTGCCCCATGATTTGAACCTGCATTTGTTTCATGACTGCTCCTGATTGCTGGAAGGCGCGGCATAGCCATAAGAAGACTTGCTCCAAGCATGCGCAATGCTTTGTCTGAGCATTGTGCTGCCAGGGTTTGTATCATGTGTGGATGCTGGCACACTTGCACTTGCACTCGCACTTTCGCTGGCAGGTGTCGAGGCTGTGGCTGCATTTGTATTTGTATTGTTTGCGTCTGTTGCTGACGCAGTGGCTGGTGAACTGGCAAGTTCTGCATCGTTTGTAGATGCAGTGGTGGCAGTTTCGGGTAGCCTTTCGAGTACGGCATCAAGCCTTGCACGCGCTGCAGCCAGACGCGATTTGAGCAAATCACGTTCTGATACTGCATCTTGCAGCTGGCTTTGCAGCAGGGTGTTGGTGCGGCGCAGTTCTTCGTAGCACAGTAGCAGGCGCTCAATTTGGTCGGCAACCTGATCCAGGGAGATAGGTGTAGGTAATGTGGTCATGGCACAAATGGTGACAAGCAGGGCGAAGGCAGCCCTTTGCCAGATAACACTTGACAGAAATGTCCATCATATACCACTGGCAGGGAGACGGTCGTGTTTGGCTCGCTTTAGTTGCTATTGGTGAGAGCAGGAGCAAATAACAGGTGAAGTGTTTTTTTTGCTGCTAACAAAGTGCGTGTTAAAAAACGATTTTTTCACCAGACTGCTCGCTGGCATATTGGCTAAGACGCGAAAAAAGCTCGCCTTCTCCTTTGGTATCAATCCAGTGTTCGCCGTTGAAGCGATAGTGAAAGCCACCCACTTTGGCTGCCAGCCAGATTTCTTGCAATGGTTTTTGCAGATTAATCACAATTTGGCTGCCGTTGGCAAATGCCAGCGTAAGCACACCGCCATTGCGTTGTGTGTCAATATCGGCGTCTGTCTGGTCGTTGATGCGGTCGCAGGTGGTTTCTATTTTTCGTAGAGCGGCCTCGGCAGCATTCAGATATTCCAAGTCTGTCATTACAATTTCACCATGTTCAAAATTCAAACCATTGTAAAGGGCAGTGCCTGCATTGTGCTGGGGCTACTGCTGGTGGCATGTGGGCAAAAAGGGGCTTTGTATTTGCCTGCTGTACCTGAAGCAGCTGGGCGTGCTACGTTGCCGCAAACGCTTTTGCCTTTGCCGCGCAAGTCTGTTTCTGACGGTACGGCCACGGCACCCAAGGCAACTGCGTCGTCTGCGGCTCCAGCGAGCCAGTTTTTGCCGCAGTAGTAGCGTTTTTAATTTGCATGGCTGTTTGGCCATGTTACGGTGTTGCCGTACTGCATATGCGGGCTTGGTCTGCGTGTGCGCTTTTGAAGTTTTTAAGCGGAAATTTATCCATGCCTTTGTCTGGCTCTCCTTTTTTCTCTTACCAGCACAATGCTTTGTGCGTTGATGGTTTGCCTTTGCGTGATTTGGCGCAGCAATATGGCACGCCGTTGTTTGTGTATTCGCAGGCTGCCATGCTGGCCGCGCTGGCAGCGTACCAGCGCGGCTTGGCAGGGCGCAAGGCGTTGATTTGTTATGCGGTTAAGGCCAACTCTTCGCTGGCGGTGTTGCAGACTTTTGCACGTGCGGGGTGCGGCTTTGATACGGTTTCTGGCGGTGAGATACAACGCGCTTTGCATGCGGGTGCCAGCGCTGAAAAAATCATTTTCTCTGGTGTGGGCAAGACCCGCGCCGAGATGCGGCTGGCGTTGCAAGCGGGTATTGGCTGCTTTAATGTGGAGAGCGTGCCCGAGTTGCATACGCTCAATGCGGTGGCGCTGGAGCTGGGGTGCGTTGCACCTGTGAGCATTCGCGTTAATCCAGATGTGGATGCCAAAACCCATCCTTATATTTCAACGGGTTTAACGGGCAACAAGTTTGGCATACCGCATACCGAGGCATTGGCGGCTTACCAGCAGGCGGCGGCTTTGGCGGGCTTGCGCGTGGTGGGGATTGATTGCCATATTGGTTCACAAATTACCGAGATTGCGCCATATCTGGATGCTGCCGAGCGTTTGCTTGATTTGGTGGAGCTTGTGGAGGCCGCTGGCATTGCCTTGCCGCATATTGATTTTGGTGGTGGCTTGGGCATTGCCTATAACGGCGAAACACCACCAGCAGCGGATGCGCTGTGCCAGCAAATACTGGCGCTGCTGGATGCGCGTGGCATGGGGCAGCGCCAGTTGGTGGTCGAGCCTGGGCGCTCGCTGGTGGGCAATGCGGGGATTTGTGTGACTGAGGTGCTGTATCTCAAACACGGGCAGAGCAAGAACTTTTGCATTGTGGATGCCGCCATGAATGATTTGCCCCGCCCCGCCATGTATCAGGCCTACCACCAGATTGTGCCGCTTGAACAAAGCGCCGCAGCGCAAGCAAGCACTTACGATGTGGTGGGGCCCGTGTGCGAGAGTGGTGATTGGCTGGGCAACGAGCGCCGTTTGAGCGTGCAGCAGGGCGATTTGCTGGCGGTGATGTCAGCAGGTGCTTACTGTATGAGCATGGCAAGCAATTACAACAGCCGAGCACGCGCGGCAGAAGTGCTGGTGGCCGATGGGCAGGTGCATTTGATTGGCGAGCGCGAGCCGTTTGCGGCGCTGGTGCAGCGTGAGCGCATGCTTTAGCGGTTTTTGGGCTGCTGCGGGCAGATGAAAAGCAAACGGACTGGCAAGGCAGTCCGTTTTGCTTATGGTGTGCGTGGGTTTTTACGCTTTACGCAGGCGGCGTGCCATATCAGCAATGCGCTGGCCGTAACGCTGGGCGGTGTCGAGGTCTCCTTGCAGCATTTCATCTACGCCTGCATCTGATGGTGTTTGGCCTAGAGCGCCTACAGAGCCGCCGAGGTTGTTGATGTCGGCGCGGCTGGCGGCTTTGGTGCTGGCTGGTGGCAGCCCCAGACTGACCCAGATACCACCGTGCTGGCAAGCCAGAGTACTTAAAGAGATAAGAGTGACTTGTTTATCGCCATTGAGGCTGGCGCTGTTGGTAAAGCCGCCAAATACCTTGTCGCGCCACAGGCCAGCAAACCAAGCTTTAGAGCTGGCGTCGGCAAATTTTTTGAATTGCCAGCTCGGGCCGCCCATGTAAGTGGGGGTGCCAAAGATGATGGCATCAGCCGCATCAAGCTGCTCCCAGCCGCCTTCGGGCAGGTTGCCTTGCTCGTCAATGGCCAGCAGTTGTGCTTGTGCGCCAGAGGCCACGGCTTGCGCCATGCGCTGGGTGTGGCCATAGCCAGAGTGGTAGACGACGATGGTTTTTATGTCAGACATGGTGACTCCTTGGTGGTTGAAGACAGGGGTTTTGCAGGCCTATTGTGGCATTGTGTTATTTCTACAAAATGATTAAGGGCTTTCAGGCTGCTATGTAGCAGCCTGCTTTTTAAAGTCTGCCCGAACCAGTTTGCAGATGGGTATAGCGTCCGATAGAAAAGACCATACCCAGAGCCAAGCCCAGCGTAATCATGGCGGTACCACCATAGCTGATAAAGGGCAGGGGCACGCCCACAACGGGCAAAATGCCACTGACCATGCCCATATTGACGAAAGCATAGGTGAAAAATGTCATGCCAATAGAAGCAGCCAGCAGTCGCTCAAACAGGCCGCGCGCATGTGCAGCAATCCACAGAATGCGGTAAATGAGGAAAAGAAATGTGAGTAGCAGCACAACGTTTCCCAGCAGGCCGAATTCTTCGGCGAAAGCGGCAAAAATAAAGTCGGTAGTACGCTCTGGAATAAACTCAAGATGTGTTTGCGTACCACGCATGAAACCTTTGCCCCACAAGCCGCCCGAGCCAATGGCAATCATGCCTTGCAGGATGTGAAAGCCTTTGCCTAGTGGGTCGCGCATAGGGTTAAGCAGGGTGCAGACGCGTTGTTGCTGGTATTCGCGCAAAATTGGCCAGCGTACCCCTTCGGCGCACATCTGTGGCTCAAAAATAATGAGCAGGCCAATTGCAACAGCGCCCAGTAACATCGGTGGTAGTACCAGTTTCCAGCTTAAGCCCGCAAAAAAGATGACTGATACGCCAGCCATTAGCACCAGTAGCGCAGTACCCAGATCAGGCTGCTTCATGATCAGTGCCACGGGTACAGCGAGTAATGCAAATGCAATTGCATAATCCATCGGGCGCAACCTGTGCTCGGATCGTTTTTGAAACCACCATGCCAGTAGCAGCGGCATGGCAATTTTTAAAAATTCGCTGGGCTGAATGACAATGCCCACATTGATCCATCGCGTAGCGCCTTTTTTGGTGATGCCAAAAAGTGCTACCCCAAGGAGCAGGCTTACGCCCAGAGCATAGACAGGAATAGCAGTCGCCATCAGTTTTTGTGGCGGTATCTGTGCCACGATAAACATGATGGCTGCAGCTAAAAGCATATTGCGCAAATGGTCATTAAAACGCACGCCAAATGCAAAAGCTGCCGAATACATGGCTGTGAGCCCAATGACCATCAGCACTAGCACAGAGAATGCCAGCGGGCCATCAAAGCCGCGAAACATGGGGGCAATAGATCGCCACAAGGGCGTACGGTTAAAAGCAGCAGACATGGGCTAATTATCGTTGTTACAGCCGAGGCGCAAAAGCAGTATTAATGTTGTTTAAATCCTTACGCCTAGCGAGAAAGATTACAGATTGTGCGCTACTTTAGTCAGTGCAAGGAAGTTGGGCTGTTTTTTTTGGCTTCCTAAATGCAATAGTTTGGCGCTGCTCGGTATTCATTGTGTATCTGGACAAAGCAAACGGGTGCGCTCAAGGTGGGTCAGCATCGAACAAGTCGGGCTCGGCTTGAGTTTGGGTGACTGTGGTTTGTAATGTTGAAATTGATACCAGCTGGCTGGCGCGTACGCCCAGCAAACGCAGGTGGCGGCTCAAATCTACGCGCTTGAGGCATTGCCCAGCTATGTGGCGCAGGCTGGCGGCGTCGCTGATGGGGTGCTCTATGGTTTGGTCGCGGGTGGCGGTTTTGAAGTCGGCATAGCGCAGTTTGATGCCAATGGTTTTGCCCGCGTAGCCTTTGCTTTGCAGGTCGGCAGCTACGCGCTGGCAAAGCTGGGTGAAGATGTGCCCGAGTTCGGCGCGGTCGTGCGCGGCGTGCAGGTCGCGGGCAAAGGTGGTTTCGCGGCTGATGCTCACGGGCTCGCTGTGGGTGACAACAGGGCTGTCATCGCGCCCCCACGCGGCTTGATGCAGCCATGTGCCGTAGCTTTTGCCAAAGGTTTCCATCAGCCAAAAGTGGTCGCATGCTGCCAGCTCGCCCAAGGTGTGGATGCCGCTGGCTGCCAGCTTGGCATCGGTTTTTGGGCCTATGCCGTTGAGTTTGCGGCAGGGCAGTGGCCAGACCAGTGTTTGCACATCTTCGGGCTGCACAATGCTGATGCCGTTGGGCTTGTTAAATTCGCTGGCGAGCTTGGCCAGCAGCTTATTTGGCGCTACGCCAATGGAGCAGGTCAGCCCGGTGGCGGTAAAAATCGCCTGCTGCAACAGGCCCGCCAGTGCTTTGCCGTTTTGCCGCTGGCCTCCTGGGACGAGGGTAAAGTCGATATAGACCTCGTCAATGCCACGGTTTTCCATGACGGGCGCAACTTCTGTAATTACCGCCTTGAAGCGGCGCGAGTAGTCGCGGTAACGCTCCATATCAACGGGTAGCAAAATGGCTTGCGGGCATAGTCGCGCCGCTTTCATCAGCCCCATGGCCGAGCCTACGCCAAAAGCGCGCGCCGCATAAGTGGCGGTGGTAATTACGCCCCGCCCCGTGTAGCCTGCCAGCCGAGCAAAGGCTTCAGGCGGAATATCGGCCAGCCGCCCGCTGTAGCGTTGCGCCAATGCCTTGTCGGTGGAGTCAGGCCTGCCGCCAATAACCAGCGGCAAGCCGCGCAACTGCGGGTAGCGCAGCAGCTCAACCGAGGCAAAGAACGCATCCATATCCAGATGCGCTACGCGGCGGGGCAAGGCGCTGTTGGTGGCTGTTGCAGTTGTCGTGCGCATGCTTCTTGTGCCCAGCGGCGACTGAAGGGGCGTAAAAAGGGCAGTCAGGGTGCTGCGTTTACAACTTCGTTGCCCGTGGCACTGCGAATTTGTGTGGCTGCCTGACTGCGATCTGCATCGCTGGCAAATGGGCCAATCAGCACGCGAAAGTTAGCACCACGCGGCTCAACTTTGACGCTATGCGCCATAGCAGGAAGCTGTTTGCGGATGCCATCAGCGACGTTTTCTGCGCTGGTTTGGCTAGAGAATGTTCCTGCCTGCAAATTCAGCGCACCTGCCGCAGTAGGCGCGGCAGCATGTATAGCAGCGGGCGTGGCGGGGGCAATAGGTGTGGTGGCAGGGCGGGCAACGGGCGAGCCGTCGCTATACACGCTCGATTCATGCACAGGCGCACGGCTGGCAACAGTAGCCGTGGTGGTTGCAGGTGGCGCAACCGTATTGCAGCCAGCCAGTAACAAAGCAGCCGCAGCAGGCGCGGCATAGCGCAAAAAGAAGCAACGGGCATTGGAAGAAGAGAAAGACATAAGCACTCCTGGCAGGTAAAAACGTGAGATGCAAGAACAGATTATTGTGCCAGCTAAATATTTCCGCCAAAAAGCCGCAGGACTTGCTACGACAATAGCCAGCATGAAACCCGCCGCAACCCACAACAACACGCAACCGCCCGCAGCAAACACTGCAAACGCAGTAAACACAGCCAACGCAACAACTACAGCCATGCACACCCGCTTTATCCTTCTCAACACCAGCCACGCAGGCAACGTAGGTGCCATCGCCCGCGCCATGAAAGTCATGGGCTTTGATGACATGGTTTTGGTGCAGCCGCGCTGGGCAGACGTATTGCAACGCCCCGAAGCCATAGAACGCGCCAGCGGCGCAACAGACGTACTGGCCAAAGCGCGCATTGTGCAAAGCTGGCAAGAGGCAGTAGAAGGCATAGAGCACCTGTGCGCCACCGCCATGACTGCGCGCGACTTTGGCCCGCCCACCGTAGCGCCGCGCGCACACTTTGCGCAGCTTGCCGCCGCCCACACACACGAAGCGCCCCTGCGCAGCGTAGGGCTGGTCTTTGGCAGCGAGCGTTACGGCATGGGCAACGCCGACGTTTACCGCTGCCATGCCTGCCTGTCGATACCCGTAAATCCCGCTTACGGCTCACTCAACATAGCCGCCGCAGCGCAAGTGCTCGCCTACGACTGGCGCCAGGCACTAGGCGGCTACAGCGTAAAACCCACAGCCGCCGCCAGCAGCACGCCACGCGCCGATGCCGCCCAAGTACAAGCCATGCTCGCGCACTGGGAGCAAGCCCTCATCGCCCTGGGCTACCTCGACCCCAGCGCCCCCAAAAAACTCATGCCGCGCCTGCAACAACTCTTTAACCGCGCCGAATTGCGCGAAGAAGAAATCCACATTTTGCGCGGCATAGCCAAAGCCATGGAGCGCTCTGCCATCGAGTAAGACAGCCAGTCAAGGCCGTTGCTTGACAGGTTCAATCGGACTGGCGAGACGTATGCAGGCGCTGTAATTGACATGTAATTGGCTGCCAGATAAGGCGCAGTAGAATGGTAAAGGTGACCAGCAAAAAATAAAGGAGTTTGCTCGCAAGCGTGTCGGGCAAGACTCGGGCGCAGTTTTTTCTGACCTATAAAAACACTTCTACAAGGGAGGCGTGATGACAATCCGGGATTTTTCCAAGTTAACCATTGTTACTTTGCTTGCAGTAAGCTCTGTTTTGGTCGGGTGCACCAAGAGCACAGGCAGTGTAGAAGCGCCAGAAACTGAAACGCCAGCTGCCGACGTTATCAAAATTGGTGTTTTTGAACCTTTGACTGGTGCCAATGCGGCAGGCGGTGCAGATGAACTGGCTGGTATCAAGCTGGCGCACAAGCTTACGCCAACTGTGCTGGGTAGAAAAATCGAATTGGTCATCGCTGACAACAAGTCTGAGCAGCTTGAAGCAGCTAATGTTGCAGCCACATTGGTGCAAGGAAAAAAAGTCAATGTCGTACTTGGCTCATGGGGCAGTTCTTTGTCCATGTCTGGAGGATCTATTTTTGCAGAATACAAAACACCAGCAATAGCCATGTCGGCAACCAATCCGAGTCTAACTAAAGGCAATGATTACTATTTTCGTGTTTGCTTTGTAGATTCTTTCCAGGGCGCGGTTGGAGCCGCCTACGTTTTCAATACATTGAAGGCTAAAAAGGTCGCCATCATCCGCGAGGTATCCAGCGATTATGCGGTGGGACTGAGCAGATTTTTTGTCAATCATTTCACCAAGCTGGCAGGTGACGAAAAAGCCATTGTGGCTGCAGTCGATTACAACTCAGGCGATCGGGAGTTTGTTAAGCAATTGAGTGTTATCAAGCAGCTAAATCCCGATGCTATTTTTATAGCAGGCAACTATACCGAATCAGCCTTGCTTATCAGACAGGCACGTGCCTTGGATATCAATGTGCCTTTTGTTGGAGGTGACTCTTGGGACACTGCCGCCTTTCTGAAGGAAGGCGCCGAGGCGGTTGAAGGAGCAGTGTTCTCTACTTTCTTTGCTAACGATGCACCCATCAACAAAACCTCAGATGCTTTCCTGAAGGCATTTCGCAAGGAGTACCAGAAAGAACCTGTTGCCGTTGCAGTACTTGGCTTTGATGCCTACAACCTTGCGCTTGATGCCATTACGCGAGCCAACTCTGCCGAACCCCAAAAAATTCGCGATGCACTGGCGCAAACCAAAGGCTTTGAAGGTGCTGCTGGCACGATTACGTTCAATGCAAATGGAGACGCAGAAAAACCTGCTTTTTTTAAAACAGTCAAAGGAGGCAAATTCGTTTACCACTCGGTTGTAGAGCCTTGATTGCGGTGTTCGTATCTGGTGTTGATTGGCTATCGTTTGTCGCAACCACCCTATCGTCGCCGAGCCTGTACAGCAGTGAGGTTTGTGGCAGTTTCAAGTGCAGAACGATTTGGCTCTCCAAGTAAACCCGTATGAAATATTCTGAAAATGCAGGGCAACCCCGCTTGACAGGTAAAAAAAATGCGCTTGTAATATGACACGTGCATGAATCGGGCTTGGAAGTAACAAAATGCACAGTAAAATGCAGCACCGACAGTTTTTTGAAATCCGGAGTTTGCCCATGGTAGTTGGGGCAAATTTCAAGAGCAGTTTTGAATGTAACCCCTGAAATCACCCTTGTAAGGAAGCTTTATGAAGAACCGGACTTTTTCCACGTTAACCATTGCCGCATTGTTGGCGGCAAGTGCAGCTTTGGTAGGCTGCTCCAAACAAGCGCCAGCTGAAGGTGAGAAAAAAGCAGAGGCACCTGCTGCTGCATCAGATGTCATCAAAATTGGCGTATTTGAGCCTTTGACTGGCGCTAACAGTGCTGGCGGTGTAGACGAGCTTGAAGGCATCAAATTGGCGCACAAGCTAGCACCTACCGTCTTGGGTAAAAAAGTTGAGCTGATTGTGGTTGACAACAAGTCTGACAAGGTTGAAGCAGCCAATGCAGCAACCGTGCTGGCACAAAAAGAAAAAGTCAATGCTGTACTGGGATCATGGGGTAGTTCGTTGTCCATGTCTGGCGGCCCCATTTTTGCCGAGGCAAAAATTCCTGCTGTGGCTATATCGGCCACTAACCCGAACGTAACCAAAGGAAATGACTATTATTTCCGTGTTTGTTTTCTGGATCCTTTCCAGGGGACGGTGGGTGCAACTTATGCCTTCAATACACTGAAAGCCAAGAAAGTTGCCATTATTCGTGAGGTTTCTAACGATTACTCTGTGGGCTTGGCCAAGTTCTTTGTAGACCACTTTACTAAACTGACAGGTGACGAAAAAGCTGTTGTTGCAACAGCAGACTACAACACAGGCGACCAAGACTTTACAGCGCAATTGACCAACATCAAGCAGTTCAATCCTGATGTGATCTTTGCGCCTGGTAACTACACTGAGTCTGCATTGATTATCAAACAGGCACGTGCGTTGGGCATGAAGGTACCATTTATTGGCGGCGATACCTGGGACTACAGCGCATTTTTGGAAGTGGGCGGTGAAGCGGTTGAGGGTGCAGTGATTTCTACATTCTTTGCCAACGACGTGCCAATTAATAAAACTTCTGAAACCTTCCTGAAAGCTTATCGCGATGAGCATAAGAAAGAGCCTGCCGCTGTTGCTGCACTTGGTTATGATGCATACAACGTAGTGCTTGATGCTATTACGCGTGCTAACTCTGCCGAGCCACAGAAAATTCGTGACGCGCTGGCACAAACCAAAGGGTTTGAGGGTTCAGCAGGTGTGATCACGATCAATGCCGATCGCGACGCTGAAAAGCCTGCGATTTTCAAGACAGTTAAAGGCGGTAAATTCGTTTTCCTGTCTACTGTTACGCCTTGATTGAAAAATATTTGGCGAGCTGATTCCTGATCAAGAAGCCAGCGTGCTGTTGTGGTTAGCGCTGCAACAGCACGTTTGGTTTTTATTTTTTTTCCGCGCGGGTTGAAATGATAGGAGCGATTGCCAGTCAGGAAACTCGTGTTATCTGCTGTAGATGGCAGGGTAGAGGGTCTGTTTTTAAAAACAGAAGCCTTATTGGGTGATTCTTGAGTCCTGAAATGAGGATCGGAACAGCGGCATTCCCAGAGGAAATTTCATGGATTTTCAAACTTTTATGCAACAGTTCGTCAACGCTCTGTCTTTGGGCAGTCTTTATGCGTTGATCGCCATTGGCTACACTATGGTCTATGGCATTTTGCGGCTGATTAATTTTGCGCATGGCGACATTGTCATGATCGGCGGGTATCTTGCTTTTTATGCGGTAACCACATTCATGATGCCGTGGTGGGTTGCAGCAGCGGTATCCATCGGCTTGACGATGCTTTTTGGCATGGGGCTGGAGCGTGTTGCCTACCGTCCTCTGCGTGACTCTCCACGTATTTCAGTCATGATCAGTGCGATTGGCGCTTCTTTCTTGATAGAAAACCTCGCAATTGTGCTGTTTGATGCACGTCCAAAGGCGTTTCCAGTGCCCGAATTTTTTGCTGCCCAATTTGTTTGGGGTGGTGTGCACGTTGCTGCAGTCAGCGCGATTATTCCTGCAGTGACCATTCTTATCTTGAGCGTACTGTTGTGGGTGATTTATCGCACCAAGACCGGTATGGCCATGCGCGCGGTATCGACCGACGTGGATGCAGCTCGATTAATGGCGATTGATGTCAATAGAGTGATATCAATTACCTTTGCAATTGGCAGTGCCCTGGCGGCAGTGGGCGGCATTATGTGGGCGCTTAAATATCCGCGCCTTGAGCCACTGATGGGCATCATGCCTGGCTTGAAGTGTTTTATTGCTGCCGTTATTGGAGGCATAGGCAGCGTTGCAGGTGCAGTGCTGGGCGGCTTGCTGCTGGGCATTATCGAGTTGCTGACAATCGCTTTCCTGCCAGAGCTGACTGGATATAAAGATGCTTTTGCTTTTGTCTTGCTGATTGTTGTGCTTTTGGTTAAGCCGACAGGTTTGCTGGGTAAAAACCAAAGGGAGAAGGTTTAATGAACTCCTTGTCTAATAATAATTTTGCACGCCGCAACAATATGCTCACGCTTGGTGCGTTGGTGTGTGGCGCGATATTGCTGGTGGTTTTTGACAACACTTTTGATAGTTTTGCCATGCAGATCTTCAAACTCTGCGCCATCAATATCATTTTGGCTTTGTCATTGAATTTGATCAATGGCTTTACAGGTTTGTTCAGCCTGGGGCATGCGGGTTTTATGGCGATAGGTGCGTACACCTGCGCTGTCTTGACCATGTCGTCCATGCAAAAAGAGATCAACTACGTTTTGCAGCCCATAGCGCCCTGGCTGGCCAATGTACATTTGCCTTTTGTTCCGGCATTGATTCTGAGCGGCGTTTTCGCATGCTTTTTGGGCTGGGTTTTGGGTGTGGTTGCTTTGCGCTTGCGTGACGATTATCTGGCCATTGCGACTCTGGGTTTCTCCGAGATCATCCGTGTCATCCTGACCAATGCACAGTCCGTAACCAATGGCTCTTTGGGCTTGAAAGGTTTGCCAAGGTTTACAAACATGTGGTGGGCGTGGGGGCTGGCTGTTGCGGTTATTGTCTTTATGGTGCTGTTGATTCGCTCCAGTTATGGGCGGGCATTCAAGGCCATTCGCGACAATGAAATTGCTGCAGAAGCCATGGGTATTGATGTATTTGGCATGAAGGTGTTGTCATTCGCTATTTCTAGTGGTTTGGCCGGCATTGCTGGTGGTTTGCTTGCTCACCACCTGACAACCATTGACCCAAAGCAGTTTATTTTTCTGAAAACATTCGATATTTTGCTGATCGTTGTTCTGGGCGGTGTAGGTTCCATTACCGGATCGGTTATTTCTGCCATTGTGGTTACTGTATCAATGGAAGCCTTGCGTTTCCTTGATGGGCCATTGAATCTTGGCTTTATGTCGACCGCAGGTACGCCAGGCTTGCGTATGGTGTTCTTTTCGGTATTGTTGATGGTAGTGGTTATTTATCGTCAGCAGGGCTTGATGGGGACGTCGGAGTTTAGCTGGCAATCTTTATCCCGTTTATGGGGCAAGAAACAGACGGCAAACACTGCTAAGGAGGCTAAATAATGGCTCCCTTACTGCAAACGACGAATGTCAATAAAAAATTTGGTGGCTTGTCGGCTGTAACAGACCTGAATATCAGTGTTAATGAAGGTGAAATTATTGGTTTGATTGGCCCCAACGGAGCTGGTAAAACCACTTCATTCAACCTGATTACGGGTGTTTATACGCCAACGAATGGCCGCATTGAATTTGCTGGTAAAGATATTACTGGCATGAAGCCATTCAATATTACCCGTCTTGGTGTGGCGCGTACTTTCCAGAATATCCGCTTGTTTAAGGATATGAGTGTGCTGGAGAACGTGCTGGTTGCCCAGCATATGCGTATGGGCACCAATATTGTTGAGGCAACATTGCGCCTGCCGTCATACATGAAAAAGGAAAGACAAGTTCACGAGCGCGCAGAGGCGCTGCTGGCTGAAGTCGATCTTTTAAAACATGCCAATGACAAATCGACCAGCTTGCCCTATGGTAAACAGCGCCGTCTGGAGATAGCGCGTGCGCTGGCCACTGAGCCCAAATTGCTCTTTCTGGATGAGCCTGCAGCAGGCATGAACCCACAGGAATCGGCTGAGCTGATGGAGTTTATTTTCAGGATTCGTGACAAGTTTGATCTCACGATCGTGTTGATTGAGCACCATATGCAACTGGTTATGGGTGTTTGCCAACGTTTATATGTGTTGGACTATGGTGTGACCATTGCACAAGGTACACCGGAAGAGATCCAGAACGATCCCAAGGTGATCGAGGCCTATCTGGGGATGGAATAATGTTATCAATTAAAAATCTTTCAGTACACTACGGCGGTATTCACGCCTTGCGTGGGATCAGCTTTGACGTACCTGCTGGAAAAATCGTTACCCTGATTGGCGCCAATGGTGCCGGTAAAAGCACTACGCTCAATTCCATCGTTGGTTTGGTCAAGGCTGACGGAGGGTCGGTAAGCTGGAACGGGCGCGAGATGCTGGGCGTTAAAACCAGAAATATCGTCAAATCAGGTGTGGTGTTGGTACCTGAGGGGCGGCGTGTTTTTCCTAATCTGAATGTAGATGAAAATCTGATTTTGGGTGCTTATTCACGCAATGATAAAGCTGAAGTTCAGGCCGATCTGGAGCATGTGTTTGGCCTTTTTCCACGCTTGAAAGAGCGTTATAAACAAAAGGCTGGCACGCTTTCAGGTGGCGAGCAGCAAATGCTGGCTGTTGGACGTGCATTGATGACCAAACCTGAAGTGCTGATGATGGATGAGCCTTCGCTCGGGCTGGCTCCTATCATTGTGGGTATGATTTTTGACATCATCCGAAAAATCAATTCGGAAGGGGTCACGGTTCTATTGGTCGAGCAAAACGCTAAAGCTGCGCTGGACGTAGCTGATGTGGGTTATGTTATGGAAACAGGCACGATCAGTTTTTCTGGCAGCGGCAAAGATTTGCTGGCCGATGATCGCATTCGCCAAGCGTATCTGGGCGAGCATTAAGATTCTTGTTCCTGAATTGAAAAAGGGCGTCACGGGTTATGGTGACGCCCTTTTTTGTTGCTTTCAGGGGTGCTAGAGCAGTCGACGTGCTGCTGTTAATCAACCAGAGCAGCTTGTTTCCATGCAGCGGTTGCTTGCTCACTATCCTGACGCGATTCTGCAATCAGCGCCAAGGCGCGCCACGCATTGCGTAAAAGAGTGGGATCGTCTTGCAGGCCTTTTGTAGATTGCGTGAGCAGTTGCTGGGCTTTGCCCCAAAGTTGGCGCTGCAGACAGACCATGCCCATGAGGTATTGCAGGTCAGCATAATGGGGCATGCGTAAATGTGCAGCTTCGATACGTTGTAGCCAGTTGTTATCGATAACATCAGCACTGTTCTGTAGGGCGCTGATCAGCTGGCTGCGCTGCTTCTGAGGTAAATCCTCAGGTTGCTTTGCAAAACGTTCCCATACTGGTAGCAGCCAAATACGAGCTTGCTCAATGTTGCCCTGGAGCTCAATCATGCGCAGTGCTGCCTGGAGAGCAACCTCTGGCTGGGCGCGTTCGGTTTTATCGAGTTTTTTCCAGAAGGTTTCGAGTTGCTGGGGGTCATTGGCAGAAGCAATCATGTCACTGGCAAGTCTAGCCATCAGGACTTTGCCTGCACCTTCAGAAAAAGCCTTGTGCCGTACCAACGTGCGCCCAGTCTCCAAGGCGAGCTTGGTTTGTCCCAGTTTGCGTGTCGCTTTGAGTTTGATGCGCAGCGCCTGGATGCGTCGACTGGCGCCTTGCGGCAGTGCACTGAGTTGTTGCAAGGCCTGCAGGGGCGCGTGGTCATCAAGCAGCCAGCTGGCAGCACGTAGGTGCAATCCGTCTCGGGTTTCTTGTGCTGTTTCTCCGCGAATGGTTTTGGCTTCTTGCTGTGCAACTTGCAAGGCTTGGTCACGAGCGGGTACGTCTTGCAAGGAGTGGCTGCTTTGCGCAATGATGAAATAGGCCTGAGTGCGAAGCTGCTGGCGGTAGGGCAGGGGGGTGTCTGCGGGTTCGGCATGCTCGCAAGCCGTGTCATAAAGTTCGGCTTCATGCTGCAATGCCTGTTGAGCCGATTTGCGAGCACGGGCAAAGCGACCAGCAAGATAGTGCGAAAGAGCATCAAGCATATGGGTATGCATGGCGCGTTCACGTTGCAGGATGCGCCAGCGCCGCGCTTTTTGTGGCAGCTTGCGCAGTGCGCTGGCAGAGCGCATTAGCACCAGTATGATGGCAAATACAGAAATTAAAGCTGCCAGCGCAAAGTTGAGTGAAAAATCTATGGCCGTGTTGGGCGGCCAGTACATGGTTAGCATGACTTGGTTGTTGCCAGTCAGCAATGCCAGAGTTACAGCCAAAGCAAAAAGCAAAAGAAGCCAGAAAAGCGCGCGCATGGTTATTTGCCTGCAGCGCTGACTGCTGCCAACGCGGAAAGTGTGTCAGTGATAGGGGGCAGAGTATTTTTCTGGCTGAGGTTTTTTATCTCGACAAGCGTGTTAAGGCTGGACTTAACCAAAGGTGCATCATTGTCAAAATACCTGCCCAGCAGGGATTGTGCGGCATCAAGATCCCGTTGCGCAAGATCGGATTGGCGAGCCAACAGCGAAAGGCGTGCGCCGAGCAGGCGCATGCGCAGGTGTTCGCGCACATACAAGGCTTGCTCAGGTGCAAGCATGGCAGCTTCGGTATTTTCGATGGTGCGCACACGAACCAGATCTGTAACGCCATCGCGTATATCCTGCCATAACCGTAACCAGCGTGAAGTATTGGCAGTACTGGCTATTTGTCGTTTGGCTGCGTTTGGAGTGTTTAGGATGGGACGCTGGCTGCCTTGTAGTGGCAGGCTGTCAAGTCGTTGTAACATGCCGTCGAGTTTGTTGGTCAGCTGAGGAATATCAGATAGAGGCACATTTTTAAAGCGCGCCATGTCTTGTGCAATGGCATGCCGCAAGGCTGCAAGTCGGGGTTGGTGCGCAGTGGCCAAACGCTTGTCTGCATCTGCTAAAGCAGCCAGCAATGGCAGCGCGCTGCCTGAGAGTTGCGCCTGTTGCTGTCCTGATTGAAGAGATGCGCGCAGTTCAGTCAGCAGAGCGGTTTCACTGGCGCTGACCAGTGTTTGCAGTGCTGTATCGGTGCGTACGCGCTGAGCATCCAAATCGGCGATGCGATTTTCGATCTGAAGCATTTTGGCCTGCGTTTGCATGGCTTGCTCATTGCTGGTGCGGTATTGCACACCCAAGTCACGAGTCTGGCCACCAAGCAGGGCAATGTTTTGCGCCATTTGTTGTTGCAATTGGCTGATACGTTGTTGCAAATAAAACACATAAGCCGCAGAAGCGCAAGCAAGCAACAAGGCTGCAAGCACAGCAATGCGAGCAGGCAGGGAGAACTTGCCGGCAGGTAGCAGGGCTTCGGCGTGCAAAGGCTGCTCGGGCGTTATGTTGGTGGCGCTGTTATCGGGCACAGTAGTCATATGCAGGATTGTATCGACTGTACGATTTCAGGCAATGTAGGTCGGCTTATTGCAACATGCCCAAAGCCTAGCGAATGCGCTTTTTCGGCAATGCGCGGGTGGGTAGTAATGGCGATGGATGCATGCCACGACTGACTGGGCAAAAGAGTGGCCAGATTTTGCAGAGTCAAAGAGCTGCTAAAGACCCAGATTGCATGCTTCTTGGCCAGTAGCTGCGCAGTTTGCAAGTGGCTGCTATCCCATACAGGCAACTGGCGGCGATAAACGGCAACACTGTCAACAACGCCACCAACTTGTGCGATTGTTCGGCTGAGCCAATCGCGTCCGGTGCCAGAGTCTGCCCGCTCTGTATCGGTAACGCAGGCAGCATTGTCAGTGCCACGAAGGCGTAAAACGCGCGCTGGTGCAGCTGTTGATTGCTGTAATTGCGGCTTGACCAAAGGCCAAAGCGTTTCAGAGTCGAACTGGGCAGCATCGGTTGGCGGGCAGTCAATCAGTGCTGCGTGTACTCCAGCATCAAGCAAGGCCTGGCGCGTGCCAAGCCCAGGAGCCCAAGCGCGTAATGCCAGCGCATTCCATTGTGTGGCGGAGTTGGGTTGCGAGGCAAAAAAATGCTCAACCGCTGGAATGCTAACGAAAACGGCAGCATGGTACGTGTGTAGCTTGCTCCAGAGAGCTGAGAAGCCGCCGCGTGCCAAAGAGCTTTGCAAAGGAACAATATCGATCAAGGGCAAAGCAAGTACAGAAGCATTGGCGAGATGGGTCTGCAAATACAAGCAACAGTGATGTGCCTGTGGCAAGGGGCGAGTGATGATGACTGAAGCAGACATGGCGCGTAAGTTCCTAGCACTCGGTGTTCCAGGGCTTTGCGCCTTGTTGCAGCAAGGACTGCGCCACTTGTGTTCCGAGCGCTTGTGCTTGATCCAGCGTGGTGCAGTGTGCATCACTGTGAGCGCGGAGAAGCTGCCCGTTTTCTTGTCCCCAAGCCGCGCGTAAATGCATGCTGCCATTTGATTGTGAAAAGGTGGCATAGGCAGCTAAAGGCACAGAGCAACTTCCCCCTAAAGCACGGCTTACAGCACGCTCTGCTGCTACACGCAGCCAGGTTGGCTGGTGCGCCAAAGATTGCAGCAAAGGCAGTAAATCCGGGCGATCAGAGCGGATCTCAATACCTAGCGCTCCTTGGCCAGCAGCAGGCAACATCAATTTGGTATCGAGCACTTGGCGAATGCGATCTTGCAGGCCCAAACGTTTTAACCCAGCAGCAGCAAGTACAAGCCCATCATAGAGCCCAGAATCCAGCCTACGCAAACGCGTATCAAGATTGCCGCGTAAAGGCGCAATCTGCAAATCGGGTCGCAACGCTTTTAGCAAAGCGGTGCGGCGCAAGCTGGAAGTGCCAACCACAGCGCCATGAGGCAAGTCTTCAAGGCAAGCGTAAAGGGAAGACACCCAGGCATCGTGAGGATCCTCACGCTCTAAAACGCAAGCCAGCATAAAACCATCAGGCAAATGCATAGGCACATCTTTTAGCGAATGAACCGCCAGATCAGCCCGACCTTGCTCTAAAGCCAATTCAAGCTCTTTGACAAAAAGCCCTTTGCCACCAACTTTGCTCAATGGTTTGTCTAAAATAAGATCGCCTTGAGTAGTCAGCCCCAGAATTTGTACTGCATGACCTTGCGCTTGTAACAGACTGCCAACATGTTCTGCCTGCCACAATGCCAGGCGGCTTTGTCGGGTTGCAATAATAAGAGGGGTTTTTGGTGGGGAGGTGTGCATAAGAAAGTCAAAGAAGCAAAAGCAGCACAATGCTAGCACGCACCAAGAAAAAGTTGTTTTTCTGCACAAGCAAGAAAAAAACAGACAGTATTTGACGAAACGCAACTTTTTATGCCATAATTCAAAGCTTCACCTCTTAACCGAGGTGTAATGTCTGCCCAAGCACGAGGCGCGAATGGTTCGTGGCACCCGTGACGGGCCCAAGACTGGTTTGCTTGTGGTGGCAAAGTGCTACTACTCTCAGGTCCAAGTTGGGAAGTTAAAAAATGATCCAAACAGAATCCCGGTTAGACGTTGCCGACAACACTGGCGCGAAGTCTGTCCTGTGCATTAAAGTGCTGGGCGGTTCCAAGCGTCGCTACGCCAGTGTCGGTGACATTATTAAAGTCAGCGTAAAAGAAGCTGCTCCACGTGGTCGCGTCAAAAAAGGCGAGATTTACAGTGCAGTAGTTGTACGCACCGCCAAAGGCATCCGCCGCGGCGATGGTTCGCTGATCAAGTTCGACGGCAACGCCGCCGTATTGCTTAATAGCAAGCTCGAGCCTATTGGCACACGCATCTTTGGCCCTGTTACGCGTGAACTGCGTAACGAGCGCTTCATGAAGATTGTGTCGCTGGCGCCCGAAGTGCTGTAACAGGAGTGATGGCATGAACAAGATTCGCAAAGGCGACAAAGTGATTGTTTTTAAAAAGAAAAGAAGAAAAGGATATCAGAAA
>CAZUBE010000014.1:0-687 GCA_964618495.1 uncultured Allobrachymonas sp. | reverse complement strand
GTCGCGACAAGGGCAAAAGTGGTACCGTTGTGCTGCGCAAAGACGATTCGCATGTAATCGTTGAAGGCATCAACCTGGTCAAAAAACACGTCAAGCCCAATCCCATGAAGGGTGAAGAAGGCGGCATCATTACCAAAGAGATGCCGATTCACCAATCCAACATTGCAATTTTCAACGCAGCAACAGGTAAAGCTGATCGCGTTGGTATTAAGACTCTGGCAGATGGCAGCCGTGTGCGCATCTACAAATCCAGCGGTTCAGAAATTGGAGCGGCATAATCATGGCACGTTTACAAAAACACTACCGCGAAAAAGTTGCACCTGCATTGATTGAAAAATTCGGCTACAAATCGCCCATGCAAGTGCCACGCATCACCAAAATCACTCTGAATATGGGTGTAGGTGAGGCAGTTGCCGATAAAAAAGTGATGGATAACGCAGTTGCCGACCTGTCTAAAATTGCTGGTCAGCGCCCTGTGGTAACCAAAGCCAAGAAAGCGATTGCTGGCTTCAAGATTCGCGAAGGACAGCCTCTGGGTTGCATGGTTACATTGCGCGGCGTGCAAATGTACGAATTCCTGGACCGTTTCGTAACCGTGGCTCTGCCTCGTGTTCGTGACTTCCGTGGTATCTCTGGCCGTTCATTTGATGGCCGCGGCAACTACAACGTTGGCGTTAAAGAGCAAAT
>CAZUBE010000013.1:0-54984 GCA_964618495.1 uncultured Allobrachymonas sp. | reverse complement strand
GCACAGGCACAGGCACAGGCACAGGCACAGGCACAGGCACAGGCACAGGCACAGGCACAAGCGCGGGCTAAAACGCAGAAAGGAAAAAACACCGCAAAGCACAGCGCAGCTTGAGCACTTTTCCTGCTACAATCGCACTTCTGATTTTTCAGGCGCGTAGCTCAGCTGGTTAGAGCACCACCTTGACATGGTGGGGGTCGTTGGTTCGAGTCCAATCGCGCCTACCAATTAAATCAAGCACTTGGCAGCAATGCCAAGTGCTTTTTTATTGCTCGTACGGAGAAAGTACGGAGAAGGCTTGCAGTGCAGCATGCGATTTATTAGCGTATTGCTGCGTGGTATTGGCAAGCTGCAACTGCAATTTAAAGCGTATGTTGGACAGGCGTAGCGGCAAGACGTTGCTTAAACGCGAATGATGTGTCCTAACCTAGACTTGATCTGACAACCAAGCCATCAATCGATGGCGGTTTCTGCTTGCTTTGTCTGCTCTGTCCGATCCAGCTGCTTTGCATGTGCCAAATGTTTGCTTTCCTGCAACGTTTGCCAGGGCGTCTTGCCAAAGCAATGCTTGCCAGAGTGTGTGCGTTGACAATTGTAGTCTTTAACCCAATCATCCACATCAGCCTGCAACTGCTCCAGACTGTGATAAATCTTGCGTCTGAAGGCACTGGCATAGAACTCGTTTTGTATTGTCTGATGAAACCGCTCACAAATACCATTGGTCTGTGGACTCTTGGCTTTGGTACCCGTTTGCTACTGCCTGCATTGCGTACCAGCTTGCGCGAAGCACAGCCCGGGTGCAAGCCTTGCGCCAAAAGGCTAAATGCGTCGGCATCCTTGCCTGAGAACAAACGCCCACGGGGTATCTCAAGAGTCGTTTGAACTGCTGCATGCCCGGAGCCACAAATCCACCACCTTGCCACCGCATTGGCACCCTCCTCAATAAGCTCTCCATCCAGATCGTGCAGGTAATAGGCAACACCTGCAATAGAAGCTTTGCGATACGACACCGTCATGGTTTCTCCTTCCTCTGTATCCCGTCAATCTGAAAACCGTCTGCCCGAAATATGTCTCGCGGTGACTCTTCCCCCACACAGATACGCACTACCTGAAAAATCCTTGTCTGCTTCCCTGCAAGCAGCTAAAACAGCCCTTTTCTACCCAAATCACAGCGTTGACAAACTGCTGATAAAGCGTTGACAACCCCGTACTGCATCTAAAAGCCGGCAAAGTGTTGACAAAGTGTTGATAAAACTATGACAGCAGACTTTTGGCAAGCAAAAACATTGACAAACTTGCGACACTTGAATATCGCGTGTAAACTGCGATGCATTATTAATGTGATACATTGAATTATGACATCAAGTATGAATCCATTTCAAGTGCAAATTTTCGAGCTGCTCAATGCCAGAGGGCAGAGCTGCCGCATGTTTTGCACACATCTGTTAACGCTCTGTGTGGAGACAAGTACGCAGGCGCTAGCAAGTGACAGCAGACGTTTGAAGCGCAAAGCACTGACAAACTTGCGACACTTTAAATAAACGGCAAAACATCATTAATGGAATACATTGGTTTATGGCATCAAAACTGAATCCATTTCAAGCGCAAATATTCGAGCTGCTCAATGCCCGAGGGCAGAGCTACCGCATGGTTTGTGCGCATTTGTTGACGCTTGGTGTAGAGGTCAGCCCACAGGCACTGCATGGCTGGCATACGCGGCGCATGCGCAAGATAAAGCAGCGCAATGCACAGCTTGGATCTATTGCGGTGCCGATAGAGCCGGCTTCAGCGGCGCAGGATTCTGTAGTTCAGGTCTCTGCAACAACACAGCCTGTACAGAACAGGCTGTGGGAGAGGCCGCAGTCAGATGCAGATGCAGATACAGACGCTGCAGTCTTGCCAGCTTCATCTGGCTCTCAAGGTGCGGCAGCTCTGCGCAAACAAATTGAGCAAGAAGAAAAGCGGATCTTCAGCAATATATATATGCAGTTGGTTCAGCCGCGTCAAACACTGCGCGGTGCAAAGGGCAAGGGGTTAGTGGGGAGTTTTTCTGGTAAATCTAGCAAGGAGAGAAGGTAATGCGCAAGGTCAAGATACCTACGACAGTGATTTTGGCGATCTGCGCGATACGGTTACCAGACAGGGCATCGTGTTTGCAAGGCAGCCTTTGCTCTTCAATGATGTGTACAACCTGACCAAAGGCTCGGAGCAAACCATTTTTGATATCGTTGCCGACAAGCCCGACTTCAAAAATCTGCGCCATGAGCACGCAGGAGATGCAGAGGCATTGCTACGGATTGGGCAGCAGATGGTGCTTTACAGTCTGGCCTGCACGGCAGTTCAAAACGCCAAGGCTGTATTCGAGTCGCTACCTGTTGCGCGCGTAGTGTCACCATGAACGTACTGACGCAACCATTTGAAGCACTGCGCGCAGAGGACTTCCAGAAAGCGTGGCCAACGGCGTTGCAGAATGCTTTGGTAACTGTCTCGTACTTGCAAAGCCAGTTGGAATGCCAGCAATACGAATTTGCAGTGATGGTCAAAAAAACAGCGCAAATGATGGGCAAGGAGCGTGATGCGCTCACGCAGGTGCTCGCCGACGGACACAGACTGCATACGCAGCAATTCAGTGAGGTGCAGCAAAGTCTGGTGCAGCATGCAGAAGATCTTGCCAGTCGTGAGCAGGCCTTTGCGCGTCAATGCCAGCAAAAACTCGCACACATCAGACAACAGCATGATCTGTGGCAGCGCTACGTGGCAGAAATACAGTCAGCACCCTGGTGGAGGCGCATGTACTGGATTTTGTTGCCAGACAAGATGCCTGCCATGCCGCAGGGCATAGCTGCAAAAGGAACAGGAACGGCTAAAGTGCGCACTGCAAGCAGCACAGTACTGTGAAAACCTTCAAGCACGCTTGCTGTATGTCTTTTTGACGATCGTTATCAGATCACAGATAATCAGCCTGAGAAGCAATAGATGTGACACTGCCAAACCATCTATGCTTAGCCTTTTCTTTGCCCCATTGCGGTTTTGTGTGAATGTTTAACCAGGAGTGCCAGTGTGAGTACTGCAACGCATTATGAAAACGCCAACTTCCTGCGTGAACTGGCCGAGAGTCTCCCGCAGATCCGTGCCAAGGCACACAAGCCAGAGCAGGTAGAGTTGTTGCAGCGTTTAGCCGACGAAGAGCTTGAGCGTGCCCGTTACGATGAATGGGTGAAACACAAGGTTGCTGCTGCACGCGCTGATACACGTCCAGGCATGACAACCGATCAGGTGCGTCAGCTTCTCAACGCACGCTACGAGGAGCTGCACAATGCACTTTGAGGTCGATTGGCGGCCAAGTGCGATTGAGGACGTGCGCGAATTATTTGAGTATTTGGCAGTAAACGCCTCACTTTGGGATGCGCGCAGCGTTACGAGCCGCATTCTTGCCAGTACAGACAAGCTGGAACAGTTTCCGCGTCTGTACGAGGCTGCACCGCAGTACGGCGAGGGTGTACGCCGCATCAGCTTGCTGGGTCACAACGTGCTTTATGTGGTGGACGATCAGGCGCAGGTTGTTCAGGTGCTGGCTGTGGTTGGCGGGCGGCAATTGGCACGCAAAGTGCGATAACGCAAAGCAGCTGGGCAGGAAAGAGCAGACTAGCCAACCGTAAGTTGCTATTGCTTGATGGCTTGTTTGTCAAATAAAGTCAAGGTTAGGGCATAACTTGACACTCTGGCAGCTTCAGCAATCCTTAGCAATTTGTCCATGGTGTTTACAACAGAAATTCCGGCAAGCTTGCCAGATTTTTATCGCCACTATTGCTTGCTTATACTGCCCTCATGTCTGTATCAGCAATTACTTCTCGTCGTAGGCGCGTATTGGTTTGTGTCACAGGTCTGTCTCCCCAGATTGTGACGGAAACGCTGTATGCACTCTCACAATTAAAGGCACCATGGATTCCCGATGTTGTTTATCTGTTGACAACACAGCGCGGTGCTGACAATGCACGGCGCATGTTGCTTTCCGAGGAGCCGGGCTGGTTTAAGCGACTGTGCCAAGACTACCATTTGCCCGCTATTGAGTTTGGTGTGCAGCAAATCGTAGTGTTGCGCGATGCGCAAGGGCAGCCCTTGGAGGATATTCGGGACGATGCAGACAACCATTGTGCTGCTGATGGCATTGCGAATTTTTTAAGTGAAATATCGCAGGATACAGAAAGCGAAATACACGCATCCATAGCTGGTGGGCGTAAAACCATGGGATTTTTCCTTGGGTACGCCATGAGCCTGTGGGGAAGATCACAAGACCGGCTTTCGCACGTACTGGTGTCTGCGCCTTTTGAAGGGCGGCCAGAGTTTTTTTATCCCACACCGCGCAGTCAGGTGCTGGTAGGGCGCGTGCGGGGAGAAGACCCAGTAGACGCCAAAGATGCCAAAGTCTGGCTTGGTGATATTCCCTTTGTGCGTTTGCGGCGTTTGCTGCCTGAGCCATTGCTCGCAGGTAAGGGGCAAGCCAGTTATACAGCGGCTGTGGCAGCAGCCAATACAGCCCTTGATCACATTGAATTGACTATCAAGCGAGAGGCGGATTCAGTATTGATTAATGGTCAGCCATTGCGGCTGCCGCCCATGCAGTACGCATTGCTTGTTGTATTGGCATGGCGCACGTTCAAGCAACTTCCAGCACTGGTTGCACCGATCAAGGATGTGCACGATCCAGACTGGAAAAAGCAGGTGCTCAATGATTTGGAGTCTGCATTGGGACAGATGCACATACCCGACTCCGTGGTCAATCGCTTGCGTGACGAGGAAGCGATTTTTGCAACATTCAGCGAACAGCTCTCAAAACTCAAACGCAGTTTGCGTGAAAGCGGATTACTGCCTTTACGCGAACTTGTTTTGACTGAGCAAACAGGGCGAGGGCGCCAGCGTGCGTATCGCCTGCAATTGCTGGCACGGCAGATTCGATTTATGTAGGGGTTTCTATGCAAAAGCTTAGTAAGATATTGCGATGAAAATATACGCTTATCGGTCTTGAAAACTGCATTTGTTTTTCGGATTTTCTGGCTTCTATGGTGTTTTAACAGGCTGACTTTATTTTTTAAACATTACAACAAGCATTTGTGAGCATGAACTTTCCCATGAAAACCGTCCAATTTACTCTTGAGTTTCTTACCCCGGCATTTCTTGGTGATGCCACACAAAGTGGCCGCTGGCGTACTCCGCCTATCAAGGCTTTGCTGCGTCAATACTGGCGTATGGCGTATGCGGCAGATAAAAAGTTTGCTGTCGATGTTGATGCTATGCGGCATGAGGAGGGGCGGCTGTTGGGACATGCTTGGTTGGAAAACGACTACTGCGAAGCCTCTGAAACAGGCAATCGTGTGCAGATTGCGGCACGCAAATCTGCTGTAAGAATCAGGCTCAGTGACTGGAGCCCAGGAAAGCTCAAGTCGTGGGGTGGTTTGGAGCAGGGCAAGGTTCGACACCGAGAAGCGCAAAAGGCTAATTTTATGGTTGGGCCACATGCGTATCTTGGATATGGTCCGCTAGACGGACGTGGGGGAACACAATTTTCCCAAAAAGAAGACAAAGAAAAAAAGGACAACGCCGCCATTCAGGCTGGCGAAAGCGCCACACTCAGTCTGGCCTACCCGCAATCCGTGGCTGCCTTGATCGAGGATGCCCTGCGCCTGATGCACGCCTACGGCACACTGGGCGGACGCAGTCGCAATGGCTGGGGGTCTTTTGCATTGACTGGGTTAGATGAAGTCAGCAAAGCCGTTCTGTCAAGCCGCAACTATCCTGCTCAGCGCACGCTGGCTGACTGCCTGCAACAAGACTGGCCGAGTGCCGTAGGGCAGGCTTTGATTTGGCAGACAAATGCACACGCTGACTGGAAAGCGCTAATGAAGACTCTGGCTGAAATCAAGATTGGATTGCGCACGCAATTTGTATTCACTACGGGTAACAACAGCACCAAGGTTGAGGGGCGGCATTGGCTTAGTTACCCTGTTACCAACCATTCCGTACAAGCCTGGGGCAGTAACGCACGTCTGCCTAATTCCCTGCGATTTAAGGTACGCCAGACAGCAGACGGCAAGCTGGTTGGCATTGTTGTTCATATGCCTTGCAAGCCTGCACCTCAATTTTCACCTGACCAGCGTGCATTGCTGCGCGTTTGGCAACAGGTTCATATCCATCTTGACTCCATCGCTGGTTTGCAGCGCGTATCCGTATAAATAAATAGGTTAAACACCATGAGCAACACATACAAGTTATGGCTAACCAAACTGGCTGCACGCATCCATGATCCAGCCGAAAAAGCACTGGTTTTACTGCGCGACCCCGCCGGGCATGAGGGTGGCACTTCGCGAGCACTGCAGCGGTTGCTCAATGCAGCCTTACCAACTGCCGACATCGATCCAGACAACGATGAAGCATTAATCAATGTGGCCTTTAAAAAGCCTTTGAGCAAAGATATTTATGCGTTGGTACATCGTGCTGACTGGTGGGCTGCAGCGGCAGACAGGCCGCAGTTCCCCATGACGGAGCAGCTTATCCAGACAAAAAAAGGCGAAGAAAAAACCACTGCGATAGCGCAAGGTTCGCAAGTACGCTGGGCTAACAAGCCAGTGCTGATTCATCCACTAACGGGTACTGAAATGCCGCTAAAGGGTGGACTGACTGAGACAGATATTGCCGATATTAAACAGCGTAGCTTTATGCACCATGCTGCTTTGCTGGCAGATTTGCCCGCATTGGACTCGGAAGATGGCGCACGCAAAGCATTGCTGGCTTTCTGGCGCTTTGCACCAGAACTAGCTGAAGAGCAAGACAATGGCAAACTTGGCTCTCTTTGGGGCGTGCTGCCTTCTGATACCCGCATTCCCGATCACAGCATATGGGATCACCTTGATTTAACAAGCGCGTTTGCGGGTGCTTTTGCAGCTGATTCCAACCAGGAAGTGGCATTGCTTACTGTATCTTTGGGTCCCGTACAAGGGTTTATTGCAGCGGCGCGCAGTACATCTGACCTTTGGGCGGGCTCGCACCTGCTATCGCGCCTGGCATGGGAGCTAATGCGCCCGTTGTGCGAAGAATTGGGGCCAGACGCTGTGCTTTTCCCGCGTTTGCGTGGCATTGCACAGGTAGATTTATGGCTACGCGACCAAATGGGTCTGCCTGCCAGCTTGTTCAAAGACTGCGAATGGCAAAAAGGCAGTACCGATGCCAACCCCCTTTTCTCGGCAGCTTTGCCCAATCGACTGGTGGCAGTTGTGCCAGCAAGTCAGGCTCAATACTGGGCAGACAAAATGCGCGACAACGTGCGTAACTGGCTACAAACTTTAGGCAAGACGGTGGTTGATGAATTGCTGGATGTTGCAGGCATTGCCAAAGACGAAAGCCTACCTTGCTACCAGCAAATGCGCGAACAGCTACATAACTTCCCTGAAGTGCATTGGGCTGCCGTGCCTTTTTCATTGATAGGCATTGCCAACCAGCAAAAGCAAACCGGGCTAAACACCACTGCATTGCAACAGGCTATGGCACCTTTTTTTGGTTCTGCGCCAGAAGTGGCCAACGGCTTTTTGGCTAGCCCTGCCTGGCAAGTGCTGCAACAAGATATTGCGTGGGACGACAAAACAACATTTTTCGCACCCAATCCAGGCGTACTTTACCCTGCGGTATATGACCTGGCCGAGCGCATACATGCCGCAGCCAAGGCGACACGCGCCTTTGCGCAAAACCCGCAAACTGGCTGGCGCTGTGCGCTTACGGGCGAAGTTGAGTGGCTCACTACAGATAGAGAACAGCTTAAAAAATCCTATCGCCAGCAAACCGATACGCTTTGGTGCAAGGTACACAAAAAACAAAAATCTTGGGCAAAAAAAGGCGAGCATCTGGGTGCACTGGCCGCAGTCAAGCGGCTTTGGCCTACCCTGTTTGCCGACGAGGTTGCCAAAGCGCTGAATAAACGTGATTTTGGACGCTTTGTGGTTAGCACGCATACGATGGCGCTGGCAAAGCAAATAGAGCAATGGCTGGAAAAAGGATCTATTACAGAGTCGGGTTTTGCCGAGGCAACTAGTGGTCTAGAGTCTGTGGCTCTGCCGCGCCGCCTGATGCAGATGCAAGGCGTAGATGAAGGCCAACTGGCAGATGCCAAACGCTTGCCAGCTCTTTTGGATGCAGCACGAGACGCTGATGATGAAACACAGCTGCTTAAGGCAAAACAGTTGCTCAAGGGCATGTTGGGACAAGCACCCGAAACTTACTACAGCCTCATCATGATGGACGGCGACAAAATGGGTGCAATCCTCTCTGGTGACGAAAGCAATGCCATCAGCTATCTGGAAAGCTTCCATCCTGATGTAAAAAAAGGCTTTGAAAAACACGCCGCCAGCAACCAGACCATTGCACGCTACGGCAGTACCAAACGCGCCATCACCCCCAACCGCCATTTGGCAATATCAGGCGCACTCAATGACTTTTCGCAAACCGTGGTACGCCATGTACTTGAAAGCGAATTTCTCGGGCGTGTGATTTATGCGGGCGGAGATGACGTACTGGCCATGCTCCCAGTAGCCGATATGCTGCCAGCCATGCAGCGCTTACAGCAAGCCTATCAGGGGCATGAAGCCAGCCACGAAGGAGGCGTACTTCAGGGGCTAACTTTGCAAAATGGATTTGCCATGCTCAAGCAGGGCAGCAAACACAAGCTTATGCGCATGATGGGCACCAATGCAACTTCATCTTGTGGTGCAATCGTAGCGCACCATCAGGCGCCATTGGCAAGTGTGCTCACAGAACTACGCCGCGCCGAAAAGCGAGCCAAGAATGAAGGTGGGCGCGATGCGTTTTCTATCACCATTGTCAAGCGATCAGGTGGCGCGCTGTATCTGACGGCCAAATGGGGCGAAGCTGCCACCTTGCTTGAAGACTGCATCATATTTCTGCGTGCTGAGGGCACCTCACGCCGTGCGGTTTACAACACGCTTGAATGGCTGCACGACCTGCCCGAACCCGATAGCGCCAACCACACTGACATGCTCGCCAGCTTGCTAGGCTACCAGATGGCACGACAGGCGCAGGGCGTAGAAAAAGGCAGCGCACCTTCATTGGCCAAGCGGCTTGCAGAAATGGCTAGTCAGCAAGAGTCAAAGCGTTTGCAGTGGCTGGAAAACTTCCTCTCCGTTGCCGAATTCCTTGCCCGTGAAACACGCCAGGGAGATGCAGCATGACAACCGAAAAAATAGTTATGGAACACCGTTTTATTCAACCGCTTGATGTCTTGTTTTTGCGCGGCAACAAACTGTTTGGCGATGCTGGCAGCCACGGTGAATCGATGATTCCACCTTGGCCATCAGTTGCTGCTGGTGCATTGCGTTCGGCGCTGCTGGTGCATGAAGGTGTTGATTTGGCTGCTTTTGCCTCTGGCAAAACAAATCATCCGCTACTAGGTACACCCTCACAGCCTAGCAACTGGTGCATCAGCTTTTTTCAACTGGCACGCAAAGTTGGGCAAGAGCAGCAACAGGGTTTTGAAGCTCTTTACCCCATACCCTGCGATGTGGTAATCAGTGGTGAGCGCAAGCAGGAAAGCATTTCACGCATGAGCGCCATGTGCCTGCACGAAAGCCTTGCCAGTTCTGCGGCACTGCCTATGGTTGCGGTACTAGCGCAAGGCAAAGAGCGCAGCAAGCCGCTGGAAGGCTACTGGCTTACGCAAACAGGCTGGCAACACTATCTGGCTGGTAAAACGTTAGGCAAAGAGCATATCGTTCACAACGAAGCTCTTTGGAAAATGGATGCGCGTGTGGGAATCGGCCTGTCAGCAGATACACGCAGCGCGGAAGATGGCAAGCTCTTTACCGTACAGGCAGTTGCCTTGCACAAGGACGTAGGTTTTATCGCATCAGCCAGCGCTTGTGGTTTGCCTGAAAAAACGATGTTGCGCATGGGCGGCGATGGCCGTGCTGCCTCTAGTTCAGCTGTGGAGTGGATATCGCCGCAACCCGACTATGCCGCACTCAGTCAAGCGGGAAGTATGCGCATGATTTTGACCAGCCCCGCCATCTTTACGCATGGCTGGCTGCCTCATGGCTGTTCCGAGCAACCCGAAGCAGATGGCAGTTACCGCTTTGCATTGCATGGAGTAAGTGGTCGTATCGTTTGCGCTGCATTGCCCCGTGCAGAAGTGGTATCGGGCTTTGACTTGGCCAGATGGCAACCCAAGGCAGCACAGCGGGCTTTGCCCGCAGGCAGCGTCTATTGGCTGCAAGATGTAGAGGCCACACCCGAAGCACTCAGCAAGCTTGCCAAATCTGGACTGTGGAGCGAAAACTGCGAAGATACCCAGAGGCGTGCTGAAGGATTTAATCAGTGCAGTTTTGCACCATTTTGACCCTGTTTTAATTAACCCCATTTTAAAAATCATGCCAGGAGCTATTAACCATGTTTGAACAACAAGCCGCTGTTTTTCTCTACGCTGTCTCACCCGTACATATGGGCGCTGGGCAAGCCGTAGGCGTAATTGACAACCCCATTCAGCGTGAGCGCCACACGGGTCATCCCTGCTTTGCAGGCTCGGGCATCAAGGGCGCTGTACGGCACAGCTTTGAGGCTTTGGGCGGAAATGCAGCCCATATTGATGCATTGTTTGGTTCAGATGCAGGCAGCAGCACACTGCATGCAGGAGCAGTCAGCTTTGGTGATGCACAACTGGTAGCGCTGCCCATCCGCAGCCTGCGCGGCGGCTTTGTCTATGCCACCTGCGCACAAGCACTGGCACGGGCGCAGCGGCTACTGGGGCATTTGCAGATTCCTTGCAACTGGCCTGAATTGCCCCAAGTGGCAGATGGCGAGTGCCTAACCATTAATGCAAACCTGCTATCAAAAGAGCAAAAACTTCATCTGGAAGCCTTTGAATACACCGCTAGCGACAGCACCTGTGCAGCACTGGCAAGCATTGCCCAAAATCTGGCTGAAATAGCCCTGCCAGCAGACGCGGCCTACCAGTTTTTCCGCGAGAAGTTTGCCAAAGATTTGGTGCTGCTCAACGACACCGACTTTGACTACTTTAGCCAGCACGCCATGCTGGTAGAACCCCATGTACGCATTGATGCTGACACAGGCGCAGCCGATGGTGGCGGGCTGTTTTACACCGAAAACCTGCCACCAGAATCATTGCTTATCGCCCCCGTTTTGGCTAGCAAGACACGCACAGGCAAAGACAAAGAGCCTTTTGATGCAGACGCAGTCATGTCGCAAATCAGTGCCGTACTTGACAACAAACTGCTGCAAATCGGCGGCGATGCCACCACAGGGCGCGGCTTGGTTGCTGCCAAAGTACTGCAAGGAGGTGCAGCATGAGCAAACTTACGCTTGAGCAACTACGCGCACAAGATGCGTGGAGCAAGTGCCAAAACTACACCAAAGAGCATGTCAATATTGTCAAAGGGCTGCCCGCACTCATCATGAACAGCGGCCTGATGCAAGTGCTGGCCTTTTGCCACGAAAAAGGCAAAAACAACGAAGAAGTAGCCAAACACCTGCGCCAGTGGCTGAATTGTCGGTTTAATAACGTCGATACAGACCCGGGGTTTGAGACGTTGATGCAGGTGTTGATGGAGTCTGATAGCACAACTTATCAGCAAATAACAACAGAAGCCTTCGCATGGCTGCGCTGGATGCGCCAGATTGCACCTGCGCATGTAAAGGGGAAGTGAAATGCCAATAGCTGCTGTTCCCCGCTACCTGGGACAAGAATTTTCAAGCACTTCGCCAGGCTTGCGCTTTGGCATGTATCTGCCAATTTGGACAGATCGTCAAACACAGGAAGCAGATGTACGCAAGCGTGCAGAGTCCAAGAGCAGAGAAGGCGATGAAGTCAGAGCATTGTTGGATAACGGTATGGACTATACCGTTGCTGCATTGCAAAAGCGCGAACGCAAGCCACTGGCAGGCTTATGGGCAAAAAACGACTTTGCTGCCAACAAAGCCTGGATCGACATCTGCACCCTTGGCAAAGGCGACATGGCGCTGATGCATGGCTTGAGCAAGCGCCAGACGCAAAGCGCCCAAAGCATAGCAGCGGCACAATGCCTGAGCATTAACGCCACCGCCATTGCCCCCTTCACCACAGGACTAGGTAACGAGCACCCGCTTGAAAACGGCTTTTCCTTTCTCAATCCCTACGGCCTGCCTTACCTGCCAGGCTCTGGAGTCAAAGGCGTACTGCGTCAGGCAGCCAGCGAGCTGGCCTCAGGGCAATGGGGGGAAACTTGCTGGAGCGCAGATAAGCGCCATCTCTACCAACGCAGCAATGGCAAAACGCAGTTGCAAATGAGCGATGCCGATGTTTTGTTTGGTATGGAATCTGCCGACAGCGACAGCGAACACCTGCGCGGTGTACTCAGCTTTTGGGACGTAATACCGCAAATCAAGGGCGACAAGCTGCTGGTCGAAATCATGACCCCACACCAAAGCCACTATTACCAAAACAAGGCACATGCTGGCAGCAATAGCCCACACGAAAGCGGTAGCCCCACGCCGATTAGCTTTTTAACTGTGCCGCCAGAATCGGGCTTTACCTTCCACGTGGTTTGTGATTTGCCACGGCTGCAATTGCTTGCCCCCAAGCTATCTGACAACGACCGCTGGAAAGATCTACTCACCGAAGCCTTTGAGCACGCTTTTGCCTGGCTGGGCTTTGGCGCCAAAACAGCCGTAGGCTACGGAGCAATGGCGCGAGACAGCAAGGCCGAAGCCAAAGCACAACAAGAAGCACAAGCAGCAGCCAAAGCCGCCACCGAGCAGCAACAACGCGCCAGCATGAATCCGCAGCAATTGCAAATTGCCGATTTTGTGCAGGCTTGCGAAAAACGATTGGCAGAACTTGGCGGCAAGAGCAAGGACAAACCCAACACAAGCATACACAGCCTTGCACAAAAGCTATCTAAAGCAGCGCAAGAGTGCAGCGACTGGTCGGCAAACGATAAAAAAGCTGCCGCCGAAGCCATCGCCCGCTGGCTGCCCCAGCTTGTGCATATCGAAATGAAAGACGAGCGCAAAAAGCTCAAACTTGCCGTATTGCGTGGAGAGTCTTAAAAGCACATGACCACCTGGTTTATTTCGCGCCACCCAGGCGCTATCGCATGGGCGCAACAGCAAGGCATTGCTGTGGATAGACAAATCGCGCATCTGGATATCAAAGACATCCATGCGGGCGATACCGTCATTGGCACACTGCCCGTAAATCTGGCTGCTGAAGTTTGCGCCCGCCAAGCCACATTTATCAACCTCAGCTTGGATATACCCGAGCAATGGCGCGGTAGAGAATTAAGTGCTCAAGAGCTGCTGCAATGCAAGGCTAGGCTTGAGGAATGTTTTGTGCAGATGAAAACTTCATTTACAAACGAAGGAAAATAATATGCAAAAAGTACACGTTATGCTCGTCTCAGAGCAAGCAGCCCCCAACATGATTGCCGCTCTTGATCCGCAACTCAAGCCCACAGAAGCGGTGCTGGTGGTTACTCAACGCATGAAAAATCGTGCCAATGCATTGCAAAAAGTTTTGCAAGAAAATGGCATAAAAGTAACGCAAGTCGCCGTATCAGATGAAAGCAATCCTAGTGAGCTGCAAGAAATATTGATAGGCATAGCCAGCGCCAGAGATGGGCAGTCTATTTTTCTCAACCTAACGGGTGGTACAAAATTAATGGCACTTAGTGCACAAGTCGTAGCGCAAACAGCAGACTGGTCTGTTTTTTACGTGGACGTAAGTACCGATAAGGTAATTTGGCTAGATTCGGAAACGCCGTCTCATACGCTAGAACAAAAACTGCGTCTAAAGCATTATCTGGATGGCTACGGCTACACATTTAAAGATAAACCCGAACGCCCACAGCCCAACAAAGCGTACCAGCAGCTTACGCAAGATTTGGTCGCCAACGTCATGGCCTATGAAAAACCCATTGGGCAGCTAAACTGGCTTGGGCAAAACGCAAAAAACAACAGCATCAAACTTGATTCGCAACAACTCGATAGCCGTGGCTTGGATATTTTGCTTGCCAAATTCTCTGACGCAGGCATTCTGAAGCTTCAAAAAGACGTACTCACCTTTGCCTCAGAAGATGCATTACGCTTTGCCACTGGTGGATGGCTTGAATACTACGTGTATCAAGCAGTTAACAACCTAACTGGGAAAATTGGCATCAAAGACAAAGCAATCAATCTTGAAATCGTTGATAGCAGCACGCAAAACAACGAAATTGACGTAGCTTTTCTTGCTCGTAACCGTCTTTTTGCCATTGAATGCAAAACAGCACGCATGGACAACCCAGAATCTTTAAAAGCGAACGACACCCTGTACAAACTTGCAGAAAACTGCCGCCGCATAGGTGGGCTAGGCACACAAGGCATGCTTGCGACGTACCGTCAGCTATCACCATCAGAGTTGCGATTAGCAAAAGCGCTCAATATAAAAGTTGTAGCAGGCAGTTCTCTGTACCAGCTTGAAGACCGCATCAGAGAATGGGTAAATCCGCCAACGCAACGCTAAAAAGCAATCAAACTGAAATGCACGCCGCGCCTCTCTCCCACCTCACCCTCACTGCCACCGCCACCCGCCCCATACGCTGGCCACATTATGCAGGCAGCGCACTGCGGGGCGCGTTTGGCACGGCTCTGCACCAGTCAGTCTGCATAACAGGGCAAGAAAAATGCGCGGGTTGCCAATTGCAACGCAGTTGTGCTTACAGCGTAGTATTTGACCCTCTGCCTGCTGAACAACCACTGCATCCTTCTTTTCGCGACGGCCTGCCTGCCTACGTCATCCATGTTCCAGACTTGGGAGAGCGCCAGCTACGCGCAGGCGAGCAAATCCAATGGAGCCTCACACTTCTACCACCCGCACTTGCGCATTGGCAAATCGTACAAAGCAGCGCCCACGCCGTACTTGAACGCTACTTTGCAGGCGAAGGCGCATTCAAAACAACAGCAAGCACCTGGCAAACACACACACTGCCAGACTACACAGAGCAGCCCCTACAAGCCGCGCCAAACAGCAATCACACCTGCCAAATTACACTGCAATTCCGCACCCCATTGCGCATACAGCAACAAGGCAGCCCCATCCGCAACCCAGCCAAACTCACCCTTGCAAACCTCATACGCGCAGCCCACCGCAGACACCTGCAATGGTGTCAGATCAGTGGCAGCACCCCAGTAGCAGCACAAACCTGCATGGATGCAGCGGCACAATGCACCCTAGACACCCGCGCCATGCAATGGCACGACCTGCAACGCCGCTCGCGCAACCATAGCGAAAAAGTCCCCTTGGGCGGGCTAATTGGCGCACTTAAACTGCAAGGCCCCGCCGCCGCCATACAAACACTACAAATCTTGCTGACACAAGTCCAGCCATTGCACATAGGCAAAGAGGCCGTCTTTGGGCTGGGCGACTACAGCATAAGCGCCTAAGGCAATTGCGCAACATCTAAAGCGCAGCACATTGGCAAGCTTGCCAAATAAACAACCTGCCGCACCATGGCGCACACTTAACGCCATGACCACTCGCCAACTCTACCTAATAGGCTACGACATCAGCCACCCACGGCGCCTAAGCCGTGTCTTGCGCTGCGTACAAAGGCACACCCTTGGCGGACAAAAATCCTTTTACGAATGCTGGCTCAGCGCGGCAGAACTACACACACTACGCGCACAACTTGCCTGCGAGATAAATGTTGCCGAAGACAGCGTTATTTTCTTTCGGCTTGATGCGCGCACCAAAACCATCACCTTGGGCTGTGCAGAACAAATTGCCAGCAACGACTGCTTCTATATCAACTAAATATCCATTGCATGAGCGCACTCTATATAGACCGTAAGGAAACCACACTACGCCATGATGCAGGTGTACTCACCATCAGCACCCCCGATGGAGCGCCGTCGCAAAAAATACCCTTCAAATACCTAAATCGCATAGTGATTCGTGCCAATACACAGTTGCCCAGCAGCCTGTTATGCACCTTGGCCGAAGCAGGTGTTGACCTCACCATATTGGGCGGGCGTAGCGGCAACAAAGTTGCACATATAAGTGGAGCGGCTCACAACGATGCGCGTCGCCGTTGGCAACAGGTGTTAATCTTGAGCCAGCCAGAGCAGTGTGCAAACCTAGCCCGTAGCATAGTCACAGCAAAAATTCGCAGACAATTACTCACCTTGCAAATACTGGCTACACAAAGACCCGATTTGCGCAAGCCCCTCTTTGATGCTCGGCAGCAACTTATCAGCAGCTACCAAGCATTGCGCAACACCAGCAGCACATACACACTCAACCAGTTGCGCGGCATAGAAGGCGCAGCAGCGGCATCGTATTTTGAAGCCTACTTCTGCGCTTTTGCTCCTGCACTCGGCGCCACAGGCCGCAATCGCCGCCCACCGCGCGACCCCGTAAACGCCTGCCTTTCATTGTCATACACCCTGCTCTACAGCATGGCACATAGCGCCTGCCACGCCGCAGGGCTTGACCCCGCCCTTGGCGCACTACACACCCTAAGCCATGGCAGAGCAGCTCTGGCCTGTGATTTGATGGAACCCTATCGTCCCAAAATAGACCTCTGGGTATGGCAACTGTTTCGCGAATGCACATTGCGGCCAGAACATTTTGGCCAGGATGGTAGCGGCGCTTGCCTATTGGGCAAAGCAGGGCGAGAACATTTTTACCGCGCCTGGGAACAACATGCCCGTACCACTGGGCGCAAGCTCACCAAGTACGCACGCTTACTGGCACGTCAACTTCAAAGCAGCGAAGCAGAGCATATCTGGCAACATTTGGAGTAAAACCTGACATAGGCGCAGCGGTATTTTTAACGTTGGCAGCCTTGAATATTTGGCTTTATGAACATACTTTCCTCCAAAACATCAAGGCTGCAAAAAACTTGCCGCTGGATCATCGCCTATGACATAGCCGACCCCAAGCGTTTGGGTCGTATCTGGCGCACGCTACGCCGTGAGGCAATGCCGTTGCAGCGCTCTGTTTATCTTTTTGCTGGCAGCAGGGCACAGTTGCAACGCGTTCTGGGTTCGCTCGAGCCTATCATTGACAAAAAACACGACGATTTGCGGGCTTACCCCCTTGGTGCCAACTCGCGAATCTGGACACTGGGGCAACAAAATCTGCATGAAGGTAACCTGCTAATTGACGATGTTCTCGAGAAAATGGTGGTTAATCCTTCATTCGTGTCAAAACCAGAGCAATGCAGTTGCCTAGCCGCATGTGCTGGGCATATATGAAAAGCAAGCAGCAATCCTTGATACACTTGTCCTTTGAAGCATCTGTAAACAATCATGCAAGAGAACATGGTGAATGTATATACATTCCTGTGTCGAAAAGAGGCTTAACTTTTGTTTGGCGTGAATATTTGGGAAATAGCATTCCAAGTATTTGGAATTCAAAAAGAAAAACTGACAGTGAGGCTACAAGCCAGCCCCGAAACCAAGGGGATTAAGACCGAGCGACGCGACCGTTTTTCTCGGCTGCGAGGCTACAAGCCAGCCCCGAAACCAAGGGGATTAAGACTCAACCGTCACAGTAACGGGGGCAATTGACGGCTACAAGCCAGCCCCGAAACCAAGGGGATTAAGACAATTGCGGCTTGCTTTGTTGCTATTGGTTCAGGCTACAAGCCAGCCCCGAAACCAAGGGGATTAAGACTTTGCTGGTGCGTTGGGTGGGCTGTGGTGTGGGCTACAAGCCAGCCCCGAAACCAAGGGGATTAAGACTTTCCCGAACCTGACCGTTAAAACCGCGCCGGGGCTACAAGCCAGCCCCGAAACCAAGGGGATTAAGACACTTGTTCATGATTTGGGCTTCCAGTGTTTTGGGCTACAAGCCAGCCCCGAAACCAAGGGGATTAAGACTGAAATTCGGCGCGGGCTTTTTCGATGCTGCGGCTACAAGCCAGCCCCGAAACCAAGGGGATTAAGACTTTGCAGGTCTGTTTTTTTGCGCAGATGTTAAAGGCTACAAGCCAGCCCCGAAACCAAGGGGATTAAGACTCATACAGTGAGCCCATGACGATGCGGCCGACGGCTACAAGCCAGCCCCGAAACCAAGGGGATTAAGACCAATGTGGCCGTGCTTGCAAGGTCGACCCGTGGCTACAAGCCAGCCCCGAAACCAAGGGGATTAAGACCTTATAAGTCACTTGTTGCACTCCTTCACGATGGCTACAAGCCAGCCCCGAAACCAAGGGGATTAAGACAAGTGTCAGGAAGCCGTTGTTTTGCTTGTAGGGCTACAAGCCAGCCCCGAAACCAAGGGGATTAAGACCCGCCAGTTCAGCTCCACTACCTTCGTTCTTGGGCTACAAGCCAGCCCCGAAACCAAGGGGATTAAGACGAAAGGCCACAAAACTCTTTTCAACCTATCAGGCTACAAGCCAGCCCCGAAACCAAGGGGATTAAGACCTAGCGCACCAAGCGCAACCAGTAGCGCCCAAGGCTACAAGCCAGCCCCGAAACCAAGGGGATTAAGACGTTACGGCGTTGTTGGTTTTCGTCAAGCTCTGTGGCTACAAGCCAGCCCCGAAACCAAGGGGATTAAGACTAAACGCCTTTCGCGATGCCGCTGCTGTAGCGGGCTACAAGCCAGCCCCGAAACCAAGGGGATTAAGACATTTAGGACTGCTGCCATGATTTCCCTTGCCGGGCTACAAGCCAGCCCCGAAACCAAGGGGATTAAGACTCTGTTTTTTCGTGATTGTGTTCGTCATGATAGGCTACAAGCCAGCCCCGAAACCAAGGGGATTAAGACAAGACTCTGCTTCACATGACAGAGCATCAAGGGCTACAAGCCAGCCCCGAAACCAAGGGGATTAAGACAGGCAGGCTGGCTAAACCGCTCGGCGCAATAGCGGCTACAAGCCAGCCCCGAAACCAAGGGGATTAAGACATTGAGTTGAACAATGCCTGCGCTGGTACATGGCTACAAGCCAGCCCCGAAACCAAGGGGATTAAGACGAAAGCCAGCTAACATATACACGAGGCTTACGGCTAAAAGCCAGCCCCGAAACCAAGGGGATTAAGACGTTTACCTCCATAACAATTTCTGTTCCGACTGGGGCTAAAAGCCAGCCCCGAAACTAAGGGGATTAAAAACATTGGAATATCTGTGCTGCGATCTGATGTATATATTTCTAAGCTAATACACAAGGATTTTTTCATTGTTAATAAAATGCTGGATTTCAAAACATGATTTATGCAAGAGAAGAGATTGAAAAATGGTTGTCAAAAGCAAAAATTGCTAATGTTATCGTATTTGATCTTGATGGGACATTGGTTAATTCTGATGTGGCCAATTTTTTATCGTATAAAGCAGCTGTAACATGCATTTTATCGGAGCATATTCAAATGAATTTTGATCCTGAAGTTAGAATGACGCGGGAAATATTAGAAAGAATAATTCCGTACAGATGCAGACAGAAAATTTCGGAAATTGTGGAGCAAAAAGAATCAATATACCATCATTATTTATCTGAAACGATTTTAAATAATAATTTGATCGAGATCATTGATCGATCAAAAGGCAAGGAAATAATTTTAGCTACAAGTTGCAGAAAACATCGAGCAGATATGTTGCTCGATTATTACGATCTAGCAGACAAATTTACTAGCAAAATTTATGGTGATGTTAATGTTCCAAGAGATAAATATACAAAACTGATACCTGAAATCATGAAAGAAAACAAGTCTATTTTGATATTTGAGAATGACGAAAGTGCCATAGAATCAGCTATTTCTTGCGGAATTTCTGAAGATTGCATAATTAATGTATGCGGGTGAAATAATGAATGAATTCAAAATGGAAGCAAATCGTTTTTTGATGCGTGACATTGTTGGTTATTACCACACTGAATTTGGTGGTGTGAATTATCCGCGAAACCCAAACTTTCTGTACAAATTAAAAAATGATCCCCATCACAATTGGAATCTGCAAGATCTGCGAAATGCAGTAAATGCTTTGTATAAGGTGCTTAGCATAGATTTTCCAGAAATCATGCGCTTAGTTGGCCTTGATTCCTTGACTGTATGTGTGGTTCCGAGAGCCAAGGCTGAAAATTTTTATCGACCCAATCAGCTGCTTTTTAAAAAGACAATAAGGGCGTACATACATCAATCAAACCTCAATTTTCACGATGGCACAAATTTTATAATTCGCCATACTAATACTCGAACTACCCACTTAAAATTGCCTATTCAGGGATTCGAAAATGATGGCATGATGCCCTACCCAGGAATCGCAGCAGATACATGTCATTTTTCACCGAAGATCAATGGCTGCGACATTCTGCTTGTCGATGATGTTTACACAAAAACAGTCAATATTGATGAAGATATGGTACAAGCATTGTTCAACAACGGAGCGAAGTCTGTTGTGTTCTATGCAATAGGTAACACGCCCAGGAATTTTTAAAATTCGAGGTAGAAATGAGATATAGCGAAAATGCGATCAATATTATGGCAGCCAGAATTTATAAAGGTATTGGGAGAGCGTGGATTGTTAAGAATCTTTCATCACCTAAGTCTGAAGAAGCTATTGTCCAATTATTGAATGAATCCAACAAGTCCGATGTCTCTGTAACTATTGAAGATTTCAATAAGAAAAAATCGATGCTTCGACGAATACTTGCCGAATCAGCTGATGCAGTCGATGGTGTTGTGGCGATTGGTGATGATGATTTTCCACCTCATCGTGGTTCTGTAAAAAACAGCGAGCGACCAATTTTTCTATTTTATCGGGGTGACCTTTCTCTACTATCTGCTAATAGCAAAAATATCGCTGTAATAGGGCTTTTGAATCCGAGCGAAGATATTGTAGCGATTGAGCGAAAACTTGTTTCTGAATTGGCGAAAAGTGGCGCAGTAATAGTAAGTGGTTTGGCGTTGGGCTGTGATTCAGTAGCGCATCTGCAAACTTTGGAATCAAACGGAAAAACAGTTGCAATTCTTCCCGGTCCACTGAACGATATTATGCCAGCTAAGAACAAGGGGTTGGCTGCTGATATTGTTGCAAGTGGGGGCTTGTTAATTTCGGAATACCTAACCGCACCGAAGTCGAAGATGGAACTTAGCGGCAGATATCAAGAGAGAGACAGATTGCAAGCTCTTTTTAGTAATTTAATTATATTATCTGCCAGTTACGCCAAGAACGATCTCGGAAATGATAGTGGCTCAAGGTTGGCAATGGGTTATGCCAAGGATTACTCAATACCCAGGGCTGTCATCTACGATCAGGAGCAGCACTCGAATAATCCTATGTTTGATTTGAATAGGCAAATTATTAAAGAAGACCCAAATACAATTATTTTCAATGAAAGAAACAGATCGAAGGCGCTCCAAGAAATCCAAATACTAAATACTTTTATTGCGGAAAGAAATCCAGTTCAACAAAGCATAATTTAATATTTTCGCAGTTTTATGGTGCTGCTTAATTCAGGCTTTGGGTTCTATAGTGAAACTTACAATGAGTAAATCTGTTTCTTATCAATCATCCTGCCCCGAAACGCGGCGCATTAAAACTGTAAAACAGCATCAAGCCAATTATTCGGCAAGTCTGCTCGACTGTAAGTAGTGAGTTGCAATACAAAGCACTGCAAAGTAACCACCCTTCGTTTCGGTACTTGCTTAGTGGCAACATTACGATTGCCAGAATCAGGCTTTAAAAAGAAGGCAATTTTTAAGAATCACGCTCTTGCGTGCATCCTTATTTGGTCTTGATCTGAAAAGCGGCAGCATAAGCAGCCTCAGCCCGCACCAGCGCCATCTTGATCAGTTCTCGCACAACATCAGGCCGCTTGTAGTATTCGCGGGGATCGGGCACGCCTGGCACATCAAGCATCTGGTCGCGCAGGGAATCAACCAGGTCAAGCTGATCCTGATTCAGCCGCACATCGATGCGCTCTACCGCTGCGCCAACTGCAGGGGCGCTGGATTTTGGGTAGGGCAGCAATACTGGCTGAATGCGGACATCGTCCACCAGTTCGGTCAGCAGGCCATGAATGGTGTAGCGTTTTCCGCTCATCAGTTCCCTGATGGCACGCAAGCGTGTCAGGCCGGCAGATTCGTCCATAACACCTTCATCAACAGGGGAGCACGGCAAGCGCAGCGTTAGGTGTTTGATGCTGGCAGCAGCTTTTGAAGTATCGCCACTGGGGTTTTGTTGAACATTTTTAATGCGTTTTTGCATGGGAGTATTTTGCCGCATTTGCAACGGCAAAATGTATCCCATGCTTAAAACGCGCTGTTTATTGCGCGTATTGCGCTTTAACGCAGCATTTCAAGCCGTGCTTGCCTACTCTTTCTACCCACCCGCTTTAGTGCACAGTTACGCCATGCGGCCGCGACGACGGGTCATCACCCGAATCCGTGCCGCTCTCATCCTCATCGACCAGCCAGGCCCATGCAGGAATATCCGTATCCAGCAGATGTTTGCGCCCGACATGGATGGCTGAGGCATAGGCAGCTTCAAGTGCACGGATCAATTCGCGTGGTGTCAAATGCGCCATACGCATAATCTGCCTGAAGCTGGGCGGCTGCATTTCGGCAGCAGCCATGCTTGCGAGTTGCTCCTTAACAATGTTGTGCGCCAGTTTGAGGGCATCTTCTCCAAAGGGCGGCAGAATCATAAAAATCTCAAAGCGGCTGCGCAGTGAATCTGGCAGCTTGCCAATATCGTTACCCGCTGCAATCCAGAAGACGTGCGAGGCATCGAAGGTGAACTCGACGCTGATGTCGCGCACACTGGCAGCGGATACTGGTTCCAGCAATGAATGCAGGCTGGCCAATGGGTTGTCATTTTGAAAAATTCTGGCTTTGTCGATTTCGTCCAGCAAAAACACAGGGTTTGCATACTGGCCTTGCACGAGCTCATCAAACAGCGCACCGCAGGTTGAAGTGCTCCACTTCTTATCTGAACCCAGCAAGGCGGCGCTGGTTTGCTCGGAGTCATAGGGCAAGCGCCGCAGGTGTGTGCCCAGGGCGGCTGCCAGGTCGTTACAAAAATGGGTTTTGCCCAAACCCGGAAAGCCATGCAACAAAATAGGTGGCAGGCGCAAGGGCTTGGCAGTGACTTCAGCCATACGCAGGCGTTGCAAAACAAACTCGATCACCGCTTTGAAATGCGGGTGCTTGTTGTGCAGGCTTTTAATGGCGTTGATATTAGGCTGGCTGATCTTTCGCAAAGTGCGGTATTTGTCGCGATCAAGCAGCTTTTGTGCGATTCCGACATTGCGTTCACGCAATTCAGAGTCGATTGATTGGGTAGCAAGTTCTGCCAACCAATGCTTTAGCATGGCATCACTAAAGATACGGGCGTAGCCTGCGCGTATGGCTTGCACGCCTACGGTGTTTTGCGCGGTTAAGGCGGTGACTGCGCTCATGCCGTGGCAGCCCAGAGCTGCGCAGGTTTTGAGGTCGGCTTGGATGCCAGCGCAGCCGCCCGAGTCTGAGCCTGCAATGGCCAGTACGCGCGCTACACGCCAAGGGCGGGCTTGGGCCATGAGGCTGCGCAAATGGGTGCTGGCAGCGCCAGTGTCAGCCGCATCGCTGATGGCGCGTACCACTGCCACACCGTCTACACCAGTTGCCCAGACTTCGGGCAGCCGTGCCGCATCTATGCCGCCGATGGCTACCAGCGGCGCTTGCGTGGCTTGGCGGGCTTGGCGTAGCCCTTGCAGCCCCCAGGCGGGCGCAGTGTTGGTTTTGGTGGGGGTGTCAAACACGGGGCTTATTGCGAGGTAGTCGGCAGCCAAGGCATCGGGCTCGTGCAGTTGATTCGGGTGTTCAATGGATAGACCGATGACGGCGTTGGTGCCGAGTAGCGCACGCGCTTGGCGCAAGGGCGTGTCGCTTTGCCCCAAGTGCACACCATGGGCGCCAGCGGCTAGGGCTACGTCTACGCGGTCATTAACAATCACCAGCACGCGCCAGGGTTGCGCCAGCCGCAGCAGGGTGCGGGTACGCTCGATTAAGGTGCGGGTATCGCTGTGTTTGTCGCGCAATTGCACGCAGCCCACGCCGCTTTGCAGTGCGTCGGTTACGCGAGCGCGGCCTGCTTTGGTGTCCAAGTCGCTGCCGTCCATTACCCAATACAAGCGCAACTGCTGGCGCAGGGTGTGTGGTGTGTGTGTGCTGTGGGCGCTCATGCCAAAGCCTCTGCACGCAAGGTTGCTGCCAATGCGTCTTGCGACAGGGTGCTGGCCACGTCGAGCAAAGCACTGGCGTAGCTGCCAGTGCCAGTGTTGGGCGCTATGCGGGCGGCTGCGATTTGCCCCACTACGCCCCAGTAAGCCATGGCGCTGGTGCAGGCGCGCCAGGCATCGGGCTGCACTGCGGCAAAAGCCCCTACCAAAGCACTGGCCGAGCAGCCCACGCCTGTGACGCGGGTCATGAGTGGGTGGCCATTGCGCAGCACGGCATGGCGACCATCGGGCGCTAACACATGGTCTTGTGCGCCCGAGACGCACACCACGCAGCCGTGGCGCTTGGCCAAGGCTTGGGCTGCTGCCAAAGCGCGTTCTACTGAATCGGTGCTTTCTACCCCTTTGGTTTGGGCGCTATGGCCTGCCAGGCTCAAAATTTCCGAGGCATTGCCTCGCACCAGTGTGGGCTTGCGCTCCATCAAGTCTGCCAGCACGCGGTTGCGGTAGGCGCTGGCGCCCGCGCCTACGGGGTCGAGTACGCTGGGTTTGTGTGCTTGGTGCGCGGTGTCTAGCGCCAGTTGCATGGCGGGCACCCAATGCGCATCAAGCGTGCCGATATTGACCACCACCGCGCCCGACAAGCGCACCATATCAGCCACTTCTTCGAGCGCGTGCGCCATGATGGGTGATGCGCCTGCTGCCAGCAAAACGTTGGCCTTGAAGGCGGTAACGACCAGATTGGTAACGTTGTGGATTAACGGGGCATGCGTTTTTACGGCGCAGAAATCAGCCCAGACGGAATCAGCAAAGTGTGTGTGTGAAGTGTTCATGCCATGCCTTTTTTAAAAAGAAGACAGGCCATCCGCGCGTAAACACAAGCACCCCCCTTGGAGGGTGCCGGCTTCCCTACGCTGGTATGACCCAGATCAGGTTCAAAGGGTATTTCTCAGCCGCAAAGGGCACCCCTAGCCAAAAGGTTGATTGCTCAACAGTGCGTAGTATGCATCTAAATGCCAGTGTTTTTTTGGCGATTGCAGGCGGGTAGCCGTGTGCGGCGATTTAACACGGCTGTTTTGCCAGCAGCTTGTTTGCAGCTTGCAGCACTTGCGCGATGGGGCTTGCGCCGTCGCAGGCGATTGTGTGGCGCTCGGGCATGCTGCGTAGCCAGGTGAGCTGGCGTTTGGCGAGTTGGCGGGTGGCGGCTATGGCTTGCTCGCGCCAGATGGCAAGGGGCGTGCCCGCATCAAGCGCGAGCCAGGCTTGGCGGTAGCCTACGCAGCGTATGGAGGGCAGGTCGGCGTGCAGGTCGCCGCGCTGGCGCAGGGTGTGGATTTCGTCGATGAAGCCTGCGGCAAGCATGGCATCAAAGCGTTGTTCTATGCGCTGGTGCAGCCATGCGCGGCTTTCTGGCTCAAGCGAGATGAGCAGGGCGGGGGGCTGGGGGGGCTGCTGTGCGCTGCTGTGCTGGTGCAGGTGCGAGAGGGCTTGACCCGTGATGTGCCATACCTCTAGAGCGCGGCCTATGCGTTGGCTGTCGTTAGGGGCAAGGCGAGCCGCGGTGGCGGGGTCGATTTGGGCGAGTTGCGCGTGCATGGCGGGCCAGCCGATTTCGGCGGCTTGGGTAGCAACGCGCGCGCGGATGTGGGGCGGGGTGCTGGGCAGGTCGCTCAAGCCTTCAAACAGGGCTTTGAAGTAGAGCATGGTGCCGCCTGCGAGTATGGGCAGGTTGCCGCGTGCGCGGATGGCGGCGATGAGGGTGCTGGCATCGTGCGCGAATTGGGCGGCGCTGTAGCTTTGCAGGGGGTCGATGATGTCAAGCAGGTGGTGTGGGGCTGTGGCGCGTTCGGCTGCGCTGGGTTTGGCGGTGCCGATGTCCATGCCGCGGTAGACCAGTGCTGAATCAACGCTGATGATTTCTGCCTGTAGCCCAAAGTGCTGCTGCGCGTGTTGTGCCAGTGTAAGTGCGGCTGCTGTTTTGCCGCTGGCGGTGGGGCCGGTGATGGCGATGGTGGGCAGGGCAGGCGCTTGCTCTGGTGCTTGCTTCGGCATTTGCGCTGGGGCTGGTTGTTGCGCTGGTGGGACGGGGCTTGTCATGCTTGGGCAGGGCGCTGCTAGTGCAGCAGTGTGGTTTCGAGTTCGGCCAAATCGAGCGGTTTGGCGCTAAAGACGAGTGTGTCGGCAGCGTGCAGGGGCATGTCGGGGCGGGGGCGCAGTTGTGCGCCTGTGGCACGGCGGATGCTGACCAAGGTGGCGTGGTGCTGCGCGAGCAAGGGGTTGAGCGCGGATACGGTTTGGCCCAAGCAGGTGCAGGCGTCGGGCAGGGTGACTGCGCCCAAACGGATGTGCTCCATATCGTTTTCGTCGATTTCTTCGTCTGTGCCGTAGAAGTGCCCGCGCAGCAGGCTGTAGCGCTGGGCGCGTTGCTGCTGCATGGTGCGTTTGACGTGGCGCATGGGCACGCCCAGCAAGGCAAGCGCGTGGCTGGCCAGTGTGAGGCTGCCTTCAATGGTTTCTGGCACGACTTCGGTTGCACCAGCGGCGCGCAGGGCATCGAGGTGCTGGTCGTCTTGCGTGCGCACCAACACGGGTATGCCAGGTGCCAAGGTGCGTACATGGGCGAGTACGCGCAGGGTTTGGGGTAGGCTTAAAAAGGTAATGGCTACTGCGCGGGCGCGGGCGAGCCCTGCTGCGGTGAGGGCGCTGGCTTTGCCCGAGTCGCCATACACCACGCTGTTGCCCGCGCTGCTGGCTTGGCGCACCAAATCGGGATTGATATCGAGCGCGATATAGGGCTGGTTTTCGGCAGCTAGCATGCGCGCAATGTTTTGCCCGCTTTTGCCGTAGCCGCAGATGATGACGTGGCCAGTTTGCGCGATGCTTTGGCGCGCTATTTTGGTCATTTGCAGCGATTCGCCCATCCACTCGCTGCTAACCAGGCGCTCCACGATGCTTTTGCTGGCCATGATGATAAAAGGCGTGGCCATCATGGAGAGCACCATGCTGGCCAAAATCGCGTTAAACAGGGGCACGGGTATGAGCCGCCCTTTGAGGGTAAGGTTGAGCAGCACAAAGCCAAACTCGCCTGCTTGCGCCAGATACAGCCCTGTGCGCAAGGCTACGCCAGAGGGTGCGCCCAAAATCTTCGAGATGCCAAACAGCACAGCCGCCTTGAAAGCGACAGGAATGGTAACGAGTACCAGCACCCATTGCCAGTGGCGCAGTACCTCGTGCCAGTCAAGCGCCATGCCGATGGTGATGAAAAACAGCCCCAGCAGCAAATCGTGAAAAGGGCGGATTTCGGCTTCAACGTGTTGTTTGTAGGGTGTTTCGGAAACCAGCATGCCCGCGATAAATGCACCCAGCGCAAGGCTCAAGCCTGCTTGCTCGGTAACCCATGCCAACCCGAGCGTAACCAGCAGCAAGTTAAGCACAAACAGCTCCTCGCTGCGAAAGCGTGCCACGATGGTGAGCCAAAATTTCATCAGCCGCTGCCCGCCTGTGAGCAGCAGCGCCACTACAGCGGCGGCTTTGAGCATGGCCAGCAGCAGGGTTTCGGCCATGTCGTTGTGGTGGGCGCTTAAAGACGGTATCAAAATCAGCAGCGGCACAACAGCCAAGTCTTGAAACAGCAGCACGCCTATTACGCGCTTGCCGTGTTCGGTATCAATTTCAAGCCGCTCGGCTAGCAGTTTGACCACAATAGCTGTGCTGCTCATCACCAGCACGCCCGATAGTGCCAGTGCACCTTGCCATGAAAGTTGCCACAAATCGGGCATCAGCCAGCGCAAAGCCAAAATGCCAAGCGTACCGATGGCCATAGTGAGCACGACTTGCAGTAGCCCCAGCCCCAGAACATGGCGGCGCATGGCGCGCAGTCGGGGAAGATTAAACTCCAGCCCGATAACAAACATCAAAAAAACCACACCCAGCTCGGCCAACCAGCGCACGTTGGCACTGGTATGAATCATGCCCAGCACATGCGGCCCCACGACAACGCCTACGATTAAGTAACCCAGCATGGAAGGCAGCTTCAAGCTGCGAAACAGCACCACCCCCAACACGGCGGCAAGCAGATAAATGAGGGCAAAGTCCAGATTGGTCATAGTGCGGCAACTGTCATCGTGTGTGGGGTGCTTTCGGGCGGTGGGTTGCGGGGGGCTGCTGCCTAGTGTTTAAAAGGGTGAAGCAGATGGACGCAATATAAAGCCAAATTGCAAGCGCGGCTCAAGCCAGCACCAGCTCGCCGCGCAATGAGTGCGACAGGGACTCGGTAATGCGCACATCAAGCATTTGCCCAACTAGACGTTGGCCTTGTGCGCCAGCGGGGAAAAAGACCAGACGGTTACACACGGTGCGCGCAACCAGCGTATCGGGCTTTTTGCTTGACGGGTTTTCAACCAGCACGCGCTGCACCGTGCCAACAAGCGATTCGCTGATTTTGCGCACGTTTGCATCAATGGTAGCTTGCAAATGTTGCAGGCGCTGGAGTTTTACTTCGTGTGGCGTATCGTCAGGTAAATTGGCAGCAGGCGTGCCTGGGCGGGGGCTGTAGATAAAGCTAAATGAGGCATCAAAGCCGATGTCTTCAATCAAATGCATCAGGCGGGCAAAGTCATCGTCGCTCTCGCCTGGAAAGCCCACGATAAAGTCGCTGGAGATGCTGATATCGGGCCGCACGGCACGAAGTTTGCGGATGATGCTTTTGAATTCAAGCACGGTGTAGCCGCGCTTCATGGCAGCTAGTACGCGGTCGCTGCCGTGCTGCACGGGCAAGTGCAGGTGGCTGACCAATTTGGGCACTTTGGCATAGACATCAATAAGCCGCTGGGTGAATTTGCTTGGGTGGCTGGTGGTATAGCGGATGCGCTCAATGCCAGGGATTTCGGCCACATATTCAAGCAGGGTGGCAAAGTCGATGGTTTCATTTTCTGCGTTTGCATCCGTTTCGCCTGCGCCCATTGTGCTGCGGTAGGCATTGACGTTTTGACCCAGCAAATTGACTTCTTTCACGCCTTGGTCGGCAAGGCCGGCAATTTCAACCAGCACATCTTCAAACGGGCGGCTGAATTCTTCGCCACGGGTGTAGGGCACAACGCAGTAGCTGCAATACTTGCTGCACCCTTCCATGATGGATACAAAGGCCGAAGGGCCATTGACTTGCGCAGGTGGCAGGTGGTCGAATTTTTCAATTTCAGGGAAACTGATATCGACCTGTGGGCGTTGCTGCACCTCGTTTTGCTGAAGTAGCTCAGGGAGTCGGTGCAGGGTCTGCGGGCCAAAAACAACGTCTACATAAGGTGCGCGTTTGATGATTTCAGCGCCTTCCTGACTGGCGACACAGCCGCCCACGCCAATTTTCACGCCACGCGCTTTCAGGTGCTTGATGCGCCCCAAATCGCTAAATACTTTCTCCTGTGCTTTTTCGCGTATGGAGCAGGTATTGAACAAAATCAGATCGGCTTCTTCGGGGTTGTCAGTTTTTTCGTAGCCCTGGGCAGTACCAAGCACATCGGCCATTTTGTCGGAGTCGTACTCGTTCATCTGGCAGCCAAAGGTTTTGATGTAGACCTTTTTTGGGTTATTTTGTTTTTGGGCGAAAAGATTCATAGCATGCGATGGGCAAGGGCAGATACGCGGCACTGTAGCCAGCGTTTCTGTAACAGGAAATATGGGTGCAACGACAGTTACCAAATGCCGCAGCCTGCAAAGTCGCAGTGCAGGCAGTGTGCTCTGAAAAAGTCAGTGCGAGAATTTGGGCAACTGGTTATATGGGGTTAACGGATCAATTTTATGCGTAGGGTCAATGCCCATATAGCGCAATTGCAAATCGCGTTTTTGTTTTGGTGATACGGCATGTTGTGCTTCGAACTCGGACAGCAGCCAGATATCGCCAATTTGCTGTGTGGCATCTCGGGTGTACATGACATGAAACTCTTTGCCTGCCAGTTGTGCGCTAACCAGCATGCGGTTGTGCTGGTCTTTGATGCGTGAGCCTGGAGAAACCAGTATGCGCACGCCATTGAGCATGGCCATAGGCGGCTCAAGGAAAAGTATGTAGCCTTTGTCCGCCTTGTCGGGGAAGCTGCGGGGCAGCGTAATGGGTTGCTCGGTGTTGTATGCGTTCAAAGAATGGTTTTGCTCTGCCATGGCGGCGGGTGTACCTGTCGTGCACAAGGCAAGTATCAGCAGCGTAGATCCCAAAATCCGCATAGAAATTGAAGAGAAAAGAGAGCAGCGTTTCATGGTGTATTTCCAGAGGCTGTGGTGGTAGGGCAGGCAAAACCACATATTGGTAAGTGTAATTCTTTATCTTATATCAGACAAGCATACGCTGTGCTTGCTTTATAGCGGAGTTGTTTGTTTAACTGTGCAAAAAATCATCTGTGCAGCAACACTTTGGGCGAGATAGTTGCTGTGTGCGCTGGCAGTCTATAGGTGTCGCATAACTTTCATCATTTTGCAGCAATGTTGTCATACAGATTGCCCATACTGCAAGCACTGCAAAGGAGGAAAGTTTATGAGAGAACTGCCCATGCCCACGTTTGATCTGTCTCCAGACAAACACAAGCAGCGTGCCTTGCCACTGCGTCGCCGCGCAGCACCAGCAGCACCCTATCTGACCGTCATTCCGTCGCCAGCCACTGGCGCATCCCTGCATCAGCCTGTTTCTGACAGTAGTCCTGTGCTACAGATTCAATGGGCAAGGCATCTGGATGAAGTGCGTGAGGCACAGCGCTTGCGCTATCAGGTATTTGCACAAGAAATGGGAGCCAACCTGCAAGGCGACATTGCTGGCCATGATATTGACCGCTTTGATGATTACTGCGAACACCTGCTGGTGCGCGAGCAGGAAACAGGCTTGGTAGTGGGTACTTACCGCCTTCTTACGCCAGCGCAGGCACAGCGTGCCGGTGGTCTATATAGCGAGACAGAATTTGACCTGAGCTGCCTTGAACACCTGCGCGCCAATATGGTTGAGCTTGGGCGCAGCTGCGTCCACCCTGAGCACCGCAATGGTGGTGTCATCATGGCCCTGTGGGGAGCGCTGGCCGACTTTCTGAATGCCAACGGGCTTGATACCATGATTGGTTGCGCCAGCATACCCATGCAGCATCAGGGCTTGCCATCAGGCCATGCAGCCGCCAGTATCTGGGAGCAGGTGCGCCACAAACATATGGCCGCACCGCAGTACCATGTCACTCCGCATCTGCCACTGCCAGTGCAGGCTTTGCAAAATAATGCGGTGGTAGAACCGCCTGCCTTGATTAAAGGTTATTTGCGGCTAGGTACAAAAGTGCTGGGCGCACCCGCATGGGACCCGGACTTTAATTCGGCTGATCTGCCCATGATGATGCGTATTGCAGATTTGCCAGCACGCTATCGCCAGCGGTTTATGGGTGCTTAAAGTACAGCACCATAACGCGCTTGAGCTGCAGCAGCACACAGCCAACGCACGCAACGAGAACAGTGCAGTTGCATGCGCTTGGCTGCCTGCCAGCGGGCTTGCCCATCGAACCATCCGTTGCTCAAGCCAGGCATGGTTCGCAATGGGTTGCTATTTAACCCAGACTTGTTTGTGCTGCAGGAAAATTCCCACGGCGGGGCGTTGCCGTCTGGAAGCAGGAATCCCAGTCCTTTAGGGCGGGGAGGATGCCAATGCACTGAGTGCAGATAACACCAGCGTGCGCTGGCTCGAGGGCGTAATCCTCTTCGTTGGCTGCCAAGATAACGTGGTCGTGCGCGAGACAACTATTGTTGCACTGGCATTTAACCTGTTCATGATTGTGGTGGCGATTGCTTCGATCATGCTGACCGTATCAGAGTCAAAAGACAGGAATACCTGATTCACGGTAGTATCTCACTGCACTGCTATTGCTGCAGTGAAATCAATCCCCTTTGTAAAGATTGCCCAGAATACAAAGGGGGCTACTGGGCACGAACAAGGATAAAGCTATGAGTAATATTCTGCAAGCATTAACTGCCAGGCAAGAGACAATGCAGTCTTGGCTCCATCACCTGCACCGCTACCCTGAAGTAGCCTTTGAAGAGGTGCGCACAGCCAGCTACATTGCCGATTTGCTGCGTAGCTGGGGCTACGAGGTAACTGAAGGCATTGGCAAAACGGGCGTGGTTGCCAAAATGAAACTGGGCGACGGAGCTTCTTCCATTGGTCTGCGTGCTGACATTGACGCTTTGGGCATGCAAGAAAGCACAGACTGCGAACACAAAAGCACCATTGACGGCAAAATGCACGGCTGCGGCCACGACGCACACACCACCATGCTGCTGGGTGCGGCGCAATATCTGGCAGAAACCAAGTCTTTTAACGGCACGCTCAATTTGATTTTCCAGCCCGCCGAAGAAATCATGGCTGGCGCAATGGCCATGATTAACGATGGCTTGTTTGAGAAATTCCCCATGCAGCGCATGTTTGGCTTGCACAACATGCCCTCGCTTGAAAAAGGCAAAATCTACCTCACTGAAGGCTCCATCATGGCAGCCGTAGATAACTGGGAAATCGAGCTCACTGGTAAAGGCAGCCACGGCTCCATGCCAGAAAAGAGTATTGACCCCGTTGTTGCTGGCGCATCACTCGTCATGGCGCTGCAAACCATTGTTTCGCGCAACATTGCAGCCAAAAACTCGGTTGTGGTTTCAATTGGTGCATTCTTGGCTGGCGATGCTGCAAACGTTATTCCGCAAAAAGCCATCTTGCGCATTAGCGTGCGCACCAGCACCCCTGAAACGCGCCAATATGTGCTTGACCGCATCCGTGCCATCATTGCTGCGCAATCTCAATGCTATGGCGTAAGTTACGAAATACGCGAAGGTGCTCCTGGTGCAGTGCTTGTAAATGACCCAGAACTGACGGCACAAGCTGCACAAGTTGCGTGCAGCGTGCTGGGTGAAGACAACGTTATTGTGCCTGGCCCCACTTTCATGGGTAGTGAAGACTTTGCTTATTACGCTGAAAAAGTGCAGGCAACGTATGCCTTTATTGGCAATGGCGATACTGCCATGGTGCATAACCCCGCTTATAAGTTTGATGAAAGCAATTTGCCGATTGGTGCTGCGTACTGGGTGGCATTGGCACAGCACTTCCTGAAGTGATTTGCGGGCATCAGCAACCACTTTCACTCTGGCGCTCAAGGTGATATGTTCGGAAAAGGCATATCACCCTTTTTTTGTTATAACTGCGACACTTGTGCTGTCTAACTAATAAATCTATCAAATTATGGTGCCTACTCTACCATCAGCTGCTGCGCGGTTGGTTAATCTAGAAACGTTAATTATTACCATTGAGCTGATGGCAACAATTGCCTTTGCCATGTCAGGGCTGATGGAGGCTGTGCGCAAGCGCATGGATGTGGTGGGTGTGTTTTCTGTCACATTTGTTAGTGCTTTTGGCGGTGGCACTTTGCGTGATGTGCTGCTCAATCGACGTACCTTTTTTTGGGTACAGCATCAAGAATACATCTGGCTTGTTTTGCTGCTTACCCTGATTGTGCCTTTACGCATGTCTGCCGTGCGGCGCCAATCGATTGAGAAAGCCATGCACGTTGCTGATGCCTGCGGGCTAGGACTGTTTACTATTTCTGGCATGACGATTGCACTGCTGGCCGGTATGCCAAAAATGGTCGTCATCATGATGGGTACCATAACTGCCACCTTTGGTGGTGTGGTGCGCGATGTGCTTTGCAACGAAATTCCAAAAGCATTTCATGACCATAGTCCTTATGCACTGTGCTCCTTTATTGGCGGTGCTTTCTTTTTGGCTTTGCATGAATTTGGCGTGCCACCAGGTCCAGCTAGCGCTTTAGGGGTCATTAGTATTACGGGAATGCGTTTGCTGGCAGTTGTGAAGAACTGGCATATACCAGCGTGGCCAATGCAAAAATAGGTTCGCTGCTTACTTGGTGTTGGCAGCAAGTCTGCGTTGCTAACAGGCAGGAAATATACGCACAACGCTGCCATTGCTGCGCCAAAGCGGCACTATTGGATTGTTGGTGATCGGGTTTTCGTTATTGACGAATATAGCAATGGTAAAAAGCTGGATCGCCTGCTTTTATGCATCTTTAATCGGGGAGATTTTTGCGTTTTGTGGCAACAACTGCCTGTTGTTAGGCTCCACTGCCGCAGCGGGTAGCAAGGGCTTGAGCAGGCGCTTAAATTTCCTCCACCCTGTGGCAGGCTACCAGCCGCCCCTGAAGCGGACGCAGTTCGGGGATTTGCTGGCTACACTGCTCTGTAGCATGTGGGCAGCGCTTGTGAAAAGCGCAGCCACTGGGAGGATTCAAGGGGCTGGGTAGCTCGCCCTGAATGCGGATTTTTTGCTGTCTGTCGCGTGCGTGCAGGCTGGGAGAAGCCGACAGCAGTGCTTTGGTGTAGGGGTGCAGGGGCTGGCTGTAGAGCGTTTTTTTGTCGCCTGTTTCAACAGCACGTCCCAAGTACATGACCATGACATCATCAGCCACATGCTGCACTACGGCCAGATTATGCGAGATAAAGACATAGGCAGTGCCTAGTTCCTGCTGCAAATCCATAAACAGGTTGAGCACTTGTGCCTGAATGGATACGTCCAGTGCCGAAGTGGGCTCGTCGGCAATAAGTACGTCGGGCTTGAGCATCATGGCGCGTGCAATGGCGATGCGCTGGCGTTGACCACCCGAGAACATATGCGGGTAGCGTTGTGCAAACTCAGGGCGCAGGCCTACTTTGGCAACCATATCACGCACCTGCTCGGCGCGTTGTGCGGCTGTCAAGGTGGTATTGATGGTCAATGGTTCGGCCAGTTGCTGGGCTATTTTCTGGCGTGGGTTGAGTGATGCGTATGGGTTTTGAAAAACCATCTGCACTTTGCTGCGCATGGCTTTGCGTTGTGCGCTGCTGGCAGTGGCAATGTTAATGCCGTCAAGCACAATCTGTCCGCTAGTGGGTGGTTCAATCAAGGTGAGCTGGCGTGCCAGTGTGGATTTGCCACAGCCCGATTCGCCTACCACGGCCAGTGTTTTGCCACGTGCCAGATCAAAGCTCACGCCATTGAGGGCGCGAACTATGCCTTTGGGTTTAAACAGGCCTTGTGATACTTCGTAGTGGCGGGTCAGGTCGCTGACTTGCAGTACCAGATTGTGGTTACTGCCAGCGGGGGTATCAGCAGTTGCGGTGAGGGTTTCAGGGGCGGTACTGGTGCTCATGCCGTGGTTTCCTGATTCATTGGGGTGAAGCAGCGTACGCCTTGTCGTGCATTTCCACTAAAGCCAGGGCGTTCATGGCGACAGAGGTCGTGTGCAAGTGGGCAGCGTGGTGAGAGCAGGCAGCCCGTGGGACGGTCATGCTGGCCGGGAACGATACCTGGAAGTGATGCCAGACGGCTGCCAGCCTGCGTAAATTCGGGTATGGCCTGCAGCAAAGCATGGGTGTATGGGTGGTGGGGTTGCTCGAAAATCTCGGGAACGCTGTTTTGCTCAACAACCTGCCCTGCATACATCACGGCGACACGTTGCGCGACTTCAGCTACTACAGCCAGATCGTGGGTAATCATGATGAGCGCCATCCCCTGCTCTTTTTGCAGGCGTAGCAAGAGCTCCATGATTTGCGCCTGAATGGTGACATCAAGCGCGGTAGTGGGTTCGTCTGCGATTAGCAGTTTGGGCGTACAGGCCAGTGCCATAGCAATCATGACGCGTTGGCTCATGCCGCCCGAGAGCTGGTGCGGGTAGGCATCAAGCCGCGTGGCTGCAGCAGGTATCTCAACCAGTTCCATCAGTTCCAGTGCGCGCGCTTGCAGTGCGCTGCCACGTAGTCCCTGATGTGCCTTGAGTACTTCTTTAATCTGGTAGCCCACGGTGTAGCTGGGGTTGAGCGATGTCATGGGGTCTTGAAAAATCATGGCGATGTCTTTGCCAATGATTTTCCGTCGCTCTTTGGGTGAAAGCTCAAGCAAGGGCTGACCGTTGAAAGTCAGGCGATCGGCGCGGATGCGGGCCTGCCCGTCGTATAGCCCCATCAATGCCATCATGGTCACTGACTTGCCCGAACCTGATTCTCCAACCACACCCAGAATTTCTTGCTGGTCTACTGACAGGCTGACGCTTTCAACCGCGGTAAACCAGTGTTTGCCTGAGCCAAAAGCGACGGAGAGATTTTCTATTTCAAGTAATGCCATTGCTGAGTCCTGCAAATGCTGTGAGCTGTTTGCGCTGGTATGCCATATTTGATGTCATGTGCTTTATGAGGCGCGTTTGAGTTTGGGGTCAAGCGCATCGCGCAAGCCGTCGCCCATCAGGTTGATGGCCAGTACGGAAAGCAAAATGGTTAGTCCAGGCATGGTGATAATCCACCAGGCGCTGCTGATGTAGTCACGCGCAGCGGCCAGCATGGTGCCCCACTCTGGAGTGGGAGGCTGTACGCCCATGCCTAAAAAACCCAGTGCGGCAATGTCCAGAATAGCCGATGAAAAGCTCATGGTGGCATGAACGATCAGTGGAGCCATGCAGTTGGGTAGCACGGTGATAAACATCAGCCGTAAGGTGCCTGCACCAGCAACGCGGCTGGCGGTAACGTAGTCGCGGTTAAGCTCGGTCATAGCCGATGCGCGGGTCAGTCGCACATAGCCGGGCAAGGCCACAATGGCAATGGCAAAAATAGCGTTGTCAAGGCCTGGCCCCAGAATGGCCATAATGGCTATGGCCAGCAGCAGCGAGGGCAGCGCCATCATGATGTCCATGAACCGCATGATGGCAGCGCCCAGCACTTTTGGAAAAAAAGCGGCCAATAAACCCAGAGCAATGCCTGGCAGCAAGGCTGCAAGCACCGAGAGCATGCCTACCAGCAATGAGGTACGCGCACCAAAAATCAGACGGCTAAGCATGTCACGTCCAGCCTCGTCCGTGCCAAGTACAAATTGCCAGCTGCCTCCCTCTTGCCAGGCAGGAGCCTGAGCAATGGATTCACGGTATTGCTCAATGGGGCTGTGAGGCGCAAGCAACGGCGCAAAGATGGCTGCCAATAACATCAGCGCCATAAAAGCCAAGCCCAGAGTGGCACCTTTGTTGTGTAAAAACGCCTGTGCAAACTCACGCCAAGGAGAAGTCGCAACAGGCGCGGCTTCAAGCGTGGCGACGGCTTCGGTAGTTGTCGCGGTAGAGGTCATGCGGATACTTCTGCTCAATAAAAGTGGCCTAAGGGTTACAGGCGATCTGGTTTACTTGGCGTGACGGATGCGTGGATTGACAATGCCATACAGCATATCCACAGCAAAATTGGTCAGTATTACAAGCATGGCTACCAGCAGGATGCCGTTTTGCACAACTGGGTAGTCGCGCCGCGAGATGGCATCAATTAGCCATTTGCCTATGCCGGGCCAGGAAAAAATGGTTTCGGTCAATACCGCACCGCCCATCAGTACGCCAATTTGCAGGCCAATAACAGTCAGTACAGGAATGAGCGCATTACGTAAAGTGTGTACCAGTACTATGCGCAGTGGCGAAAGGCCTTTGGCGCGTGCAGTGCGTACATAGTCTTCGCGCCACACTTCCAGCATGGACGAGCGCGTCATGCGCGCAATCACGGCCAGCGGGATGGTTGCCAGTACGATAGATGGCAGTATCAGATGCCTGACTGCGTCCAGAAAAGCACCTGCGTTGGCTGCAGGATCGGCTTGCTCGGCACGCCAAGCGTCAATCAGCATAAATCCAGTTTCAGGTGGTACATCAAACATCATGCCCATGCGGCCGGAAACAGGAGTCCAGCCCAGATGGGCGGAGAACAACATGATCAGCAGCAAGCCCCACCAGAAAATTGGCATGGAGTAGCCAGTGAGCGATAACCCCATGATGCCGTGATCCAGAATGCCGCCACGCTTGATGGCCGCGAGCATTCCGGCAGCCAGGCCCAGCACACTGGCAATCAGCATGGCAGATAAGGCTAGCTCCAGTGTGGCAGGAAACAGTACTTTGAATTCTTCCCATACGTTGCGCTGGCTGACCAGAGATACGCCCAGATCACCGTGTGCCAGTTGGGTGATGTAGTCTATATATTGGGCGTACAAAGGCTTGTCCAGACCGAGGCGGTGCAGGGCTTCGGCGTGCATTTCGGGGTCAAGGCCACGCTCGCCCATCATCACCTCAATCGGGTCACCGGGGATCATGCGAATGAGCGTAAAGGTCAGCAGCGTCAGACCAAAGAAACTTGGCAGCAAAATCAGCAAGCGCCGGAAAAAATAAGAAATCATGGCGGTTGTTTTATAGGGCAATAACCCGCATGACTTGTTTAAATCATGCGGGTTGTCAGAAAGGCAGCTCCGTTTTGCAATGCCAGGGCAATTGCAGCACGGAATAGCCGCACAGTTTACTTCACTGTTACCGTTTCAAACTTGTAGTCACCCAGCGGACTGATTTTGAAGCCGTTAACTTCCTTGCGCAGAGGCTGGTTGGTAACAGAGTGGGCAATGGTAGTCCATGGCACATCTTGCTTGAAAATTTCCTGGGCTTTTACGTACATGGCAGTACGCTTGGCTTTGTCGGTCAGATTGCGTGCGCCAATAACCTGCTCATCAAAGGCCTTGTTGCAATAGTATGAGTAGTTGCTGCCTTTAATGGAGCCGCAAGTCAGCAGTACACCCATAAAGTTATCAGGGCTGGCGTAGTCGCCAGTCCAACCGATCAGGGCAGTATCGTGTCCGCCAGCCTGTATGCGTTTGAGGTATTCGCCCCATTCGTAAGAAACGATTTTTGCCTTGACGCCGATTTTCGCCCAGTCAGCCTGAATCATCTCGGCCATCAGCTTGGCATTGGGGTTGTATGGGCGCTGCACGGGCATGGCCCACAAGGTAATCTCCATATTGGCAGGTGCGCCGGCCTTTTTCAGCAATTCTTTGGCCTTGGCAGGGTCATAAGGTGCATTTTTTGTTTTGGTGTTGTAGCTCCACATTGTCGATGGCATGGGATTGATAGCCTCTTTGGCTTCGCCGTGATAGACAGCATCAATAATTGCCTTGCGGTTGATAGACATATCCAGTGCACGGCGTACATCTACTTTCTTGAGTTCGCCCTTGGTCGTGTTGTAGCTCAGGTAGCCGACGTTAAATCCGGGTTCCTGAAGCATTTTGAGGGCAGGATCTTTGCGCATGGCTGCCAGGTCGTTGGACTTGGGGAAAGACATGACGTGGCATTCGCCAGTTTTCAGTTTTTGGTAGCGAACTGCTGCATCGGTGGTGATGGCGAAAATCAGCTTGTCAACTTTCGGATAGCTCTTGCGCCAGTAGTCTTTGTTGGCGGCATAGCGGATTTGCGCGTCTTTCTGGTAGCGTTCCAGCACGAAGGGGCCTGTTCCGATAGGCTCCTGATTGAGCATATTGGCCTTGCCAGTCTTGAGCAGCTTGTCCGCATATTCGGCAGAATACACAGAAAATGATGGCATTGCGATTTTGATGATGAAATCAGGGTCAGGCTTTTTCAGTGTGAATTTAACTGCGTAGTCATTGACTTTTTCAACCTTGGCCACGTTCTCGGTCATGCCTGTATCAACCGCATAAGGGAATTCGGTGGGGTAGGCTTTGCGGAAGGCATTGTTCTTGTTGAACATGCGGTCAAAAGTGAAGACGACGTCATCGGCATTGAATTCACGCGAGGGCTTGAAATAGCTGGTGGTATGGAATCTGACGCCTTTGCGCAGATTAAAAGTAATGCTCAGACCATCAGCAGCAACGTCCCATTTTTCGGCCAGCGCAGGTTCCACATCGGTAGTGCCATTCTTAAAGCTTACCAGCGGGTTGAAAATGGCGTGAGCAGACGCGTCAAAGGTACCGCCCGCTGTGTACTGTGCAGGGTCAAATCCTTCAGGGCTGGCTTCAGAACAATATACCAAAGCGCCACCAGGTTTGCCTTGTGCCAGAGCAGCAGTAGAAGAAAGCGCCAGCACGGCAGCAAGAGCCAGGCCAGTTTTGGAAAGGATGCGTCGTGTCATCAAATAATCTCCAGTTAAAGGAAAAGAAAGCGGGCTGCGAAGTTGTACGTTCAAGCAGTGACCGCCGATTGTTCAAACAGCGACTGGCATCGTAACCAAAAAAGAGCCAGCCAACACAGCCATAAGCTTGAAAGAAGGCATCTGAAAACGAAATTTATGGTTTTACCCAATACGATTCTTAAGTGTTGAAAAAGTATGCATAAATCAAGTGGCTAAATCAGGCAGTATCGTCATGGTTTTTCAGTTAAACATAAAATAGAATATTATTTTGCTGAAAAGGCTTTTTGATATGTCTGTAGAGTTATCGCCACAAGATTTTGCCGATTGGTCTAGACAAAAACATGCTGCAGGGCAGCAGGCATACGTGCTGGATGTGCGCGAAAGCTGGGAGCTTGATAGCGCTAGCGTGGTAACACTGCTGGAGCAAATGGGGGTGCTATTTCAGCATATACCTTTGTCAGAAATATACCGGCAGCTGGATAGTTTGCCGCCAAAAAACACGCCTGTTGCCATACTGTGCCACCATGGCAGGCGTAGTACGGTGGCGCTCCAGACGTTAAAGCTCAAAGGGTTTACGCAGCTTTATAACATCAGTGGCGGTATAGCTGCATGGGCAGATCTGGTGCCGGAAATAGGCCGGTATTAACGTGTTACGCGAGGCTATTGCTTGCAGAGTTATCCAGCTTACTTATCAACCAGCGTAGTGAGCCTATCGGCCTCAAAATGCTCAACCGTTGTGGCATCTTGTGGCAAGCAGGCATCTGTTTGCAATTCTTTCGAGAGTTTTTCAACCGCTTGCCATAGCATGGCAATCTGGTGCTCGTGGCCAGCAGCATTGTCAATCAGGCCGCGTAGTGCCTGACTTAAAGGGTCATCATTTTGCGTGACACCGTAGGCAGAAAAGCCCATTTGAGAGGCAGCCTGTTCACGCTTGGCATCATCTTCAGCCTGAATGATACGTGCGGGGTTGCCTACAGCAGTCGCACCAGCTGGAACGGGCTTGACCACTACTGCATTGCTGCCTATTTTTGCACCGTCGCCAACTACAAAGCCGCCTAGCACTTTGGCGCCAGCGCCAACAACTACACCGCGTCCCAGTGTGGGGTGGCGTTTGGTGCCTTTGTAGAGTGAAGTGCCGCCGAGCGTCACGCCGTGATAGATAGTGCAGTCATCGCCAATTTCAGCTGTCTCACCAATGACTACACCCATGCCGTGATCAATGAAAACGCGTTGGCCAATGCTGGCTCCTGGGTGGATTTCAATGCCAGTGAGCCAGCGGTTCCAGTGCGAGAGCCAGCGAGCCATCCATGTCCAGCCGCGTAGCCACAGGCGGTGTGATAGACGGTGCAATACTACGGCATGAAAGCCTGGGTATGAAAACACCACGTCCCACTTGCTGCGAGCAGCGGGATCGCGTTCAAGGATGCACTGGATGTCGGACTGGATACGGGCAAACATGTGACAAGTGTAATGCCAGTGCGGATGGCTTGTAACTCAAGTGGGTTTGCGCGAGATCTGGAAAAAGCACTGTGCCAAGAGGTACGCCATGTAGCAGTTTCTTGGCACAGCAGAGCCAATTAACCGCAACTGCCTGTATGCCCACACTGGGTACAGTATTCGCAGCCGTCTTTGCGAATCAGGGCGGGTGCTCCGCATTCGGGGCATTTTTTACCAGCCATGAGTGGCAGCGTCATTTGTGTGGCAGGTGTGTAGTTGGGCGAGGGTGCGTCCAAATCGCGCAAAGGCAGCTCCATTTGGGTGCGCTCGGCAATCAGGTTTTGCAGGGCGTAGGCGATGGCGGCTACTTCACTGTCGTGCCAGCGGGGAACAAGTGTGCCGTCGTCTTTGGCGTATGTGCCCAGACGAACGGGGCCACGGTCCCAGGCGACTTTACGCAAGTCTTCAAGGGCACGGTCGAGAAAGCCGCCACGCGCAGCCAGCGACAGTGAGCGCATGGTGGCGGTAATCCATTGTTGTGATTCGCCGCTTTGACCTACAGGCATGAAAAACTCGATGGCGCGCTCTACTGTGCGCCCGTCTGGGGCAGATACGGGCATGAAGGAGACGATGAGATAGAGGCGCTTTTTGCCGTCTTGTGTCCAGTATTCGATTTTTTCGGCCATGGCACTCAATGCGCCTTTGGGGCGGCTTTCGATGACGGCGCGCATGGGGTCGAAGTCTGGCTCGGAGCTGCTTGCAACAGGCTTGGCTTCGGGCGCGGGTGTGCTTGCAGCAGGTGCTTCAAGTACGGCGCCCAAGATGTTGTTAGGGCGGTAGGTAGCAAGCCCTTTCAGGCCGGCAGTCCATGCCTGGTGGTACAGGTTTTTGAAGTCTTCGTAGGGATAGTCGGCAGGGATGTTGACCGTTTTGGAGATGGATGTGTCAATGAAGGGTTGTACGGCTTGCATCATGCCGATGTGGTCTTGGGCGCTCATTTCCAGTGCGCTGACGAAGTAGGCGGGCAGTGCTGCGTCGCCGCTGCTGCCGTGCAGTGCGTGGTAGAGGCGGTAGGCGTGGTCTTCTACGGTGTATTGGCTGGTGCTGCCGTCGCTTTCGCGCTTTTTGCGGCTGTAGGTCCACGAAAAAGCAGGCTCGATGCCGTTGGATGCGTTGTCAGCAAAGGCCAGGCTGACCGTGCCTGTGGGGGCGATGGAGAGCAGGTGGCTGTTGCGCAGGCCATGTGTTCTGATGTCTGCCTTGATGTCTTCGGGCAGGCGGCTAGCGAAACTCTCGCTGCCCAGATAGGAGTTGGCGTCAAATTTTGGGAATGCACCTTTTTCTTTGGCCAGATCGATAGATGCGCGGTAAGCCGCATCGCGCATGTGGCGGGCGATTGTGGCAGCCATGTTGCGGCCTTCATCGTGGTTGTAGCGCAGGCACAGCATGCTTAAAGTGTTACCCAATCCTGTAAAACCTACTCCAATGCGACGTTTGGCTTGCGCTTCTTCGCGCTGCTGTGGCAGCGGCCACCAGGTTGCATCAAGCACGTTGTCAAGTGCGCGTACTTGTATGGCTACGGCTTGTTCAAAAGCAGCAAAGTCAAATTCTGCGGCACCGCCTACACCAAAAGGATTGCGCACAAAGCGAGGCAGAATAATTGGGCCTAAGTCGCAGCAGCCATAGTTCGGAAGGGGTTGCTCACCGCAAGGGTTGGTAGCGGCAATGGTTTCACAGTAGTTGAGATTGTTGTCACGCCCAATCTGGTCGAGGAACAATATCCCGGGCTCGGCAAAGTCGTAGGCAGATTGCATGATGGTATCCCACAGCTCACGAGCGGGGATGATGCTGTAAACCCAAAGGCCGTCGCTGCGCTGATGTGCACCGTTGTCAATCAGTTTTTTGCCAGGGCGGGCTTTGTGTACCAGCTCCCACGCTGTGTTGGCGGCTACAGCTTGCATAAATGCATCGCTCACGCCAACGGAAACGTTGAAATTGTTCCAGCGCCCGGGGGTGCGTTTGGCAGTAATGAATTCTAGTACGTCGGGGTGGTCTATGCGCAGCACGCCCATTTGTGCGCCACGGCGTGCGCCAGCACTTTCAACAGTGGAGCAGCTCTGGTCAAAAACATTGATGTAGCTGCATGGCCCGCTGGCAATGCTGGCTGTGCCTTTGACTTCTGCACCCTTGGGGCGGATGCGTGAGAAGTCGTAGCCCACACCACCACCACGGCGCATGGTTTCGGCGGCTTCGCGCAGGGCTTCATAGATGCCAGGATAGCCGTCATCGTCAAAGCCCTGAATGCCATCTCCCACGGGCTGCACAAAGCAGTTAATCAGTGTGGCCTGAATATTGGTACCTGCAGCACTCATGATGCGGCCAGCACCAATGGCACCAGCGCGCAGGTTGGAGAGGAATTTTTCTTCCCATTCGGGGCGAATCTCGGGTTTTTCGACGCTGGCAAGCGCTTTGGCAACGCGCAGATAAAGATCGTCAGCCGTTTTTTCGTCGGACTTGAGGTATTTTTCGGCCAGCACATCTTTTGTAATGGGCTGTTCAGGCAGTTGTGATGTTGCGTATTTGTGGGCAGAGACAGAAGTTTTCATGATGCAGTTCTTGGCAAAGGCAATCAGTGAACACAGACAAAGCCATGGGCAATGTTTGTGGAGGAATTTGTAAAGTTGTATCTGGCTGGTGCCGGAGAAAGTGTGCGGCAATTCCAAGAGTGCGAAATCAGGCAGATAAGTGGAAAGCCAGCGCGCTGGAACTATACCACTTTTTTGCGCTGAAGGCGCTATCTGTAGCGCATAAATCTATTTTTTACACTATATGTAGTGTTTTTTGTAAGTATGCAATAATAGTTTATTATTAATATAATTTGAGTCGCTGCGACATACTGCGGCAGTACTTGGCTTGACTGATGGCCTGCAGAACACACCAGACTTGAGGCATGCCCAAGCTGATGTGTTGTTGTATGTTAAAAAAGTGGTCTGAAAAGCCGTACGCAGGCTCAAATATTGGCAGGTCGCAGGCCGCCAAGCATCCACTGCATCAATTCTTCAACGCTGCGAATCTGGTTGCCAAAGGGGAGTTTTCCGGCTCCGCGAAAGAACAGCCCTTTATCGACTTCACCGTCCAGAGCATGTCCGAGATGCTTGTCGATGCAGAACTGACCCATGTCTGCAACACCATCACGCAGGCCGCAGTGTGCCAAACAGTCAAAAGCCATATTGCAGTCTTTGACGTGGGCTACGCTTTTGAGCTTGCTTTCGATGCGGATATATTTGTCTAACCACGGTGTGCGAACGGCGCGTGCAGGCAAACCAGCAACGCTGATAAATTCCACGGTGTCTTCTGGCTTGGCGTTAGCCAACACCTCTTTAAAGCCAGGTGCAGCATCGCTTTCCTGTGTCACGGCAAATGCTGTTCCCATTTGTACTGCGGCTGCACCCATGTTTTGCAGTCTGATGATGTCTTCCCTGCACTCAATGCCACCTGCGGTTATCAATGGAATATCGCGCTCGTAACCAGCACTTTTAAAAAATTCGCGCACTTGGGGAACAACGTTTTCAAAATTGAAGCGTGTATCGTTCAGGTCGCTGATTCTGGCAGCGCCCAAGTGTCCAGCAGCCAATTTTGGGTGTTCAATGACAACTGCATCGGGTAGACGACCGCGTTTTTCCCATTTTTTCACCAACAGTTGTACGCCACGCGCATCCGACAGAATCGGGATCAGCGCAGTTGCAGGGTGATCTTTGGCCAAATCGGGCAAATCCAGTGGAAGACCAGCACCTACTACCAACGCATCGACTTTGGCCTCCAGCGAGGTTTTGACGAATTCGGCGTAAGCACCCACGGCCTTCATGATGTTGACGGCAATCAGGCCACTGCCTTGGGCAATTTGGCGTGCACGGTCAATTTCCCGGCGCAGGGCGGTCATGTTGGCGGCATTGATCTGGATTTTTGCGGCAGGAATATCTTCTGTTTTGGCTTTTTCCAGCGGGGCGGTTTCTTCCATTAAATCAGGATGCAAGCGGCGCAAATCAATGGACGAAATAGTGCCCATGGCACCCATACTGGCAACGGTTCCAGCCAGTCCGCCCGCAGAAATGCCTACGCCCATGCCGCCTTGCACAACGGGCAGTAAATCTTTGCCATCAATGTGTAGCAAACGCAGCCCGGAATTTTCGGCCAGCGTTTTTAGCTTTTCGGCCAGAGCGTGTTGCAGATTTTCTGCGGCTTCCCCGATCCTGTCAGTCAAAGAGCCAGCGTTGTTCATACTATAAATTCTCCAGATTGTTGCGGCACACTTTTGTTGTAATCTCACATACATCATGCAAGTTTTGCCAAACGTGTAAAGAACGTGTAGCGGTTTTTTTTCAGATTTCAGAAAGGTTTACATGATAAACCCTACTGAGTAACAAAAATTGAAATGATCCTCCAAACCAATGTTGAAAAAGGTCTTTCGCAGTTTCTTTATGCCTCATAGCCGCGATAATTGACAATTATGGGTAAACAACGAATTATTGTGGGGCTGAGTGGCGGCGTTGACTCGGCCGTGAGCGCATATCTGCTCAAGCAGCAAGGGCATGAGGTGCTTGGCATTTTCATGAAAAACTGGGAAGACGATGACGATTCCGAGTATTGCTCGTCGCGGCAGGATTTTTTGGACGCAGCGGCCGTGGCTGATGTGTTGGGCATTGAGATTGAGCATGTGAATTTTGCAGCCGAATACAAAGACCGCGTTTTTGCCGAGTTTTTACGCGAGTATCAGGCTGGGCGTACGCCCAACCCCGATGTGCTGTGCAATGCTGAAATCAAGTTCAAGGCATTTTTAGACCACGCCATGCGTCTGGGTGCTGAAAAAATCGCCACTGGACACTATGCTCGCGTACGCTACAACGATGCCAGTGGGCAGGCGGAATTGCTCAAAGGCTGCGACCCCAGCAAGGATCAGAGTTACTTTTTACACCGCTTAAACCAGCAGCAGTTGCTCAAGACGCTTTTTCCTGTAGGTGAGTTGCCTAAAACCGAGGTGCGTCGTATTGCAGCAGAAATTGGTTTGCCGAATGCGAAGAAAAAAGACTCGACAGGCATCTGCTTTATCGGTGAGCGACCCTTTCGCGAATTTCTGAATCGTTATCTTTCCAGCCAGCCAGGGCGTATCAAAGATGAGAAAGGCCGCACTATTGGCAAGCACATGGGTTTGAGTTTTTACACCTTGGGTCAGCGGCAGGGGCTGGGTATTGGTGGCGTTAAAGAAAAAGGCGCACTGCGAGGCGGTGGTGACCATGCGCCATGGTTTGTGGCGCGTAAAGACATAGCCAGCAATACTTTGTACGCGGTGCAAGGGCATGATCATCCATGGCTGCTGTCGCACACCTTGCAAGCGGGAAATCTGAGTTGGTGCTCGGGGCGCCTACCTGTTACTGCGCAAGCAGCTGGCGGGTTTAGTGCCAAGACCCGATATCGGCAAAGTGATGCGCCTTGCTCGCTGAAGTTATTGGAAGATGGGCGCTTGCAGTTAGATTTTATGCAGGCGCAATGGGCGGTAACACCCGGGCAGAGTGCAGTGCTGTATGACGGTGATGTCTGTCTGGGTGGCGGCGTGATTGAGGCTGTTCCCCAAGGCATGATCCAGTTTTGATCTATTCATTATTTTTGTTTTTATGCTCCTGTATGTAGGGATAATGTTTACAGGGTAGCAAGAAGGTGCTATGAGCGCATTTCTTCAATAGCTACAATGGACAGCAATGTGTATGTTGGCAAGCTTTGTGGTTTATAGACGAGCCAAAAGCCACAACGATTATTGGACAGAATTGGTTTCCCGTGGTGCGCTGCAGTGGCGGCGCGCTTTTTATTTCTGCACACAGGTTCTGTGGAGTTTTTATGCAACAGCCCGTTATCAAACCCGGTAATCCCAACTTTTCTTCAGGCCCATGCTCCAAGCGGCCTGGCTACGATGTCTCCAGACTGGATTTGAGCTGTATGGGACGTTCGCATCGTTCATCGTTGGGTAAAAAATTGCTTGGTCAGGCGTGCAGCGAAACTGCACGCATTCTTGGTTTACCAGAAGGCTACCGTGTGGGCGTTGTGCCTGCTTCAGATACGGGTGCGGTTGAAATGGCGTTGTGGTCGCTACTGGGCGCGCGCGGTGTGGATATGCTGGCGTGGGAGTCTTTTGGTGCAGGTTGGGTGACAGATGTGGTCAAACAGCTCAAGCTGCCCAATGTAAACAGGCTTGAAGCAGGCTACGGTGAGTTGCCGGATTTGAGCCAGGTCAATTTTGACAATGACGTAGTTTTTACCTGGAACGGCACTACTTCAGGCGTGCGTGTACCCAATGGCGACTGGATTGCCGATGACCGCAAAGGGTTGACCATTTGCGATGCCACTAGTGCCGTGTTTGCTATGGATATGCCTTGGAGCAAGCTGGACGTTGTGACCTACTCATGGCAAAAAGTGCTGGGAGGTGAGGGTGCGCACGGCATGTTGATACTCAGCCCACGCGCGGTAGAACGGCTCGAAAGCTACAGCCCTTCTTGGCCACTGCCAAAAATCTTTCGCCTTACCAGTGGCGGCAAGTTGATTGAAGGTATCTTCAAGGGCGAAACTATCAACACCCCTTCCATGCTGTGTGTGGCAGACTATCTTGATGCATTGGCCTGGGTTGATAGCATGGGTGGCGTGCAGGCAACCATTGCCCGTTGTAACGCCAATCTGCAAGTGGTAGCCGATTTTGTTGCAGCCAATGATTGGATCGAGTTTTTGGCAAAAGACCCAGCGACGCGATCAAACACCAGTGTTTGCTTGAGCCTCAAGCTTGAGGCCGACAAGGTTAAACAGGTAGTCAAACTGCTTGAGAGCGAAGGTGTAGCCTATGACATTGGCGCATACAAAGACGCGCCAGCTGGCATCCGTATCTGGTGTGGAGCCACTGTTGAAACCGAAGATTTGCAGGCGCTTATGCCTTGGCTGCAGTGGGCTTATCACGCAGTTCAGTCCGCCTGATTGGGTGCAGATATTGCTGGCGCGAGCAAGCGTAAATGTGTGCACATTGCCAGCAACCATTACTTACCAGTATTTTTATTGATCGCCTTTATTCAGGCATATACCACGAGAGTACACCATGCATAAAATCCGAACCTACAACGCCATTGCTGTAAAAGGGCTGGAGCGTTTTCCCCGTCAAGACTTTGAAGTTGGCAGCGAAATGCCCAACCCGGAGGCCTTTTTGCTACGTAGCCACAAACTGCATGGCGAAGAAGTTCCTGCCAGCCTGCTGGCTGTAGCCCGCGCTGGTGCAGGCGTAAACAACATACCTGTAGGCGACTATGGCAAGCAGGGTATTGTGGTATTCAATACGCCGGGCGCCAATGCTAACGCTGTGAAAGAGCTGGTGCTTGTTTCCATGCTGCTGTCGGCTCGCAATGTATTACCTGGCATTGAATATGCCCAGTCGCTTTCAGGCATGACCGATGCAGCTGAAATGTCCAAACTGCTTGAGAAAGAGAAAAATCGTTTTTCTGGCAGTGAATTACGCGGCAAAACCTTGGGCATTGTGGGTCTGGGTGCAATTGGCTCGATGGTGGCCAGTGCTGCGCTGTCGCTGGGCATGAATGTTCTGGGTTTTGACCCTGCATTGTCAATTGAGGCTGCATGGCGCCTGTCCAATCAGGTTCAGCGTATGGAAAACCTGCATTCCCTGCTGGCGCGCTCTGATTATGTGACTTTGCATGTTCCAGCCATAGAAGCAACACGCCACATGATTAATGCCGATGCACTTGCTGTCACCAAAACAGGCGCAGTCTTGTTGAATTTTGCCCGCGAAAGCATTACCGATAAAGATGCTGTACTGCAAGCCCTTGCATCTGGCAAACTCAGCCGTTACATTTGCGATTTCCCCGAGCCCGGTCTGCTTCAGCACGCCAAGGTAATACCAATGCCGCATATTGGCGCCAGCACCGCAGAGTCTGAAGAAAACTGTGCGGTAATGGCTGCGGATCAATTGGTGGACTATCTGCGTAACGGCAATATTGTCAATTCGGTCAATTTCCCCACTGTGGTCATGCCTCGTACAGAAGGAACCAGCCGCATTACCTTTGTCAACGACAACGTGGCTGGCGTACTGGGGCAAGTGCTGTCGATATTGGCAGATGCAAAGGTCAACGTCATTGACATGGCAAACCGCAGCCGCGGCGAGCTTGCTTACAACATTCTTGACGTGGAAGCTGCTCCGCAAGACACTGTACTGCAAGCCATTGCCAAGGTGGAACACGTTATCCGCGTACGAATGGTTTGATTTTCTCTGAGATCAACACATGATGCCGCGCCTGCCGCAAGAAGGCGCGGCGTTTTGTTTCAGGCTACAGTTCTTTTCTGCATCGCTTGCAATGCTGGGTAAAATGCCCAGCTTCTTATATCTGCTTTCTCTTACTGCACTGCCAGAAAGTTTTGCATGTTTGACTATGTTCGCAAAAACAACAAGTTGTTGACCGGCTTGATGATGCTGTTCATCATTCCGTCTTTTGTCTTTGGCGGGTTTGAGGTTTACCGGCGCATTAGTGGCTCGGGCAACGGCGTAGCCACCATCGACGGGCAACCCATCACCCAGCAGGAGTGGGATGAAGTGCATCGCCATGAAGTGGCGCAAATTCGTGCCAGTCAGCCTGATACAGATGCGGCTATGCTTGATTCGCCCTATTTTCGTTACGCAACGCTGGAGCGTTTGATTGAGCAACGACTGGTTACTGCTCTTGGCAAGAAGTACCATATGCAGGCAAGCGACCAGAGCGTAGCGCAGGCACTGATGCAGATTCCTGAAATTGCTGCCTTGCGTGGGGCTGATGGCAAGATGGACGAAGCAAAATACAAGCAGCTATTGCGCGACAACAACAAGACACCAGAAGAGTTTGAAGCCTATGTGCGCACCCAGCTCTCGCAGCAACAAGTGCTGCAGGGTATAAGCGCCAGTGTAGGCTGGCAGCCGGCCATATTGTCACAGCAGGTGCTTAAGCCTTTACTGGAGCAGCGTGAAGTACAGGTCGCTGTATTCAAACCGTCAGACTATGCCAGCAAAGTCAGCAGCACCGAAGCTGAGATACAGGCATGGTTCAAGCAGCACGCCAAACAGTATGTGGCTCCCGAGCAAGCGCAGATTGAATATGTCCTGCTTGATGAGGCAGCTATCAATAAACGCCACACCCATTCTGAACAGGACGTAAAAGCCTGGTACCAGCAAAACATCGCTCATTACGGCCAGCCTGAAACGCGTCGTGCCAGCCATATTTTGATACTGGCTGACGAAGCCGCAGACAAGGCTACGCTGGATGCAGCAAAAGCCAAAGCGCAAACGCTGCTGAAAGAAGTCAAGGCCAAGCCAGAGAGCTTTGCAGAACTGGCCAAGAAAAACTCCCAGGATCCGGGCTCTGCTGCACAGGGTGGTGATTTAGGATTTTTTATTCGCGAAAAAATGGTCAAGCCTTTTGCCGATGCCACTTTTGCGTTGAAAAAAGGCGAAATCAGCGATGTGGTGCAAAGCAAATATGGCTTCCATATCATCCAGTTGCAAGATATCAAGGAAGCCAGTACACCAGCCTTTGAAATCATTAAAGCCAGAGTCAGCAAAGATTATCAGCAAGAGCAAAGCAAGTTGCATTTTGCCAACGATGCACGTGTACTGGCCGAAGAAATCAGCAAAAACCCGCTTTCGCTGAAAGTGGCGGCAGAAAAGCTGGGTCTGGCTTTGCAAACGGCCAGTGGTTTGTCTCGTCAGCCAGTGGCCAATGCGCAAGGCGTGCAGGCAAACCCAAAGTTCCTGAAAGCATTGTTTACGGCTGAATCGCTCGATAAAAAACACGCTACCGAAGTATTGACACTGGAGCCGAATTTGCTGGTTGTAGGCCGGGTAGTAGCCTACACACCAGAACGCGCCAAGTCCTATGATGAAGTTAAAGCTCAGGTAGCGCAAGACTATGTGCAATTTAAAGCTGCAGAGCTGGCGCAAGCCGCTGGAGCTGCCCAGCTCAAAGAGTGGCAGGCCAAGCCCGAGCAAGCGCAATTGTCTGCCCCTGTTGCCATTTCAAAAGTGCAGCCAGCTGGCCAACCACCTGCCGTAGTTAGTGCTGCCTTGCATGCCAACCGCGCTAAACTGCCTGCTTTTGAAGGCGTGAATATGGCCGGGCAAGGCTATGCCATTGTCCGCGTCAATAAAGTGCTTGAGGCAGATGCCGCCACAGCCGCCATACAGGCGCAGCAGGTGCCAGCAGTGCAGCAGGCCTTGATGCAGGCACAATCGCTGGCGTATCTTGAAAGTTTGAAAAAGGTCTTGAACGTAAAAATCAATGTGCCACAGCCCGCCTTGCCAGAGCAGGCAGGTGCATTGCAATAAATTTTGTTATGCTTATGGTTGTAGTTTGGCTATAGCCAAGCTATAATCTTCATTTTTGGTGGCTGTAGCTCAGTTGGTAGAGTCCAGGATTGTGATTCCTGTTGTCGTGGGTTCGAGCCCCATCAGCCACCCCAAATAAACCAACAACAAAGCCAGCCTTAGTGCTGGCTTTGTTGTTTTATGGCTTTGTTGATTTACAGATTTGCCATATCTGACTTGGCAGGTACGAATGTATTACTCGTGTATGGCAACGCTTTGATTCACGCTTATGATTCAAGGTCATACTGCAAACGTTTGGTTTTGCAAATAATCTGTGCGGTTCGCATGGTCTTGTTGTAAGTTCCATGCTTTTTTAGGCAGTGCTGTAGTTTGTGTTGCACCTTGTGTATTCAAATTGCCCAGCATTTTTATATGCCTGTCTATGGATAAGATGTAAAGCTAATCTTTTATTCAATCCAGTCACGGCTAGGGTCTGTACATGACTATCACTGAAAACCAGATAGAGCAAGATTTGCTTGTTAAGCTGCAAGAGCTGAAATACGTTTATCGCCCCGATATATGCGACCGCGCCGCGCTCGAAGCCAACTTCCGCGCCAAGTTTGAGGCACTCAACCGCGTGCGCCTCACAGATGGCGAGTTCCAGCGCCTGCTCGACGGCATCATTTCGCCCGATGTTTACACCGCTGCCCAGCGGCTACGCAATATCAACAGCTTCGAGCGTGATGACGGCACGCCGCTGCACTACACCTTGGTAAACATCCGCGACTGGTGCAAAAACGACTTTGAAGTCATCAACCAATTACGCATCAACACCGCCAACAGCCACCACCGCTACGATGTCATGCTGCTCATCAACGGCGTGCCAGTGGTACAAATTGAGCTAAAGACACTGGCCGTAAGCCCGCGCCGCGCCATGCAGCAAATCGTCGATTACAAAACCGACCCCGGCAACGGCTACAGCAAAACGCTGCTGTGCTTCTTGCAGATATTTGTCGTCAGCAACCGCACCGACACATGGTACTTTGCCAACAACCACGCGCGCCACTTCAGCTTCAACGCTGATGAGCGCTTCTTGCCCATCTACCAATTCGCCAGCGAAGACAACAAAAAAATCACCCTGCTCGATAGCTTTGCCGAAAAATTCCTCGCCAAATGCACCTTGGGGCAAATGGTAAGCCGCTACATGGTGCTAGTAGCCAGCGAGCAAAAGCTGCTCATGATGCGCCCGTACCAAATCTATGCCGTCAAAGCCATAGTGCAATCCATAGAGCAAAACTGCGGCAACGGCTACATCTGGCACACCACAGGCTCGGGCAAAACGCTCACATCCTTCAAAGCCTCCACCCTGCTCAAAGACAACCCAGACATCGACAAATGCCTGTTTGTAGTAGACCGCAAAGACCTCGACCGCCAAACCCGCGAAGAATTCAACCGCTTTCAAGACGGCTGCGTTGAAGAAAACACCAACACCGAAACCCTCGTGCGCCGCCTGCTCTCAAGCGACTATGCCGACAAAGTCATCGTCACCACCATCCAAAAACTTGGGCTAGCCCTTGATGGAGCCAACAAGCGCAACTACAAAGAGCGCCTGGAGCCCCTGCGCCAGCAGCGCATCGTATTCATCTTTGACGAATGCCACCGTTCGCAGTTTGGCGACAACCACAAAGCCATCAAAGAATTTTTCCCCAATGCGCAACTCTTTGGCTTTACAGGCACACCCATATTCGAGAAAAACGCGAGCTTGCAGCAAATAGAAGGCCAACAAGCCAGCCTGCGCACCACAGACGATATTTTTCAACGCTGCCTGCACCAATACACCATCACCCACGCCATTGAAGACCGCAACGTCTTGCGCTTTCATGTGGACTATTTCAAACCCGAGGGCAAAAACCCGCCCAAGCCCGGTGAAAGTGTGGCCAAGCTCAAGGTGATTGAAACCATCCTCGCCAAGCACCATGCCGCCACCAATGGGCGCAAATTCAACGCTGTTTTGGCCACCGCCAGCATCAACGATGCCATCGAATACTTCGAGCTCTTTGCCAGCACTCAAAAACAAAAAACCGAGCAAGACACGGACTACAGCCCGCTCAACATCGCCTGCGTATTCTCCCCACCCGCCGAAGGCGACAAAGACGTGCAGCAAATACAAGAAGACCTGCCGCAAGAAAAACAAGACAACCAGCAAGACCCCGAAGGCAAAAAAGCCGCCCTCACCCGCATCATTGCCGACTACAACACCCGCTTTGGCACCAACCACCGCATCAGCGAATTTGACCTCTACTACCAAAACGTGCAAAAGCGCATCAAAGACCAACAATGGCCAGAACTGCCGCGCGAGCAAAAAATCGACATCACCATCGTCGTAGACATGCTCCTCACAGGCTTTGACTCCAAATACCTCAACACCCTGTATGTAGACAAAAACCTCAAGCACCACGGCTTAATACAAGCTTTCTCGCGCACCAACCGCGTCTTAAACGACAGCAAACCCTACGGCAACATCCTCGACTTTCGCCAGCAGCAAACACCCGTAGAAGAAGCCATTGCGCTCTTTTCGGGCGAAAAAATCAGCAACCCGCGTGAAATATGGCTGGTAGACCCCGCCCCCAAAGTCATAGACAAACTGCAAGCCGCCACCCAAAAACTGGCTGACTTCATGCAAACGCAAGGCGTAGCCCCCGCCCCCGAAGAAGTCGCCAACCTCAAGGGCGACGCAGCCCGCGCCCAATTCATCAACCTCTTTAAAGAAGTGCAGCGCCTCAAAACCCAGCTCGACCAATACACCGACCTATCTGACGAGCAACACGCCCAAATCAGCCAAATCATGCCCCCCGCGCAACTGCAAGGCTTTAAAGGCGCATACCTTGAGGCAGCCAAGCGCCTCAAAGAGCAGCAAAACAGCGAGCAAGCCCCGCCCGAAGTGCAGCAACTTGATTTTGAATTCGTACTCTTTGCCTCAGCCGTGATTGATTACGACTACATCATGGGCCTCAT
>CAZUBE010000012.1:0-58925 GCA_964618495.1 uncultured Allobrachymonas sp. | reverse complement strand
ATGGCCTTCAAACCATCTGGGGGTGTAAGGGGTTTTGAACATAATCCCTAAAAAACAAGCGAAAACATAGCACATGAGGCATCATAATGAACTATTGCACTTTGTGCTGCAATTTTTTGTTTGTCTTATCTTATGCAAAATCTGGTTATTGCCTTGCAAGATTTGCTGGGCACATCGCGTGTTCTGACAGGAACAGATACAGCGTCTTACTGCACCGATCAACGCAAACGCTACCAAGGCCATGCCCTGTGCGTAGTGCGTCCGCGCACAACCGAAGAAGTAGCAGCCATTATCAGGCACTGTGCGCAAGCAGGCGCACCTGTGGTGCCACAAGGTGGTAATACCGGGCTGGTAGGGGGAGCTACGCCCGATGGCGATGGCCGCAGCGTTATTGTGAGTTTGCAGACTATGCGTGCAATACGTCAGATAGATGCTGCCAACCAGACCATTACTGTTGAGGCAGGTTGTACTTTGCAGCGGGTGCAACAGGCTGCTGCTGAGGCTGGGTGGCTGTTGCCTTTAAGCATGGCCTCGGAAGGCAGTTGCACCATAGGCGGCAACTTGGCCACCAACGCGGGTGGTACGCAGGTGCTGCGCTATGGCAATGCGCGTGAACTGTGTTTGGGGCTGGAGGTGGTTACGGCGCAGGGCGAAATCTGGAGCGATTTGCGCGGCCTGCGCAAAAACAATACGGGCTACGATTTGCGCAATTTGTTTGTAGGTAGTGAAGGGACTTTAGGCATCATTACAGCAGCCACCCTTAAACTTTATCCGCAGCCCCGAGGCCGCAGCACAGCCTGGGTGGCTCTGCCATCGGTGCAGGCAGCTGTTGATTTGCTGGGGCTGGCACGCCAGCAACTGGGCGCGGCGCTGACGGGTTTTGAGCTGATGGGGCAATACGCCCTGCAGCTGGTGTACGAACATTTTCCGCAATTGCCTATTCCGCTTTATAAGCCGCAGCAGCACGCTGCACCCTATTACGCGCTGCTAGAAAATGCCGATGCCCATAGCGAGCCGCATGGCCGCCAAAGCCTTGAAGAGCTTCTGCAAACGGCACTTGAACAGAATTTGGCAAGTGATGCTGTGGTGGCCGAAAACGCCCGCCAAAGCCATACCATGTGGCACATCCGTGAAAGTATACCGTTGGCGCAGGCGCTTTGCGGGCTCAACGTCAAGCACGATATTGCCTTGCCCATATCGGCCATTGCGCAATTTGTGCTTGAAACCGATGCCGCCCTGCAACAAGCTTATGCTGGCGTGCGGCTGGTTAATTTCGGGCATGTGGGCGATGGCAACCTGCACTACAACGTGCAAGCACCAGCAGGGCAAAATCCGGCAGAATTTCTGGCTGCCAACGAAAGCGCTATCAACCAGCTGGTGTTTGATGCCGTACACCATCACGGCGGAAGTATCAGCGCCGAGCACGGTATTGGCCAACTCAAGCGCCACACCCTGCCGCGCTACCAGTCGCCAGTGGCATTGGGCTTGATGCGCCAAATCAAGCAGGCGCTAGACCCGTACAACACCATGAATCCTAATCGGCTATTGCCTTGAGGCATGTTGTAAATCATTGTGGAGAGTGTGTTTATGCATATAAATGACTTAAGGGAAGCGCAGCAAAGTCGCGCAAGAGAAGATTTATATAGTTTGTTTATGTTTTGTAGGCGCAAATTCATAAATGCAGCGAACCTACTTGAAATTCGTGGACCAGTTATCAATAAATTAAGAGATTTTGGATTTGACAGGATTAATTTATGGCCATTAATGGGTATGTTTAAAGTGGTTTGTGAACGTTACATTGAGGAGTTTTATACAGGGCAAGAAGAGTTATTTGAAAGGCATTTGGGCGGACAAGACATGAAGTGGAGTCGGTATTGGCATCATGTATTGGTGCCAAATTTGCTTCAAGACGATGATTTTGTCCGCAATGTATTGAGAGCGATGATGGCCATTCCATGCAAAAGTCCGAAACAAGCAGGAGATGCACTCATACAAATCATTCTTGAAATGACGTTGCCTGAAACAAAACCCCCATGGTCTCCTGAAGATGAAATTTACTATTAATCCTAAAACTTCCAGCAAGTGCAACACAAGGCGACCTGAAACGTCTTTTTAGTTTGCTTATATGAAAAAGTAAGATTTGTGCAAGGCACTACAATTTGCCAATGAACACAACTCCCCTGTCATCTTGTGCCAGCGCATCAACCGTTCCACACCCGCCACTGGAACTGGTTTGCCCGGCAGGCAGCCTGCCCGCACTCAAAGCCGCAGTAGACAACGGTGCAGACTGCGTTTATCTGGGTTTCAGAGATGCCACCAACGCCCGCAATTTTGCGGGTTTGAACTTTGACGCTGCCGCCATTGCCACGGGCATAGCCTACGCGCACGAGCGCGGGCGCAAGGTGCTGCTGGCGCTCAATACCTACCCGCAAGCCAACGGGGTAGAGCCCTGGCACCGCGCCATAGACACCGCCGCCGCGCTGGGCATGGATGCCGTCATCATGGCCGACCCTGGGCTGATGGCGTACGCCTGCAAGCAGCACCCGCAGTTGCGCCTGCATTTGTCGGTGCAAGGCTCGGCCACGCATGCGGCAGCCATCAACTTTTACCACCAGCAGTTCAACATCGCCCGCGTGGTATTGCCGCGCGTGCTCTCACTCGCGCAGGTGCAGCAGTTAATGGGCAAAGTCGCCGTTGAGGTAGAAGTTTTTGCCTTTGGCAGCCTGTGCGTGATGGTAGAAGGGCGCTGTGCGCTATCGTCTTATGTAACGGGCGAAGCGCCCAATACGCACGGCGTATGCTCGCCCGCCAAAGCCGTGCGCTGGCTGCAAACCCCCCAAGGGCTTGAGTCGCGCCTGAATGGCGTGCTCATTGACCGCTACCGCGAAGGCGAAAACGCGGGCTACCCCACACTGTGCAAAGGCCGCTTTGATGTGGGCGACGTGTGCGGGCAAGATGGCTACTACGCCATTGAAGAGCCCACCAGCTTGAACACACTGGAGCTGCTGCCGCAACTCATGGCAATGGGCATAAGCGCCGTAAAAATCGAAGGCCGCCAGCGCAGCCCCGCCTATGTGGCGCAAGTCACGCAAGTCTGGCGCCAAGCCATAGATGCCTGCCGCGCCCACCCCGAAGGCTACAGCCCGCGCCCCGACTGGGTTGCCACGCTGGGCAAAGTCTCTGAAGGGCAGCAGCAAACACTGGGCGCATACCACCGCCCCTGGAAATAGCCATGCCCACCACCCTTGCTCCAAGCCCATCCACGCCCGCGCCCACATCTACACCCGCACCCGCACCCATGCGGCTCGCGCTTGGGCCCTTGCAATACTACTGGCCGCGCGAGGCAGTGCTGCGCTTTTACCAAGACATAGCCAGCGCGCCCGTTGATGTGGTTTATTTGGGTGAAGCCGTCTGCTCGCGCCGCCACGAACTGCGTTTGAACGACTGGCTAGACACCGCCCTGCGCCTGCGCGATGCAGGTAAAGAAGTGCTCCTGAGCACGCAAATACTGGTCGAATCAGGCAGCGATGCCAGCGCGGTGCAGCGCATAGCCGATGCCGCCAGCCAACACGGCTTGATGGTCGAAGCCAACGACATGGGCGCCGTTAGCGCACTGGCAGGCCACGCCCCTTTCGTAGCAGGCCCGCACCTCAACATCTACAACCTGCCTGCATTGGAGTGGATAGCCTCGCTCGGCGCGTGCCGCTGGGTTGCCCCGCTTGAAATGAAGCACAGCGACATCAGCCAAATACAAGCCAGCCGCCCGCAAGGCGTGCAAACCGAAATCTTCGCCTTTGGGCGCATGCCACTGGCATTTTCGGCACGCTGCTTTACCGCGCGCCACCACAACCTGCACAAAGACAACTGCGGCTTTAGCTGCGTAGACTACCCCGACGGCCTGCTGCTCAAAACCCGCGAGCAGGAAGAATTTCTGGTCTTAAACGGCATCCAAATCCAATCCGCCCGCGTCTGCAACCTGGCGGCCGACCTGCCCGCGCTGCAAAGCATGGGCGCAAACATCTTGCGCCTAAGCCCCCAATCGCAGCACATGCCAGAAATCATCACCCTATGGCGCACCGCGCTAGACGGGCAAATCCCCGCAGCCGAAGCCGCCACCCGCATCAACACCCTGCTACCCGCCCCCGCCTGCAACGGCTACTGGCACGGCACAGCGGGCATGACACAGCTCACCCCATGAACTACAACAACCCAGCACACACCCATGCCGCAGGCCAAACACCGCACGGCACAAACAACGGCACAAACAACGGTGCAAACACCACGGGCAGCGCTGAAAGCGCCAGCTTTGCCATACCCGCCCCGTTAAAACGCATACTCACCCACCTGCCAGCCTGGCCAGGCTCGGTACTATTTGTAAGCGCCTTAAACCTCATACTCGCCCCACAAATACCCAGCGACGTAGCCCAAGCACTACAAGAGCGCCGCTTGCGCATCCACGTGCGCGACGCACAAATAATCTTCGACTTTAGCTGGCTCGGCAAAGCCTTTGCCGCCTGCCCGCCCACACTGGCTGCACCTGATGTCACCATTTCAGCCAGCGCCGCCGACTTTGTAGCACTCGCCCGCCGCGAACAAGACCCCGACACCCTGTTCTTTAGCCGCCGCTTGCTCATAGAAGGCAACACCGAACTGGGCTTAATGGTCAAAAACATGCTCGACGCGCTCGAACTCCCCGTATCCGACCTGCGCCAAATGCCCCTGCCCGCCCCCCGTGCCTTGCTCTGTAGCCTAATGGCAGCCCTGCGCCCCGCACCTGCCGCCCAAACAAGCGCCAACACCACCTTTCCCAAATAAAAAAACACCATGACTAAACTAATAGGGCGCTTTGCACGGCTAAATCTCGGATTCGTGCTTTATGCCCTTGGCATAGTGCTTACCATACAAGCCAATATTGGTTATGCACCGTGGGATGTATTCCATGCAGGATTTAGCCAAACCACAGGCCTGAGCTTTGGCATAAGCAGCATCATCATAGGCATAGCCATTATTGCTACAGTTTGCCTGTTTAAAGAAAAAATCGGCATAGGCACCGTATTGAATATGGTGCTTATTGGCATCTATATCGACTTGCTGCAGCATTTTAAAATCATCCCGCAAAGCGCCAATATATACATGGGCCTGCTGGAGATGACCGCAGGCTTGTTTGTTATATCTCTGGCTTCATACTTTTACATAGGCGCAGGATTTGGCGCTGGCCCACGCGATAGCTTGATGGTGCTGTTAATACGCATATTTAAATTGCCCGCAGGCGCGATAAGAACTATTATTGAATTAACTGTAATATGCATTGGCTGGCTACTGGGTGGAAAAGCTGGATTTGGAACTGTTTACTCCAGCGTTGCAATAGGGTTTTTCATCCAGTCCACCTTCAGAATGCTGAATTTCAATCCAACACAAGTAAAACACCAGACGTTACCAGAAACAATTCAGGCTCTCCAAACAGGCAAAAAACAGAATTATCAATAGCATATGTAAGCTTTTCTATTTTATTTAAGGAAACACTGATTTTTTTAGATTAGTATAAAAACACAATCACCAGTCATTCCCGCGTAGGCGGGAAACCAAAATAGTGCTTCTTATTGCAATGGATTCCCGCCTACGCGGGAATGACGGCTTTCTGAATTTGCTCTTACATGAATAACAAAAAATCGCTTACTTGGGGCATTGAAATATCTCATGCCGTCTTTGAATAGTTATATTTTTCTGGTCAAATCTACGCTAAAGCAACGCCATGAACATCCTTTTTATCGCCGACCCGCTTGAATCGTTTGCCATTTACAAAGACAGCACCTTTGCCATGATGCGCGAAGCACAGGCGCGTGGGCACTGTATCAGCGCTTGCGAGCCGCATGAAGTACATTGGTCTGCACATAGCCAAAGTACTAGCAGCTATGTTAGTGCGGCAGTACGAGATATACGCATTACAAGAGATTTGTCGAAAGTAGGCACTCACTGGTTTGAAAGCAAACAAGCTGACAAAACACGCCGTCGTGCGGCTTTGAAAGACTTTGATGCAGTGCTGATGCGTAAAGATCCACCGTTTGATAGTGAGTACTTCTATACCACGCACCTTTTGACACAGGCTGAACGTGAAGGTGCACGCATTTTTAATCGGCCATCAGCATTGCGCGAACATCCCGAAAAACTTGCCATTATGGAGTTTCCCCAATATATTGCCCCCACGCTGGTTACGCGCAGTGCGCAAGATATCCGCGCCTTTCATGCCGAGCAGCGCGATATTATTTTAAAACCGCTAGATGGTATGGGCGGCATGGGTATTTTTCGGGTAAAAGAAGATGGATTAAATCTGGGCAGTATTATCGAAACGCTCAATCAAGGTGGTAAAAATACGGTAATGGTGCAGCGTTTTGTACCAGAAATTGCGCAAGGCGATAAGCGCGTACTGATTATCAACGGCGAGCCAGTGCCTTATTGCTTGGCGCGTATTCCACAAGGCAGCGAAGTACGCGGCAATTTGGCAGCAGGTGGTAAAGGCGTGGCGCAGCCGCTTTCTGAGGCAGACCGCACAATAGCCCGCGCAATAGGTCAGAAGCTTGCACCGCGTGGCTTGTTATTAATTGGCTTGGATATTATTGGAAACAGCGTGACTGAAATCAATGTGACCAGCCCCACTTGTTTTCAGGAAATAGAGCAACAAACGGGTTGCCCAGTTGCTTCGCTATTTATAGACGCGCTTGAGCAGCAAATGCGCCTATCTAATGCAAATATTTAAGGATACGCTGATTTCTTCTTCATGCAAGAAAAAAAGCAGCATATTGTTATTCCAGTTCGCGCAGAAATGACTCGCTATGGCAGCTTTATCCGAAAATGGCATAAATTAGCGCATCCTTAATCCATTCTGGCAGCGCTTTATATTGCCATAAGGTTTTTTAGAAAACATTTATTTGCTTTTCAAGCAAGTACCAACTCAAAAACCCGCCATTTCCGCGCAGGTGGAAATGACGGGGATGATGCGTTTTTATACGCAAGCGAAGTCAATCAGCGTTTCCCTCGCCTTATTTGCGGTTATTGGCAGGGCGTGCCTGTTGGCGCGTAGCTTGGTGGGCTGCAAATTCTTCAGGGCTTACGCTGCCATCGCGGTTGGTATCGGCTGCGGCAAAACGTGCGGCGTTGGCTTGGTTGCGTAGCTGGCGGCCTTCTGCGCGGCGTTGCTCTGTGCGTGCCTCACGCGCTTTGAGTTGCTCGGCCTCGGTGATTTTCCCGTCTTTGTTCAGGTCGAAATCAGCGAACGTGGGCATTGTCCGCGCTGCTGCCTGTCGCCCGCCACTTGCGCCACGCCCACCACGGCCTGCGCCTTTTTTACCACCGTTGCCAGCGCCACGGGCGGCAACATTGGCAGCAAATTCTTCTGAGGAGATTTTTCCGTCGCGGTTGCTGTCAAGTGCTTCAAACGTTACGGCGCGGCGCATGGGGCGGCCTGCGGTTTGTGACGATTGGCGAAAGGTATCGAACTCGGCTTTACTGATAAAGCCATCGCCATTACTGTCGTGTGCTGCAAAAGTAGCTGGCGGTGCAATTTGGGCAGGTGCTGCGCTTTGTGCTTGCACATTGAGCGATAAGCCCAGAGTAGTTAAACCTGCTGCAGCCAGTAATACGGCCAAAGGTTTGCTGGGGCGGCTATTGCGAATGGGGTTGGTATACATACTAAGCTCCTTGCTTGTGGTTGATGAATCAATGTGTATGTATCGTATGCCAATTTCGCAATAGCGCAAAATAACTTTATTTTATCTTGATTAAGATGAGGTATTATATTTTGCGTTCATCGTATATTCATCTGTGCTGCTATTTTTATTTTGTTTTATTATGCGACAGCGCCTATTAGAAGCAGGCGTGATTAGTATAAGCGTTTTTCTTTGAATATGAATTTAAGCTGAATATTTTATTATTTTTATTTTTAAAACAATATGGCGCTGCACGTGAACTTGCAACTGTAAGCGAATTCAGAATACGCTGGCATTGATGTAGGTGGTGGCGCTTGATGCAGCATGATGTGAGCTGGCATTGGTTCGCTGCAAGACGTTGCGTCTGCCGCTTGCAAGAGCAAACATCTGCGCAAGACAGCTGCAAGTTGTAAACTCTTACTTGGATAGAGGAAATATTGTGCAGGTGCGCCTGCGATAAATAGATAAGACCAACGCCATGAACACAAACAACACAGCTAGCTGGTGGTATGCCAGCAACAACCAAAAACACGGCCCGTTTACTGAGGCTGGTTTGCGTGAACTTGCGCAAAGTGGCCAGATTACCGGCCATGATTGGGTTTGGCAGCGGGGCATGGATGACTGGGTGTTGGCTTCAAGCATTGAGGGGCTGGTGCCTGAAAATCTGCCAGCGTCTTTTATGCCATCTTCGCCCGCAGTTGATTCAGATGCTGCACATGGGCATTCGCAAGTCGCTTGGCATACCGCACAGACGATTGCGTCTGAAGAAGCGGCTATGCCTGAGTCAGTCAGACAGGTAGATGCGTTTATTGGTACCAATCAGGTTTTTTATGCACGGCAGTGGCAGTTTGCCGAGCGAAACAGCTTGTCTATTTCATGGAACTGGGCAGCTTTTTTCTTTGGCGTGCTCTGGATGGCGTATCGCAAAATGTATTTGCCTTGCGCTGTCTTCGTTGTTACAACACTGGGTATCATGAGCGGCGCAATTGCCTTGCAGTTGCCTTTAGGCACCTTGCAAGCTGTGCTGCAAACAGTGCAAATCTGCTTTGTAGTGCTTTTCGGTTTGTATGGCAATTTGGTTTACAGATGGCATGTGCAGCGTACATTGAGGCGCATCGGTACGCAATATCCGCCAGAGCAGGCGCAACAGCAAATGGCCCGTTGGGGCGGTGTGAGCTTGCTGTCGGTGCTAGCGGTAACCATGTTGATATTGCTGGCTACTATGATGATGGGCAGTATGCTGTCGATGTTTGTGGATGCGCCAGTGCAGCCAGATCAGACAGTCCAGCCCATTAAATAAACAAGAACAAACAAGCCAAAGAGAAGCAGGCAGCTTGGGCAGCGCTATTTGCCAATGCAAAACTTGCTGAAAATCTCGCCCAGCAAATCATCAGGCGCAAATTCGCCCGTGATGCGATTGAGCGCGTTTTGCGCCAGTCGCAAATCTTCGGCCAGTATGTCTAGCGCGGGGCTGTTTTGCTGCAACTGCCCGCTGGCTTGCGCGATATGGGTAGCTACTTCTTGCAAGGCGTGCACATGGCGCTCGCGGGCGATAAATATGCCTTCGGGCACGGCTTGCCAGCCAGCGAGTTGCAGCAGCCGCGCGCGCAAGCTATCAAGCCCCGCGCCTGTTTTGGCTGATAGTGGCAGCCAGTCGGGCTGGATGGCATCAGGCGCGGTATCTGCCTTGTTGCCAATGTGCAGCATGGGCACATCGGGCGGCAGTTGTGCCGCAAGCTGGGCGGCAATGTGCGCGTCGGCTGCCTTGTAGTCGCTTTGGTGCAGACGCGTTAAATCGTGCACAAATATGATGGCATTGGCTTGGGCAATGGCTTCCCAGGCGCGGGCAATGCCGATTTTTTCCACCGCATCTACCTCGGGCTGCTCCACATCGCGCAGGCCAGCCGTGTCTATCACATGCAGCGGCACGCCTTCAATCTGTATGGTTTGCGCCACCTTGTCGCGTGTAGTGCCAGCTACGGGCGTAACAATGGCAAGCTCCGCGCCTGCCAGCGCATTGAGCAGCGAGCTTTTGCCCGCATTGGGCTGCCCCGCAATCACCACGCTGATGCCTTCGCGCAGCAAAGCGCCTTGGCGTGCCTGCTGGCGGATGGTTTGCAGTTGCGCTTGCAGGCGCTGCAACTGGCCAGCGGCATCGGCCTGCTGCAAAAAATCAATGTCTTCTTCAGGAAAATCGAGCGTGGCTTCAACCAGCATACGCAGGTGTATCAGCCCATCGCGCAGGGTTTGCACCTGCTGGCTAAACGCGCCACTCATCGAGCGGCTGGCGCTTTTGGCGGCGGTTTGGGTGGTGGCATCAATCAAGTCTGCCACCGCTTCGGCTTGCGCCAAATCCATCTTGCCATTGACAAAAGCGCGCTGGGTAAATTCGCCTGGCTCAGCCACGCGCAAGCCCATAGCAGCGCCCACTTGCAAGCAACGCGCCAAAATAAGCTGCAACACCACACTGCCGCCGTGTGCTTGCAGCTCCAGCACGTCTTCGCCCGTGTAGCTGTGCGGCGCTTCAAACCACAGCGCCAGCCCCTTGTCGAGCGTTTGCCCATCTGCATCGGTAAAAGGCAAATAAGTAGCCACCCGTGGCGGCAGGCTGCGCCCGAGCAAGTCTTGCACAAACCCCGCCAGCCCCCGCCCGCTAACCCGCACAATACCCACAGCGCCCCGACCTGGGGCAGTAGCGATAGCGGCGATGGGTTGGGTGTGTTGAATCAGCATACAAAGGCGGATGATTGCGTTAAAGGAAGTGGTGAAAGGTGCGGCACTAGCGCCGCTGATTAATTCTTCATGTAAAAGAAAACCCAGAAAGTCGTCATTCCCACCAGCGCGGGAATGACGAGCAATTGCATTTTTATACGAAACTGGAATAAATCAGCGTTTCTCTGCGCAAGCTGCGACCGAGCCATTGTAAGAGCGCAGCAGTGCCATTTGCCACAAGAAGGGAAGGGCATTGTAGTAACAGCCCTGTATCGTTATATGGCGATATATACTGAAATCGTGTCTGGTATGTCTGAGGCTTTTTAAAAGAGGTATTCAAATGAAATTACAGGGAAAAATCGCCATCGTCACTGGAGCCAGCTCTGGTATGGGCAGGGAAATTGCCTCTCTTTATGCACGCGAAGGAGCCAAGGTGCTTGCTGTAGCCCGACGTGCTGATCGGCTTGAAAGTCTGGTGGCTGAAACCAAAGACTTTTCTGGTCAGATAGTTGCCCATACCGCAGACATGTACGACAGCGCCCAAGTACAAGCCATGGTAGATGCTGCCATAGCCCACTTTGGCAAACTCGATATTCTGGTAAACAACGCAGGCATCATGGACAACATGGCAGGCGTGGCCGACTTTGATGATGCGCTGCTTGAGCAAGTCATGGCGCTTAACGTCAAAGCCCCGCTCATTGCCACACGCCAAGCCATCAGGCACTTTTTGGTAACAGGCGGCGGCACCATCATCAACATGGCATCTGTAGCGGGCTTGTCTGGGCATATGGCAGGCGTTATCTACACTGCCAGCAAACATGCCGTGCTTGGCATCACCAAAAACACCGCCTACACTTACGCACATCAAAATATCCGCTGCAACGCCATCTGCCCGGGCTCGGTTAGCACCGAAATAGCCAGCGCAGCACATATCAAAAATATACACAGCGAAAGCGCCGAACGCTATGCGCTGGCCTACCCCATGAATCCACGCACTGGCTCAAGCATCGAAGTCGCCCGCATTGCGCTGTTTCTTGCCAGCGACGACGCTTCTTTCGTCAATGGCGCAGACATTGTTGCCGATGGCGGTTGGACGGCGTAAGGCGCTGATGGGAAAATAAAAAAGGGTTGGCCTATTAAAAGCCAACCCTTTGATGTTTTTTTGGTAGGACGTACAAGATTCGAACTTGTGACCAACGGATTAAAAGTCCGCTGCTCTACCGGCTGAGCTAACGTCCCACTAGATAGATAGCATAGTGCACACCATCTAACGAAGCACAGAATTGTAGCACTATTTTTTTGCCAAAGAACAAAAATTTTAAAAAATTAGCACAGATTATTTTTGTACCGTGGTTTTTGTGTGGCTTACGCCCAAGTCAAACACGCCGTAGAGCTTTACGCCACCGCCTACGCTGTGCCCTTGGTTCGACAAATTTGCGCCAGCATAAATACCGTTGGCGCAGCCGGCCAGCAAAACGCTGCACAGGGCAACTGTTGCTGCCACAGTTTTGCTGCGTATGGCTTTGAAAGGTAGATTTGGCTTCTTGCGCATTTTGATTGGGCTTGTGGATATTTTCAATGGTTTTTGCGACATGAAGCATGGCCCTTGCCGCAAGCTGACGGTTCATGGCAGCCGCAGCCATCATTTTGGCAGTGTGCGTTGTTTTTGTGCTTTTTGCTTTTGGCCATGTCTGCTTCAAATAATTCGAGCTCGCCTTTGGCCAGCGCATCAAGTGCCGATGCGGCTGTATCTGAAAGATCGCTGTACCTGATTTCTACAGAAGAAGCAGCCAGCGCTTGATAGGGCTCTTCACCCAGATGGTTGGTGATAAGTACTTTTGCACCTGCATCAATCAATGCTTGAGCCAGTTGTTTGCCGTTGGCAAAATCGTTTTTCAGGATTTTTCCCTCGCCTTGCTCCGATACCAGCAAAAAAGCAGGAGCTTTGCCAAACAGCTTTGATGCGGGGGAGTTTAATGGGTTGGATTCGTCTGCTTTAACGGGGATAACAATCATGGTTAACGTACTCCTTAAAGGGTTGCAATACGGGGTTAAACACCCGGCTTGATGATACTTTCATGCGATCAAATGGCTTTTTGCATTGTTGCTGCCTGAAAGTATCGCTCTTATGCAGCCAAAGGCATAGCCTTTTTAGAAAATGTTACTTCGCTTGCCCAGACTGCGTAATTTAAAGGCAAGCAAAACCAAAGAAAAGCCAAATACGGTTGCGCAGCTGGCAATGAACCATAGCAAAGAGACAGCGCCTTCTGCGGGGCGAGCCATCAGTACAAAGCCAAGCGCTACCGAGATCAGGCCGCCGAGTACCAGCCACCATTCGCCTTTGATTTCTTGACGCAAACGGATGGCAAGCACAATTCTAAGCAGGCCGGTGCCGATTGCCCAGACGGCAACGTACATCAGCAGTGCAAAGGCGGTGATGCCTGGGGCGATAAAGGTCATTATGCCTACGCCTATGCCAACAATGCCTTCAAGCAGTAGCACCCACCAATGCTCATGCTGTTTTCGCCCTGCAATGGCTACCCATACCGCCAAGATGCCATCACTCATGGAGTAGGCACCAAAGAGCAAAACCAATGCCGCAATAGAAATGCCGGGCTGAAAAAAGGAAAAAATACCGAAACCTATGGCTATCAGGCCGCGCAATAGCAGTATCCACCAGCTGCGAGCAAAGATGGATGCGAGTTGTGATTGCAGGATATTCATGGATTGCCCCTTGTTGTTTGTGATGAACTGCCACTTTGATGGCAGCGACCTGCTAACGTGTTGCCAATAAGCTATTGGGAACACGTTATGTAGGTGGGGCAATAGTAATGGGTTTCAAGGGATAAATCAATCAATCGTTTGATTTATTTACGTCACCAAAGGAAAACGGGTTTGCAACCAGTTTTGCAAGCCAAATGATTCGGCAATGCTGTGCATGCGGGTGGCGGCACTGCGTTTTTTCTGGCCGGTGTAGCTGGCGAGAATCAGCTCGTTTTTCATGCTGTGCTCCCAGCCAACAAGCTCGGTAACGGTGACGCGGTAGCCAAGTGCTTCAAGGTACAGGCAGCGCATGACGTTGGTAAGCTGGCTACCTATCTCGCGCGTGTGCAGCGGGTGCCGCCATAGTTCGGATAGCGCGGTGCGTGCAAGTTGTTCGGCTTTGTTTTGCCGCAGACAGGCAGCGGCTTCGGCCTGGCAGCAGGGAACGAGTACCAGATGGCTTGCCTTTTTTTGCAGGGCAAAGGCAATGGCGTCGTCGGTGGCGGTGTCGCAAGCGTGCAGGGCGGTGACGATGTCAAAGCTCTCGGGCAGGGCGCTGCTGGCTGTAGCTTGCTGCACCGACAAGGCCAGAAACTGCATGCGCGTAAAGCCAAGCTGTTGCGCCAGGGCGGTAAATTTTTCAACCAGTTCCTGCCGTGTTTCTATGCCATAGACGGTGCCGCAATTGTGCTGTTTGAAAAACAGGTCGTAGAGGATAAAGCCCAGATACGATTTGCCAGCACCGTGGTCGGCCAGTGTGATGTCACTGCGCCCGTCGGCCTGCAACTGTTGCAGCAAGGGCTCGATAAAACCAAACAGGTGGTAAACCTGTTTGAGCTTGCGGCGCGAGTCTTGATTGAGTGCGCCATCGCGGGTGAGAATGTGGAGCTCTTTGAGAAGCTCCAGCGATTGCCCGGGGCGCAATAACTCCAGAACCTGTGTTTGCTTTTGTGCAGCTGCGCCAGAACTGGCGCAAGCAGAGCGTGATTTTTTAGGCATGGTGCTGGCTGGTTTGGTGAACGTGGCAGGTTTTGAGAACAGATCAAGAGAAAATGTCTTTGGCCTTGTCCATTGCCTTATCTACCCAGCTTTTCTCACTGGGGCTGTGCTTGCTGCCACCACTGGCGAGCGACTCATCAAGCTGCTTGAGCAGTTTGCGTTGGTGCTCGGTGAGTTTGATGGGGGTTTCTACCCGCACATGGCAGTACAGGTCGCCACTGCGGGCTGAACGTACACCCTTGATGCCTTTGCCACGCAGACGGAACTGCTTGCCATTTTGCGTGCCTTCGGTAATGGCAATGGTGGCCTTGCCTTCGAGCAAGGTGGGCACTTCAATATCGCCGCCCAGAGCCGCTTTGGTAAAGCTGATGGGTACAACGCAATGCAGATCGTCGCCGTCGCGCTGGAATACATCGTGTTTGCGGATGCGGATTTCGATATACAGGTCGCCGGGAGGGCCACCGTTGGGGCTGGGTTCGCCGTTGCCAGTGCTGCGGATGCGCATGCCATCATCAATGCCAGAGGGGATTTGGACTTCAAGCGTTTTTTGTTGCTTGATTTTGCCTTGCCCGTGGCAGTCGCTGCAAGGGTTGGGGATGACTTTACCGCTGCCGTGGCAGTGCGGGCAGGTTTGTTGCACGGCAAAAAATCCTTGTCGCAGTTGTACTACGCCGCTGCCGTGACAGGTGTCGCAAGTTTTGGCGCTGGTGCCGGCTTTTGCACCACTGCCATTGCAGGTGGCGCAATCGTTCCAGCCCGGGATGCGGATTTGCGCGGATTTGCCTGCAGCGGCTTCTTCCAAAGTAATGTCCAAGGCATAGCTGAGATCGTTGCCGCGCTGCACCTGTCTGCCACCACTGCTACGACTGCCACGTGCTTGGCCAAAGAGATCGCCAAAAATATCGCCAAAATTCTCAAACCCGCCAAAGCCACCGCCACCAAAGCCGCCTGCGCCGCCCATATTGGGATCAACACCAGCATGGCCATACTGGTCATAGGCAGCCTTTTTCTCAGGTGTAGAGAGCATTTCGTAGGCTTCTTTAACCTCTTTGAATTTAGCCTCGGCTTCTTTGGCTGCATCGCCCTGATTGCGGTCTGGGTGGTACTTCATGGCCAGTTTGCGATAGGCCTTTTTGATTTCATCGTCACCGGCATTGCGCGGCACACCCAGCACTTCATAGTAATCGCGCTTTGACATAGGTCAGTTCCTTAACATTTCAATATGGGTAATATCGTCTTCCAGATAGGGCACGCTTGCTGCCACAAACCCCAAACTTTCATAAAAACCCTGCAAGCGCTGCTGTGCTGAGATACGAACCGGGCCAGGACTGAGGTGCGCGAGTTCACCCAGAGCGGCCTGCATCATGGCATGCCCTATGCCCGTGCCACGTACATGTGCTGCATTGGCAACACGGCCAATAGCAGCTTCAGGGTACTTGTGGCCTGCAGGTATGAGTCGGCAGGTAGCAAGTGCTTGCCCGCTGCTATCTAGAGCAAACAGGTGCCAGCTTAAAAAATCGGTTTCGTCGGCATCCTGATAAACACAGTTTTGCTCCACCACAAACACCTCTTGGCGCAGTATGTGCAAGGCTTGCAGCTCGTATATGGTCAACTCGGCAAAAGCCTTGCAGACAAAGCTGAAAACTGGCCGTTCAGCAGGGGGTGGAGAGACTGTAACAGGGCGCATAACAGGGAAATGAAATAAACGCAAATTCCCGCCGGAGCGGGAATTTACGCAATGGCAAGACAGATCGCCGTGGCAACGACGAATCTGCAAGCCACATCAGTCCTTCTTGACTTCTTTGACTTCAGCATCAACCACATCAGGGTCAGCGTGCTTGCCGTCGCAAGCTGCATCGCTGCAATCTGCGCCACAGCCGCCTGCTGAAGCACCGTCGGCCGACTGGTTGGCGTAGATTTTCTCGCCCAGCTTTTGGCTGGCTTCCATCAAAGCGGTGTTTTTGGCTTCGATGTCGGCCTTGTCGTCGCCTTTGATGGCTTCTTCAACGGCTTTGATGGCTTCTTCAATCTTTTCTTTCTCGCCTGCGTCGAGCTTGTCGCCATGCTCGGAGAGCGATTTTTTCACGCTGTGCGCCATGGCATCGGCCTGGTTGCGGGCTTGCACCAGTTCAACCTTTTTCTTGTCTTCGGCTTCGTTCAACTCGGCATCTTTCACCATTTGCTGAATTTCTTCTTCAGTCAGCCCAGAGTTGGCCTTGATGGTGATTTTGTTTTCTTTGCCTGTGCCTTTGTCTTTGGCAGAGACGTGCAAAATGCCGTTGGCGTCAATATCGAAAGTTACCTCGATTTGTGGCGTGCCACGCGGTGCGGGTGCAATGCCTTCGAGGTTGAACTCGCCCAGCAGCTTGTTGCCAGCGGTAACTTCGCGCTCGCCTTGGTAGACCTTGATGGTAACGGCAGGCTGGTTGTCGTCAGCGGTAGAGAAGGTTTGGGCAAACTTGGTTGGGATGGTGGTGTTTTTGTGAATCATTTTCGTCATCACATTGCCCATTGTTTCAATGCCCAGCGACAGCGGGGTAACGTCAAGCAGCAGCACGTCTTTGCGGTCGCCACTCAAAACCTGCCCCTGAATGGCAGCGCCAACGGCTACGGCTTCATCGGGGTTTACGTCTTTGCGTGGCTCTTTGCCGAAAAACGCTTTGACCTTGTCTTGCACCATGGGCATGCGGGTTTGGCCACCTACCAAAATCACGTCGCTGATTTCGCTTGCGCTAATGCCAGCGTCTTTCATGGCGATTTTGCAAGGCTCAATGCTGCGTTCAACCAGGTCTTCAACCAGACTTTCGAGCTTGGCGCGGGTGAGTTTGATGTTGAGGTGCTTGGGGCCAGATGCATCAGCCGTAACGTAAGGCAGGTTGATGTCGGTCTGGGCGCTGTTGGAAAGCTCGATTTTGGCTTTTTCGGCAGCTTCTTTCAGGCGTTGCAGTGCCAGCACGTCTTTGCTCAAATCCACGCCTTGTTCTTTTTTGAACTCGGTAATGATGTAGTCGATGATGCGCTGGTCAAAGTCTTCGCCGCCCAGGAAGGTGTCGCCGTTGGTGGAGAGCACTTCAAACTGTTTTTCGCCATCTACATCGGCAATTTCGATGATGGACACGTCAAACGTGCCGCCGCCCAAGTCGTACACCACGATTTTGCGGTCGGCCTTGTCTTGCTTGTCCAGACCAAAGGCGAGCGCCGCTGCGGTAGGCTCGTTGATGATGCGTTTAACATCCAGCCCCGCAATGCGGCCTGCATCTTTGGTAGCTTGGCGCTGGCTGTCGTTAAAGTAAGCGGGCACGGTGATGACAGCTTCGGTAACGGTTTCGCCCAGATAGTCTTCAGCGGTTTTTTTCATTTTGCGCAGAATTTCTGCGCTCACCTGCTGGGGTGCGAGCTTGTTGCCGCGCACTTCAACCCATGCGTCGCCATTGTCGGCAGCGGCGATGGTGTAGGGCATCAGGTCGATGTCTTTTTGCACTTCTTTTTCGCTGAACTTGCGCCCAATCAGGCGCTTGATGGCGTAGAGCGTGTTTTTGGGGTTGGTTACTGCCTGACGTTTGGCCGATGCGCCAACCAAAATCTCACCATCTTCTTGGTAAGCGACGATAGAAGGCGTGGTGCGTGCACCTTCGCTGTTTTCAATAACGCGGGTGGTGTTGCCTTCCATAACGGATACGCATGAGTTGGTTGTACCCAAGTCAATGCCGATAATTTTTGCCATATTGATTAACTCCAATAAATATCTGAATACCTTGCAAATAAGGGGGCTTATCTGCTTTTCAAGACCTGAACGTCAGGAAAGTGAAAAGAAACGGAAGCGGACGTCTGGCACAATGTGCCGATCAGGCCTCGCCAGTGACAGTGACTAATGCCGGGCGCAAAACGCGGTCAGCTATCAGGTAGCCCTTTTGCAGCACGCTGACTATGCAGTTGGCTTGCAGTTGCACGCCCTCAGGTGCAGGCACCACACTAATGGCCTGATGTTGGTGGGGGTCGAATTTGTCGCCTTGTGCTGGATTAATGGCCAGAACCTTGTTGCGCTCCAGTGCAGAGAGCAACTGACGCAGCGTAGCTTCAGAGCCTTCACGCAGCTGTTCGGTTGTGGCGTTGGAGACGGCTAGCCCGGCCTCAAAACTGTCAAGCACCGGCAACAGGCTTTCAGCAAAATTTTCAATGCCAAATTTACGCGCCTTGGCTACTTCTTCGTCGGCGCGACGGCGGGCATTTTGCACTTCAGCCTGCGCGCGCAGGTGCTGGTCTTTCAGTTCGTCTATTTGTGCCTGTAGGGCAGCCGCATCAGGCATGGTGCTTTCGGTTGCAGCAGCTTGGTCGTTCGTTGTATCGGGTGTAGTGGTTTCTGTTGTATTCATAGAATGTTGGCATTAAAAAATCAAGAACAATGAAGACAGTTACCTTATATAAGGCTGTTTTCGGGTGTTTCAAGGTGTGTAAAAAATGAATGTGTTAGAAGATATTAGTACACGCATCAAGACGGTTTTTTTATCGAATTTAAATCAAATAAAATATTGAAAAATAATGCGCAGACATTATCATGAGAAAATACAAGGTGCATAAATACACTTGAAATTATTACTTATTAACTAATAGGTGGAGGGTATTATGCCTATTGTTTGGGATAAAGACCGTTTCGAAACAGGAATCGATGTCATTGACGGGCAGCACAAACGCATTGTGGGGTATTTGAACGATCTTGAAACTGCTATCGGCCGCAAAGATCGCGCGGCAGTTGGCGGTGTGCTCGAGGAATTGGTTGATTACACGCAGTCGCATTTTGCTTTTGAAGAGACATTGATGCAGGAAGCGGGATACGCCTTTTTGGAGATGCATAAAAAAGTGCACGAGCTTTTTGTCAGGCGTGTATCTGGTTTTGTTACGCGATTTGCTCAAGGTGAAGATATTGCCGTTGAGCTTCATATGATGTTGGTCAGGTGGCTTTCTAACCACATAGCCAATGAAGACCGCGACTATGTTGCTGCGGTGAAAGAAATGATGAAAAACAAAGGCACTCAACAGAAAAAACAAGGTTTTCTCTCGGCGTTGTTCGGCAAGTTTTTTGGGTAATATTTGAGTTGGCGCTGGCGGCATGATGGGCAAGGAAGGTCTTGCCCATTGCTTTTATTGGATAGCGGAGAGTTTGGATGACTATTGCATGGGATGAAGGGCATTTTATAACAGGGGTCAGTACTATTGACGCCGAGCATGAACGCATTGTTGGGTACCTCAATGAACTTGAGCTTGCCATAGCACGCGGTGATCGTGTGCATACTGAGCGGGTTCTTGAGGAGTTGCTTGACTACATGCGGATGCATTTTGCAGCCGAAGAGGCGTTGATGGAAGCGGCAAGATACTCTTTGATAGATGTGCACAAGAAAAAACATGAAATTTTCATCCGGCGTGCTTCTGCTTTTGTTGCACGCTATATGCAGGGTGAAGAGATAGCCGAGCAGATTCATAGCTTGATGCTCAAATGGTTACCCAGACATATTGCTATAGAAGACCGTGCTATTGTTGGGGCAATCAAGGCGATGATCGAAAGGAACGAAGCTTTGGATCATGCTGATAGCCAGAACTTTTTTTCCAAGTTTGTTCCCAGAGTTTTTGCTTGATATCCGGGAATTTTCCGAACAACAAAGCGGGCATGGTGGAGAACTATGCCCGCTTTGTTGCGTTTGGTTGATGGGCGATTGTTATTCAGCAATGTTTTAGGGCTGCTGCTTTTCAGGTGGGTTTTGGCAAAACTGCTGCCAGTTTTGCGCAGTATTGACAAAGCCATGCTCGGCAGCCAGTTCCCAGGGGCGTTGGCAGCTTGCAGTTTTTTGGCACCAAAGGTAGCCAGCCGACGGGATGCAGCCATGGGAATCACGCTCAGAACCTACAAGGTGCGGTGTGTTTGGCGTTGCGCAGCCGGCAAGCAAGCATGATGCCGTACCCAAAAAAAATGCTAACGCGGGTTTCATCATCAAAGGCTTTCTGAAAAGGCTCAATGTAGCAGATTGGTGCGTTTAGGGAAGCGCAGCCGTAGATTCCCGCCTGCGCGGGAATGACGAACGATTTCGCTTTTTAGACGAGGCTGGAATAAATCTGCGCTATTTAAGCGGTATTACTGGCTTGAGCCAATGCCCATTGCACATGCTCACGTATCAGAGGATCGGGGTGGTTGGCGCGGGTTTGCAGGGCTTCGGTGATGCTGGCAGCTATGTTTGCAGTGCTGGTGCATGGGGCACTGCTCTGGCGCAGGTAATTACCCAGCGCTACGGCCAGATTACGCTGCCAACTGCTGAAGCCAATGCGGCGGATGGTGCTGCCTTCGGTGCGTTGTAAAAAGGTGGATTCGTCCCATTGCCACAGTTGCAGTAATTGGGCGCTTTGCAGCCCGTGGCGCGGGGCAAAGTCGGGCAGGGGGCTGCGTTGGGCAAATTTATTCCAGGGGCAGGCGAGCTGGCAATCGTCGCAGCCATAGATGCGGTTGCCAATCAAGGGGCGCAGTTCAGGCGGGATGCTGCCCGCGTGCTCAATGGTGAGGTAGGAGATGCAGCGCCGCGCATCAAGCCGCCACGGGGCGACGATGGCGCCCGTTGGGCAGGCACTGATGCAGGCTTGGCAGTTGCCGCAATGGGCGCTTGTGGCAGGCGTAGCGGGCAGAGCCATGTCGATATAGATTTCGCCCAGAAAGAAGGTGCTGCCTGCTTGTTTATTGACGAGCAAAGTGTGCTTGCCGCGCCAGCCCAGGCCACTGCGGCTGGCAAGCTCTACTTCAAGCACGGGAGCCGAGTCGGTAAACACACGGTGCCCGAGCATGCCAACGTGGGCGGCAATGGCTTGGGCGAGTTGTTGCAGGCGCTGGCGCATGACCTTGTGGTAGTCGCGCCCACGGGCGTAAAGCGAGATGACGGCTTCGCTAGCGGCAATCTGGCGTTTTCGCTCGTGGGTGCGCCAGTTGGGTGGGGAGCTGGCGGGCAGATAATCCATGCGGGCGGTGATGACGCTGACTGTGCCTGGTACCAGCTCGGCGGGGCGCGCGCGTTTTAAGCCGTGCGCAGCCATGTAGTGCATATCGCCATGAAAGCCCGCAGCCAGCCATGCCAGCAAGCCCGCCTCGGCGCTTTGCAGGTCGATGCTGGCTACGCCAATGTGTGCAAAGCCCAGTTCGGCCGCCATTTGCCGAATGGTGGACAATACAGCTTCGCCGCTGTGCTCTGCTCTGGGCGCAGCGGCAAGGGTATGGTTTGACGAAGTGTGTAGGGGCGAGCTTTGGGGCATTTTGGGCATAGGATTTAGGCATGATTGTAGAAACCTTCACTTGGGGTAATGAGGCAGCGACCGAAGCGTTTGCCCAACGCTTGGGTGCATTGTGGCGCGAGCAGCCGCACAGCGCCGATATGCTGGTGCTGCTGCATGGTGACTTAGGCGCGGGCAAAACCACGCTGGTGCGGCACTTGTTGCGTGCGCTGGGGGTGCAAGGGCGCATCAAAAGCCCCACCTTTGCCGTGGTAGAGCCTTACACCGTAAGCGTGCCAACTGCTGCAAACGCTTGCCCTGAAGTTCAAGCCAACGCTGGCAGCATCAACATCTGGCATTTTGACTTTTACCGTTTTACCGACCCGCGCGAGTGGGAAGACAGCGGCTTTCGCGACCTGTTTACCAGCGTTGGGCTAAAACTGGTGGAGTGGCCAGAAAAAGCCGCTGGCGTGCTGCCGCTTGCCGACTGGGAACTGCACCTGTGCGCGGCAGACGACGACACGCGGCAAGTGCGCCTTGAGGCACACACCGCAAAAGGCGCAGCCATGCTCAAGCAGATGGCACAGATGCAGATAGGGCAGCCCGCATGTCCTTGAAAATAAGCCTGCTACAGCGCCGCGACCTGTTGCGCTTGAGCGCCGTGCTTATGGCCGTTGGGCTGCCGCGGCTGGCCTATGCTGTAAGCGTAGTAGCGGTGCGTATGTGGCCAGCCGAAGACTACACCCGCATCACTATTGAGTCTGATGGCGCATTGCAATATACACAAAAGATTTATCAAGATCCGCCCCGGCTAGGCGTAGATATTAGCGGCTTGGTGCTAACGCCTGCGCTACGCGGGCTGGTAGACAAGCTCCAGCCCGATGACCCCAACGTGGCGCGTATCCGTATCGGCCAATTCACGCCTGATGTTGTGCGGCTGGTAATTGACCTCAAGCACCCCATTGCGCCGCAGGTATTCAGTCTTGCACCAGTAGCAGCCTACAAAAATCGCTTGGTCTTTGACCTCTACCCCGCTACCCCGCCCGACCCGCTTGAGCAGCTGATCCGCCAGCGCAATCGAGACATTCAAAGCGCAGCCACTAGCCAGATTGCTGATGGCAGGCCAGGCATCAAGGCGCCAGCCGGCAGCACTGGTGACCCCTTAGGTGAATGGCTCGCGCAACGTTCAGAGCCAGCTACAACAGCCAGCACCACTGGTATTCGCACGCCAGCAGCAGGCAGCGCCGACCCCTTGGGCGAGCTCATAGCCAGCCGCGAAACAGCAACCAGCACCAGGCGCCGGCCAGTCAGTAGCACAGGCACAACTAGTGCAAGCAGCGCCAGTCGCGCTCCTTCAGATAACATAGAAACAGCCGATGCACCCGTAGCTACAGGCATACGCACCCGGGCACCCAGGAGTGACAAACTCATCATCATCGCGCTCGACCCAGGCCATGGCGGCGAAGACCCTGGCGCCATCGGCCCCAGCGGCACGCGCGAAAAAGACATCGTGCTGCGCATTGCCCGCCTCCTGCGCGACCGCATCAACGCCAGCAGCGCCGCAGGCAGCCCCATGCGCGCCTACCTCACGCGCGATGGCGACTATTTTGTGCCCCTGCAAACCCGCGTGCAAAAAGCGCGGCGCGTGCAAGCAGACCTGTTTATCAGCATCCATGCCGATGCCTTCGTCACCCCGCAAGCCAACGGCTCCAGCGTCTATGCCTTGAGCCAACACGGCGCCAGCAGCACAGCCGCGCGCTGGCTTGCCACCAAAGAAAACGAGGCCGACCTGATAGGCGGCATCAACATCAACAGCCGCGATGCCACCGTGCAGCGCACCTTGCTCGACATGAGCACCACCGCCCAAGTGCGAGACAGCCTGCAACTCGGCAGCGCCTTGCTTGCCGAAATCGGCAAAATCAACCGCCTGCACAAACCGCGCGTGGAACAAGCGGGCTTTGCCGTACTCAAAGCGCCCGACATACCCAGCGTGCTGGTAGAAATCGCCTTCATCAGCAACCCCACCGAAGAAAGCCGCCTGCGCGACCCCACATTTCAGGCGCAACTGGCAGACTCGCTGCTACGCGGCATCCAAACCTACTTCGGCCGCAACCCGCCGCTGGCGCGTAACAGGGCGGGGTAAAAGTGCGTGGAAAATCTGCCAAACGCGCGCTAGTCGGCAATGGGGAAATTTGGCTATTTAGGGAAATTTTGGCGGGCATGCAAAACCCGTAAAACCTCAATACAGTCTGTGCAAACACGGTAAACAACAATGTAATTTGGGTGCACAACTATTTCCCTGCACTCGGGAATTCTTTCGCTTGATTTAAAAAGGCAGGGGTAATCTGGCAAATGCTCTACGCTGTTAAGAATCAGCGCCCACATGCGCTCAGCGGCTTTTTGGTTGTGTTGTGCAATATAGGTAATGATGTCGCGTACATCATCGCCAGCCTCTTGCGACCAGACAACAGGCAGCTTCATGCAGTTTTCTGCAGAAGTGCCAAGCGTTCTTGCATCAGTTTGACAACCTCATCATGCGGGATACGAGGTTTTTTGCTGTCCATAGCTTCTTGCACCTTGGCCTTGAACCAGATGTCATAAGCATTGGAATGCTCTTGCGTTTCAAACTCGGAAACAATGGGATCAAGGGTGGCGGTCTTCATGATTCGCATTATCTGGCGCTCTCGCGCAAGGGTCAAGCCTTCGCTTTTCGGTATGTGTAGATCTAAAACATTGGCTGCTTTTGTCAAAACCGCCAAATACACAGCAACAGCCAACTAAAATCCCCCACATGAATACGAATCCAAACACCAACCCCAACACAAACACCGCACAGCCCAGTGCCAGCAATGCCAGTAGCGCCAGCGAAGAAAGCGTAAAACCCAGCAACTTTCTGCGCCAAATCATCGAATCCGACTTGGCAGCAGGCACACACGCCCAGCGCCGCTGGGGTGGCAGCCCGGGCGATGCCGCGCACCATGCCGCAGGCAATATTGACCCCGCCAAAATCCGCACCCGCTTTCCGCCCGAGCCCAACGGCTACCTGCACGTGGGGCACGCCAAAAGCATCTGCCTGAACTTTGGCTTGGCGCACGACTACGCGGGTGTGTGCCACCTGCGTTTTGACGACACCAACCCCGAAAAAGAAAGCCAGGAATATGTGGACGCCATCGTAGAAGCCGTGCACTGGCTGGGCTTTGCGTGGGAAAGCAACTTTGCCGGCCAGCCGCAAACGCATCTGTACTACGCCAGCAACTACTTTGACTTTATGCACCGCGCCGCCGTCTACCTCATTGAGCAGGGGCTGGCTTATGTGGATGAGCAAACGGCTGAAGAAATGCGCCAAAATCGAGGCGACTTTGGCAACGCAGGGGTAGACAGCCCCTACCGCACCCGCACCGTAGCCGAAAACCTGGCACGCTTTGCCGAAATGAAAGACGGCAAACACCCCGACGGCAGCATGGTGCTCCGCGCCAAAATCGACATGGCGCACCCCAACATCAACATGCGCGACCCCGCCATCTACCGCATTCGCCGCGCACACCACCACAACACGGGCGACGCATGGTGCATCTACCCCATGTACACCTTTGCCCACCCGATTGAAGACGCGCTCGAAGCCATCACCCACAGCATCTGCACGCTTGAATTTGAAGACCAGCGCCCGTTTTACGATTGGCTGCTGCAACACCTCGAAGCAGGCGGCCTCATCTGTAGCCCGCCCCCGCACCAGTTTGAATTTGCGCGGCTCAACCTCACCTACGTCGTAACCAGCAAACGCAAACTCAAACAACTCGTTGATGACCACCACGTCAGCGGCTGGGACGACCCCCGCATGCCCACACTCGTTGGCCTGCGCCGCCGTGGCTACACCCCTGCCTCACTGCGCCTGTTTGCCGAACGCATTGGCGTAAGCAAAGCCGATAGCTGGATTGACTACGGCACACTCGAAGGCGCACTGCGCGACGACCTCGACCCCAAAGCCGCCCGCGCCATGGCCGTGCTCGACCCCATCAAACTCACCCTCACCAACTGGGAAGCCATCATGGGCAGCGCAGACGCGCTAGACGCCTGCCACGCGCCCATCCACCCGCACCAGCCCGAGCGCGGCCAGCGCAGCTTTAACATGGGCAAACACCTGTGGATAGAGCGCGAAGACTTTATGGAAGTACCCGGCAAAGGCTACTTTCGCCTCTACCCCCCGCACGCCTCACCCACCAGCAACCCGCCCGGCCAAATGAAAGAAGGCAACAAAGTGCGCCTGAAATACGGCCACATCGTGCAATGCACAGGCTGTATCAAAGATGCCGACGGCAACGTAGTAGAAGTGCTGGCCGAACTCATCCCTGATACCAAAAGCGGCACGCCAGGTTCAGACAGCGTTAAAGTCAAAGGCGTCATCGGCTGGGTAGGCTGCGCCGACGGCATACAAGCCCAAGTGCGCCTGTACGACCGCCTGTTTACCGAGGCGCAGCCCGACGCTGGCGGGCGCGACTTCTTAACCGTGCTCAACCCCAACAGCCTGCAAACCGTCACCGCATGGCTAGAACCTTCTCTGGCACAAGCCGAGCCCGAAGCCCACTACCAGTTTGAGCGCCTGGGCTACTTCGTCACCGACAAAAACGACCACAGCGCAAGCCACCCCGTGTTTAACCGCGTCACGGGGCTGAAAGACAGTTGGGGTAAATAAAGCAGCAAACGCAAAGCTAGCCGCCGTTAGGGTGGCTCTGATTTATTCTTCATGCCCAACAGGATGGCGGCAGCTAGCACGCCTATCAGCGCACTATAAACAGTGGTAATTGCACCAAGGCGTAGTGCCAGTGTCAGAGGCTGTATCACGGCTTACAACATCCACTCAATGGGCAGCCACGAGAGCACGTGCACACTGGCACGGCGCAGCCAGGTCGATTCGGGCTCTTGCGTGTAGGCAAGGCTGTTGCCGCCCTCTTGTGTGCTCCAGCGCAGACTGTCGCCTTCAAGCGTGACGGCGTAGCTGTTGGCCGCGCCGTGGCTGCTCAAGGCGGCAGGCAAATGCTGGGCTAGCTTGGGGCTGTCAATGAGCAAACCCATTTCGGTATTGAGCGAGGCCGAGCGCGGGTCCATATTGAAAGAGCCCACAAAAAGCTGCCGTCCGTCCACTTCAAAAGTTTTGGCGTGCAGGCTAGCGCCGCTGCTGCCCGCAAGGCTGCCGTGCCTAGTTGCCATGACGGTGGCATCGGGTTTGAGCTCAAAGATGCGTATGCCCGCACGCAGCAAATCCTTGCGGTATTTTGCGTATCCAGCGTGTACGGCGGCTATATCGGTGGCTGATAGGGCGTTGGTCAAAATAGTGACCGCTACCCCGCGTTGCGCCAGAGCGATAAGATGCGCCGCGCCTTTTTTTGTAGGCACGAAATAGGGCGAAACAATGGTCAGCTCCTTTTTGGCACCATCCATCACCTGATTGAGTTGGCCCAGCAAGGTTTGCTCAAAACGCGCTTGGCCCAGTCCCTTGGCTGGGTCATCGCTTACCAGACGTGCGGCTGCCCACTCAAACGCCAAATTGCCGCTACGCAGACGTTGCACCAAATCAGACTGGGTCAGGGCTTGCAGATAGGTTTGTGTGGCTGGGTCGCTAGCTGGTGCTGTGCCTATATCGGTGCGCTTGCCGCTGTCGGCAACTATGCTTGACAAGGGATAGGTGGAGGCACTGCGCCAGTAGCGGTCAAAGTCGCTGGATACAGCCTGCACCACCGCGCCAACCGCCATGACATCCAAATCGGCAAACATCACCCCGTCACCCGCGCCAAAGTACTCATCGCCCACATTGCGCCCGCCCACCACGGTGGCCTGGTTGTCCACGGTGAAAGACTTGTTGTGCATACGCCGGTTGGTGCGGACAAAGTCGCTCAAGTAGTCCAGCACACGCATGTTGCGGTGCATCATCGGGTTAAACACGCGCACCTCAATGCCTGGATGGTCGTCCAGCGCCAGCAGCACCGCATCCATGCCCCCCGTGTTGTTGTCGTCCAGCAGCAGGCGCACCTGCACGCCACGGTCGGCTGCGCGGCGCAGACTTTGCAGCAGCAGGCGACCTGCTGTATCGTCGTGCCAGATGTAGTACTGCGCGTCAATACTGCGTTCGGCCACCTCGGCCACCTCGGCCAGTGCGGCACGGGCGGCAAAGGCATCGTGTCCGTTGGGTAGCGAATAGATTCCCGTTAGTGCGGGGTGTTTTGCCACTTTATCTGCCAGAGCCCGCCCTAGCGTAGTGTCCTCAGCGCCAAACAGATGGGGGCGGGCCGCCTGCGCTTGCTGCTCGGGCAGGGGTCTGTATGCCAGCCAAGCCAGCGCACATAGGCCAGCAGCAAGTAAAGCTAGCCACAAAAGCAATCGTTTCAGCCATTTCAAACAATTCAGCCATCTGCTCATTTATCAGTCTTTCTTGTCATCATTTTGGGCGCGGCACGTAGCCGATGATAAACGCAGAGCTCTGATGCACGGTTACAGCCCGCACGTCATCAAGCATGACACCGCCAGATCTTTACTAAAGAAGCGCTGATGTATTCCAGCTTCGGCTAAAAAACGCCAAAGCCCGTCAGCCCGGGATGAGTGGTTTTTTAAAATGCGCTTTTGCTTGAAGAGTAAATCAGCGTTTGCCAAACACGGCAGATGCTTTGGCGTAGCCGCTATTTACCCGCAGGCGCAAGCGTTGATAGTGCGGTGCCCAGCACGATAATTGCTCCGCAGCCCAGCATGGCAGGGGTGATGGCTTCTTGCAAAAAAATTCGCCCATAGAGCAGCGCAAACACGGGCACAAGATAGGTTACGGTGCTGGCCAAAGCAGGGCTGGTCGATTGAATCAGGCGGTAATACATTACATAGGCAATGCCTGTGCAAAAAGCGCCTACCGCCCCGAGCGCCAAGCATGCGTTGTGCCCGGGCATCTGGCGTGGCCCCCAGATAAGCGCAGGCAGCAGCAATGCCGCAAATGCCCCCAGATTACTGCCAGCCGCCACTGCCAAAGCAGGCACGCCGCTGAGGTATTTTTTCGTGGCGCTGGCGGCTATGCCATAGCACAGCGTGGCCAGCAAACAAGCTGCCATTGCCAGCAATTGCGCACTGCCGCCTGAGCCAGAAGAAGCCGCAGCAGGCAGGTTTTTGCTGCCCGTTAGCAGGGCAACACCGGTAAAGCCAATCAGCAGCCCCAGCAGCCGCACTTTGCCGGGACGCTGGTCTAGCCACAGCCACGCAACGCAGGCGGTAAACATGGGAGTGGTTGCGTTGAGTATGGAGGTAATGCCCGTAGGAATATACAGTAGCGCAAAGGCGTAGCAAACAAACGGTATGCCTGTGTTAAACAGCCCCAGCACGGTAATAACGCGCCAATGCTTCAATATTTCTGCGCCCAGCCCACGCGCAATAGCCAACGGAATCAGCATCAGCGCGGCTATGCCAACCCGCCCTGTAGCTACGCCAATAGGGCCAAACTCGGGGGCAGCAACGTGCATAAACAGAAAAGACGCGCCCCAGATGGCAGCTAAAGAGAAAAAATCTATCTGCCAAGGGTAAGGTGTAGCGGGGTGGTTTGTTGGCGGCATGAAATATCGGTAAACAGCCTGTATGGGCAACCCAAAAACAGTATGCGTTGCATGCCATGCAGTGTAATTCTATTTTTTTGCACGACACGCAAGCCCTCTACAATGGCTGCAGTTTTTTCTTCACTTATACAGATTCAGCCATGCAAGTTTCACCCAGCATATTCAAAGCCTATGACATTCGCGGTGTAGTACCCGCCACCATCACCCCAGACGTAGCCCGTGCGCTGGGGCGCGCCTTTGGCAGCCGTGCCATGCAACTGGGCAGCAAAACCGTAGCCGTTGGGCGCGACGGGCGTTTGAGTGGCGCAGAGCTGGCAGCCGCACTCATGGCGGGGCTGGTAGAAGCAGGCGTGCAAGTCATAGACATTGGCATGGCCACCACCCCCATGCTCTACTTTGCCGCGCATACCTTGTGCGATAGCGGCATACAAGTCACAGGCAGCCACAACCCCAAAGACCACAACGGCTTCAAAATGGTGCTGCAAGGCCGCGCCATTTATGGCGACGAAATACAAGACCTGCGCCACTGCATTGAAGCCGAAAACTGGCAGTTGCAAGCTGGCGGCAGCGTGCGCCAAGCCGATGTGCTGGCCGACTACCAGCAGCGCATCACCAGCACCACGCAGCTCGCGCGCCCCATGAAAATCGCACTCGATAGCGGCAACGGCGTAGCAGGCGCATCCGCCCCTGCCATACTGCGCGCACTGGGCTGCGAGGTGGTAGAGCTATTCAGCGCGGTAGATGGCAACTTCCCCAACCACCACCCCGACCCGAGCAAACCCGAAAACCTCGAAGACCTGAAACGCACCCTGCGCGAAACAGATGCAGAAATCGGCTTGGCCTTTGATGGCGATGGCGACCGCCTGGGCATAGTCACCAAAGACGGCCAAATCATCTACCCCGACCGCCAAATGATGCTCTTTGCCCAAGACGTACTCACCCGCGTGCCAGGCGGCACCATCGTCTTTGATGTGAAATGCTCGCAACGGTTAGCCCCCGCTATCGAGGCGGCGGGTGGTACACCGCTGATGCACAAAACAGGCCACTCGCTCATCAAAGCCCGCATGAAAGAAGTCGATTCGCCTCTCGGCGGCGAAATGAGTGGGCACATCTTCTTCAAAGAACGCTGGTACGGCTTCGACGACGGCACCTACGCCGCCGCCCGCCTGCTGGAAATATTGAGTCGCCACGCCAACCCCAGCGCCACCTTGAATGCCCTGCCCACCAGCCACAGCACGCCCGAAATCAACGTGCCCTGCGCCGAAGGCGAGCCGCACCGCCTCACTGCCACCCTGCAAACACTGGCGGCAAGCGCCTTTGCAGGGCAGCCGCAAGTCAGCATCAACACCATAGATGGCGTGCGCATTGACTGGCCAGACGGCTTTGGCCTCATCCGCGCCAGCAACACCACCCCCGTACTGGTACTGCGCTTTGAAGGCCACACCAACGAGGCTTTGCAACGCATCCAGAGCAGCATGCTCGCACTGCTGCACCAAGTCAAACCCGATGCGACGCTGGGCGCGGCGGGGCATTAAACAGAGAAAGTAGTAGCCATGAGCCTAGCCCTTGTCTCCAGCCGTGCCTTGATTGGGCTTGATGCGCCTGCCATTGCGGTGGAGGTGCATTTGGCCAATGGCTTGCCCAGCTTTACGCTGGTGGGGCTGGCCGATACCGAGGTGAAAGAGGCGCGTGAACGGGTGCGTAGCGCCATTCAAAACAGCGGGCTGGAGTTTCCGCATAACAAGCGCATTACGGTAAACCTTGCGCCTGCCGATTTGCCCAAAGATTCGGGGCGGTTTGACTTGCCCATTGCGCTGGGTATTTTGGCTGCCAGCGGGCAAATACGGGCCGATGCGTTGCGCGGCTATGTGTTTGCGGGCGAGTTGTCGCTTTCGGGCGCGTTGCGGCCTGTGCGCGGGGCGCTGGCTATGGCGGCGGCTTTGTTGCAGCAAGGCGAAGGGCTGCCGCTGGTGCTGCCGCCAACGAGCGCCGAAGAAGCCGCTTTGGTGCCCGATGCGCAGGTTTACCGTGCCAGCCATTTGCTGGATGTGGTGCGGCAGTTTTTGCCCGCTGGCAGTGTTGCTGCCAATGTTGCAGGCAGTGCGGCCGCCAGCAATGCCGATGATGCGGGCTGGTGCGCCTTGCAAGCACAAGCGCATATGCCTGCGCCTGTGTACCCCGACTTGAGCGATGTGAAAGGGCAAGCTGCTGCCAAGCGGGTGCTGGAAGTTGCAGCCGCTGGCGGGCATAGCTTGCTGATGGTGGGTGCGCCCGGCTCGGGCAAGTCGATGCTGGCGCAGCGTTTCGCGGGCTTGCTGCCGCCCATGCAACCTGCTGAAGCGTTGCAAAGCGCTGCTCTGGCTAGCCTGGTTGGCAAGTTTGCTGTTGAGCACTGGGGGCGCCGCCCCTATGCCGCGCCGCACCATTCGGCCAGTGCGGTGGCGCTTGTGGGCGGTGGCTCGCCGCCGCGCCCTGGCGAAATTAGTCTGGCGCATAACGGCGTTTTGTTTCTGGACGAATTACCCGAGTTTCCCCGCGCCGCGCTTGAGGCTTTGCGCGAGCCGCTGGAAACTGGCCATATCCACATCTCACGCGCAGCATATCAGGCGCAGTTTCCAGCGCGGTTTCAGCTTGTTGCTGCCATGAACCCCTGCCCTTGCGGGTATTTGGGCAGTGCCTTGCGTGCTTGCCGCTGCACGCCCGACCAAGTCAGCCGCTATCAGGGCAAACTCAGCGGCCCGCTGCTTGACCGCATTGATTTGCACATAGAAGTAGCCGCCCAGCCGCCGCACGAAATCATCAACGCGCCCGCGGGCGAAGGCACGCAAGCCATACGCAGCCGCGTGCTGGTGGCATGGCAACGCGCCCAGCAGCGCCAAGGGCACAACAACGCCGCGCTGCAAGGCCAAGCGCTGGAAGATGCTTTGCACCTGCAAGCCGATGCCGCACAGTTTTTGCAAAACGCCGCTGCCAAGCTGGGCTGGAGCGCGCGCTCCATGCACCGCATTTTGCGCGTGGCGCGTACCGTGGCTGATTTGGCAGACAGCACGCCAGTGCAGCGCGCGCATGTGGCTGAAGCCATACAAATGCGCCGCGCCTTGTTTGGCGCACACTGAAAAACACTGCGCGCCAATCGCCATTGCGTTGCAGATATATGGCAGTTATGTTGCAGATATGCTGCACATCTATTACCAATTTGCGTCGCGATTTGGCTTGAAAAGCGGTAAAAATACCGCATTGCAGCAAGCGCTAAGTAGCACGGCAGGATGAAAGGCTATGATGCCCAGATCATGCTTATTTCTCCAGAACAGCAAGACATTCGTCGCTATTTTTGCCAAGTCTATGCCAAGTGGCGTGATCAGCAGCCGCTTGATGCGATGGAAAAGCTCTTGAGTGCATGGATGCAAGAGCACCCTGAATACAACGCGGTGCTCTCACAGCCAAACGCTGCGGCCGGCAGTGTGCTCCACCCTGACCATGGCGACGGTAGCAACCCTTTTTTGCACCTGTCTATGCATCTTTCGCTCAGCGAGCAATGCAGCATCGACCAGCCGCGAGGTATTCGTCAGGCGATTGATGCGCTGGCTGTGCGATTACAGTCATTGCATGCAGCACACCACGCTGCTATGGATTGTCTGGGAGCAATGATCAATACAGCACAACGAAGCGGCCAGCCACTTGATGGCCAGACTTATCTGGCCTGTGTACAAAGCCAGGCCACCAAAGACCAGATTTAAAGGAAATTGCTTTATGCCACCAGCCCAGTCATTAACACGTTCATTGTCTGCAGAAAAAATTTTGCGAGCCTGGCAACCTGCGCCGGTCAAGGCAGGAGATGCCAGTTTTGGGCTGGGAGCTTACGCGCATGCTAAAGCTATTGATCTGAGTCAATATGACCCCGCTGCAGAGCCGTTTTCCATGGGTGAAAAAAATGGGGACAAGGCGCTGGTTAAAGTGCTGGCCGATGAAATCGATCTGTTGCAAGACAAGCTGTTGGCTGACAAGCGCTACAAACTGCTGGTTATTCTGCAGGGCATGGATGCTGCTGGTAAAGATGGCGTATTGCGCGGCGTATTCAGCAGTACCAGCCCTTTGGGTGTGCGCACGGTAGGCTGGCAAGCGCCGAATGAGCGTGAGCGTGCGCATGACTACCTCTGGCGCATTCACTCAGCCATGCCTGCTGCTGGCGAGATTGTCGTCTTCAATCGCAGCCACTATGAAGACGTACTGGTGCCCGTAGTAAATCGCACCATCACGCCAGAGCAAACCCGCCAGCGTTATGCACATATCAACGACTTTGAGCGCATGCTGACTGAAACGGGTACTGTCATCCTCAAATTCATGCTGCATATCAGCAAGGAAGAACAACGTCTGCGCTTGCAGGAGCGCATCGATGATCCGAAAAAACACTGGAAATTCAGCGAGGCAGATTTGGTTGCGCGCAAGCAGTGGAAGCAATATCAAGCTGCTTACGGAGCTTTGCTGGGAGCAACCAGCACACCGTGGGCACCGTGGACTATCGTGCCATCCAACAACAAAAATCAGCGCAACCTGTTTATTGGGACTGTGGTGCGCGATGCACTTAAAGCGATGAAGCTGCGCTATCCTGCAGCCAAAAAAGATCTGGTCGGGATGAAAATTGTCTAAGCCTGTAACGCGTAGCAAGAAGCGTTTTCAGACCCGTTGCTGAAGTGCGGCAAGAGTCTGCGGTTTGAAGGTACTTGCCTAGTGCTGCTCTCAGAAGATGGCTTTTGTGTGGGCGGGCATAATTGCAGGTATAGAAATATGCTTAATGGACGATTTATGCCCCCACTGCCACCAGATACCAGCGCGACAGAAGACTCTCCCATCAAATACCCGTGCAGCTTCCCAATCAAAATTATGGGAGCCAAAGCCGATGGATTTGTGCACGCCATAACGCATATTGCCCAGCAGTTTGATCCCGCTTTTGACCCTGCCAGCATCGAACTGCGCAGCAGTTCGGGTGGTAACTATCTGGGTATTACGATTACCATCACTGCCACCAGCCGTGAGCAGCTTGATGAGATTTATCGCACCCTGTCGAGTCACCCTATGGTCAAGGTGGTTCTCTAAAGGGGCGGCTTTTCCAGAGTAAAAAAGCACTTTCAGCCCCTGATATTTCCGTACAGAAACAGGTGTGAAAATACGGCGCAGTGTGTTTCAGGATAGCCCGACAGCCAATATGGAATGTAAAGAATGGTATTCTGCCTGATTCATCAGGCGGAGCTTGGGCAAGCCATTTCAGGCTTGCCGCATCTACAAAGCACATACAAACCACATACAACCCAATTCATCATTGAAGGAAAAAAACATGAGTAAACAATTCGATGTCATCGTTATTGGTGGCGGCCCGGGCGGCTATGTGGCAGCCATACGCGCCGCACAACTGGGCATGAACGTAGCTTGTATTGATGCAGGGCAAAACGACGCGGGCGAACCCGCGCTGGGCGGCACTTGCACCAACGTGGGCTGCATCCCTTCCAAAGCACTGCTGCAAAGCTCCGAGCACTTCGAGCACGCCAACAAGCACTTTGCCGAGCATGGCATCAGCGTTGATAACGTGCAAATGGACGTAGGCAAAATGGTTGACCGCAAAAACACCGTAGTCAAACAAAACAACGACGGCATTGCTTACCTGTTCAAAAAGAACAAAATCACCTTCTTCCACGGTACAGGCGCATTTGCTGCGGCCAAAGATGGCGGCTATGAAATCAGTGTTTCGGGCAAAACCGAAGACACCATGCATGGCAAGCACATCATCATCGCCACAGGCTCGGTTGCACGCGCCCTGCCTGGCGTGCCGTTTGATGAAGAAAACATCCTATCCAACGATGGCGCACTGCGCATGGCTGCCGTGCCCAAAAAACTCGGCGTAATCGGCTCCGGCGTAATCGGGCTGGAAATGGGCTCGGTTTGGCGCCGTTTGGGTGCAGAAGTCACCATTCTTGAAGGCATGCCCACATTTTTGGGTGCTGTTGATGAACAAATCGCACGCGATGCCAAACGCGCTTTTAACAAGCAAGGCTTAAAAATCGAGCTGGGCGTAAAAGTCGGCGAAATCAAAACCAGCCAAGGCGAGCAAGGCAGCCAAGTCAGCATTGCCTACACCACAGCCAAGGGCGAAGCGCAAACGCTGGAAGTCGATAAACTCATCATCAGCATTGGCCGCATCCCCAACACCGAAGGACTTAACGCCCAAGCCGTAGGCTTGAAGCTGGGCGAGCGTGGCGATGTGGTGGTTGATGGCGACTGCAAAACCAGCCTGCCCAACGTCTGGGCTGTGGGCGACGTAGTACGCGGCCCCATGCTGGCGCACAAAGCCGAAGAAGAAGGCGTGGCTGTTGCCGAGCGCATTGCTGGCCAGCACGGGCACGTCAATTTCAACACCATTCCGTGGGTCATATACACCAGCCCCGAAATTGCATGGGTTGGCCGCACCGAGCAGCAGCTCAAGGCCGATGGTGTGGCTTACAAAGCGGGCACTTTCCCCTTCATGGCCAACGGCCGCGCCCGCGCGATGGGTGATACTACAGGCATGGTCAAAATCCTGGCTGACGAAGCCAGTGACGAAATTTTGGGCGTACACATTCTGGGCCCCATGGCCAGCGAGTTGATTGCCGAAGCTGTTGTGGCGATGGAATTCCAAGCCAGCAGCGAAGACATTGCCCGCATTTGCCACGCCCACCCCAGCCTGAGCGAATCGATGAAAGAAGCTGCTTTGGCAGTGAGCAAGCGCACGCTGAATCTTTGATGCGGCGTATGATGGGTCTGCATGCTTAATGCACCAGATCAGGTGGCAGGAACTGGTTCAAAATACGGTTCCTGTCATTTTGAAATAATTTTGAAGCAAGACTGAAGATGCATTCGGTACAAAGCCAAGCAGCATGCTGATACGCAGACGAACGCATCGTTAATAACAGAATATGTCGGTTTCCGAAAAATACACCCAAGCCTTGCAAGCGCAAGGGTATAAAAGTGATCAGGCGCAGCAACGCGCCGTACAGGCTTTGCAGCGTTGTGCGGATGAGTGGGCTGCTTACAAAAGCCAACGTCCTGGACTGCTCAAAAAGCTTATGGGGCGCACTGCTCCTATTCCACAAGGCGTGTACATGTACGGCGGTGTGGGGCGGGGCAAGAGCTTCTTGATGGATTGCTTTTACCAGTCTGTGCCAGTCGAGCGTAAAACGCGTCTGCACTTTCACGAATTTATGCGTGAAGTGCATCGCGAACTGCTCAAACTGCAAGGCAAGTCAGATCCTCTGCAAGCTCTTGGCGCACAAATGGCACAACGCTTCGAACTGATTTGTTTCGATGAGTTCCACGTGGCCGACGTTACTGACGCCATGATTTTGCACCGCTTGCTTACAGCCCTGTTTGACAATGGCGTGGGTTTTGTGACGACCTCCAATTTTGAGCCCGATGGTTTGTATCCTGGCGGCCTGCACCGAGACCGCATTCTGCCAGCTATTGAGCTGCTCAAGCAAAAACTGCATGTCATCAATGTTGACAGCGGGGTGGATTACCGCCAACGCCATCTGGAGCATCTGCCACTTTACATCGCACCATTGGGCGAAGCGGCAAATGTTCAAATGCAGCAAGCTTTTTCTGAAATGTCTTCAGGGCAGGAAGAGGCAGCACATGTGCAATTGGGCTCGCGTACCATTAACGCACACAAGCGCGGCGGCAAAGTGGTGTGGTTTGATTTCCGGGAACTATGCGACAAGCCCCTGTCGCAAAACGACTATCTGGAACTGGCAGCCATGTTCCACACCATAATGGTTTCCGACATTCCGCAAATGACGCCCAGCATGGCTTCGATGGCGCGGCGTTTTACCCTGCTGGTCGACGTGATGTACGATCGCAACGTCAATCTGATTGCATCTGCTGCCGTACCTGCGGAAGAACTGTACACACAAGGCACTTTGGCGCACGAGTTTACGCGCACGGTATCGCGTCTGCACGAAATGCGATCAGCCGAATATCTGGCACGGGAACACCGCCATGTTGATATCTCCATTACGTAAACAGGCGCGAGACAGACTGGCGCTGGTGTGCGTGTGCTCGCTTGTTCTGGCAGGCTGCTCTGCGCCCGTATTGCCAGATCCCAAGCCCACCGTGCAGGAAGTGCCGTTTCTGGGCAAGCAACTCACCCAGCAGCAAATAGCCGATTGGCGGGAAAAGGTAGACGCTCAGCGTAACCAGATACAGGCTGAGCTGGCAGAGCAAAAAAGAGCATGCTACCAGCGGTTTTTCACCAATGCTTGCCTGCAGAGCAGCCAGCGCAATTACCGCATGCAAGAAGCTGTGTTGCGCAAACAGGATATTGAACTCAACCGCCAAGATCGCTTGCTCAAGGACATAGACAAGCAGTTGCGCTTGCAGGAAAAAGCTGCTGCAGCGCAATAGCGTGCCTGCAGATAAAAATTACCAGTCAAGATGCAACAGATGCTGCTGCGTCTCATGTGAGGCTGGTATATCCGTAACCTTGAGAATGGCCACGGAAATATTGTCCCCTCTGCCTTGGGCGCGTTCACGCGCCTGTTCTGTCAGTATTCGGCAGGCTTCGGTTGCTGTCAGGGAATCAACCATTTTGGCCAGTTCGGTTTCACTGAAATATGCCCACAATCCATCGGAGCAACTCAAAATCACATCGCCTATTTCAAGCCGGTAGATGGTATGTTGCGCAACGGGCGGGGGAATTTCCATGCCCAGGCAGCCAGTCAGCAGATTGTTGCGCGGATGGTTGATTGCTTCTTTTTCGGTAATCTCGCCCTTGTCAATCAGGGCCTGCACAAAAGAATGATCGCGCGTGCGTGAAATCAGCCGACCATCGCGGAAATGGTAGATGCGCGAATCTCCGCTGTGGACCCAATGATTGGTGCCAGAGGGTAATAGCAAATGCGCCGCGATGGTGGTGTGCGGCTCGTGTTCGCTACTGATCTTGATCATCCTGATAACGGAGTGTGCATCAGTAACCAGTTGCCGCATCAGTGCTTCTGGGTCATCTTTTTCCACATCGAATTGATACATCATTTCGCGAGCACTGCGGATGACCTGTTCTGACGCTTTTGCACCGCCACTGCGACCACCCATACCATCTGCCACAATGACCATCAGACATTGTTTGTTGTAAGGGTGCTGCAATACCTCTACCCGATCTTGCTGGTATTCACGGTCGCCTTTGTGGGTAGCGGTTGCAATGTGGAGGCGGTAACTGGGCATATTGATTGCGCGAGCAGATATATAGGATTGTGCTGAGGGGAAAAGTAAACGGCTGATATTGCTACCCAATGTATTCTATCTATGCAATCAGACGAAATAATGCGCTGGATTGCAGGAGCACGGGTGCCACTTTATCACAACGCATGCATATCTTTTTGGCAGATAGAAAATGCGCAGGCAGGATAAGTAATTTTGTACAGAGACGCAGGAAGAAGGGTGCTTTAGCAATCGCAATACTTCAATCTGTTAACCTGCGATAATAGCTTGATAGGCGTGCTTGGCATGTTTGAGCCGGGGCTTTTCCGTAACAAAGTTCAAGCACCGTTTGTTAGACATTTATTTGTTTCTGGCCATTCAATTTTTCTTCCAGAGCAGATCGAATGGCGATTTTTAATCACCATGAGCGATACTTCTACATTGCAATATCCCATCCAATTAAGCGCCGACGATATTTTGGGCTTCTTGCCACATCGCCCGCCCATGCTTTTTATCCGCCAAGCCACGGTGCTGGCGGCAGACAGCTTTGAAGGCACGGCGCACTGGTCGGCCGATAACCCGATTTTGGCAGGCCACTTTCCAGGCTGCCCGATTGTGCCCGGCGCCATCATTCTTGAAGCAGCAGCGCAGCTTGCAGGCATAGGCTTGCTCGCGGGCGACCCCGTTACGCGCAACATCGAGCCCGGCCACGTCGGCATGCTGGGCGCGGTGCGCAAATGCTCGTTCAAACGTCCCGTGTTGCCAGGTGAAGACCTGCGCATCACCCTGACCTGCCGCCGCATGGCAGAAAAAGCGGTGCTCGCCAGCGGCACGGCTGACGTGGGCGGTGTAGAAGCGGCAGCGCTGGAGTTTATGGTGGTGTACGCACCCGAAAGCAGCCTGCTCGAATTCATCTCGCCCGATTCACTCGCCAAGCTGTTTCGCAAATAAGCGCAAGCGCGGCTCAGTTTGAGCGCCAGACACGTTTCTTGATAAAAGCGACAACCAGTATCTATGCGGGTTTCAAGCCATTTATGCCCTGCAGCCCGCATAAACACTGGTTCTATACTTTCCCAAGCAAATTTGGCATTTCTTTTGCGACTTCTGCGTAACTTTTGCGCCTTTTGCGTTCGCCCCCGTGTTTCCTCTACGCCCTCGTCGCAGCAGCGGCAAGTTGCGCTTCTTCGGCTAGCCACTCCAGCACAGGCACAGTGCCGGGCAAGATGGGGCTGGCGGTGGCGGGCAGTTGCTGCCAAGCAAATTGCTGACCTTCGTGCATGTGCAGCGTGCCAACCCATGCGCTGACCTTGAAAAAATGCAGTTGCACCAGCGCGTGCGGGTAGTCCACCACCAGCGTTCGCCAAGGTGTGGCTTGCTGCACCTCAATGCCAATTTCTTCGCGCAACTCGCGCACCAGTGCGGCTTGCAGCGTTTCGCCGCTTTCTACCTTGCCGCCAGGAAACTCCCAATAGCCCGCATAGCTTTTGCCCGCTGGGCGGCTGGTGAGTAAAAACTGCCCGTCTGCCTGCACCAAAATACCAACGGCAACTTGCGTGAGTGCGCGATTGTCAGTTGAGCGCGGTTGCACGCCGTCTGCCACCAAATCAACTGCAGGCTGGCTCACGCTTTGCGCCTGCCAGCATAGTCGCGTGCAAACTGGCTGGCAACGCGCCCACTGCGCGAGCCGCGCTCCAGCGCCCAGACCAGTGCAGCGCCTTCGGCAGCGGCAATTTTTTGCGCAGGTATGCCGTAGCTGGCAAGCCATTGCGCCACGATGGCCAGATATTCGTGCTGGCTGAAAGGGTAAAAACTCAGCCACAAGCCAAAGCGCTCGGAGAGCGATATTTTTTCTTCCACGCCTTCGCCGGGGTGCAGTTCGCCGTCAGCACCTTGGCTGTGTTGCAGGTTTTCATGGTGGTATTCGGGCAGCAGGTGGCGGCGGTTGCTGGTGGCGTAAATCAGCATGTTGCTGGTGCTGGCGGCAACGCTGCCATCGAGCATGGATTTAAGCGCCTTGTAGCCCGACTCGCCCGCTTCAAAGCTCAAGTCATCGCAGTAGATGATGAATTTTTCTGGCCTTTGCGCGAGTATTTCGGCAATGTCGGGCAAATCAATCAGGTCGTCTTTATCAACTTCAATGAGGCGCAAGCCCTGTGCTGCAAAGTGGTTGAGACAGGCTTTTACCAGCGAAGATTTGCCTGTGCCGCGTGCGCCAGTGAGCAGCACATTGTTGGCAGGCTTGCCAGCTACAAATTGCGCGGTATTGGCAAGCAGGCGCTCTTTTTGCTGGTCGATTTGCTTTAGAGCTGCCAAATCCATGTGCGCAATATGGCGCACGGGCTGCAACATGCCTGCGCGCGCCAGCAAGCCATTGCTGCGGCGGTAGCGGTAGGCGGTAGAGGCTTGCCAATCAGGCGTTTGCAGGGGTTGTGGCAATATGGCTTCAATGCGTTGCAGCAGCGTTTCGGCGCGGGCAATCAGGGCGGTTAAGTCAGACATTTTTAGAGGCTTGTTTGGAAAGAGTTTGCACGGGGTGGCGCGGGCGGCGCTGGCATTGGTGACGCTGGAGTAGTGGCCAAAGAAAGCAGCATACCGCAATGCGTTAGCCCAAGCCTGTGGCTGCTTGTAATTCGGCTTCAATTACGGCTTTAAGGAAACGCTGGTTTATTTTGGTTTCGTATAAAAACACCATCGCCCGCCATTCCCGCGCAGGCGGGAATAGCGGTTTTTTGCGTTTTCTCTTGCATGAAGAACAAATCAGCACTTCTGTAAATGCCGATTCAGATAAGCGATTCAGAATGATGATTCGGAACGATGATTCATATTTGCTCTTGAATAGGCGCAAAAAAAGCCGCTCCGATTGTTCGCGAGCGGCTTAGATTGCAGGCTTGGGTAGCCCTGTGGTTCGGCGCTAAGGCTTATTAAGCAGTTTCGCCGTAAACCACAATGGTTACATCAACCACCACATCGGTATGCAGGGCGATTTGCAGCGTGCTGTCGCCAATGGTTTTGATGTGGCCGTTGGGCATACGCACTTGCGATTTGTGCACGGGGTAGCCCATTTTGCCGAGTTCTTCGGCAATGTCGTGGTTGGTAACAGAGCCAAACAAGCGACCATCAACACCCGCCTTTTGCGTGAGTTTGACGTTGGCGCCAGCGAGTTTTTCGCCTTGGGCTTGTGCAGCGGCGAGCTTTTCGGCGGCTTGCTTTTCGAGTTCGGCGCGGCGTGCTTCAAACTCTTTGATGGCGCTTTCGGTGGCGCGGCGGGCGCGGCCAGAAGGAATCAAAAAGTTGCGGGCGTAGCCGTCTTTTACGCGAACGATTTCACCCAGATTGCCCAGGTTCACCACTTTGTCGAGAAGAATAATTTGCATGGTGCTTGCTCCTTAGATTTTGTGCTGGTCGCTATAGGGCAGCATGGCCAGGAAGCGGGCGCGCTTGATGGCGGTGTTGAGCTGGCGCTGGAAAATGGCGCGTGTGCCAGTCAAGCGGGCTGGAATGATTTTGCCGTTTTCGGCAATGAAGTCGCGCAGAGTGTCGATATCTTTGTAGTCGATTTCTTCTACGCCTGTAACTGTAAAGCGGCAGAAACGTTTGCGCTTGAACAGCAGGGATTGGGTATTACGCTTTGGGCGTTTGTCTTTATTGGATTTAAAGCTTGCCATGATGGACTTTCTTTTAAAAAATTTTGTGCGTTTGCGCTATAGCTGCTCAAACACTGCTAAACGACTGAATATGCAAAACCACGCTGCTGCTCAAGTTACCTGCCGCTGCGCTGCGGCGGCTGGCGGGGGTGGCTATAAAACCTTCAAATACGGCAGTTTGGCCGAGAGTTTGTTGGTCAAGCTGCTGTGCCACGGCTCCTAGGGCAACTGCCTTGATATTGGCTGAAACCTGCCGCATGGCGCCAGCTTCGAGTGCTTGCGATGTGTGCGTGAGCACGCAATCTAAAACAGGCATACCTGCGGGGCTGTAGCGCATGGGATTGCGTTGTGCAATGGCTGCGGTAAGCACCAGACGGTTAAGCGGGTTTGCTGCGCGGGTTTCGTCGTTCAAGACAGGTTTAGTGTTTAAGCTGCTTCGGTTTCGTTGCTGGACTGCTGCGATTTGCGTGCTTCTTCGCGCTCAACAGATTTCATCATGGAAGATGGCGCTGTTTCGGCTTTTTTCTTTTGCACGGTGAGGTGGCGCAGTACGGCGTCGTTGAAGCGGAAAGCGTGTTCCAGCTCGCCCATCACGGCTTGGTCAGCTTCAATGTTCAGGCACAGGTAGTGCGCTTTGTTGAGCTTGTTAATCTGGTAAGCCAGTTGGCGGCGACCCCAGTCTTCAACACGGTGCACATTGCCGTTGCCAGCGGTGACCATGCCTTTGTAGCGTTCCAGCATAGCGGGAACTTGCTCGCTCTGATCCGGGTGAATCAGCAAAATAATTTCGTAATGACGCATGCATACTCCTTGTGGATAAAAGCCACCCGCTTAGCGTCAAGCAGTGCGGTGTGGCAAGAGAAACCATGCATTATAACCAGTTGTTTGCGCAAGCAGGCATAAGTATTGGGTTGCATGGTATTTTTTCCTGTCTAAATAAGGTTGGTACTCATTTATGTTATGAATTTATTGTAAAATTCTCCGATATGACGGGTTTTAAGTGCAAGTCCTGTCGTTTTTTTTAATACGTTTTCTTAACTTTTAATTGGATTGAAACATGACTTTGAAGCGATTTTTTCAAGGGGCGCGGGTAGCTACAGTAGCAATGGCTGCGGTATTGACAACATCTGCAGCTATGGCTCAGGCACAGAAAAGCATTTCCGTAACTGACGTAACTGGCCGCCAGGTAAGCGTAAAAGCGCCTGCGCAAAAAGCAATCATCGCTTGGTCTGGCTCGGGTGGTCCCTTCATGACCATGTCGGCGCTGCTTGGCAAAGATGTGCACAAACATATTGCGGGTTGGGATCAGGGCTTGTCGATGCACCGTCGCGATATGTACGATGCGTATCTAAAAACTGTGCCCGAGCTGGCAAAGCTGCCTGTTGTTGGCAGCCCCGATAGCGACGATTTCAATATGGAAAAAGTGCTGGCGCTTACGCCAGATGTGGCTATTTTCCCCGTTGGCATGAAAGAAACCATTGACGCTGGCGTTGGCAAGAAGCTCCAAGACGCTGGAATTCCAGTGCTGTTTATCGATTACCACGCCGAGACGGTTGAAAACCACACCAAATCCACCATGCTGATGGGCCAGCTGTTTGGCAAAGAAGCACGCGCCAAGCAGTTGTCTGATATGTATGCTGCCAAGCGCAAAGATATTGCTGCACGTGTAGCTAAAGCCAAAGCCGCTGGCAGGGTTGCCCCCAAGGTGTATGTAGAAGGCGGTAACAAAGGCGCTGCTGGTTACGGCCATACTTACGGCAAAGGCTTTATGTGGGGCGGTATTACCGAGATTGCTGGCGGCATTAACGTGTCTGCCAACGCGGTAGGCAAGTCATCTGGCCCGATTGCGCCAGAGTTTGTGCTGCAAGCCAATCCTGATATTGTGGTGATTACTGGTTCGTTCTGGCCCAAAGAGCCTGCTTCGCTGCTGATGGGCTACACCGCCAATGACGATGGCGTACAAAAAAGACTCGGCGAGTTTGCTGCGCGTCCAGGCTGGAATGGCATCAATGCTATTAAAAACAAGCGCCTCTACACCATTCACCACGGTCTTGGGCGCGATTTGTCGGACTTTACCGCCATTGCCGCTATGGGCAAGTACTGCTACCCAGAGGAGTTTAAAGATGTAGATCCGATGGGCGAGCTGCGCACCTACTACAAAACCTTCTTGCCCTACGAGCTAAGCGGCATTTGGTTTAGCCAGTGGAAGTAAGCACTACTGCTTGCACAGCGAGTGACAAGCGCGGCCAGTAACAAGTACAACTAGCCACGCATCTGCAACGTGCCAAGCACGCAATCTGGCCGCCTCGCAAGCGGCCAGATTTATTAGAAGGCAAACCTTTATGAGTGATGAAACAGCTAAGAAAGATGCGCACGCAAGCCTATCTCTTGCGCCCGCGCTTGCTGCCGTAACGCCGTTGTCCGCGTCATCTGCGTCGTCTGCGCCGCCGCCTTATGACTATAAAAAAACGGTTTACAAGCGATTTGTAATGTTGATTGCAGGGCTCCTTGCCTGCGCCGTTTTGATGGCGACTGATTTGCTTACTGGCTCAGCTAATTTGTCGGTAAATGAAGTTTTTTGCTCGCTGACCAAATGGTGCGAGGCTTCGGACATGGCTAGTGTGGTGGTGCTGACCTACCGCTTGCCTTCAAGCCTGATGGCGCTGGGCGTAGGCGCATCGCTTGGCGTGGCGGGGGCAATCATGCAAACCATTTTGCGTAACCCACTAGCAAGCCCTTATACGTTGGGCATTTCAGCAGGGGCGGGTTTTGGCGCGGCGCTTACCATTGTTGCAGGCATTGGCATTTCGGCTGGAATTGGGCGTTGGCTCGTGCCATTGAATGCGTTTTTGTTTGCCATTTTGAGCAGCTTTTTGATTTACATCATTGGTGCGGCCAAAAAGCTCACGCCTGGCGCCATGATTTTGGGCGGCATTGGGCTGTCGTTTATGTTTGGTGCTCTGCAGTCGATGTTGCAATATGCCGCCAGTGCTGAGCAAAACCAGAGCATTGTGTTTTGGTTATTTGGCAGCTTGTCCAGAGCCGAAACCAGTACAGCCCTGGCAATGTTGGTACTGGTGCTGGCCGCATTTCCGATACTGATTGCCAATGCGTGGAAATTTACCGCTTTGCAACTTGGCGACGAAAAAGCCACAGGGTTGGGCATTAACGTCAAGCGCTTGCGGCTGCTGGGCTTTGGCATGGCTTCGCTGCTGACGGCGGTAGCGGTGAGCTTTGTTGGCACGATAGGTTTTATTGGCTTGGCTGGGCCTCACATTGCGCGCATGTTGGTGGGTGAAGATCAGCGCTTTTTCATGCCTTTGGCATCGGTTTTTGGCGCGGCTATATTGCTGCTGGCCTCGGTCGTAAGCAAGGTGATAGTGCCTGGCTTTGTGTTCCCCATTGGCATTGTTACCTCTTTGATTGGCGTGCCCGTATTCTTCTCGGTGCTACTTTCCAAAAAGCGCAGCTACTTCTCATGATTCAGATTCAGAACTACTCATTTGGCTACAAAGACACGCCAGTGCTTGAAAACGTGAACCTGACCGTGCCCAGCGGGCAAATCACCGCCATCATTGGCGCAAACGGCGCGGGCAAAAGCACACTGCTCAAAAGCGTAACGGGGCTGGTGCAAGGCACAGGCGGCAGCATTACGGTGCAATCAGCCAATTTGCAACAACTCTCGCGTCTGGAACGCGCCAAAATCATCAGCTACCTGTCGCAAGACATGAGCTGTGATGCGGCGCTTAGCGTATTTGAAATCGTGCTGCTGGGCATGGTGGGCAACCTGAGCACGCGCGTAGATGCCGACGACATAGAACGCGCCCACGCTGCGCTTGAGCTATTTAAACTGGAGCGCTTTGCCAAGCGCAACATCGCCGAGCTTTCAGGCGGGCAGCGGCAAATGGTCTTTATCGCGCAAGCGCTCGTTAAAGAGCCAAAAATACTCGTGTTTGACGAACCCACCGCCAGCCTGGACTTGTGCCGCCAATACGAGCTGATGAACAAGCTGCAAGAACTCACCCGCACGCGCGGGCTCACCACCTTGCTCACCTTGCACCACCTGGAGCTGGTAGCGCACTATGCCGACCAGGTAGTAGCCATGCACGACAAAGCCATCTACGCCTGCGGCAAATCAAGCGAGGTCATGACAGAAGCGATGTTTAGAGACGTGTTTCGTATCGAAACCGAAGTCTTTACCGACAAACGCGGCACGATACGCGTGCTGCCAATATCGCCAGTGGCATCGGCTTGCTGTGCGCCCGAGCCAGCAACAGCTTTGGCTTAAAGGCTGGCGCAAGCAAAGCCTTGCCGCTGCCTGCCCGCATAGCCAGGCAATAGCGGCAACAGCTTACGCCTGAAAATACCCCTGTTGTACAAACGGTCTGGGTCTGCTCTACACTTCGTGCGAAAACAAGGGCGCGCAAAGCGCCAGCATGAAAGCACAACCATGTCATCTCTGCCTACCGACTTGCAACAGGAACAATTGGCAACACGCCTTGCCGCTATCAAACAGGCTTGGCAAAGCGTTATCGACCCGCTTACGGGGCGGGCGCTGTTGCCTGCAAAGCAGCTTGCTGGCGTGCATATTGCTGCCAACGGAACGGTGCAGGCCGATGTTGTGCTGCCTTACCCCTGCCGCAGCAGCGAGGCGGGTTTACGTGATTTGCTGTTGAATGCTTTGTGCGGTATAGAGGGCATGGATGATGCGGCAAGCATGCAGGATGCGGTGCAAATTCGTTTCACCAGCCGCATTGCAGCGCATGCGGTGCAGGCGGGGGTGCCGTTGCTTGCAGGGGTAAAAAACACCATTGCCGTGGCTTCTGGCAAGGGCGGGGTGGGTAAAAGCACAACGGCTGTGAATCTGGCGCTGGCGCTGGCAGCACTTGGGGCGCGGGTGGGGGTGCTGGATGCAGATATTTACGGCCCGAGCGTGCCTGCCATGCTGGGCGTAAGCAGCCAGCCCGAAAGCCCCGATGGCAAAACCATGCTGCCTTTGCAGCGGCACGGCTTGCGGATGAATTCCATTGGTTTGCTGGTTGCGCAAAATCAGGCATTGATTTGGCGCGGGCCCATGGCGGTGCAGGCGCTGGAGCAGTTGTTGCGCCAAACGCGCTGGGGCGCAGCGCCAGATGATGTGCTGGATTATCTGATTGTGGATATGCCACCTGGCACAGGCGATATACAGCTTTCTATGAGCCAACGTGCCCCATTAACAGGCGTGGTGATGGTGACTACGCCGCAAGACATTGCCCTGCTGGACGTGAAGCGGGGCGTAGCCATGTTCCAGAAGGTGGGCATACCCGTGCTGGGCGTGGTGGAAAACATGGCGGTGCACACATGCAGCCAATGCGGGCATAAAGAGCATATTTTTGGCGCAGACGGCGGCAAGCGGCTGGCGCAGGAGCAAGGCTTGCCCTATTTGGGTGCTTTGCCGCTGGCACTGCAAATTTGCCAGCAGGCCGATAGCGGCACACCCACCGTTGCAGCCGAGCCGCACGGGGCAATAGCGGCGCTTTACCGCGATATGGCTTTGCAGGTGGCTGCTGGCATAGCCAAAATGCCGCTGGACTACAGCCACAAAATACCTGCTGTGGTGGTGGCTGGCAAGTAGCGGGGATGCGGGGTAATGCGGGGGCGAACGCAGAAGGCGCAAAAGCTACGCAAAAGACGCAAAAAAATCCAAAAAAACATTAAAAGCAAATACGCAGGGGCGGAGTAAAGATGGTGTGTGTTTGTTGCGGCTGGTGCGGTGGATTCCCGCCTTCGCGGGAATGACAATATGCTGGGTTTTTCCTTGCATGAAGAATAGATCAGCACATCCTTAACTTCCCTCCTTAGAGTCCTTAGAGTGGGATTCTCAGTATTTTTTGCGCCTTTTGCGTAGCTTTTGCGCCTTCTGCGTTCGGCTCCCGTATTTCCTGCACACACGCGCACAGCTTAGTCGTAGCTGATGGAGTAAATCAAATCGACGCTGCTTTGCTGGCCTGTTTGCCCGCGTAGTTTGAGGAAACGGTTGATGTCGTAGAAGAAGGACAGTGTGCCCAAAGTGGCATCTAGCCCTTTTTCATAGGCGATGTAGGCGTTTTTGCCGAAGCGTTTGCCTAGTTTGACGCTGCCTGAGGCGATGGCGCTGCTGGTTTGGGCGGTGTTGGCGTTGCCGCTGCCAAAGCCGATTTCATCCAGCCCCAAAGCGTCTGCCAGTTGCCCGCTGATGCCGCGCTGGTTGCCGCCAAGCAGGGCCAGTGCGGCTTTTTGCAGCAGGGCGGTGTCGGCTACGCTGCTGGAGGAGCGCCCCAGCACCAGCCAAGACAGGCGCTCGGAGTCGGGCATGGGGGGCTCGGAGTAGAGTTGCACCAAGGGGCGCTGGGCGCTGCCGCGTATTTGCACGCCTACTTCAAAGTCGAGGTTGGGGCGGATGGCGGCTATGTCGAGCGTGGGGTTGTCGGGGCTGCCTGTAAAGGTGATGCGGCCGCGTTCGATTTGCAGGTCTTGCCCGTAGGCGCGAAACGTGCCGCGTTCGGTTTGGATGGTGCCTGTGAGCAGCGGCATGGCGGTGATGGTGCTGGTGTTTTGCAGTGCGAGTTGGCCGTTCAAGTGGGCATCAAGCCCGTAGCCGCGCAGACGGAAGTTACGCCCTAAATCGATGCTGATTTGGATGTTTGGGGTGATGGCGGGGTTGGGGCTGGATTTGGGTGCAGCCAGGTTGGATGCTTGGGCAGCGTGTTTGTTGGCAGGCTTGGTTGTGGCTGCGCTGACTGCTGTAGGCGTAGTGGATTTGGCGCTGCTTTTGGTGGGCGCTTGGGCAGCGGTCTGGGTGGTCTTGCTGGCTGGCTTGAGTACTACGTCGCTATCGAGTGCAGGGGTGGCAATGCTGGTTGAAACAGCAGGAAGAAAGGCAGCGCTGGAGTGAGGCTGTGCAAGAGCGGATTTGGGATGCTTTTTGCTGGGCAGGATGACTACGTCGGTATCGAGTTGCGGGGCGAAGTCGCTGGGCAGGTCGATTAAGGCGCGGTTTACGTTCAAGCCGCCGCGCATGTGCAGTTGCAGCGCGGCAAGGCGGGTGTCGATTTCGCCAGAAAGCACCAGCAGGCGCTGGGGCTGGGCGAAGATTTGCAGGCGGTTTAAGCGGGTTTTGAGTTGTATTTGCAGCGATTGCAGCAGGGATGCGGGCTTGGCGCTGGCTGTGGTGTTGCTGCTTGTGGCGGTGTTGGTAGTGCTGTCAGGTGCGTTGCCCCATTGCACATGGCCGCTGATGTGGGCGTTGCCGCCGTCGATTTTGCCGCCTTCGAGCAGGCCTGTTTGGTTGGGTGTACCTTGCAGGGAAAATTCGTCGATTTCCATGCGTTGGCCCGTAAAGCGGGTGCGTAGTTTGCCTTGGCTAAAGGCAAAGCCATCGACGATGGAGCGCACGCCCAGGTCGCGGGTGTTGAGGTTGCCGTGCAGAAGGGGGGTTTGCAGGGTGCCGCTCAAGCGCAGGTCGGCATCAAGTGTGCCGCGTAGCCGCCAGCCCGGGGGGGCGAACAGGTTCCACATGCCGACGCGGGGCATTTGCGCTTGCAGGCTGCCTTGCAGAGGGGCGGCGGCAGGGAGCGTCCAGCCGCTGGCGGTGCGTGCCAGTTGGGTGCCAAGGCTGGCGTGGGCGCTGCCTGCATTGGCGCTGTCCCAGTCGAGCGTGGCTTGTAGCTGTGTGCCGTGGCTTTGCAAGGCAAGGCGGGCGGTGCGCACACCTGCAGGGATGCGGCCACGGCTGCGTGGCACGGCTTGGCTGGTGGGGCTGCTTGGTGCGTTGCTTGGTGCGCTGCCGTCGCCCGTGAGCACAATCAGGTCGCCGCTGCTGCGTTGCAGGCTGGCTTCGATGTGCAGTTGCTGGTTGAGTTGCACGTTCCACGCGCCTGATAAGAGCATGTCGCCAGAGAGCACGTTGGTGTGTGCGGCGCGTTGGCTGATGGCGTTGACCCAAAGCAGGGGGATGTCGTGCAGTTGGCCTTGGCTGCTGATTTGGTAGCTGTTGCCTTGCTGCACAAAGCGGATGGGCTGGGCTTGCAGGCGGGTGGTGTTTGATATGGCGCTGCGCATGGCGATTTCAAAGGCGTTGCTGCTGGCGCTGAATGTGTCTGCATTTTGGCGCAGTGCCAGTTGCAGCGGCGCTTGCAGGGTGGCTTGCCAAGGGCGGCCTTGTTCGTTGCCAAGGAACTGCAATTGGGTAGCTTGTAGTTGCGCTTGCCAGCCTTTGGGCAGTATGCCTGCTTGGCCTTGGAGTGCGAGTTGCAGCGCCAAGCCGTTTTGCTGCGCCTGCGTTTGGGCATTGAGCTGCAGTTTGGCCAATGTGCCTTGCAGGGACAGGCGGGTGTTGCGGAAGGTGGTGATGGCTGGGTCTGGGGCTGGTGTGGTGGCGCTTGTGGCTGTGGCGCTGCTGTTTGCATTTTGGGCAGAAGATGCTGCCAGCGGCTTGGCTTGCAGGGCGATGGCGGGGGCATCAAGGTTGGCATCGAGTTGCAATGTGCTGCCTTGTGCTTGCCAGCCGCCGCGCCAGTGGGCTGCGAGCGTGGCGGTGCCGCTGGCTTGGTATTGGTGCAGGGCGGGCGCGGTGGTGTATGGGGCAAGCCAGAGCAGGGTTTTTTGTATGTCGCTGGCGCTGATGTGCAGTTGCCCTTGTCCGCTGGCGGGGGCGATTTGGCCTTTGAGTTGCGCCTGTGTGCCAGGGGCGGCGAGTTGCAGGTCGGTTTGCGCGGTTTGGGTGTGGGTTTGGTAGCTGGCGCTGCCTTGCAGAGTGGCATCGCGCGTTTTTACGAAGATGGTAGGCAGGGTAAGGGTGTGCTGCTGCCATTGGCCTTGCAGTTTGATTTGTGTGGAGTTTGGCTGGCTGGGGGGCTCGGTTTGCAGGTTTAGGGCGAGGTTAAGCGGTGCGTTGTCGGCAGTTGGGTGGTTTGCGGCGTGCGCGGTGGCGGGTTGCTTGGCGGAGCTGGGTTTGGTGGCGCTGGGCTTGGGCAGGGGGGCGGTTTGCAGCTCGAATGTGCCGCTGATTTTGTCGTTGGTTTTATCGCTGGTTTTGTTGTTGTTTTTGTCGTTTGCAGTGCTGCTTGCAAGCGGGCTGTAAAAGTCGGCAGGGGCGAGCGTGTGCGCGGTGATGCTGGCTTGCCAGCCGTGTTGGGGCTGGTATTGGGCTTGGGCGGTGATGTGGCTGGCGGCGCTGGCGCTGGGCTGCCAGTGCAGCTTGGGCATGGAGAGTGCGCCGTTGTGGTATTCAAGCTGGGTTTGCAGGCTGTGCAGGGGGAGCAGGTTTTTATCCCACGCGCCTGCTTGTGCGTTGTGGGTTTGCAGCGCCAAGCGCCAGTGGCCAGCGCCCAGTGCGGCAAATTGGCCTGTAACTGCGGGTGCGATGGCGCTGGGCTTGCTGGGTTGGCTGTGCTGCTGTGCAAGTGTTGCGGGCGAGATGGGGTGCAGCTCAAGTGCGCCGCCAAGCAGGGTGTGCGGTAGCGCGGGCAAGAAGGCGTGCAGGTTTAAGTTTTGCCATTGCAGGCTGGCTTGGGTGAGGGGTTGTGGCTGCCAAGGGTGCAGGGTGGCTTGCAGTTGCGCTTGTGCGGGTGGCGCGGTTTGTGCGGCTTGGGCTGTGGTGTTTTGTTTTTTGGCTTTGGTGGCTGGTGCTTGTGTTTGTGTTTGTGTTTGGAGGCTGCCTGTAACGCGCAAGCTGCCTTCGGGTTGTGCCAGCGTGCCTGTGGCTTGCAGGCTGATGTGCAGGGTTTGGTCTGCGGGGGTGGGTGAGGCTGTTGGTGTGGATGCGGCACTGGCGCTGCTGGTAGCCAAAGCAGGTGCGGCAGGCACGGGCAGGGTGGCGCTGGCTTGCAGGTGCAGCGGCATGGGCGTTTGACCGCCGAGCGTGGCTTGCAGGAGCAGGCGGCTGGCGCTGCTTGGTGTATTGGCTGGCGTGGCGGTTGATATGGCGGCTGTTGTGGTGGCTGATGCGGCGGTGGCGGGTTGCCACTGCACGGAGTTGATTTCAAGGCGGTGCTGGGCTTGGGGCTGGCTGTAGCGGTAGCGGCCTGCAAGCTGATGCAGGGTGGTGGTTTTGCCTGCAACGGCTGATGGTGCAGCGCTGGATGCGGTGGCGCTGGAAGATGTGGCAGCACTTGTGGCGGCGCTTGCGGGCTGGTTTGTAGGGGTGGCTAGCAGATGCAGGGCATCAATGGCGAAGGGGGCATCAACGCTTACGGGCAGGGTGAGCGAGCGCAGTGGGGGGCTGCTGCTATCGTCGTGCGGGGGGCGGGTGTCGGCATAGGCGAGGCTGCGTATGTGCAGGCGGCGCAGGCGCGTGGCGCGGTGGCGCAGTGCGGTCCAGTCCCAAGCGATGTCGATGTGCTCGAATGTGAGGGTGAGTGCGCCGCTTGGTGTGGGTGCGTTGGCGTTGGCTGGGGCGGGAGCGTGTTGGCGGTAGATGAGTTTGTCGATATGCCCGCCTTGGAGCAGGTTGCCGCGCACGCCTTGCACGTGCAGGCTGCTGCCTGCGGGCATGTGGCGCTGGAGCAAGGCGAGTGCTTGCGCCAATGATTGCTGTGCGCCCAGCCAGCACCATAGCCCGATGGCGGCTAGCAGCAGCACCACTGCCGCGCCCAGCGCCAGCCGTGCGCTGGTGCGTAGCAGGCGTGGGCGGCGGGCGGGCGCGGGCGGCTGGGGGGCGGGTGTTGTGCTTGTCGCTGTATCTGCCGCTATGCCAGTGTCAGTGCTAGCAGGTGTGTGGGGGTGCTGCTCGTGTTGCATCAGAAGTTAAACCCCAAGTTCATATGCAGGCGCAGTTTTTTGTCTTGCAAGCCGTAGGCCAGCGCCAGTTGTACGGGGCCTACGGGGCTGCGCCAGAGTGCGCCAGCGCCTGCGCCGTATTTGAGTTTGCGCAGGCCAGCGGGTGTGTCGGCGACGTTGCCTGCATCTAGAAACAAGACGCTATCCCAACTGGTGGGGCGGGCGTTGGCGTAGACGGGGCGGCGGTATTCGATGCTGCCCGAGAGCATGTAGCGCCCGGGCAGGGTGATGCCGTTGTGGTCTACACCGATTTGCTGGTAGCCATAGCCACGCACGGTGGCGTTGCCGCCCGTGAGAAAAAGCAGGTTGGGCGGGATGGTGGCATTGCGCCTGCTCCATAGGGCGGCTGATTCAACGCGTAGCACCAGTTCGCCGTTTTTGCGCGTTTTTGGGGGCGGTATGGCTGCTGTTGCTGTTGTTTGCTGGGTTTCACTGGGTTTGCCGGTTACGGCTTCGCGTATTTCGCCAGGCAGTGGCAGGGCTTGCAGCAGCGATGCACCCAAGCTGTCGTCCAAAGACAAAAAGCCTTGGTAGCGCGCACTGGCACGCGCAAACGGGGCGCGTTGGGGCGACTGCGTAATGCCGCCGCCTGCTTCCATGCCAATGCCGTAGCCGCTGGTGGGCATGGTCGGGTTGTTGAACTGGTGCAGCGCCCAGATGTAGTTGGCACTGAATGCGCCTGCGCTTTTGATGACGGCTGAGGCGTAGTCGGCGCGGCTGTGGTCGTATTGCAAGTACCAGGTGCGCTGTATGCGCCCCAGGTTTTTGGTGCGCCCGAGCCGCATTTGCCATGTGTTTTGCACGGTAGAGTCAAACGTTTCGCGCGTGTATGAGCCGTTGAGCAGCCATTGCCAGAGTTTTTCATCTGGGGGCGAGAGCAGGCTGCTGGTGAAGGTTTGCTGGTCGCGGTTCCATTTGAGTTTGCTCAAGCCCCGCCAGCCCAGCGCGGGCAAGCGGTTGTGGGTGTGTTCGATAGATGCGCCCGGGCCGCTGTCGGTGTTAAAGCCTGCGCCAAGCACCAGTTTTTGCAGAGGTGCTTCTTGCACATTGACCAGTACGGGTGCGGCTTGCGGGCTGGCCTGTGGGCTGGTGTCAATCGCCACAGTCGCGCCGCTGTAGTAGCCGCTATCGAGTAGGCGGCGCTGTGCGGCTTGCAAGTCGCTTTGGCGGTATTCGGCAGCCAGCGGGGTTTGTGCCAGCCGCTGGGCAATGGCTGCATCGTAGCGGGCAGCGCCAAACACTTGCACAGCACCGTAGCGGTAAACGGGGCCGCAGTCGTAGAGCGCGTGCAGTTGTGCGGTGTTGCTATCGGGGTCAATCTCGGCCTTGCTGCTTACGAGTCGCGCAGTGGGAAAACGCTCTGCCTGCAAGGTTTGCAGCACGTGTGCTTTAGAGCTGCTCCAGCCCGTTTGGGTAAAGGCTTGCCCGGGCAGCAGCTCCCAGTCGTAACGCGCTTGCGCCAGTTGGGTGTGGGCGGGGGTGTAGGCAAGGGCGGCATCGTCAAAACGCAAATCTAGCTGGCTAACGGTGGTGCGCGTGCCGGGGTTGATGTGGATGCGTATGGTGGGGCGGCTGGGGCGAACGTCTGCCTGTGTTTTCTGCGCTGCATCAGCCAGCAGGGTGTGGCTGATTTCAGGGGTGAAGTAGCCTTCGGTAGCCAGAAGTTGGCGGATTTGCGCTTCAGAGCGTTCAATCAAAAGCCCGAGTTCGGCGTTGTCCAGGTCGGCAACTTGCTGGTAGCGTTTGAGGTCTAGAAAATGGTCAATCAGCCCATAGACTGCATCGGGCGCATCAAGCTGCACGGTAAAAGCCAATTCGCCCGTAGCGGGTGATGCATCGGGAAAGTCGGCAATGGCTGCGTCGCTTGCGGGCTGGTTTGCGGCGGGGCTTGTGGCGGGCGCTGCAATGGGGGCTGCTATAGCTGGCGCTAGAGGCAGGGCTGGCGCTGTTGCGTCTGATGCGGCGCTTGCAGGCACGGGTAATTTGTCTGCTGCATGGGCGCAGAGGGGCAAGGCCGAAGCAGCAGCCCAGAAAATTGTGTGCGCCAACGCGCCAGCCTTATTGCCCCACACCCGATACAGCCCTTATTCAAACAAACCTGCAAACCCCGCGCTCGCCTTGGTAACAGTGGATTATCGCGGCATTGGGCGGGGTGTTTGGAGAAACCCGTTTTTTGCCTGTATTTGCCCAAGGCCATGCAGAATTATCAGCGCACGGCACGGGGCAAATTGCCTGGCGGGCTGTAAGTGTATGCAATCAAAACCGCATTGGGTGCCAAGCGCACGGCCAGCCAGTTTTCAAGCCGTTCTTTTTCCTTGGCGGGCAAGGGCTCGGTTTCGGTCAATTGCACCAGCACGGTTTCGGCTGGCGGGGCGCTTGGCGTGGCTTGCGAGGTGGCGGGCAAAGGTGTGTTGGCTTGCGCTTGGGTGGTTGTATCTGTCTTTGTTTCGGAGGTTGCTTCGGTTTTGGCTTCGGCTTTCAAGGTCAAGCCTACCGCGACTGATTTGAGCGATGGGTATTGCGCCTTGATTTCAGCCTGCATTTTGGTGAGCGATTCGCTGAGCATTTCTTGCGATTTGCTTTTGACTTGCAGCTTGGCCAGCTCCGAGCGCAGTTCATCGCGCTGCTGGTCGCTGGCCTTGATAACGCCTTCTTGCAGCTCGCGCCGAATGTTGTCAATATCTATGGGCTTGTTGCTGATGGAGTTGATAGACAGATGGGTCTTGGGCAGGCCTTGCTGCTGAATCTGGCTGGTGATTTGCGCAAGCAAAAGCTCGCTGGATGCCTCGCCTGCAATCGTTAGATGCACCCGATAGACTTCGGGGTCAATATCCTTGCGTATCACAATCAGCTTGTTTTTCTGCGCCTGGGTTTCTACGATGTTTTGCATTGCCGTGGTATAGCGCTGTGTTTGCACAACGCGCCAGCCCAGATAAATGCTGGGCGCAATCATGGCAACCAGCGTTAATGCAGTAATCCAGCCAGTTGTGCTTTTGTTGGCAGATTGTTTAAGCCTTGAAACGTTCAGGCGCATGAGCTTGATAAATAGCAAAGTGGCGTATGCGATAAACACCGTATTGAGCATATACAGGTAAATCGCGCCGCCCATCCACTCCCATTTGCCGCGTGCAATAGAGTAGCCTGCCGTGCATAGGGGCGGCATCAGTGCGGTGGCAATGGCCATGCCAGGCACCACGTTGGAAATGCCGCGCCGCGTAATGGCGATAATGCCTGCTGCACCACCAAAAAAAGCAATCAGCACATCCCACAGCGTGGGGCTGGTGCGCGCCAGCAGCTCCGAGCCTGGCTCTTTAAGCGGGCTGATATAGAAATATACGATGGATGTAATCAGGCTTATGGCTGTAAAAATGGCAAAGCTGCTCAACGCCTTGCGCACAAATGCCATATCGTTAATGGCCAAACCATAGCCCATGCCAATAATGGGCCCATCAGGGGCGATATCAGCATTGCGCCAATAATGACAGGGGTGGAGTTCATATTCAAACCCACCGATGCAATCAGTATGGCAAATATCAAAACCCACAAATTGGTGCCAAAAATCTCTACCCCGCTTCTGATGTTAGCATCAATTTCATCTAAATCATCCAAATCGTCGCGCAGACTAAATATACGAAATAGACTGGCGCGGCGATTTTTTATCAATTTTGTCATGGGGTTTTATCAGTCTGTGTTGGATTGCAGTTTGCGTTAAGCGGTGTTGGCACCTTGCTGCGCCAGCCAGTGTGCAATGGCGCGGGGGTAAATCTGGTGCTCTTGCGTAAGCACCCGCGCGGCCAGCGTTTGTTCGGTGTCATCAGGCAAAACGGGCACAGCGGCTTGCGCCAGAATGGGGCCGTAATCCAGCTCGGCTGTGACTTGGTGCACCGTAGCACCCGCAAAGCGGCAGCCTGCATCAATGGCGCGTTGATGCGTGTGCAAACCCGTAAAAGCGGGCAGCAGCGAGGGGTGGATGTTGAGCAGCCGCCCTTGGTAGTGCGCCACAAATTCGGGCGTGAGAATACGCATAAACCCCGCCAGCACCACCAGCGCGGGCTGGTACTGGTCAATGCAGGCTTGCAAGGCTGCATCAAAGCTGGCGCGGTCGGCGTAGGCTTTGTGCTCAACTACGGCAGTGGCAATCTTGTGCTCACGCGCAAATTGCAAACCACCCGCATCAGCCTTGTTGCTGATAACGGCAGCTACCTGCGCCCCGTAGCGTTGCTGCCAGCGGTCGCGCTGGGCAGTTTTGACGATGGCAGCCATGTTGGAGCCGCCGCCCGAGATGAGGATGACGATGTTGCGTTGGGTCATGCACTGCATTTTATGCGGCGCGATATGGCGAATTTCTTGGTCTTACAGTATTTACAGCACTCATAAATAGTCGTACCAGAACTTTCCATCTGGAGCGGACTCAATTTCTTCGTCTGGAACATTGAAAAAGTTCACTGAGCCACGAACGGGCTTGGGAATAAGAACGTCAAAGTTTTCGCCAAATTCCCAAGCGTACCAGCCATCAATATCAGACGGTGCGCCTGGGTGATCTTTATCTGACTTTTCAACTGGCCTACAGCCTACAACCTCAACAACGGCAAGCATCATGCCAAGCGGTAGTGGTTTTTGTACGCCATCAATTTCAACTGTATAGCCCTCATTGAATTTAGAAGAACAAATCAGCAACTTGCCACGGTGCGAGGTAGGGCGGCTACGAAACTCAAGCCACTTTTCACCAGAGCAAATCATGTCAGCCCAAGGCTGGCGAACTGATAAAGCCTTCATTGCAGAATCCTTTTGTAAGAGAGAAGCCCCGTTGCATAAATTCTTTCTGTGGCACTTTATCGTAAATTACGATGGTGAAAGAATATCTGTGCAGGGTTTTATAGTTTGCTTACACATCTGTCACTTTAGACGCGCCGATAATACGCCCCATGAAAATCCTCCACGGCCTGCAACGGGCTGCACCTGCGAGCGGCTGTGCGCTCACTATTGGCAATTTTGATGGCGTGCATCGCGGCCACCAAGCCATGCTTACGCTGCTGCGCGAGCAAGCCGCACGGCGCGGCCTGCCCAGTTGTGTGCTCACCTTTGAGCCGCACCCGCGCGACTATTTTGCCGCGCTGCACCAGCAGCCTGCACTGGCACCAGCGCGCATCAGCACCTTGCGCGACAAGCTCAGTGCCTTGGCCGCGCTGGGCATTGCGCAAACAGTCATCCTGCCTTTTAATGCGGCCCTTGCCGCCTTGTCAGCACAGCAGTTTGTGCAGCAAGTGCTGGTGCAGGGCTTGGGTGCGCGGTATATGTTGGCAGGCGATGATTTTCGCTTTGGGGCGCAGCGCCAAGGCGACTATGGGCAGCTTGCCCGCTTGGGCGCGGCGCATGGTTTTGAAGTGGCAGATATGCAAAGCTACGCCATGCAAGACTTGCGCGTAAGCAGCACCGCCGTGCGCCAAGCCCTGCATGCGGGCGATATGGAAGCCGCCGCGCGGCTGCTGGGGCGGCCTTACGCCATCAGCGGCCATGTGGTGCATGGGCGCAAATTGGGGCGCGAGCTGGGCTGCCCTACGCTGAACCTGCGCTTTAGCCACTGGAAACCCGCTGCCAGCGGCACATTTGTGGTGCAGGTGCATGGTTTAAGCGATGGCGCGGCGGCAGGTTTGGCAGGCGCAGCGCTGGGGCAAGCCGCGCCACTGCAAGGCGTAGCCAATCTGGGCATACGCCCCTCGATTGACCCGCACGACATCAACGGCGGGCGCGTGTTGCTAGAGACACATTGCCTGCAATGGCCAGCTGCTTTAGGCAGCAACGGGGGCTACGGTAAAATCGTGCGCGTGGAACTACTGCACAAACTACACGACGAGCGAAAATACACCAGTCTGGCCGCCTTGCAACAAGGCATAGCGCAAGACTGCGCTGATGCACGCCATTGGTTTGCTGCGCAACGCATATAACAATTTAAGCAGAAGCTGCCACACACAACCAAAACCATCAGATACCACTTCGTGCTAACATGTTGGCACGAAGGAGGTGCATCATGCCAAATGTAACCGAAAAAACCAAAGCATTCAAAACCCGCCAGTTTATGGCGGGCAATTCTCCAGCTGTGCGCATTCCTGTAAGCATGGCCTTTGAGCACCAAACCGAATTGTTTGTAACCCGTGTGGGCGACCGCATTATTGTTGAGCCACAAGCGCCTAGCATGGCTGAATTACCCGCCTTGCTGGCTGCATTGGCGCCACATTTCAACCCAGAGCGGCTTGATGTGGAAGACC
>CAZUBE010000011.1:0-59600 GCA_964618495.1 uncultured Allobrachymonas sp. | reverse complement strand
TAAGCACATGAACCTTGATCTGACCCGGATATGTCAGTTCGCTCTCGATTTTCTCCATCTTCAGGGAGACTCCCTCGCGCTTGATGGCCTCTTTCTCGGTTGCCTGCAGCAAGCTCACAAGCTCTTGTCCTGCCTGCACCTGCTCTTGCCCCTGCACTTGGGGCAGGCGCTTAACTGCGTCTTCCAGTGCGACTTGCAGCCCTTGCACATTGGCTCCTGCACGCTGTATCAGGCTGCGCGGGCCGCCATCGGTTTGCTGCAACATGGCCAGCAGCACGTGCACGGGTTCGATATAGGCATGGTCATGCCCCAAGGCAAGGCTTTGGGCATCAGACAAGGCTTCTTGAAATTTGGTGGTAAATTTATCAGGGCGCATGGTTTGTCATCCTTGAAAAAAAGTTCTGATTGCTTTGTATATGTGGCACAAACAGACAGTATTCAAGGGCAGCAACAAAAACGCCCCGTTAGCAAAACGGGGCGATAGCGCAAATTGCAGTCAACTACAGGGTTATTTTCTGAGAATAAAACGCCCCGCATCAGCACCTGTAACGACTTTGCCGTCTTTGCCCAACATGCGCAAACGGCCGTTGGCAAGAATATCAAAGCTGCGATTTTGGCCCTTGCTATCAAGAGTGATGCGTGTCTCATCGGCATTAAATGTAAAGCCACCACGCCGCTCCATCGCTGGCTTACCTGAACCCATTTCCTGCGTTACCAGTTTGTAGGTGCCGTCTTTGTATAAACCCAGCTCTACTTTCAAGGCGTCGCAATCGAGGCAAGGTAGCGAGCCAACGTAATTGCCTGTCCAGCCTGCAACAGCAGTTTCTGCGGCTGGGCGACGCGAAGGCGCTCGTGATGCTTTACCACCAAACTGCATGCCATCAAGTGCCGCACAACCAGTTAGCACCAGAGCCAGCAACAACACCCCTGCAGTTTGCAAATTTTGACGAACTGACAAATAAATGCTTGACGACATGGCTTACCTCTTTTAAACAAAGGAGAAAACTGGTTAAAACTGCTTTGTTTATTTTCAACAATTCCTCAGCAGTGATACAGCATTTTACATATGTCAGATTCTGCAGAGAAATATCACATTTTTCAAATACTCTCAAACAGAAGTTCAGACACAACTATCCATAATGATTTGCTTGATTGCGCCCGCATCGGCAGGTGCTACTACAAAGCGTTTAGGCAAGTCTTCCAAACCAGCAAATGCAGCAGGAATTTCAGGCGCTTTGCCCAGTGCCTCGGTAATGGTGGCGGCAAACTTAATCGGCAGCGCGGTTTCAAGCACAACCATGGGCACATCGCTCTGCTGGTGCTCACGCGCTACTTTTACGCCATCGGCAGTGTGGGTGTCAATCATTACGCCGTGTTGCTGGTACACATCGCGGATGGTTTGCAGGCGGTTGGCATGGGTGCTTTTACCGCTGGCAAAGCCAAACTGGCTAGCCGCCAGCGCAAAACGGGGGTGTTGGCTTAAATCAAACTGCCCTTGTTGTGAAAGCGCATCGGCAAACAGGGCGCGGGTTTGCGCGGCATCGTTGCCCAGCAAGTTGAAGATGAAACGCTCAAAGTTGCTCGCCTTGCTGATGTCCATGCTGGGGCTGCTGGTCTCAAACGTATCGGCACTGCCGCGCACGCGGTAAATGCCTGTGCGGAAAAACTCATCAAGCACATCGTTTTCGTTGGTAGCTACCACAAGCTGCGCCACGGGCAAGCCCATTTCACGCGCCACATGCCCCGCGCAGATATTGCCAAAGTTGCCGCTTGGCACGGTAAAGCTGACTTTTTCATCCTCATTTTGCGTGGCTTGGAAATAGCCTGCAAAGTAATACACCACCTGCGCCAGCAGCCGCGCCCAGTTGATGGAATTGACCGTGCCGATTTTGTAGCGGCGCTTAAAGTCCAAATCGTTGCTAACGGCTTTAACGATGTCTTGACAATCATCAAACACGCCTTCAACGGCGATATTGTGGATATTGGCATCTTGCAGGCTAAACATTTGCGCCTGCTGAAACGGGCTCATGCGCCCGTGTGGGCTGAGCATAAACACGCGCACGCCACGTTTGCCGCGCATGGCATATTCGGCGGCACTGCCCGTATCGCCACTGGTTGCGCCCAAGATGTTGAGCTGCTCGCCGCGTCGCGCCAGTTCATACTCAAACAGGTTGCCCAGCAACTGCATGGCCATGTCTTTAAAAGCCAGCGTGGGGCCGTTGGAAAGCGCCTCAAGGTACAAGCCGCCTTCGAGCTTTTTAAGCGGCGTGATGGCTGGGTTGCCAAAAATGGCGGCAGTGTAGGTTTTTTCGCAAATAGCTTTCAAGTCGGGCGCGGGTATATCGTCGATATACAGCGACAAAATCTCAAACGCCAGCGCCGCATAGCCTTGGGCGACATACACCTTGCGCCATGCAGCTAACGTGCTGCCGCTTACCTGCGGGTAGCTCTCGGGCAGATACAAGCCGCCATCGGGCGCAAGCCCTTCGAGCAAAATTTCACAAAAACGGCGTGGGGTGGCATCGCCACGGGTGGATAGGTAGTTCATACAGCAGTAGTGAAATCTAGTCAGAATAAAGCGTATTACTTCAATTCAACTCTTCTTTACGGATACGCACAATCGGCTGATATACCGTAGGCAATGCCTGCATTTGCGCTATTGCCGCAGTCATGGCGGATTCGGTGCAGTCGTGCGTGAGGATAATGACGTCGGTTTGGTTGGTTTCTGCGCCGCCCACCTCGTCTGCCTCGCGCTGCACGATGGCATCAATGCTGATGTTTGCCGCTGCCAGTATGCCTGTGATTTGCGCCAGTACGCCAGCTTGGTCGGCTACGCGCAAGCGCAGGTAGTAGCTGGTAACTACGGCACTCATGGGCAGCAGGGGCAGATGGGTTTGCTTGGCGTTGGGCTGGAAGGCCAAGTGCGGCACGCGGTGCTCTTGCTCGGCGGTGTGCAGACGTGCCACATCCACCAAGTCGGCAATGACGGCGCTGGCGGTGGGCTCGCTGCCTGCGCCTTTGCCGTAGTACAGGGTTGTGCCCACAGCGTCGCCATTGACGACTACGGCATTCATCGCGCCTTCTACGTTGGCAATCAGGCGTTTGGCGGGTATGAGGGTGGGGTGTACGCGCAGTTCAATGCCGTCTGCCGCGCGGCGGGTTACGCCCAGCAGTTTGATGCGGTAGCCTAGCTGCTCGGCGTAGCGAATATCAACCGATGCCAGTTGCGTAATGCCTTCTACATAGGCCTTGTCAAACTGCACATCGGTGCCAAAGGCTATGGCCGAGAGCAGCGTGATTTTGTGCGCGGCATCTACGCCTTCAATGTCAAAAGTGGGGTCGGCTTCGGCGTAGCCCAAGCGCTGTGCTTCTTTGAGCACGTCGGCAAAGTCCAGCCCCTTGTCGCGCATTTCGCTCAAGATGAAGTTGGTGGTGCCGTTGATGATGCCTGCAATCCACTCAATGCGGTTGGCGCTCAAGCCTTCGCGCAAAGCCTTGATGATGGGTATGCCGCCTGCCACAGCCGCTTCAAAAGCCACCATCACGCCTTTTTGCTGCGCGGCCTTGAAGATTTCTGTGCCATGCACGGCCAGCAGTGCTTTGTTGGCCGTAACGACGTGCTTGCCGTTTTCAATGGCTTTGAGCACCAGTTCTTTTGCCACGGTGTAGCCACCAATCAACTCCACTACCACGTCAATATCGGGCCGCGATACGGCGGCAAAAGCATCGTCTATGACTTCTACATCATCGCCTGTAATAGATTTTGCATGTGCCAGATTGCGATCTGCAACCAGCACAATTTCTATGCCACGCCCCACGCGTGCGCTAATTTCTGCCTGATTGCGGCGCAGTACGTTAAATACGCCAGAGCCAACGGTGCCAATGCCTAGTAAAGCTACTTTGATAGGTTTCATAGTAATAATTCAATAGTTTTTGTAGATGATGGTAGTGCTTGCAAAGACCACCTAGTCCCCGCACAGCGTCTCAATTTAAATAATACCTGCCGGTTGTGTAAAGTGCTTTCTAAAAAGCATCTCTTTGCCCCACTGCAGCACAGTTTCAAAACCGCTACTTTAAGCGATACAGCACGCACCTTGCGCCCGAATACTCTGACTGGTGCATTCTGCACACGGAAATGCTGCTTTTTTCGCTTTTTTACTGGCTGGTACTGTAGCGTCTGCGGTAATTTTCCAAAAAACCAGCCAGCCGCGTAACAGCTTCTCGCAAATCGTCTTCATGCGGCAAAAAGACAATGCGGAAATGCTGGTTATCAGGATAATTAAAGCCCGTACCCTGCACCAGCATAACGCGGGTGGCACGCAGTACATCCAGAAAAAACTGTCTGTCATCGTCAATCGGATACATGGCTGGATCCAGTTTGGGGAACATGTACAGCGCCGCCTGAGGCTTGACGCAGGTAATACCCGGAATGGCAGTAATCAGCTCATAAGCCAAATCACGCTGGCGGCACAGGCGACCGCCAGGCTTGACCAGATCGTTGATGCTTTGGTAGCCGCCCAACGCGGTTTGGATGGCCCACTGTCCTGGCACGTTAGAGCCCAGCTTGATGTTGGCGAGCATATTAAGCCCTTCGATATAGTCACGCGCCATGCTTTTGTCGCCCGAAACTATCATCCAGCCAGCGCGGTAGCCGCAGGCGCGATAGGCTTTGGAAAGCGAGTTAAAGGTGAGCGTGAGCACATCGGTTGAAAGGCTTGCCAGCGCCGTGTGGCGTACACCGTCATACAGTACCTTGTCATACACCTCGTCAGCCATGATGATGAGGTTGTGCTCCCGCGCAATTTGCACAATTTCCTGCAGCAACGCATCTGGGTACATCACCCCCGTGGGGTTATTGGGGTTGATAACGACTATGCCACGGGTGCGCGGTGTGATCTTGGCGCGAATATCTTCCAGATCAGGCAGCCAGCCGTTGGCCTCATCACACAGATAATGCACAGGCTTGCCGCCAGACAAACTGGCAACTGCGGTCCACAGCGGGTAGTCAGGTGCAGGCACCAGCAGCTCGTCACCATCGTTGAGCAAGGCATTGGTGGCCATAGCAATCAGGTCGCTGGCGCCGTTACCCAAATAAATATCATCCAGCGTGACACCCTGCACACCTTGCTGCTGCGTATAGTGCATGACCGCCTTGCGTGCCGCGAAAATCCCTTTGCTGTCAGAATAGCCCGACGAGTTGGGCAAGTTCAGAATCATATCCTGTTGGATTTCTTCAGGCGCATCAAAGCCGAAAGGAGCAAGATTGCCAATATTGAGCTTGATGATTTTCTGACCTTCCTCCTCCATCTGCCGCGCCGCCTCTACGATAGGGCCTCGAACGTCATAAAGGACATGTGCCAGCTTGTCAGATTTATGGATGGCTTTTTTCACGCAAACTCCTAAAACTCAGGGCCAAAACAAGAAAAACTACAATTTAAACACAAGAATCCCATAAGCGCTTTCGTAGCAACGCTCTTTTTACTTTTCTTGCTTTTTTCTTGCGAATTTTCCCTACGTATTGGTACATACTGCGTCCATGCCAGAATAGAAGTTTTTACCCCATGCATATGCAGTTTGATTCCGACCTTCCCAGTGGGCATACCATTACAGGCTACAACTCAAGCACCGTCTTTATCAACGGTCTGCCCCACACCAACAGCATATTGCTTGGATACGATGGACGTTTGCAAGCATGGCAAACGCACAATCCCTCTACTGGTATCAGCACACAAGATTTGGCTGCACTGGCTGACACAGCCGCGAGCCATTACGACCTGATACTGCTTGGCACTGGTCAAAAACAGCTCTTTCCCCCACAAGAATGGCTAGCCCCACTCATCACGCAGGGTATAGCATTAGAAGCTATGAGCACTCCTGCAGCTTGCCGCACCTACAACATGCTGGCTGCAGCAGGGCGCAGAGTGCTGGTCGCCTTGTGGCTATAACCATGCGCATCAGGGCAGAATCAGCACGTTATCATAAGAACAAAGCATAATTTACAAGCCCTATTGATTCTTGTCAGCAACTGCAGCAATCAGTATCAACCCATACCAATTAGCATAGGATTCTTGCCTTATGACGCTCCCAACCCCTTCTACCGCACAGGCTGCATCCACCGCACAACTGCTGCAGGCACTGCCCTTTATCCAGCAGTATCAGGGCAAAACCATGCTTATCAAATACGGCGGCAATGCCATGACTGACCCCGCGTTGCAAGCGGCCTTTGCACAAGACATTGTGCTGCTGCAAGAGCTAGGCATCCGCCCCGTGGTGGTGCATGGTGGCGGGCCTCAAATTGAATCGGCCTTAAAGCGTCTTGGCCAGCAAGGCCGTTTTGTGCAAGGCATGCGTGTCACTGATGCCGACACCATGGGCACCGTGCAATGGGTGCTGGCAGGTGAAGTGCAGCAGCAGCTGGTGGCTCTCATCAATCAAGCTGGTGGCAAAGCCGTGGGCTTAACCGGGCACGATGGCGGCATGATTCGCGCTAAAAAACTACGCTTGCAGGATCAGCAAAATCCCAGCCACTATCACGATATAGGCCAAGTGGGTGATATTGAAGCAATCAATTGCAGCGCCCTGCTTGCATTGCAAAATGCGGGCTTTATTCCTGTAGTCAGTCCCATTGGTTTTGGTAGCCAATTTGAGAGTTACAACATCAATGCCGACGTAGTTGCAGCCAGTCTGGCTGTAGCCTTACAAGCAGAAAAGCTGCTTATGCTTACCAACATCGCTGGCGTGCTGGATAAATCTGGCCAGCTTTTAACCCATCTTACCCCAGCACAAATTGATGCCTTGTGCGCTGATGGCACCATTTCAGGCGGCATGATTCCTAAAATCGCAGGCGCACTGGATGCAGCCAAACGTGGCGTGGGTACAGTACACATCATTGACGGCAGAGTGCCACACGGTATGCTGCAAGAAGTACTACTGTGCCAGCCCTGTGGCACGTCTATTCATGCGGAGTAAATCGAAAAAGCATAAGTACCGCAAGACAGCATGACCATAATAATATGCGTATCCTAACTCAGGGCAAATTTGAGTATATGGACTCCTTGTCTTTACAAGGAAAGCCATTCTTTTTCGCCATCGATTTTTTAGCAGAAAATATTGAAGTATTTATAGAAGAAGAACTTGATAAATCAGATATATTGGTTCACTTCCCGGAATTTATCTCCAAAAAATATAACAAACGCCAAAACACCTACCCCGAGCAGCTAAAAATCAATCCAACACGCAAAGAAGAATACAGCAATGGATTTAATAAAATAAGAGAATCTATTGACAAAGGCAAGTTGCAACTAGTTAATTACACCTGCAAGACCAGCATAGAAACAACACTTGATTTGCACGAAATATACAATATATCGAGTGCAAAATATAAAATATTATTTCAGAATCAATGGGTTTGCTTCTCACCTGAAACATTCGTCAAAATCATTGACAATAAAATATATACCTTCCCCATGAAGGGAACCATAGATGCATCCATACCCAATGCCAAAAATGTACTTTTATCTGATCACAAAGAGGATGCGGAGCAGCAAGCAGTCGTCAATCTTCTGAAGGAAGACTTGAAAAAAATATCTGATAACGTGCAACTAAGCAATTTCAAAAAAGTTGATTTTATAAAAACAAACCATAAAAACCTATACACCACAAGCTCTGAAATATCTGGCACCATCAAGCCCGAGTTTGAGCAAAAAATTGGCTCGATCATTCAAAAATTGCTACCTGCTGGCTCTATCCTTGGTGCACCACGAGATGAAGCACTTCGCCTGATTTTGCAAACTGAAAACTACACGCGCGGTTTTTACACCGGTGTCGCTGGATGGTTTGATGGAAAAAATTTGGATAGCTGCGTTCTTATTCGATTTATTGAGAAAGAAGATGGCAAACTATACTTTAAAAGCGGTGGCGGAATTACGAAAATGAGCGAAATGGAAAAAGAATACCAAGAAGTTATAAATAAAATCTATGTACCAGTTTGTTGAAACCATCCAATTAAAAAATGGGAAACCCATGCTGATAGACCTGCATCAGCAAAGGCTGGAGCGTACATTTAATTTCTTTAAAGAAAAAAACATCCTTTGCATTAAAATAATAATTAATAATTATATTGAAAAACAAGATATCTCAATTAATGATACATACAAATTAAGATTTCTTTACAATCTTGATGCAAACTACTCTATCCAGATAACACCTTACCAGACACCTAAAATAGAACAATTTTCCCTGATAGAAGACAATGATATTGAATACAGCTTTAAATCAACCGACAGGATAATATTTGATCGCCTAAAATCCAGAGCAATCGGAGAAATCATCATTGTAAAAAATGGATTCGTTACTGACACATCGTTTTCTAACGTAATTTTCCTAAAAGATAATATCTGGTATACCCCAAAAACCTATCTGTTTAATGGCGTTCAAAGGCAGCATCTGATTGCATCCAACCAAATACAAGAAGCCGATATAAAAGCTTCTGATATAAAATCATACTCGCACATAAAGATAATAAATGCACTCAATCCTATAGATAATTCTTGTACTTATCCTATTGACAAAATAACAAATGCCAGTTATTATTAAATATCCTATTTTGCATAAACATATTTTCACAAAAGAATCTCGGGGCATATCTGCTCATTGGCAGCATGTCCTCAAAAAACAAAAAACTGCAGGGAGAACCTTATGCGCTTGCTATTGGTAGAAGATGACCGCATGCTGGCCGACGGCATTAAACAAGGGCTGGCTACTGCTGGTTATGTGGTAGATGCAGTCGGCAGCGCCGAAGAAGCACTCGATGCACTCACATCTGACGAATTTGACGCCGCCATAATCGACATCGGCCTACCCAATATGGACGGTATGGAGCTGACCCAACGCCTGCGCCAGCGTGGACAAGATATGCCTGTGCTCATGCTCACTGCACGCGACGCATTGCAAGATCGTGTACAAGGGCTTGATGCAGGTGCTGATGACTACATGGTTAAACCCTTTGACCTGCCAGAGCTTCTGGCGCGCATGCGTGCTCTGCTACGCCGCTCTCAAGCTGCAACAACATCTATCCTGACTTTAGGCGCATTGTCCATCGACACGGCCTCCCATCAAGTAATAGCCGATGGTCAAGTGCTTGATGTAGGCCCGCGTGAATGGACCGTTCTGCAATATCTGATGCTGCATGCGCCCAAACCGGTAAACAAAGAAAAACTACTGCAATCGCTTACAGGCTGGGACAAGGAAATCACGCCTAATGCTGTTGAAGTCTACATCTCGCGCCTGCGTGCCAAACTTGAGCCCTACGGCATTGCCCTGCGATCCATTCGTGGCTTTGGCTACCGCATTGAGCAACGCGCAAACTAGCTATACATTAGCAAAATCCCTATGCCACCTAACGCTGCCAGCACCCAAAAGTCTGTTGAAAGCACCCAACTGACCGCACAAGGCACAGATATACCCGCACCTTCTGCCACAAGCAGCCCCAGCGTGGCCGACAAAGTCACCACCGTGCGGCTGCAGCGCCGCTTGCTGCTACTGCTTATTGTGCCCCTGTGCGTGTTGGGTCTGGTCAGTGGCTGGATGGACTACCGCTCGGCCGACACCGCAGCCAGCCAGCAAGACAAACAACTGCTGCAACTCGTGCCTTTGCTGGCTGACTCCATCATTGCCGTTGGCGCACACGCTGACGACCCGCCAGTATTGCTTTTGGCACCACCCGTAGAAGACTTTCTGAAAGAACGCCAAGGTCTGGTCACGTACAAAATCTACACCCCAAAACGCCGTCTGCTGCATGGTGACGACAGCCTGCCCTCGGTCGTGCCACTTACGCAAGAGCCGGAATTTTTTAACCAAGAAGTCAAAGGCAGCAACCTGCGTCTGGTGGCACAACGTGTACCCACCGTGGCTGGCGACGTTGTCGTAGAAGTTGCTGATGCTGCAGACCCACGCAAAAACTGGCTGCAACAGCTTGTCACCAAAGTGCTGCTGCCCAATATCGTCATGATCAGCTTGGTCGCCTTTTTTGTAAGCTGGGCCGTGCAACAAGCACTGCGCCCACTGCGCGACTTGATTCTGGCTGTAGAACGCCGCTCTCCTCGCGACTTAAGCAGCATCAACGAAGCCGCTACCCCACTCGAAATCCGCCCACTGGTCGTCTCGCTCAACCGCCTGTTTGACATGGTAAACCGCCAATCAGCCAACCAGCGCCGCTTCATTGCCGACGCCGCCCACCAGCTCCGCACCCCGCTAGCCAGCCTGCAAGCACAAATTGAAGCCTGGAACGAATCCATCAAACACCAGCAAACCAGCCTCCAAAATCAGCAACAAAACACGGCATCAGCCCACAACAACCACGACACACAAAACACTGCCAACACAGCAAACGATACCGTGCAACTCGTCTGGAGCGAGCCCCTGCAACGCAGCGTCGTACAACTCCCCCTTGAAGAGCTCCAGCGCCTGCGCACCGCCACCCGCCGCACCTCGCAACTCGTACACCAGCTCCTGTCACTATCCCGCGCCGACGCTGCCGACACACTCGACATGCAGCACATGCAACAAGTCAATCTGCAAGACCTGTGCGAACAAGTGCTCACCCTGCATCTGGACGCAGCAGCACAAAAAAACATCGACCTCGGGCTAGAAACCGCAGCCGTCAGCGTCATGGGGCAAACCCTCTGGCTGCAAGAGCTGCTAAGCAATCTGGTCGATAACGCACTGCGCTACACACAAGAAGGCGGCATAGTCACCTTACGCTGCGGCATCCAAACCATTGCAGTTGAGCCTTGCAAACCCGCCAGCAAAACCAGCACAAAAAAACCAGCCCAGCAACGCACCAAAACCCCGCCCACCAGCGTACAACGCGCCTTTGTCGAAGTAGAAGACAACGGCTGCGGCATACCCGCCGAACTGCGCTCACGCGTGATAGAGCGCTTCTACCGCGCCCCTGGCATCCAAGCCGAAGGCACAGGCCTGGGGCTAGCCATCGCCCAAGAAATAGCCATACGCCACCACAGCGACCTGCTACTCACCGACGGCATCAGCCACGAACCCACCCCCGACATTGCGCCCAACAGCAGCACCAGCCATAGCCAAGCCAACACCCACGGCTTGCGCGTTACCATGCTATTTGCGGCGGATTTGTTGCTGCATGACGATGTGGCAAGCCAAGCAAACACATAAACACCGCATCGCGCGGCAACAAGCGCGCATAAAAAAACCGCAAAAGCCAAAGCTGACTCTTGCGGTTTTTTTGATTTGTACTTTTCTCCAAAGGAGAAAAGGGCAAACAGATTAGCGTTTGCTGAACTGTTTGCGGCGGCGTGCGGAGTGCAGACCGACCTTTTTACGTTCCACTTCGCGGGCATCGCGGGTAACGTAACCTGCTTTGCTCAGCTCAGGCTTGAGATTGGCATCATAGTCAATCAAAGCACGGGTAATGCCGTGGCGAATTGCACCAGCTTGACCTGATTCACCGCCGCCGTCTACATTGATTTGTACGTCGAAGGTTTCCAGGTTGCCTGTCAAAACCAGAGGTTGCTTGGCAATCATGATAGAGGTTTCACGGCCAAAGAAATTTTGAATGTCTTTGCCATTAACCGTAATTTTGCCAGAGCCTTTTTTCAGAAATACGCGGGCGACGCTCGATTTGCGACGACCTGTACCGTTGTTCCATTCACCAATCATTGCGGCTCTCCTTAGACTTCCAGCACTTTAGGCTGCTGGGCAGTGTGCGGATGCTCTGCGCCGCCGTACACCTTGAGTTTTTTAATCATGGCGTAGCCCAAGGGACCCTTGGGCAGCATGCCTTTAACGGCTTTTTCCAAAGCGCGTCCTGGGTGCTTGGCTTGCATGTCGCGGAAGCTGGTAGCAGAGATGCCGCCAGGAAAGCCAGAGTGGCGATAGTAAATCTTGTCGGTAGACTTGTTACCTGTCACTTGCAGTTTGGCTGCATTGATGACGATGATGAAGTCACCTGTATCAACGTGAGGTGTATAAATGGCTTTGTGTTTGCCGCGCAGACGGAGGGCAACTTCGCTGGCTACCCGTCCGAGCACCTTGTCGGTGGCGTCAATCACAAACCACTCATGTGTCACCTCAGCGGGTTTGGCGCTGAAAGTTTTCATGGTTTTTTCCTTGAAGGATGTGGTTTGGTTGGCTTTTTCGCAAGCCAGATATATGCACCCATTGCACATATCTGCGTGTAGCCTATTCCACGGTCGGGGTTCCTCTAACGGGTTCTCTTAGGTGGGGTGTACTTCTTTGCCGCGGGCTGCAATCGCAGGCAAGTCGAGCATTATACGAAGTTTTTTGCTCTACTTGCCTTTTTTCATGGCATTTGCTGTTTTATATGCGGCAGAGCCTGTAACATGGCGGCATGTTTAGTTACCGCCACGCCTTTCATGCAGGCAACCATGCCGATGTGCTCAAGCACATGGTGCTGCTTGCCACCCTTCGTTACCTTGCTGATAGCAAAGATACGCCGCTGATGCTGCTTGATACACACGCGGGCGTGGGCGGCTACAGGCTTGATGGCGCTACTTCAGCTACCAGCGGCGAGGCAGCGCAAGGTATTCATAAGCTGTGGCAGTCATTTGCCGGGCAGATGGATGATGCTGCCCACACTGCCGCCCTGCCCGCTATGCTGCGCGATTATTTGCAACTGTTGCGCCAGCTCAATCCACAAGACAAGCATCTGGCGCAGATTGAGCATTATCCAGGTTCGCCCCAAATCATGCATGCATTGCTGCGCCCGCAAGACCAATGCAAGCTGTTTGAGCTGCACCCCACCGATACCCGCCAGCTCAATCGCAAAATTGCCGATTGGGCTAAGTTTGGGCAATTTCAGGTGCAATGCAAAGATGGCTTTAGTGTGCTGAAAAGTCTACTGCCGCCACCTAGCCGCAGGGCGCTGGTGCTTATGGATCCCAGCTACGAGTTAAAAACCGATTACGCCGCCGTGCATACGGCTGTGGCTGACGCGGTGCAGCGTTTTGCCACGGGCTGCTACCTTGTCTGGTATCCAGTTATTGCCCGCCCTGAATCGCACGATTTGCCCCGCCGCTTAAAAACACTGGCACGGCAAAGCAAACGCGGCTGGCTGCATGCTACCTTGTCTATTGGCCGTGGCGAGCAAGATGCCAGTGGGCGCGATGGTTTGCGTGCCAGCGGCATGTTTTTGATTAACCCGCCTTTTGTGCTCAAAGAGCAGTTGCAAGCAGCCTTGCCTGTGCTTGACAAGGTTTTGCGCCGTGGCGCGGGGCATGGCTGGCAGCTTGAGTCGGGCGAGTAATAGCTGGCGTTAAAATCCCACCTGCTGCATATTGCACTTGTTTTGCCACTATGAATGCCCCACCCTCCTGCACCGATAATCCCGTTATATGGCGCAAGCCTGATGGTAGCGTGGTTTCGTGCTTTGAAAAAGTCAAGGTGCTCAATGAAAACTATGCAGATCTGCAACAAAATCTGCAAGATGCACTGGATGACGCCTTGCTGCTGGGTTGCAGCGAAGCACAAGTTCGGCAAGCATTGCAGCAATTGCTAGACAATTTACAAGCCAGCGTTGCCGAGCAGAGCAATGGTGTTTAACCCCACCTGTAAACACACCTGTCTATTCACAGAATACCCCGCATGAACCAGCTTGACCTCCTTAAACAATCTACCACCGTGGTAGCCGATACGGGCGATTTTCACCAATTGCAGCAGTTTCAGCCGCAAGACGCAACCACCAATCCTTCGCTTATCCTCAAGGCAGCGCAAAAGCCCGAATATGCGCCACTGCTGGCTGAGGTGCTGGCACAGCATGGCACGCGCGATTTGGCTAACACCATGGACCACCTGCTGGTGCGTTTTGGCTGCGAAATTCTCAAGCATGTGCCTGGGCGCGTTTCCACCGAGGTAGACGCGCGTTTGAGCTTTGACACCGTGGGCACCATTACCCGTGCCGAGCGCATCATTGAGCTGTACCAAGGCCAAGGCGTGCATATCGACCGCGTGCTCATCAAAATTGCTGCCACTTGGGAAGGCATACAAGCCGCCGCGCGGCTAGAGCAGCGCGGCATCCACACCAATTTGACCTTGCTGTTTTCTTTCTGTCAGGCTGTAGCCTGCGGGCAGGCTGGCGTGCAACTGATTTCGCCTTTTGTCGGCCGCATTTACGACTGGTACAAAAAACAAGCTGGCGAAAACTGGAATGAAGCCGCGCACAGCGGCGCTAATGACTACGGCGTGCAATCGGTGCGGCAGATTTACAACTACTTTAAGCAGCACGGTATCCGTACCGAAATCATGGGCGCGAGCTTTCGCAATACTGCACAAATCATGGCCTTGGCCGGTTGCGATCTGCTTACTATCAGCCCCGAACTGCTGGCGCAATTAGCAGCTGTGCCTGTTCTACCAGCAGTGCAAGTGGAGCCACCCTTGCAAGCAGCCAATGCCAAGGCCGAGTTTATCCCTGTAGTCGAATATACCGAGCCAGATTTTCGCTACGCCCTCAATGCAGACGCTATGGCGAGCGAGAAACTGGCCGAAGGCATCCGCGCCTTTGCCGCTGACACAGCCAAGCTCGAACAAATCATGCTGGCACACGCGTAAGCGCCCAAGCCGCAGCCACACCAGCCCGCCCACGCTTTGGCAACCATGCAACATACCCCAGCACCCGCAGCAGACACACCGCCCGAAGCATTCGCGCAAACAGCCCTGCCGCAAAACTGCCCTGCCTGGCAGCATTTGCAGCAGCTAGCCAAACAGTTTGCACCCTCCACGCAAGCGGCTACGCCGCAAGTGCCTGCTGCCGCTGCCCACTTTGATTTGCGCCAAGCCTTTGCCAATAACCCCCAGCGCACCGCGCAATTGAGCTTGGCGCTGCACGACGCGCAAGGCGAGCTGCTGTATTGCGACTACTCCAAAGCGCACATCAACAGCGAAGTCTTGCAAGCCTTGCTGCACCTTGCCGAGCAAACCCAAGTCAGCGCCCTGCGTGATGCGATGTTTAACGGCGCAGCCATCAACACCAGCGAACAGCGCCAAGTCATGCACTGGCTGCTGCGCGTAACCGACCCCGCCGAGCTGCCCAGCAACCTGCACGCACTCTGGCACGAAGTCGATACCAAGCGCCGCGCCTTTTTAGACTTTGCCGAAAGCATACGCGCCGACGCGCAAATTACCGACATCGTCAATATCGGCATCGGCGGCTCCGATCTGGGGCCTTGCATGGCCGTGCAAGCCCTCTACAACCACGCCCTGCCCAACAAGCGCCTGCACTTTGTCAGCAACATCGATGCCCACGACTTGCAGCAAGTTTTGCAACAGGTGCAACGCCAGCACACCCTCTTTATCATCGCCAGCAAAAGTTTCACCACGCTTGAAACCATGCTCAACGCCCGCACCGCGCTTGACTGGTTCTGCAATGGCGAGCAAGAGTACAACAACGGCAACGCGCCAGACATAGCGCGGCACTTTGTAGGCATCACTACCAACCAGCAAGCCGCCGCTGCTCTCGGCATACGCACTACTTTTGGTTTTTGGGACTGGGTGGGCGGGCGTTATTCGCTGTGGTCAGCCATTGGCCTGCCCCTTGCCATAGCCATAGGCGCACAAGGCTTTATGCAATTGCTAGCAGGCGCACGCGCCGTAGACAAGCACTTCACACAAGCCGCACCCCAAGAAAACTTGCCCCTGCTGCTGGGGCTGCTCGAAGTATGGGAAACCAGCTTCTTGCGCTACAACAGCCGCTGCCTCGCGCCCTACCATGCCTGCCTGCAACGCCTGCCCGCGTATTTGCAGCAACTGGTGATGGAAAGCAATGGCAAAAGCTGCACCAAAAGCGACCAGCCCACGCCCTACCCCACCGCAGCCCCCATCTGGGGCGAGCCTGGCAGCAACGGCCAGCACGCATTCTTCCAGTTACTGCACCAAGGCACACAAACTGTAAGCGTTGAATTTATTGCCGTACGCAAGCCCGAGCACCCGTGGGAGCAGCACCACAACTTGCTACTGGTCAATGCCATTGCACAAGCGCAAGCCCTCATGCAGGGGCGCGAGCACACCAAGCCGCAACACCGCATTGCTGGCAACCGCCCCAGCACCTTCATTACCCTGCCCGAACTCAGCCCACGCACCTTGGGCGCACTGCTGGCGCTCTACGAGCACCGCGTTTTTGTCTGCGGCGCAGTCTGGAATATCAACAGCTTTGACCAATGGGGTGTTGAACTGGGCAAAGTGCTTGCACAAGACCTGATGCAGCGCATCAACAGCAATGCGCTTGCTGGGCTGGATACATCCAGCGCCAGCTTGCTGCAGCGATTGCTGGGCTAAAAACAAAGGCATCACGAAGATGCCTTTGTCGTCTACACCATGCGCTTAACTCGTTGAGTACTTACACCGCTGCCAGCTTATTCAATCATGAGCCGCTGAGGCGTTGCACTGATTTTTTTGGGTAAAGTCAGTAGCAATACGCCGTTTTCGTATTTGGCTTTGGCTTTGGTTTCATCAATCTCTACTGGCAACTGAAAACTGCGTGCCACAGAGCCGTAATAACGCTCGGTACGCAATACTTTTTCGCCTTCTGTTTGCGTGTCTTGCTGCTTGATTTCAGCACGCAGGCTGACGACACTGCCTTCGATGGAGACATGGATATCGTCTTTACTTACGCCCGGAATTTCTGCATGCACAGCAAATTCCTTGTCCGTTTCTTTCACATCAATGCGAATCTGCGAAGGTGCAGGCAAAGCATCGCCATGCAATGGCTTGATAAAAAAGCCAGGTGCTACGTCTCTGAAGAAATCATCAAACAGACCACCTCGGGTCATCAATGTTGTCATAGTGCTCTCCTAAAAAATAAAAAAGCAACGTTGCATGTTTCATAAATAGGCACGATGCAATCAATTTCAAGAGCAGAGCAAAAACAACAGCTGCATATCAAGCAGGAGGAACCGCAAAATGCAAATCGCTGGTCGCCGGTAACTGGCTTACGAACAACAGGCTGCCTGCTGCCATACGCGGATACAAACGCTGCACAAAACTGCTGCTGGGCGGCAGTATTTTCTCTGGCAAATCAATCAAGTCTTGCACAACAGGAGCCTGCTCCAACCATTGCCCTGGCGTATTAACTGTAGGCGGCCTCCAAGACCACACTGCACCACCTTCCAATTTGGTTTGCGCCACACTTTCAGGCAGTGCCAAAGCAGCAACCAGACACCCCTGATGCAGTACATACAAACGCTTTTGCGAAAAACTAACCACAACTCCCAACTGCACAGGTACAACTGCTGGCAAAGACGCTACAACGGGGCTAGCAGACGTAGGCATTGAAGCAATAGAAGCAGACGATGGTGTTGCCACAGATGAAGAAACCTGTACTATTGTTGGTATAGCAACATCAACTGGAGCTGCAGGTGCAACCTGCACACTACCAGCACTGTTCAGCCAGGAACTGTCCCAGTATTCTTGCTGTGTATGAGCCTCCTGACTAAGCAACGCCGTACCCGCAGGGGTAATAGGAGCAAGCATGGCCATGGGCTCTGTCACCGCGCGATTAACCACCCATACTCTGTCGCCACGCCCGACAACACCAAACAGCTTGGGGGCAAATGCAGCAGGCAGCCGAATGCAGCCATGTGATGCAGGGTAGCCTGGCAAATTGCCCACATGCAAAGCGACTCCCATCCAAGTCAGCCTCAACATGTAAGGCATAGGAGCATTGTCATAAGTGCTGGACCGATGAAAACGTTTTTTCTCAAGCACTGGATACATACCGACTGGTGTAGCGTATCCAGGCTTTCCTGTGCTAACACTAGAAACACCAATGCCAACGCCATTACGGAAAAGCTGCACCATCTGGGTATGAATATTAACCACAGCTACGACTGGCCCGTTAATGGCAACTTGGGGCATCCAGAAAAACTCTCCAGGACGCAACGGATACCGTTTAGCCCCCCCAGCCTTAACACGGCGAGTTTTAGCAAAAACCGCTGGAGCAGCCATCAACGACAAAACTGGCGCAGCTACATGCAGCAAACGGCGGCGAGATATTTTGTTCACGAACAAAAAAGAAAACAGTTTAGGCATAGCAACTCAAACAAAGCGCGATACAAGATGTAACATAATACACATACTTTATGCATCGTCTTTAAAAAGAGGTTTAAAGCCTCATCACAACAAACCTTGCAAATTTACAGCATTGAAAGAAATTATCGCATTTAATCGTTTTTTAAATATTTTTAAAAGAACTTAGCGCCAAAAGACCTCTAAGAATCAAAAAAATACATTTTCCTTTCAGCAGAAATCTGTCGCACATTCCCAACGCATTGGTTGCGCATTGCCAGGATGCTGTAATGCCAGCAGACAGGCATGCAACAACAACCTGGGAGCCATGGCCTGATTCTCAGCATCACCATATAAATTATCACCAGCAACAGCGTGGCCAATAGACTGTAAATGCACACGAATCTGATGCGAACGACCCGTTTCCGGCATCACCTCAAGCACCGCATGTGGCATATCTGGACGAAAAAAATCTGCAGTCAATGCCGGGTGCAGCTCAGGAGCATCCAAGACCCGCCAGAATGTGCGACTCGGTTTGCCATGCTCGGCATTGATAATGCTGCGCGGACGATTAGGCCAGTCCACCATAAGCGGCGCATCCACGCACTGCCACTGCATAGGCGTAACCGCAGGCTGCCCTTGCACGATAGCAATATAGCTTTTTTGCACTTCGCGCAAAGCAAACTGTCGCTGCAGCAAACGTTGCATTTCCAGCCCACGCGCCATCAGCAACAAGCCACTAGTTCCCATATCTAGCCGATGCACAATCTGCGCCTCTGTAAACTGCTGCTGCACACGCTTGCTCATGCAATCCTGCCGATCCTCTCCCCTGCCTGGGACAGAAAGCAAGCCAGACGGCTTATTCAACACCAGCAAAGCATCATCGCTATACAGCAAAGGCAAAGACATCGCTGATGCACACGTAGCAAAATCACTCATAAATCAATCGCCAACAACACAAGAAAGGCTCAACGCCAACAATAAATCAACTTTTATGCTACAGCCTGCAAGCAAATTCTTTATTTTTTGCCAGAAGCGGCACGCCACCGGATACACTTACACATGATTGTCATCACTTTGTAAAAAACATGTTTTTCAGCAAACTTCTACCACACGACGGCAACTTTTTTGAACAGATCAACCAGCATGCGGATTGCATTTTGCAGTCAGCACAGGCTTTATCCCATCTGGTGACGCACTATGCAGACCCCAATCTGCGACAGCAATATACGCAGCAAGTCATTGATGCCGAAGATCGTGCTGACACAGTCACCCATGCAGTCAACACCATGCTGCATAAGACCTTTATCACCCCTATTGATCGCGAGCAGCTGCATCAGCTTATCAACGCCATGGATGATGTTGCCGACATCATCCACGACGTTGCAGAAACCATGTCTTTATATGACATCCGCAACATGACAGCCGAAATGGTGCAGCTCACACAAATCAGCCTGCAATGCTGTGAAGAATTGCACAAGGTAGTGCATCAACTCGACAAGATCGAAAAACTCAATGCTGCACAACAAATGCTTGAAACATGCAACACTATTGATCAGCTTGAGTCTGACGCTGATCTGGTCATGCGCCAGTCACTAAGCCGCCTGTTTCGCGAAGAGCAAGATGTGCGCGAACTGATCAAGCTCAAAGCCATGTACGAATTGCTTGAAACCGTAACCGATCGCTGCGAAGACGTAGCCAATCTGATTGAAGGCATTGTGCTCGAAAACTCCTGAGCACACCTCTTTTGCCTAACCTTTGACACAAACGATTCCCGTACAACATGCAAACCGCGCAAAATGCACTTTGGATAGTCATCATGCTAGTCGCACTGGCTACGCTGTTCGATTTTATGAATGGCTTTCATGATGCAGCCAACTCTATCGCAACCATAGTCTCAACTGGTGTTCTCAAGCCCGCACAAGCTGTTGTATTTGCAGCGTTTTTTAACTTCGTTGCAGTTTTTGTTTTTCACAATCTGCATGTCGCTGCAACTGTTGGTAAAGGCATCGTACAGGCCAGTGCAGTTGATGTCCATGTCATTTTTGGTGCTCTTGTTGGCGCCATCGTCTGGAGTATTATTACCTGGTACTACGGCATCCCTAGCAGCTCTTCACATGCCTTAATCGGTGGCTTGGTGGGCTCAGTACTATGCAAAAGCGGCTGGCAAGCATTGGTATGGGGTGGCATTGGCAAAACCGTACTTTTTATCGTTGTCTCACCTGTTTTGGGCTTTATTCTGGGTTCTGCCAGTATGGTCATCGTCGCATGGCTATTTCGGCGCACCCATCCTGGGCGGGTGGACAAGCTGTTTCGCCAACTCCAGCTTGCTTCAGCAGGTGCGTACAGTCTGGGGCATGGCGGCAACGATGCACAAAAAACCATAGGTATCATCTGGATGCTGCTTATCGCCACGGGGCACGCACAAGCGGGGGTAAGCAACCCACCAACATGGGTCGTCTTGCTGTGCCATGTGGCAATGGCGTTTGGCACTATTTTTGGCGGTTGGCGCATCGTGCGCACCATGGGTCAAAAGATCACCAAACTGCGCCCTGTTGGTGGCTTCTGCGCCGAGTCAGGCGGTGCGCTCACCCTGTTTGTGGCCACAGCACTGGGTGTACCCGTATCAACCACCCACACGATTACTGGTGCCATCGTAGGAGTTGGTGCAACCCAACGTGCCAGCGCTGTGCGCTGGGGAGTCGCAGGGCATATCGTCTGGGCATGGCTACTAACCATACCGGCCAGCGCGCTCATCGCTGCCGGTGGCTACTATCTTGGTTTGTTCCTGTTCTAAAAGCAGATTCAAATCTGCAAACATTTTCACACGCAGCATAAATTTTTGACACTGAAAAACTCTGTTCTGCAAAATCCCTGCTTTTATGATACATTTACACGCATGAACTTTTTTGCCTGCTTCCTACTATCGCTAAACGTCCAACGGGCGGGGTGATTGGCGCGCGCAAAAACCTTTATACAAAGCCCGTTTGCACCTGCAACGGGCTTTTTTTATGTCCAGCAACAGGTGTAAACAATCGATTTTTACACCACGGAGAATCAACATGACCGACAAGATCATTATTTTTGATACCACCTTGCGCGACGGTGAACAATCCCCAGGCGCGAGCATGACGCGCGATGAAAAAATCCGCATCGCCCGCCAGCTTGAGCGCCTGAAAGTTGATGTGATTGAAGCTGGTTTTGCAGCCAGCTCCAACGGCGATTTTGAATGCGTGCAAGCCATTGCCAACACCATTAAAGATTCCGCCATCTGCTCACTGGCACGCGCCAACGAGCGCGATATTGCCCGCGCTGCCGAAGCGCTGAAAAACGCTGCCAATGGCCGCATCCACACCTTTATCGCCACCAGCCCGCTGCATATGGAGAAAAAACTGCGTATGTCTCCCGAGCAGGTGCTAGAGCAAGCGCGTGTATCAGTGCGTCAGGCACGCAGCCTGTGCGCCGATGTTGAATTCAGCGCCGAAGACGCTTTCCGCAGCGAAATGGACTTTCTCTGCCGCGTAGTTGAAGTTGCCATTGCCGAAGGCGCACGCACCATCAACCTGCCAGATACAGTTGGCTACGGCATACCCGAGCTATACGGCAACTTTGTCAAAACCGTGCGCGAACGTGTGCCCAATTCTGACAAAGCCATTTTCTCCGTGCATTGCCACAATGACTTGGGCATGGCAGTAGCCAATTCGCTGGCTGGTGTAAAAATTGGTGGCGCGCGCCAGATTGAATGCACTATCAACGGGCTTGGCGAACGCGCTGGCAACTGCTCGCTGGAAGAAGCTGTTATGGCCATCAAAACCCGCCGCGACTATTTTGGCCTGGATGTGGGTATCGACACCCAGCACATCGTAGCCGCCAGCCGCATGGTTAGCCAGATTACAGGCTTTGTGGTGCAGCCCAACAAGGCAATAGTCGGCGCCAACGCCTTTGCCCACACCAGCGGCATTCACCAAGACGGCGTGCTCAAAGCGCGTGACACTTACGAAATCATGCGCGCCGAAGATGTGGGCTGGAGCGCCAACAAAATCGTGCTGGGCAAACTCAGTGGCCGCAACGCCTTCAAACAGCGCCTGCAAGATTTGGGCATCATGCCCGAGAGCGAAGCCGAACTCAATGCCGCCTTTGCCCGCTTCAAAGACTTGGCCGACCGCAAAAGCGAAATTTTCGACGAAGACATCATTGCCCTGCTGGGTGATGGCAGTGTCACCACCGAGAAAGAGCATTTCGGCTTTGTTTCAATGAAGCAGCACAGCGAAACTGGCGAAATGCCACAGGCTGAACTGGTTATCAGCGTAGATGGGCAAGAAGTGAAAACCAGCTCCACTGGCAACGGCCCGGTTGATGCTTCGCTCAAAGCCATTGAGGCCCATGTGAAAAGCGGCGCAGAAATGGTGCTGTACTCGGTCAATGCCATCAGTGGCAATACCGAAAGTCAGGGCGAAGTCACAGTACGCCTGCAAAGCGGTGGCCGCATTGTCAATGGTGTAGGCGCTGATCCTGATATCGTGGTGGCTTCTGCCAAAGCCTATCTCAGCGCTTTGAGCAAACTGCACCGCCCCGAAGAACGGGTAGCAGCGCAAGGAGTTTAAACACTGCGGTGCAAGAAGCTACTCAGATAAAAAAAGAACGCTATGCGTTCTTTTTTTATGCCCAAAAATATCTATAAAAACCTCTTTTCAGCTTACTGCAAGCCCCTGTTCGCTATTTTTTACAATTTAACCATTCAATGAGGCACAAATCCCAAGTGCTTGATATTGCAGATTTTTCTATTAACGATAAACTTGTAAACATATTGGCTCTAAAGGCAAGCCCAATGTTCACACTACGCAATAAATTTTCTTCTTTTCCCTCATCCATGCCTCAATTACACAAAAAAATCATCTCTTTACTACTTGCAATAGGCATCTCAGGCTTATCTGGCTTAACTACTCAGGCTTGGTCTAAACCTGCGCAAACGACCAAAGCCACTGCCACCAAAAAAACAGCTGTAAGCCAAGCACCAGCCGACAAGAAAAAAACAAACAAAAAAGATGATGCGGGGAAATCCTCTGCACAGCGTAAAGCGGCTGAAACAACAAGCCAGATCGCCAAAAACAAAACAAAGCTGAAAACTGCCAAATCTCGCGATAGCGATGCAGACATTCGCCGCCCCCAACGCACTCAAAAAAATCTGGCCAATGCCACTCAAAAAAATACCCGCCCTCTAACCAAGGCTCAAAAACTGGCTGCTGAAAAACAAGCCAAGCTAGCTGCCGCCGAGCAAGCTCGGCAAGAGCGCCTTGAGGCTGCGCAAGCCTTGCGCCTAGCTGCTGCCAAACGCGAGAGGCAAGAAATTAGCCGCCAACAGCAACTTGTCCGCCAAAAACAGTTGGCAGCAGAAACAGATACAGTGCCGCTGGTTAAAAAAACCGCTGCACAAGAAGAAGATCTGATTGCATTGCAACTGGCCAAATCTGAAGCGGCTTCAGCACTATCATTTGCTTCGTCTGCCTCTGCAGCCACTGCTTCTATTGCTCCTGTATCAGAGGCACAACCACAAGTAAACCCTGAGCCGGCAGGTGTTGCTTCTGGATCCATATCTGTAAAAGAGTCCACAGTCGTGGCACAAAGCAGCCCAGCAGTTACACCAGCTCCCGCAGCAACCATTTCCGAGCCAGTCACCACTGCTGCATCTGTTCCTGCTGAACGAAAAACTGCAAACCCAGCAATTATGCGCACATCTGCCCCCGCGCGCGAAGCTTATCGACCAAGCCAGCGTCTGAGCGTCATCCAGCCAGGCTCAGCGCCTGAGTTGTATTCCAATGTGGCATTTGTCATGGATCAAAATACTGGCCAGGTGTTGCTCAACAAAAACGGACATCTGACCGCGCCTATTGCATCCATCACCAAACTAATGACTGCCGTTATCACCATGGATGCCAATCTACCCATGGATGAGCTCATTACCATCACCAGCGAAGATGTGGATCGCGTCAAACGCAGCAGTTCGAGGCTGGCTGTAGGCAGCACGCTATCGCGCCAGGAGTTGCTGCATCTGGCTTTAATGTCCAGCGAAAATCGCGCTGCACACGCACTGGGGCGAACCTATCCAGGAGGCTTGACTGAAGCTGTACGTGCCATGAATATGCGCGCCCTGATGCTGGGTATGCGTGATACGCGCTATGTAGAGCCAACGGGCCTATCTAGCGCCAACCAGTCCAGCGCGCACGATCTGGCACAACTGGTCAAAGCAGCATACCACTACCCGTTGATTCGCAACTACACTACCTACCCAGGTTCGCGCTTCCCGGTACTGGGACAAATGACCAATTACAACAATACCAACCGTCTGGTCTACAGTGATAACTGGAATATCGGCCTGCAAAAAACTGGTTATATTTCTGAAGCTGGTCGCTGTGTAGTCATGCAAAGCCATATTGGCGGACGCAATATCATTATTGTGCTTCTGGACTCCAACAACAGCAATCGCCGCGCTGAGGATGCTGAAGCCATTCGCTACTGGGTACAAAACGGCATATCTCCCTCACCTGCTCCCAATGATGCGCAAATAGTTGCTCAACTTAGTGCTTTGCATTGAGCAACATTGCTACGTACATAAAAACTCAAGTAAATAAAAATCCCCTGCATGCCTTCATCAGCATGCAGGGGATTTTTATTTCTATTCGTTCGTACGCGCAAACAACAGAACTATCTTTTTAATTTTATTCGGCTACCGTTTCTGCTGCACTGGATTTTTTCAACGCCTTGACTGCCTTGAGCACTTCTGCCACATGGCCTGCAACCTTGATACCACGCCATTCACTGCGTAAAACACCATCTGCGCCAATCAAAAAAGTACTGCGTTCAATGCCTTTGACTTTTCTGCCATACATGATTTTGTTTTTAACCACACCAAACATGTGACACATTTTCTCTTCGGTGTCAGCGATCAGTTCGTAAGGCAATTCAAGCTTGGCCTTGAAGTTATCATGCGATGTCATGTTATCTCGTGAGACACCAAACACCACAGCACCAGCCTTGACAAAATCCTTGTGTTTTTCACGAAATTCCAGCGATTCCGCTGTGCAGCTTGGGGTATTGTCTTTAGGATAAAAAAACAATACAACCATTTGCCCCAAATGGGATGTATTACTGACCTTGACGCCACTGGTTGCCAAGGCATCAAACTCAGGGATGAGTTTATCTACAACGATTGCCATAGGAAGCTATTCTCTGTCTAAAAAAAGAAAACCGCAAACAGGTTGCAGTTCAGTACAGGATCGATGCCCATCCTGGTACTCGTCCTGCGCAATCTGCTATTTTAACCCAGACTCCCATTTAGCACAAATATGCATTTCTAACGCATATTTTGTTACCATGTGTTTGCTGTTTTAGATGTCAGTATAAAACTCACCTTTTTACAGAAAAATAGACAAGAAATAGCCTCAAACAAAATGCCATGCATAAGCCCCTTTACTGCCTGACACATACTGCTGACACCCCTTGGGGCGAAGTATGGCTGGCAGCCAGCAACATGGGGCTGTGCGGATTGTGGTTTCAAAAACAAAACCATCTCCCCAAAAACTTGCCTGCTCCATCCAAAGCAGCAAAGATTGCTTCACTGTCTGCGCAAGTCCACATGGATGCGGCACTACGCTGCTTGCACAGCTATATTCAAGGTCGTCCTATAAGCCATTTAGATATTGGATCCGCTCAAACGGTAGCGTTTGACTTATCAGCAGGCACACCCTTTCAGCAATTGGTCTGGCGCGCACTTTTGAACATCCCTTGGGGGCAGCAATGCAGTTATGGTGAATTAGCCTGTGCTATTGGACATGCTGGTGCTGCGCGCGCTGTAGGTAGTGCATTAGCGCACAACCCCATCAGTATTTTGCTTCCTTGCCACCGCGTTATCAGTAAAAATGGAAAGTTGACTGGATATGCTGGTGGACTGGTACGCAAACAAGCTTTATTGCTGCATGAAGCCTTATCGCCCATCCAATAGCTATACCTGCTGGCAAAAAATCAGCTTTGCTGACTTCAGCTGCAGGCATCCAGAGTCAAAACACCCGCTGCAATGCGTGATAATCTGGCGCATCAGCACAAGTGTTAAACATTCCAAGCAAAACACTTTGTTCCACTAACTTCACAGCAATAACCAAACACGCCATGAACACTACTCCCGCCCCCCGCATCAGCCTAACCCGCTACCTGATGGAGCAACAGCGCCAAAACCAGTGTATTCCTGCCCAGTTGCGTCTGCTGCTCGAAGTGGTAGCGCGCGCCTGCAAGCAAATCAGCCATGCCGTGAATAAAGGCGCTTTGGGCGATGTGCTGGGCAGCGCAAACAGTGAAAACGTACAGGGCGAAGTGCAAAAAAAGCTCGACATCATCGCCAACGAAGTGCTGATTGAAGCCAATGAATGGGGTGGCCATTTGGCTGCCATGGCCAGTGAAGAGATGGACAACATCTACGCCGTGCCCAATCGCTATCCGCAAGGCGAATATCTGTTGATGTTCGACCCGCTTGATGGATCTAGCAATATTGACGTAAACGTAAGCATCGGCACTATTTTCAGCGTTTTCAAAAAAGCCGAAGGTACAACTGGCGTAAGCGAACAAGACTTTTTGCAGCCTGGCAGCAGCCAGGTTGCCGCTGGTTACTGCCTGTACGGGCCACAAACCACGCTGGTGCTGACCGTAGGCAATGGCGTAGCCCTGTTTACGCTTGACCGCGAGCAAGGCTTTGTACTGACGCAAGAAAACATACAAATCCCACCCGAAACCAAAGAATTTGCCATCAACATGAGCAATATGCGCCATTGGGCAGCACCGGTAAAACGCTATGTTGACGAATGCCTGCAAGGTAGCGAAGGTGTGCGCGGCAAAGATTTCAATATGCGCTGGATTGCCAGCATGGTGGCCGATGTGCACCGCATTTTGACGCGCGGCGGCGTATTTATGTATCCTTGGGACAAGCGCGAACCCAACAAGCCCGGCAAACTGCGCCTGCTCTACGAAGCCAACCCCATGTCATGGCTGGTTGAGCAAGCGGGTGGCGCAGCGCATAACGGCGAAAAACGCATTCTTGATATCACACCCACCAGCTTGCATGAGCGCGTGAGCGTTATTCTGGGTAGCAAAAACGAGGTGGAGCGGATTTTGCAATACCACCAAGAAGCCAATAAAAAAGGCTGATTTAAGGCTGCCAGCAGTTAAGCGGCTACTTGCTGGCATATGGCGGCACATCCGACTGCATATGAGGCAGCGTATAGGGCTTGCATAAGAGGCTGGCACACCAGCCCTTATTCGCCCTGCCTTACCGCATATTCAAAAGGCTTAATCCAGCAGCTTGCAAGCAGTAGGTACTTTGCTGCTGGAGTGTACGACCTGATGCAACTGCATTAAGCCATCGTAGTCTGCTGCAAAGCCGTCAGTTGCTTTACCTGCTTGCGCCGCTTGCAGCTCTACATAAATTGGCTGGTAGGCTTCGTTGCCTGCATCAGCCTTTTTCAAAGCCATTTCCTGCAAGGGGGCAAGCATAGTTTCGCTGCCTTCGAGCCAGTAGGTTTTGTTGGTATTGCAAGGCGAAAAGGTTTCAACCTCGGGGCCCCATGTGTAAATGCCTTTAACTAGCGTTACTGCTGCAACAGATGCTGAGGCTGCCGATGCGGGGCTTTGTGCCACGCTGCCAGCATCTGATGAACTGGTTTGCTCGGCTGCGGCAGGTTCGGATGATGCAGATATGTCGGCTGGTGCCTGAGTGCCAGCTGCAGGAGTATCAGCTTTAGGGCTACAACCCGCTACACCCATCGCAAGGCTAAGGAGCAGACTGGCTAAAGGCAGGCTGATGGATAGTGCTCGGCGGTTGGTTAGCATGGCTTGATGGTGTGGGTTAAAGCGGTTTGCAGGTGCTGTCTTTTAACAAAACAGGCAGCAGCCACGGCGAAAGAAATGACTCTGGTGGAATCATGCCACATTCAGCGAGCCATATTCAAGGCCGTGTCTTGCATCATTTTTGTTTTTTGTTTCCCGTTTGCCTTGCCCATAGCTGGTTTTCACCGCCAGATGGCGCGTTAGCCTATTGCTTCCAATTCGGCTGATATTTCAAGCCAGCGGGTCTCAATCTGCTCCAGAGCTTGCTGCACAGCTTTGAGCTGTTTGCCTGCTGCTGCCAGTTCGGGCGGGGGCAGGGGTTGGCACAGGCTGGTTTCGAGCTGGTTTTTTTCTGCTTCGAGTTGTGCCATTTCAGCTTCTAGCTGAGCGATTTGCTTTTGCAGCGGGCGGCGCTGGTTTTGTAGAAGCTGGCGCTGGGCGGCTTGCTGTTTGCGTAGCTCTGCGCCACTGAGGGCGGGTTGGCTGGCGCTTGGCGCGGTGCTTGTCTGCTTGTCTGGCTGCTCTGAAATATTGGCAGGCGTGTTGCCCGCACTGCTACCTGCGCTGGCGCTTGACAGGCTTTCGCGCTTTTTCTTGGCCATGTCGAGCAGGTAACGCTGGTAGTCGTCCAAGTCGCCTTCAAAGGGCGCTACTGCGCCGCTGCCTACCAGCCAGAATTCGTCGCAGACGGTGCGTAGCAGGGCGCGGTCGTGGCTGACGAGCATGACTGTGCCTTCGAAGCTGTTGAGCGCCATGGCGAGTGCTTCGCGGGTGGTGAGGTCGAGGTGGTTGGTGGGCTCGTCGAGCAGCAGCAAATTGGGGCGCTGCCAGACAATCATGGCCAGCACCAGCCGCGCTTTTTCGCCGCCACTCATGCTGCCTACGCTTTGCATGACCATGTCGCCGCTGAATTGAAAGCTGCCTAAAAAGTTGCGTAAATCTTGTTCGCGCCCTGCGTGGGTGGCTATGTCGGGGTGCTGTTTGGCCAGCCGTATCATGTGTTGCAGGGGGTGCTCGTCTGGGCGAAGCACGTCAAGCTCTTGCTGGGCGAAGTAGCCTATGCGCAAGCCTTTGCCTTGCGTGATGTGCCCTGCGAGCAAGGGCTGTGTGCCTGCAACGGTTTTGATAAAGGTGGATTTGCCCTGCCCGTTTGCGCCCAGTATGCCTATGCGCTGGCCTGCCAGCACCGAACGGCTGACGTGCTGCAAGATGACGGTGTCGCCATCGGCAATGGGCAGCAGTGCCTGGCCTGTGCTGAGTTGGTGGGCGTGCAGGGCGGCACTGGTGCTGAAGTCGCCCAGAGTTGCTGCGGCTGCATTGCCCTGCTCTGGCTGGCTGGTGCTGGCGGTGTTGTCTACACTGTTAGCACTATCAGAGGCGCGGTAGCCAAAGCTGGCATCGCGCACGCTGAGCATGGGGTTGGGAAGCTGGGGTGGCTCGATAAATTCAAAGGCAAAGTCGGCACTGGTGAGGATGGGGGCTATGCGCTCCATGCGTTCAAGCGCCTTGACGCGGCTTTGCGCTTGTTTGGCTTTGGTGGCTTTGGCTTTGAAGCGGTCGATAAATTTTTTCAGGTGGGCGATTTTGTCTTGCTGGCGGGCAAAGGCGGCTTGTTGCAGGGTGATTTGCTGGGCGCGTAGCTCCTCAAAAGTGCTGTAGTTGCCGCCATAGCGGGTGAGTTTGGCGTGTTCGATGTGGATGGTGACTTGCGTGATTGCGTCAAGAAATTCGCGGTCGTGGCTAATGACGAGCAAAGTGCCTGCGTAACGTTTGAGCCAGCTCTCTAGCCAGACCAGCGCATCTAAATCGAGGTGGTTGGTGGGCTCATCAAGCAGCAGCAAGTCGCTCGGGCACATCAGGGCGCGCGCGAGTTGCAGGCGCATGCGCCAGCCGCCCGAGAAGCTGTTTACGGGGTTTTCAAGCTCGCTTACCTGAAAGCCCAGCCCCAGTATCAAGGCTTGGGCGCGGGCGGTGGCATCGTGTGCGCCTGCGTCGGCCAAGGCGGTGTGGGCGTGCGCCATGGCCATGCCGTCGCCACTGGCTTCGGCGGCTTGCAGCTCGGCTTGGGCTTGCGCCAGTCGGGTATCACCTCCGAGCACAAAGGCGGTGGCTGATTCGGTGGTCTCTGGCATGTTTTGCGCGACTTGCGCCATGCGCCAATGCGCGGGCATGGCAAAGTCGCCCGCGTCTTCGTGCAAGCTGCCATTGAGCAGACCAAACAGGCTGGATTTGCCCGCGCCATTGCGCCCGACCAGCGCCACTTTTTCGCCTGGATTGATGGTGACGCTGGCTGCATCAAGCAGCACTTTGGTGCCGCGTTGCAAGGTGAGGTTGTTGAGCACAATCATGGCTGCTGCTCCTTGCCCGCGTTGGCATGGGCTTGCAGGCTGGCGCAATCAAGCAGCAGCACTTGCTCATCGCCCGCGCTCGTGCTCAGCCAGATGGGTTGCAGCGCAGGAAAGGCAGCGGCAAAGTAGTCTGCCTCGTTGCCTATTTCAAGCACCAGCACGCCTTGGGGTGCCAAGTGCTGCGCGGCTGAAGCCAGCATGGTGCGGATAAAGTCCATACCGTCTGCGCCGCCAGCCAACGCAAGCTCTGGCTCGGCAAGGTATTCGGGCGGCAGTTGCGCCATGCTGCCTGCATTGACGTAAGGCGGGTTGCACAGTATCAAGTCATAGCCCGTGGCGCATTGCTGCAAGCCGTTGCTGTGCAGCAAGGTGATGCGTTGCTGCAAGCCGTGTTTGTCGATATTGATGCGGGCAACGGCCAGTGCGTCATCAGAAATATCTGCGGCATCGACTTGCACATCGGGCCAGGCCAAAGCTGCCAGCACTGCCAAGCTGCCGTTGCCAGTGCACAAATCAAGCACGCGGCTGGTGCTGGCTGGCAAAAACGCATCAATGCTGCCGTCGGCCAATACTTCGGCAATCAGGCTGCGCGGGATGATGGCGCGTGCATCTACATAAAACGGCACGCCTTGCAGCCACGCTTCGCCCGTGAGGTAGGCGGCGGGTTTGCGGCTGCTGATGCGCTGCTCTACCAAGGCGGCTACGGCTTGTTGCTGGGCAGCGGTGGGCGTGGGCAAGGCGGGGTCGTCAATGTCGCTATCAAGCGGCAAGCCCAGTTGCCACAAGACCAGCCAGGCGGCTTCATCAAAGGCGTTGGTGGTGCCGTGGCCGTAGCTTACATCGGCTTGTTGCAGGCGCTCGGCTTGGAGCGTGATGAGGGTGCGTAATGCGGTTTGTGCTGGCTGGGCGGCGTGGGCAGGCGCTGCGGTGGGTGCTGGGGTATCGGGCATAAGGTGTCAATCTATCGGGCGCGGTGTAAAAAGATGAGGGGGCGGTGTCAAAGGCTGTATCGGGTGCGGTATCAGGTGAGTTGTGGCTGAGTTGTAGGTGCGGTGTCTGGGCAGTGTGGGCTGATGGGCTGCTGTGCAGCGCAAGTGCAGTTGTGCGGCTTTGCGCCCTCTGTGCGCAGGCAGGCAGCGCACCCGCAAAAAAGCAACAGCATCAACAGCCACAAAGCAGCACGGCTACCCGTAGTTGCTGCGGCGCTTTGTCTGCTTGCTGCGCCCGCGCTTGCTGCACCCGTTTACTGCGCCTGCGCCAGTCGCTCCAGCACGCGCTGGTAAATCGCTGTAATCGGCTCGATTTCGTCTAGCGTAATGCACTCGTTAATCTGGTGGATAGTGCCGTTGGTAGGGCCAATTTCAAGCACTTGCGGGCAGATTTGGGCGATAAACCTGCCGTCGCTCGTGCCGCCGCTGGTTGAAAGCTCGGTTTGCAGCCCCGTTACATCGGCAATAGCTGCGCGGGCGGCATCAACCAGTGTGCCTTGCGGCGTAAGAAATGGCAGGCCGCCCAGCGTCCACTGCAAATCAAATTCAAGGCCGTGGCGCTGCAACACGGCTTCAAGGCGCTGCTGCAAGCTCTCGGGTGTGGATGCGGTTGAAAAGCGGAAGTTGAAATCAAGCACCACGGTGCCTGGTATGACGTTGCCCGCGCCTGTGCCGCCGTGTATGTTGCTGACTTGCCAGCTTGTAGGCGGGAAAAATGCGTTGCCTTCGTCCCAGACTATGCCTGTGAGCTCGGCCAGCGCAGGTGCAAGCAGGTGAATGGGGTTTTTGGCCAAATGCGGGTAGGCAATATGCCCCTGCACGCCTTTAACAGTGAGCTTGCCGCTCAAGCTGCCACGGCGGCCATTTTTTACTGTATCGCCTACCTGCGTAACCGATGTGGGCTCGCCCACAATGCAGTAATCAAGCCGCTGGCCGCGTTGTTGCAGGGCGCGGCATACGGCTACCGTGCCATCAAGCGCGGGGCCTTCTTCGTCGCTGGTCAAAATCCAGCCAATATTGAGCGCAGTATCAGGGTGCGCTGCCAAATAGCGGCTGCAAGCAACCAGCATGGCCGCTAGCGGGGTTTTCATATCGCTCGCCCCGCGCCCATACAGCTTGCCATCGCGCACGGTGGGGGTAAAAGGCGGGCTGCTCCACTGCTCAAGCGGGCCCGTGGGTACAACATCCACATGGCCTGCAAATACCAGCGTTTTACCTTGTTTGCCTTGGCTGCCTTGGCGCAGCGCCCACAGGTTAGATACGCGAAACTCTGCCGGGCCGCTATCTATGCGCTCGCAGGCAAAGCCCAGCGGAGCAAGGTGGCTAACGGCTAAATCAAGGCAGCCCGCGTCGTTGGGCGTAACAGATGGCAAGGCAATGAGTTGTTGGGCAAGTTGCAGGGTGTCAGACACGGTTTTAATCCAGAAAAAAATGCGCGCCCCTTGGGGCGCAGCAGCAACAAAAACACAAAAGCTTATCTTTTCATATCAAGAGTAATTTCAGAAAATGACGGCTCTTGTCCTTCTCCACTTTCATCAATTTCAAATTTTTGTGTTGGCTGGGTATTTTGTAAGCGCCACATCAAGTTGGTAGGTGAATCAGCAAAGCTCATGCCCTCTTGCCTGCCGATTTTGCCGTCAAGAATCAAACGAGCAATGTCTTCTTCAAATGTTTGCGAACCTTCTGTCATCGACTTGTTCATGGCATCTCTCACACCTGTAAAGTCGCCCTGCTCAATCAGCTCAGAAATCAACCGGCTATTAAGCAAAACTTCACAGGCTGGCAAACGCTTGCCATCTACCGTACGCAACAACCGCTGCGAAATGATGGCTGCCATACCAGATGACAAATCGCCCAGCAAAGAAGGACGAACCTCTTCAGGATAAAAATTCAAAATACGATTAAGCGCCTGATAACTGTTACTGGCATGCAACGTTGACAGGCACAAATGACCCGACTGTGCATACGCCAGCGCAGCCGCCATGGTTTCACGGTCACGAATCTCACCAATCAAAATCACATCTGGCGCCTGACGCATGGCATTTTTCAGGGCAATATCACGATCAACAGTATCGGAACCAACTTCGCGCTGGTTGACAATGCTACGTTTATTCGTGAACACAAACTCAATGGGCTCTTCAATTGTCAGAATGTGACCCGAAGTGCGTGTATTGCGCAAATCAAGCATGGCAGCCAAAGAAGTACTCTTGCCTGAACCTGTCGATCCAACTACCAGAACCAGACCTCGCTGACGCATAATGAGTTCGGACAAAACCTTGGTCGGCAAACCCAAACTTTCAAGATTTGGAATAGCCATTGGGATATACCGGATTGCTGCTGCATAAGTGCCACGCTGGCGCATGGCGCTAATCCTGTAGTTACCAATGCCTTGCAGCGTAAACGAAGAGTTCATCTCTCCGCTATACATCAGCTCTTGCATCTGTGACTCGGAGAGCAGTTCGCGTAACAAAACCAAGCAGGTATCTGCACTCATCAATTGAGGGTTAACCGGCACTGAATTTCCGCTAATTTTGATCAGAATAGGCGCATTGGCTGAAATAAAAACGTCTGAAGCATTTTTTTCAGCCATCAGACGCAAAATACGCTCCATGTTGCCCATATCAATAACCCTTGTAAAAAAATGACACACCAGCTATGCTGGAGTTGCTTACAACCGATGAAATTGGTTCATTATGCGCTGTTTTTTCAAATCGCCACCACCTTCAGCAGCATAGAATCAGCGTAATTAATGATAAAAACCATAAAACAGCGAAAACAAACCCCCACAGTTTGTTTGTAAAAACCATGCCAATCCATAACTACTGCTATAACTATAGGTGCATATTTCCCCTATAACAATATCCATGCCACACTCAAACTCTACAGAACTTTCCAGACTACCTTGCCCATTGTGCACAGCAGATGGAGGGCGCATCGTATGGCAAGGTAAATTATGGAGACTGGTATCAGCACAAGATGCAGCATTTCCCGCTTTTTATCGCCTGATTTTTCAGACACATACCACCGAATGGAGCGATTTACCCGCGCCCTTGCGCCAACAGTGTTCAGAGTTGCTAGCAGGGATAGAGTTGCTTATGCGACAGCATTTACAACCTACCAAAATGAATCTGGCTACTCTGGGCAATATGGTGCCTCACTTGCACTGGCATCTGATTGCCCGTTTTGACTGGGACAGCCATTTTCCCAACCCCGTTTGGGGTTCTTCCATGCGATCTGCTGATGCGAAACAACTGCACTACGTTGAGAGCAGGCTACCTAAACTGGAAGCAGCCATGTTGGAGTATCTGACAAAGCAACAAGCATAGCAGTTCCCGCTCGCCAAGGCGCAGGCAGCAGGATGCCCTGCTTACCTACTCAACCTTTTATTCCTGCCGCTGCAAGCGTCTACGGCTTTGGCGGGCTTCGATAAAGCTGTATGCAATAACTGCAACTGTTACCACCAATATCAGCAAAGCTGCCGCTGCATAAATGGTGGGGTTGATGCCACGACGTGCATACGAGAAGATAACCTGTGGCAGGGTAGTAATGCCTGGCCCTGAAAGAAATTCAGAAATTACCAAATCATCAAACGATAGAGTAAATGCCAGTAACCAGGCGGCAATAATCCCGGGTGCAATATTAGGCAAAGTGACCAGCATAAAGACTTGAAACGGGCGGCAACCCAAGTCCATTGCTGCTTCTTCAATAGAGTGATCCATTTCTCTTAGCCGCGACTGCACTACCACCGTGGCATAAGCCATGCCCACCAAAACATGCCCCAGAACGATGGTAACTGTGCCCATCTCAGGCCAGCCAAGACTGCGCCAAAGTACCTTCATAAACAGCATCAGCGACAGGCCAATAATAACTTCAGGCATAACCAACGGCGCACTGTTCATCCCCGAAAACAAGGTGCGCCCCGCAAAACGCTTGTAGCGCACCAGCACAAAAGCTGCCAGCGTGCCCAATACAGCCGAAAGCGTGCCACTGATAAGAGCTACCCGGAAAGACAGGAAAAAGCCATCGACCAAACGTGAATCTCTAAACAGTGCTTCATACCACTGCAAAGAAAAACCCGTAAAACGCGCATCCTGCTTGCTACTGTTAAAAGAAAACAGTATCAGGTAGCCCAATGGCAGGTATAAAAAGGCAAACACTGCAGTCATCCACAGCTTGCCTATGTGTTTTTCAATCCAGCTCCGCAAGGTATGCATGGCTACTCTCCGTGCAGCGCATCCTGCTTTGCGCTGTAATAGTAATAGACTGCCAAAGGCACCAGAATCATCACGATCATAACTACAGCCAGTGCTGCGGCTCGCGGCCAATTGTTGGCTGCAAACATTTCATCCCACACTACGCGGCCAATCATGATATTTTCGGCTCCGCCCAATAGCGAAGGAATCACAAACTCGCCCAGTGCTGGAATAAACACCAGCATACAGCCCGCAATAATGCCTGCCCTGCTCAGCGGCACCGTAACCAGCCAAAATGCTTTCCAGGGGCTGGCGCCCAAATCATGTGCGGCTTCCAGCAAACGCATGTCCATTTTGGAAAGGTTAGCGTAAAGCGGCAGCACCATAAAAGGCAGGTAAATATAGGTCATGCCAATCAACATCGATACATCGCTGTAAAGCATATGCAGAGGCTCATTGATAAGCCCCAGCGCCATAAAAATGCGGTTAAACACGCCCGTATCAGACAGCAAACCTTTCCAGGCATATACGCGCAGCAACAGCGATGTCCAAAACGGCAGCATCACCATCATCAGTAGCGCAGAGCGCATACTTTCACGGCTACGCGCAACAAACCAGGCAAACGGGTAACCCAGCAACAAACACAGCACAGTGGTATAGCTGGCATAGCGCAGCGATGTCAGATACGCTTCTACATAAATAGTTTGCCCCAGCCCCTGCGTAGCAGAGTCAGCATCCCGAAAAATGGAAAGGTAGTTTTCATAGCGCAGCAGCCACTGCATTGCACCATCAACCATGGTGTATAGCGGCGCAAACGGGTCGCCATCAGCGCCCACATTAGTTACGCTAATACGCAGCAGAATCAGAAAAGGCAGAGCGAAAAACAGCAGCAGCCACAAATAGGGCAAGCCAATAACCAGCCATTTGCCCGCCCCTTGGCGCTTGCTTTGTTTCTTGAGCATGTGCAGCACGGCATCGCTCCTTTAATGCGTCAAAACCACCGCAGACTGCGGATTCCACCAGAAAAAGACCTCATCATCCCAAGTAATTTCGGCTTCAGAGTCGTGGATGGAGTTGATATCCGTAATCTTGATTTTCACGCCTTCGCTCGTGTGAACAATATAGGTGTTGACGTCGCCCAGATAGGCAATTTCTATCACTTTGCCGCTAAACACATTGGAACGCGCACGCTCTGGACGCTGCAAGCTGATGCGGATTTTTTCAGGGCGCACAGCCACACTGATAGGCATGCCTTCAGCTACTGATACGCCATGCCCCACCTCCACCAGCCCCAGCGGGGTTTGTATAGTGCAACTGGCTGCATCATTGCCTTGCAGCGTGCCATCAAACATATTGATATTGCCTACAAAGTCAGCAACAAAGCGGCAGTTAGGGTATTCGTAAACCTCTTGTGGGCGGCCCACTTGCAGCACTTTACCTTCGCTCATTACCGCCACGCGCGATGCCATAGTCATGGCTTCTTCCTGGTCGTGCGTCACCATCACCACCGTTACGCCAACCGACTCAATGATGTTGACCAGCTCAAACTGGGTTTGCTCGCGCAGTTTTTTATCCAGCGCCCCCAGCGGCTCATCAAGCAGTAACAGTTGCGGCCGCTTGGCCAAGCTACGCGCCAGCGCTACCCGCTGCTGTTGCCCGCCCGAGAGCTGGTGAGGCTTGCGGCGCGCATAGTCACGCAGGCGCACCAACTGAAGCATTTCATCCACGCGCTGGGCAATCTGCTCCTTGGGCATGCCTTCTCGCTTTAAACCGAAAGCTATGTTTTCAGCCACTGTCAAATGAGGAAACAGTGCGTAACTCTGAAACATCATATTGATTGGGCGCTCGTATGGCGGCAAACCAGCCAAATCCAGCCCGTTCAAGCGAATGCTACCCGAAGTAGGTTGCTCAAACCCTGCCAGCATACGCAGCAGCGTTGATTTACCGCAACCAGAGCTGCCCAGCAGCGCAAAAATCTCGCCTTTGCGAATCGACAGCGAAACTTCATTCACAGCCACAGTATCACCAAAACGCTTGAATAAACGCTCTGTTGTCAAAAAACCTTCTTCGGGTGTCGTATTCATCGCTTTATCTGGCCTTCTTTTTTAGCTAAATCAGCAAGAAAAAAGCCGTGCCCACCACTTGCGTGGTTGCAGCACAGCACCTTTAATCGGACAATTCTAATAGCGAAAAGCGCTCAGCAATAGAGAAAGTGCAAGTGAAAGCGTCTTTACGCTGCATAGATGCAACACCATCTATGCAGAACTCAAGAAAACCTAGCGGATTCGATCAACTTTTCTTACGCTGCACACCCAAAACATTGCTCAGACAAGCCCAGCGCTAACAAAACAAGGCGGGCATCAATGCATGCGTATGCATTGATGCCCGCCTTGCATAAGTTTTCGCTATTTGTTTAGCGCCCTTTTTTAAACTCCGTAAATACACTGTTCATTGCTTCACGGGCTTCTTTGGTAAAGCCTTCAGGCTCTACCATTTTTGCCATGCTCTCAGCATCCAAAAAAGTAGATTTGTCATTAGCCAATTCTGGCTTGACATGCTCTTTAGCCAGCATATTGGCCACAGGATAAGTCATGGCATTGGTCAAAGAGGCAGAAACCTTGGGCTGCAAGAAGTAATTAATGAATTTTTGCGCGTTACCGGGATGTTTGGCATCTTTTGGCATAGCCAAATTATCAAAGAAAAGAATCGCCCCTGTAGAAGGCACCAAGGCTTCAATTTTGATACCAGAATTATTTTCAACCGCACGAGTGCGTGCGATGTTGATATCGCCTGCCCAGCCAATAGCCGCACAAGCACGGCCGCTGGACAAGTCGTCAATCATGGTACTGCTGAAAATACGCACATCAGAGCGCACCTTGGCCAGCATTTCACCTGCTGCCTTGTAATCAGCCACATCAGTTGAATAAGGTGGTTTGCCGATATAACGCATGGCAGAAGGCAAGATTTCAGAAGGCGTATCCAGATAAGCAATACCACATGATTTGAGCTTGCTGGTATAGCTGGGGTTAAAAACCAAATCCCAAGCGTTATCAGGCATAGCCGTGCCAGCCAGCGCCTTTTCAACGGCATCTTTGTTGATGGCAACCGTTACATAGCTCCAGCCCCAAGGTACAAGGTACTCGTTATTAGGGTCCACTTTGCCCAGCTTAGCCATGATGGCGGGGTCCAGATTTTTGTAATTGGGTATTTGCTCTTTATCAAGCTTGCGCAGCAAGCCTGCTTCAATCTGCGCTTTGGCAAATACAGAGCCTGGCACGACCAAGTCATAGCCCGAATTACCTGCAACCAGTTTGGCGTTGAGCATTTCATTGCTCTCAAATGTCTGGTAATTCACCTTGATGCCTGTTTCTTTCTCGAAGTCGGCAATCATATTCTCTGGGATGTAATCTGCCCAGTTGTAAAAATTCAATATTTTTTCTTCTCCGTCCTGTGCAACCGAAGAAGGTGCTGATGCCTGATCAGTCTGTGCCGTATCAGTACTTTGCTTGCCACATGCGGCCAACAACACAACAGACACAGCTGCTGCCAGAAGATGTTTTGCTTTCATAGTTAACTTTCCCTGAGCCAAAAAGGATAAAAAATGCAAACCCAACTTGTGCCGCTCAGCCACACGCCTGAGCTACAAACCAGCCCGCTTTATCTAATTGTAATTTATAGCCTGCGCCAAGTACACCCACAGCAAGATATAAAACCATAAGGAGCAACAAAAATATTTGAGTCGCTGTACCTGATTTGCTTGATCGTCAACCGATTTCAGCCAATGCCCAGCAGTAGAAACACACCTTTTGGCACATGACAAGATAGCAGAATCAGCGCAAATTCACAGTATTCCAGCAGCACATCTTGCTGTAGCTTCTGAAACATGGTCTCAAATAAATGCTATTGATGATTAGCTGCAATTTACTACAAAGATTTGTACCCATGCCCATCGATTAGTTCTTTGGCTAATCTGACACTACCCCCAACTTAACGCCTTACTCGCGCACCTCTCTCATGTTTTTCATTAAAAGCATGATAGATTAAGCAAAATTTTAAAAAAATATGCAGATGTCGTAAATAGCTTTGCAAAGCCATTGCTACAAGCTTGCAGCGCTCAAGCAACCAATCTTGGAGCGCCCGCCTTTTTTAGCGTTCCCCTTAACCGTTATTTTTAATCTGGAGGATGTAGTTCGCCATGAATACTAAAAAACGCCTGATAAGTGCAGCTTTGCTTGCCATGTCACTGGCATTGCCTGCTCTTGCTCAAACTGCCACAGCTAGCGCAGCTAAAAACCAACCGGCAAAAGCCGCTGCAAGCAAGCAAGCTACGGTTGCCCTGAAAGATATGCGCGGCAAAACCGTGATGGTTCCCAAAAACCTGAGCCGCATTGCCACCATTGACGATGGTTTTGTCGAAGCCGTTATGACCCATCTGGGCGAAGTGCGCAAGGTTGTGGCCATTGGCTCATGGTCGATGAAGCGCGATTACAAATACGATTTTGTCACCACCAAAGGAGAAAGCTACACCTACTCCAAAGGCTGGAACACCATGAAATACCTCAGCCCTTGGCTCAATGACCTGCCCTGCTTTAACTCCCCGCAAGGCAACATCATCAGCTACGAAACGCTGGCCAAGGCCGAACCACAACTGGTCATCATGCGCGTGGGCGACTGCACCGTGGGCGCTGGCAATGCCGAGGCGTTGCAAAAAACCATCGACACGATTGAGTCCATGGGCTTTCCGCTGATGGTGCTGTACTCGCCCACATGGTACAAAAACTCGGATTTATCAACCATCAAAGACGAGATGGCAACTATTGGCCGCTTGTTTGGCAAAGAAAAACAGGCTACTTCTCTGGCTACCTACCTCCACTCCACCGTGGATATGATTCGCAAGCGCACGCAAAACATTCCCGAAGCCAAGAAAACCAAAATGCTGATGCTGGGCTTGAACCCCAATGTGCGCAAAAACGGCGGCACGGGCAGCGTGTGGGGCATTGATACGCCTGAATCGTTCATTATTGAAAAAGTAGCCAACGCGAAAAACGCCTTCCGCGAAAACGGCTCGGGCAAAATCCTCAACGTTGAGCAAATTTACGCGCTCGACCCCGACGTTATCGTGCTGCCCACAGCCAATGGCTTTCATCCACCCAGAGAAATTCTGGAAGGACCTGACTTTGCTCTGCTCTCGGAGCTGCGCGCCATTAAAAACCGCAAAGTGGTTTCCATGCCCTGGACACCCATGAACTGTGCCCGCCGTGTGGAATACCCGCTAGACATGCTGGTGATTGCCAAAGCTGCATACCCCGAGCAATTCAAAGACATCAAGGTGCATGAGTTTGCGCTGAAGTTTTACAAAGACGTGTACAAAGTCGATGACAAAACCGCCAAAGGTCTGCGCTCTACTCAATGGCTCGACTGGACTGTAGAAAATGATTTCTGACCCCAGAAAGAAAAAAGCCCTGCTGCTGGTGCTTTTGGCTGTGCTCTTTGCAGGAGCAGCCTTTGCACTCACGGCAGGCAGCTACGATTTGTCGCTGGCCAAAACCTTTGAAATACTCAAGGTGAAAATTTTTGGCGGCGATGATGCTGATTTGTCCAAGCTGCACACCGTCATCGTCTGGAAAATCAGAAGCCCGCGCATTTTGCTGGCGATACTGGCAGGTATTTCTTTTTCTGTGTCAGGCGCAAGCTATCAGGCCTGCTTCAGAAACCCGCTGGTTGAGCCTTTTATTCTTGGCGTATCGGCGGGCGCTGCTTTTGGCGCTGCGCTAGGGATTGTTTTCCCTTCCATTTTCCATTCGGTGCAGATTTCTGCCTTTATCGGCGCGTTTGTTGCTGTATCTCTGAGCTACTCCATCTCACGCACCCGTGGGCGCAGCCCCGTAATTGCGTTGGTTATTTCTGGCGTCGTTATTGCCTCGTTCTTCTCGGCTCTGGTTTCACTACTGAAATATGTGGCACCCGATGCCAAATTGCGTGAAATTACATTCTGGGTCATGGGCGGTTTTTACTACGCGACATGGGATGATATTTTGCTGGCCGCACCCGTGGCTTTGGGCGGCTTGGCGCTGGTTTCCTTTCTGGCATGGAAGCTCAACATTCTCTCTATGGGAGACGAAGAAGCACGCAGCCTTGGCGTAAATCCAGAGCTTTACCGCTTTTTGTTCATTATTACCACCACCTTGATGACTGCGCTGAGCGTTTCACAAGTCGGCATCATTGCATGGGTTGGGCTGATGGCACCGCACGCCAGCCGCATGATTTTTGGCGCTGACAACACCTACGTTGTGCCAGCAGGCGCTTTGATTGGTGCTATTTTCCTTTTGCTATGCGACACACTGGCGCGAACCATATCAGGCTCAGAAATTCCAGTTGGTATTTTGACTTCCATTATTGGTGCGCCTTTCCTCGTTTATCTGCTACGCAGCAAAGGAAAACAGATTTATGGTTAACCAAAACGCCATGCTCGCCGTTGAGAATCTCGGGTTTTCCTATGCAGAAAACCCAGTCTTTTCCAACGTAAATTTCACGGTTAAAAAAGGCTCTTTATGTGGGCTTTTTGGACCTAACGGCTCGGGCAAATCAACCCTTTTCAAATGCTGCCTGGCCTTGCTCAAAAGCAGCGCAGGCAAAGTGCATATTGATGGCAAAAGCATCAATGCGCTATCGACCGCAGAAATGGCGCGGCTGGTTGCCTATGTGCCACAAGAGCATATGCCGCCTTTCCCTTTTCTGGCACAGGAAATCGTGCTCATGGGGCGCTCGCCTCATCTGGGCGGCGTGTTTGGCCTGAAAGCCAAAGACCGCGAAATTGCCCATAACGCCATGGAGCGCCTTGGCATTTTGCATCTGGCCAACAAGGTTTATACGCAACTATCAGGTGGGCAGCGCCAACTAGTACTTATTGCACGCGCTTTAGCACAAGACACGCCTTTTATCATGCTTGATGAGCCTACATCGGCGCTAGACTTCAGAAACCAGATGCTGATTTGGCAAATGTTACGCGAAATTGCCGACTCGGGCACCACAGTATTTGCCTGCGCCCACGACCCCAACCATGTTTCTTGGTTTTGCGATGACTTGGTGGTAATTAATCGCGGCACAGTTGCGGCGACTGGGCAGCCAGAGTTGATTTTGAACATAGAACTGCTGCAGAGCCTGTACGGTGAAGTCTGCTCTATCGGGAGAATTGCGGGTTTTAAAATGATTTATCCGCAAGAGTCTCTCATGTCGTCTGGCAAAGCCTTGCAAGCATCGCAACAAGCTGTTCAATAGCCTACGCGGGCATTTTGTGCTGCCTTTTGCCATCTACCAGCAAGCTCATATCTCTGCAAAGAGCGTAAAAGAAGGTTAGAAAAACAGGAGTTTGTGCGCGATGCGCTGCAACAAAATCATGACTGCAATGCCCACCACAAAGCCTACGCCACCGTAAATCAAGCGGCGCAGCAGGGTATTGGTTTGTTTTTGTTCTTCAATCAATGTTTGCAAGGCTTGCTGCTGGCTTTGCATGGCAGCACCTTGTTGCAGGTAGCGGTGCAGCAGTGCAGGTAGCTCGGGCAGCATTTTGGCCATATAGGGTGCCTGTTTGCGCAGTTCGATGAAAAAGCGTTTTGGGCCCATCTGCTCATTCATCCAACGCTCAAGAAAAGGCTGTGCTGTGCTCCACAAGTCCAACTCAGGATCAAGCTGGCGTCCCAGCCCTTCGATGTTGAGCAGGGTTTTTTGTAAAAGCACCAATTGCGGCTGAATTTCAACCTGAAAGCGGCGCGATGTCTGAAACAACCGCATCAGCACCAAGCCCAAAGACAGTTCGCGCAACGGCCGATCAAAATAAGGCTCACAAACGGCGCGTATAGCCGATTCCATTTCGTCTATTCTTGTTTCTGGCGGAACCCAACCGCTTTCGATATGTAGCTCAACCACACGTCGGTAGTCGCGACAGAAAAAAGCTGTAAAGTTTTGCGCCAGATATTCCTTGTCAAAGGCAGTAAGTGTGCCAACAATGCCAAAATCTATCAGCACAAAGCGGCCAAAGGTGGCAGGTTCAACGCTGACCATGATGTTGCCTGGATGCATATCCGCATGGAAATAGCCATCACGAAAAACTTCTGTAAAGAACAGGTCAATCCCATCGCGTGCCAGTTTTTTGATATCTACCCCAAGGCTGCGTAACCGATCGACCTGACTGACTGGTATTCCATGCATGCGCTCCATGACCAATACATTGGGTGTACAGTAATCCCAGTACATTTCAGGTATCAGCACCAGTTGCAGCGACTCCAAATTGCGCCGCAGCTGTGCTCCATTGGCTGCTTCACGCATCAAATCAAGTTCATCGTGCAGGTATTTGCTGAATTCTTCTACTACAGCACGCAACTTCAGGCGGCGTGCATCTACGCCGCCAATACGCTCCAGCCAAGTAGCCATAAAGCGCATCAAACCAATATCTTGTTTTATTACCGGCACAATGTCTGGGCGAAGAACTTTAACGGCAACATCTTTGATCACGCCATTTTTCCCACGCATCTGTGCAAAGTGCACCTGTGCTACAGACGCACTGGCTACAGGTACAGAGTCAAACTGGGTAAATATTTCTGACAGCGGTTTATGAAAGGCCGCTTCAATGGCAGCAATGGCAATAGCAGCATCAAACGGTGGTACACGGTCTTGCAGCAAGGCCAGTTCATCGGCTACATCCGCTGGCAACATATCACGGCGGGTAGAGAGCACCTGCCCAAACTTGACAAACAAAGGCCCGAGTTTTTCCAGCGCCATACGCAAGCGCACACCACGCGGGGCATCAAGCTTGCGGCCGATAGAAACGATACGCCCCAAGGTACGTAAACCTGAATACGGCGCAGAAGCAAGCAGCAGTTCATCCAACCCGTAGCGGAAAAAGATCCAAACGATATAAACGCCACGCAGCAATTTCATAACAATTTCCTACCCTGCTGGCTGCTTTCCACCTACTATTGCAGAAGATGGCACCATGCGCTCAACAAAGCAGCGCAAAGCATGCGCCAAATGTTGAGCAACCAGCGCCAGATAGTGGGCAGGCGTTTCACCCAAAATAGCTGCCAGCTCTGCTTGCACATTCCAGCGCACATTAGCTACCAGCCAGTTAATCTGCTCGGCTAATTGTGCATCACCTGCAATATGCACTGTAGGGCGCTCCCCCAAAGTTGCGCGTTGCAGTATCTGCAAAGGCCACTTCTCTTGCAGCGTCAAAGACAAATCGGCATCAGCAGCGTCAGGCAGAAGTGCAAACAAACCCGCAGGTGTAATCTGCAAGCGCAGAGAAAACTGTTGCCACGATACCCGCACAGTTTTTCCTTTCTGCGACAGCAGGCGCTCTTGCGCAGGCTGGTTTTGTTGCAATACATGGTTCAGCAACAACACCAGCCGCTGCTGCACTGCCTGTTGCATCCACGGCGGCGGACGCATAGATGACACTGTGTCCGCTGCAGCACCAAGCAGGTCAGAAACAAAGGCAGGTGGCGTAAAGGTATTCATGCTGGAGATTTTCGCTGATTTTGTGTAATGCCCTGCCATGATAGAGCCTGTGCACACTGTTTGGCAGAAAACCAGAAATACAGCTACATTATTCGCCCTCAGTCATACACTTTTATGCGAATAGCCCGCAAACCTGATCCAGCCCCCTTTACAGGTAGCACACGTAGGAACAATACAGACAATCATTCAAACGTGCTGTAGTGACTCCACACCTGCCACCAGCCAAGGGGTATTGCTCTCGCTCTTGGACTTGCTCATATCCCATATTTCGCGGAAAGGTGTTAGGTTGGCTGAACCTACTTCACGCGTTGCGCCAAAAAACTCGACGCTGGCAATAAACTGGTTTTCAGTTTCTTCCATACTCAGCAGCTGGGCATTGAGCATAGGAATTTCTGTTTTTTGCCCACTTGGGCCACGTTGCTCATAATCAGACAAACGCTCGTTGATTTCAAACAACATATCTTCTGTCATCATAGATCGCAAGTGCGCTATGTTGGCGTTGTCCCATGCTTCCTGCAACAACAGAAACTCACGCTTGGCCATCTGTACAAATTCACTTTCGTCAAAAGAAAAAGCGTCGTTTTCTTTGATTCCAGGTATTGAGCATGTATTAAAACTGCAGGGAAAATTTTCCCATGGACGAGCAGCCGCATCATTGCCGACCTTGCTGGGGTTATAGCTACTTGCTGCAGCAGCAGGCTTGCTTAACTCAACCGTGCGGCCACGCGCCATTGTCCGATACCACCACAAACCAACGGCCAATACCAAAACTGCTGCCGTTAACATGATCCACACTGCCATCTTTCAACCCTCACACTTGCTGCAATGAAAAGAGGTACAAACAAAAGGCATCAACATTTGATGCCTACATGCAAAGCTACAACACCTGCACTCAAATTATGACAATCTACATGCCCAAAGCCCGCGCCGTGCATTATGGCTTTAAGCTCAGCTTGGCCGGGATGCATACGAATTGATTCGGCCAAATAACGATAACTGTCTGCATCACCAGCCACCAGTTGCCCCATGCGAGGCAAAACGTTAAAGCTGTACCAGTCATAAACCTTCTCAAGCGGACGCGCCACTTTAGAAAACTCCAGCACCAGCAATTTCCCCATGGGTTTGAGTACGCGGCACATTTCACGCAGAGCCTGATCTTTATGTGTCATGTTGCGCAAACCAAAAGCCACACAGACTACATCAAAATAATTGTCTGAAAAAGGCAAATGCTCTGCATCACAAGCTACTGTGGGTAAAAATATGCCTTTATCCAGTAAACGATCTCGCCCTGTTGCCAGCATGTTGTAGTTGATATCGGTATGCACCACTTGCCCGTTTGCGCCTACCTTTTTGGCAAACGCCAAGGCCATATCACCCGTACCACCCGCAATATCAAGCACTTTTTGCCCAGCGCGTACATTGGCTGCCTGCACTGTGTATTTTTTCCAGAATCGATGCAAGCCAACAGACATCAAATCGTTCATCAGGTCATACTGGCTAGCAACTGAATCAAAAACTCCACGCACCCGCGCAGATTTTTCCTGCTCGTCTATGGTTTCAAAGCCAAAGTGGGTTTGTGTCATGGCAAAAGATACTCAGTAGCTGGCAAATGCCACCTGTTGGCAAGAGGCTGGCATTCTTTGCTTATCAATGGCCATCTATGCACCTGTGCCAAAATAGCCAGAGTTGCGGAAATGGTTATTGAAAGTTGCGGAAATGGTTCACCCCATGTTAGTAACTGCTACCGCTACAAGCCTTATGGTGCCCCGAGCCGGAATCGAACCGGCACGCCCGCTATTAACGAAGCGGCGGATTTTAAGTCCGCTGTGTCTACCTATTTCACCATCGGGGCGGCTTGCAGCAAAGCTGTCAAAACCGTGTTGCATGTTCAAATACATGCAAGTGGGTGATTCTATACGGCATTTCCCCGTCTTTTACGCACTGCGGCTGCCAACTGCTGCAATACGGGTACAGTTTGTTCCATACTGATGCAGGCATCTGTTATAGATACGCCGTGTTGCAGTGGTTTTTGGCATAAATCCTGCCGTCCTTCATTGAGGTGGCTTTCAATCATTACGCCTGTAATGCGCTTTTCGCCAGCGGCAATTTGCGCTGCTATATCTGCGGCTACTTCAATCTGTTTGCGGTGCTGTTTGCTGCTGTTGGCATGCGACATGTCAATCATCACTTGCTCGCGCAAGCCGTTATTGCGCAGGGCAGTGCATGCTTCTTCAACGTGCGCTGCACTGTAGTTGGGTACTTTGCCACCGCGCAAAATCAGGTGGCAATCGCTGTTGCCGCGTGTTTCGAAAATGGCGGCTTGCCCCATTTTGGTCATGCCCATAAAAGCGTGTGACGACTGTGCTGCAACTATGGCATCTACTGTTACTTTTACGCCGCCGTCGGTGCCGTTTTTAAAACCTACCGGGCAGCTTAGGCCGCTGGCGAGTTGGCGATGGCTTTGGCTTTCGGTGGTGCGTGCGCCAATGGCTCCCCAAGCGATTAAATCGCTGATGAATTGGGGGCTGAGCAAGTCTAAAAATTCGGTGCCTGCTGGCAAGCCCAACTCTGCTACTTCGAGCAGCAAGCGGCGCGCACGCTCCAGCCCTTCGTTGATGGCAAAGCTGCCATCCAGATGGGGGTCGTTGATGTAGCCTTTCCAGCCCACAGTGGTACGCGGTTTTTCAAAGTAAACCCGCATTACTACCAAGATGTCATCAGCCAGTTGTTGTGCGACGGGGTGCAATTGCCGCGCATATTCCATTGCTTGCGCATGGTCATGGATGGAGCAAGGGCCAACTACAGCCAGCAACCTATCACTGCGACCGTTCAATATATCTGCAACGGCGCTGCGGTGCTGCTCTACACGACTCGCCAGTTGAGCGCTGATGGGCAGACGCTCTTCCAGCAAGGCAGGCGTGATGAGTGGGCGCACAGCGCCAATACGGACGTTATTAACGCGGGTAGTGTCGTGGGTGGCGGGGGGGGTGGGGTCTGATGGGTCGAGTGTCATGCTGATAATTGTAGATGCCTGCCTTTGCCCTGTGTGCGCCCACGGTTTTTGTGTTTCAAGCCTCGGTCAAACGCAAAGGACGGCTGCTTTGCAACGCATCCAGACTGCTGTCTTCGAGTTTGTCGCCGTCGTCTATGGGAGCCGCAGGCTGCGCGAGCAGTGTCTGGAAAAATGGCGGTTGTGCCAATAGTGCCTGGTGGATATTACCGCTGTAAAGCTGCAAATCACGCAGGCCGTGCTGTGCAATGCGTGCATCGACTTCTACAGGGCTGATGCTGGCTGGATTGGCTGTGTCAGAGGCCATAGCCATACCCCACAATGTGCCGTAGAGCGGAACATATTGCAGCCAAGGCTGCACTACAGCAAAAACGCTGCGAAGCGAAGCCATAATGCGCACCAAGGTTTGCGGACGGTGGATGGGCGACTGAATGTGCAACGAGAGCACCCCGCCCGGACGCAAGGCACGCTGGCAGGCGCGGTAAAAGTCACGCGTGTAGAGTGCTACTGCTGGGCCAAAGGGGTCGGTCAAGTCAAGCACAATCTGGTCAAACTGCTGTGTGCAGTTTTCAATGTATGCGCGGCCGTCACCCACGTGCAGTTGCAGCCGTGGATCATCAAATGCGCCACGATGAATATTAGGCAGCCATTGCCGCGCCATGTCAATCACATCGGCATCAAGCTCCGCCAGCACAACTTGCTCCATGCATGGGTATTTCAGCAACTCTTCGGCTGCGCCGCCGTCACCCCCGCCAATAATGAGTGCCCGCCGAGGGTTGCCGTGGGTGATGGCAGGTAGGTGAATCATCGGCTCGTGGTAGAAAAACTCATCACGTTCCGATGTCATAAAGCAACCATCGATCCGCATGAGGCGGCCAAATTGCGGCGTTTCAACAATCTCTATGTGCTGCATGGGCGATTGCCGCACTGCCAGCACACTGCTGGTTCGCAGATAAAAGCCAAAATCAGGCGAGAGCTGCTCTACCGCAAAGGTATTTTCCTGTGCGGCTGCCATATCGGGCGCTGCTATGCTGCTCATGCCCGCACCACGCGGTGCAAGTGCGGCTCATTGGGCGCAAACGCCTGCATGACCAACTCAAACAAACGCTCAGCCTTGGCCGAGTTGTCGTTGGTGTAGCTGCAAACGTACACGTCTAAGGTAACGTAATCGTCTTCAGGCCAAGTGTGCAGCGCCAAGTGCGACTCCGCCAAAACAACTGCACCGGTTACGCCTTCACCCTCGCCAAAGCTGTGAAACAAGCTGCCTACTGCTGTCAGACCAGCATCAGCCACGGCTTGTTTGCAGAAATTTTCAAGGGTGACTGCATCTACCATTAGCTGGCGATTGCCCTTGCAACCGTACAAATCACCAATAAGGTGCAAGCCAGGCGCTTTACGCGCAACAGCCGCTATCTGTCCCGATTGCACGGCAGACTGGGGCGGGATGAGGGTGTGAACAGAAGGTTGCATGACGCATCTCCACAAACTATGGTGGCAAGCAGGGGAATATCAGCCTGCACCATACTGCCAAGCTGCACCCGCGAAACCACGCCAGCGCAAAGCACGATGAAAGGCGTGGAATGAAAGTCCGCCTGCGGCAAGCTGCTGCACTTTGGCAAGCAACATGCCTTAACAGGCGGAAGATGGTCGGACGAATAAATTTGCCCGAAGCTCTCCATTATATAGGTTTTTGGCAGGTTTCACAAAAAAATCACAAATCAAGTCAAACCTTGCAATCACTCACTGATACGCAAATACACATTGCACTCTGCGATGCCCGCAAGGTTTACAATCAAAAAAGTTAACAGAAGGAGCATCACAATGGGAGCATTATCCATTTGGCACTGGTTGATATTTTTATTGATTGTGGCGATGGTTTTTGGCACTGGCAAGCTCAAAGATATTGGCAAAGATTTGGGCAGTGCTGTCAGAGGTTTTAAAGAAGGAATGCGCGAAGGCGAAACTCCACCCCCTGCGCCGCCAGCCGAGCCACCTCGCGTTACCCACCAGAGCACGCCGCCTGCACAAGACAGCAATGTCATTGATGTGCAAAGCCAAACCAAACCATGAGTACGGATTGATAGCTGCTCATGATTGATCTGGGTATTTCCAAGCTAACACTGATCGGCATCGTAGCTGTGCTGGTTGTGGGTCCTGACAAGCTGCCAGGAGTGGCGCGTACTGCAGGCACCTTGCTGGGTCGTTTGCAGCGCTACGTCAATGGGCTGAAGGCAGAGATTAATCAGGTGACCGAACTAGACGAATTGCGCCGCATGAAGCAGGATATGCAGCGGACGGCAAGCAATTTCGAACGCGACTTGCACAGCATGGCCGCTGAGGTGCGCCATGATTTAGGCGCAGCCAAAATGTTCAATAGCTGCAATGACGTGGAAGATGTGGAAGATTGCAGCCATTGGGTGCATTCGCCATCAGCCATAGAAACAAACAGGCAGCCCACACGCACAAATTGGCGCATTAAACGCGCTGCCACCCCGCAATGGTACAAGGCACGCCATCGGGTGCGTACCAGCGCTTTGTCGGGTGCTGCACGTGTGGCTCGGTATCGCCCTAAAAAACCGCTATCCTAGTCAGCTATGCCAATCACTGCCCATATTGTCATACCGTTGATCAATAGCTCTTTCTCTGCTCATTTTCCCTGCGCTTCATGACTGACTCTCACTCTCCGCAAGACGAGCTGGCAGGCACAGAACAGCCTCTCATAGAGCATTTGCTGGAGTTGCGCAAACGCCTGCTATACAGCGTGCTGGGCATAGCCTGCACAACCATTGCACTGGCTATCTGGCCGGGGCCCGATGGACTGCTGGACTTCATCGCCCGCCCTATCCGTGCCCATATGCCATCTGATGCACGGCTGATTGCTGTTGATGTATTTTCTCCATTTTTCATTCCGCTCAAGGTGCTTTTGCTGGTGGGTGTAATGGCAGCCATGCCTTGGGTGGTGTACCAGATATGGGCATTTATTGCTCCTGGCCTGTATCGCCATGAAAAACGCTTTGTGCTGCCGCTGATTATTTTTGGCAGCTTTCTGGCCTATTGCGGCATTGCTTTTGTACAGTTTTTTGTGCTTGACCGTGTATTTGGCTTCATTCAACATTTCTCGCCCCACTCCATCGCAGCCACCCCCGATGTAGCAGCTTATGTACAGGCGCTGCTTTCTATGTATCTGGCTTTTGCCATGGCGTTTCAGGTGCCAATCGTAGTCATGTTGCTGGTACGCTTTGGGCTGGTTTCGATAGAAAAGCTCAAAAAATTCCGCAGATATTTCATTGTGCTGGCCTTTGGCATTGCCGCTGTTTTTACTCCGCCCGATGTGCTTTCGCAATTCGCGCTGGCTGTGCCAATGTGCCTGCTGTACGAAGTAGGCTTATGGAGTGCACGCTGGTTCATGCCGACAAAGAAACAGGCAGAATCTGCGCCAGAAAACAAGCCATGATGTAATAACACTGCCGCATGCCTTTTATACTCAAGCTCTCTATCCACGCTACACCAGGCGCAAAAACCACACAAGCCGCTGGCTTGTATGGCAACGCTTTGCGCGTACGTCTGGCAGCAGCACCAGTTGATGGCAAAGCAAATACAGCTTTAATCGCATGGGCTGCCAAACTTTTCTCTGTACCTAAAAAACAGGTTCAACTGCTGCATGGTGCAGCAGGCCGGCAAAAAACCTTGCAAATCATTTTTGATTCAGCACCCGCACTGGCTGCTGCACAATCCCTGCTTGATCAGTTAACCCATTTATCATCTGCACAGGAGACAACAACATGACCGCTGCCACACGTCCATTCAAGGTTCTTGGTATCCAGCAAATCGCCATTGGGGCCTTGAGCAAAAACCGCCTGCAAACCCTGTGGGTTGATATGTTTGGCCTGAAAAAAACAGGCACATTCCAAAGCGAGCGCGAAAACGTCGATGAAGATATCTGCACCATAGGCGCAGGCCCCTTCAAGGTTGAAGTCGATTTGATGCAACCGATTGACCCTGAAAAAAAACCCGCTGTGCACGCCACGCCACTGAACCACGTTGGCCTGTGGATTGACGACCTGCCACAAGCCGTTGCCTGGCTAAGCGCACAGGGCGTACGCTTTGCCCCAGGCGGCATTCGCAAAGGTGCCGCAGGTTTTGACATCTGTTTTATCCACCCCAAAGGCAACGAAGAATCACCTATTGGCGGTGAAGGTGTGTTAATCGAGCTGGTGCAAGCACCGCCAGAAGTCATACAGGCTTTTGCCAGCATTGAATCACACAGCTAACTCCGAGACTTGAGATCAAGCAGCGCACACCTCTCTGCGCTGCATGGCTGCTGATGCACACTGCTGGCAAGCTGCAGCTTCTTCATCGTTTTTTTCGAAAGAGACCCTATGTTCCTGCGCCGTTTAATGCTTAAAACTGCACTGGCATCCATCTGCCTGGCCGCTGGCACTCTGGCAGTTGCTGCCAACAACGCCACTGCTACACCCAATCCGCAAGTCAAATTCAGCACCAGCCAAGGTGACTTTGTGATGGAGCTTTACCCAGCAGCCGCCCCCAAAACCGTCAACAACTTTTTGCAATACGTAAAAAGCAAGCACTACAGCGGCACTATTTTTCATCGCGTAATTTCCAACTTCATGGTGCAAGGCGGCGGTTACGATGCGAAATACGCCGAAAAAGCAACCCGCGCCCCAGTTGCGCACGAAGGGCGAGAGGCGCTCAAAGCTGGGCTGAAAAACACCACAGGCTCAGTCGCCATGGCACGCACCAGCGACCCCAACTCTGCTTCTGCACAGTTTTTTATCAATGTGGTAGACAACGCCTTTCTCGACCCCACCCCTATCCCCGATGGCGACCCCGTAGCCAAATTCACCTTCCAAGGCAAGACTTACCCCAACGTGCCTCGCGCCCAACTGGTAAACCACCCGCAACTGGCAGGTTACACCGTATTTGGCAAAATCATCAGCGGCATGGATGTAGTCCATAAAATCCGCAACCTGCCTACTGGCACGGGCGGCCCATTCCCCAGCGACGTGCCAAAAACCACCGTTACCATTTTGTCGGCCACGCAGATAAAGTAAACTGCGCACCTTGTTTCCCTTGCTGCCCGCATCATGTACTTTGCGGGTTTTATTCCTCTTATCAATGAATGGATACACTTTCATGAGCGCACCCAAAGTTGCCCTGCACATTGCCAAATTCGGCATCATCACGCTTGAGCTCGACGCAGAAAAAGCCCCCATTACCGTGGCCAATTTTCTGGAATATGTCAAAAAAGAGCATTACAACGGCACCGTATTTCACCGCGTCATTCCAGGCTTCATGATTCAAGGCGGCGGCTTTGCCACTGGCATGAAGCAAAAGCCCACAGCCAGCGAAATCCAAAACGAAGCCAACAACGGCCTGAAAAACGATGTTTACACCATCGCCATGGCGCGCACATCGGCACCACACTCAGCCAGCGCACAATTCTTCATCAACGTTTCCAATAACGACTTTCTCAACCACACAGCCCCCACCGCACAAGGCTGGGGTTATGCCGTGTTTGGCAAAGTGGTTGAAGGCAGCGACGTGGTAGACAAAATCGCCAAAGTAGCCACAGGCCGCCGTGGCATGCACGATGACGTACCCACCGAAGACGTGCTGATCGAAAAAGCCGAAGTCCTTTAAACCCTTGGCTCAGCAGGCTGGCGCCAACTACCCAAGCACCAGCCTCGCGCCGCCCCCATTCAGGCAGTTGCAAATGGCTCTAACCCACCTTACAGCACCCGCGCAATGGCAAACCATTGACTTTGTTTCTGACCTGCATCTGCAACAAACCGATGCCACATGGCACAGCTTTGAGCAATACCTGCACAGCACGCCAGCCGATGCAATCTTTTTACTCGGTGATATTCTTGAGCTATGGGCTGGTGACGATGCCCTGCAACACCCCGAACTTGCCTTTGAACGCCAGCTAGTTGTCACATTGCAAACCGTTAGCCGCAACAAAAGCATGTACTTCATGCGCGGCAACCGTGATTTTTTAGTAGGCAATGCCTTTTGCCAAGCCGCCGGGCTTACCTTGCTTGACGACCCCTGCACGCTCGAAATACCATCAGCCGATGCAACTGCTGCGCCTACCCGCATCTTGCTTAGCCACGGCGATGCCCTGTGCCTTGACGACACTGCTTACATGCAATTTCGTGCCCAAGTACGTAACCCCGCCTGGCAACAACATTTTTTACAGCAGCCATTGGAGCAGCGCTTGCAGCTCGCTCGTCAACTGCGCCAACAAAGCAGCATGCGCAAAACAGCATTGGGTGTAGAAGGCTACGCCGACGTTGATGCCGCACAGGCAGCGCAATGGCTGCAAACCCATCAATGCAGCTTGCTGCTCCACGGCCATACCCACCGTCCAGACGAACATGATCTACACAGCAACAGCCCCAGCGAAGCTTTACGCCGCATGGTGCTAAGCGACTGGGATTTATTGTCCACACCACCGCGCGGACAAATTATGCGTGCGCAGCCAACCAAAACGCAGGTACTCTGGCAAAGGATTGATGTACGTTAAGTGTGGAGCAGCCAAATCTAATTGCTGCGCAAGCTAAAGATACAAAAAAAGCCACCTGAAAGGTGGCTTTTTTAACCAAAGGGAAGATCCGATTAGTTAGAAGCAGCAGATGCAGCTTCAGATGCTGCAGGAGCGGCTTCAGAAGCGGCTTCAGATGCAGCAGGAGCGGCTTCAGATGCAGCAGATGCAGCTTCAGATGCTGCAGGTGCAACAACTTCAGATGCAGCTTCAGAAGCTGCAGGTACTGGAGCTTCTTCTTTTTTACCACAGCCAGCCAGAGCAGCAGCAGCGATTACAGCGGCGAGAACGAGGGACTTTTTCATTGTCGATCCTTCAAAAAAAATGTTGATTTGAAAACAATTTCCGGAAATTGTTCTTTCGCCTGCCGGAAAATACTTTCCAAATGTGAAGGCAACAGCTTTCCATAGATGAAAAACAATTTCTGGCAGCAAAAACAAGAAGAAGGCTAAACTTTCTCCTTCCACAGATTATAAGGGGAAACACGGAGAAGACTGACAAACGCTGACGACCCTGTTGCAAATCATCACTATTTTCACCTTATACACTGTGAAAAACAGCACGCTTCGTTGTCTTTACGGAACAATACTTGTTTGGGCACACTCTATACATAGTCATTACACATAGTCATGAATTTTTCTGAGCATCCCCAAAAACAGCGTCGAGGCCTGACTCGGTTGCGCTATGCACTGCAATACTCATTGGACGGCTTGGCTGCAGGCATACGTAGCTCATCGGCCTTCAGGTTAGAGCTGGCTTTAGCCGTACCAGGCGTTGTTCTGGCATTTTTTCTGGGTCGCAACTGGCTTGAGTCCGCCATCTTGATTATGGTGCTGGCACTCGTACCAATTGTTGAAATGATCAATTGTGGTATTGAAGCCACTATTGACCGTATCAGTTATGAAATACACCCCCTTTCCAAACAAGCCAAAGATTTTGGCAGTGCTGCTGTTCTATTGAGCTGCTTGCTGTGCGGCGGCGTATGGTTAAGCATGCTGTGCTTGCGATTTCTATCGTACTGATAATGCGGTGAGCCTCTTTTCGCACACATTCAGCGCATTGTCGAATTATTCCAAACGCGAAAAATCCTTGAACTATCAAATGCCTACAACAACTTTTCTATGGCCAAAAAAACACATATCAGCGAAACGCCAGCCACCCAAGTATTACGCAAGCATGGCATTGCCTTTGAGGAGCTTGTGTATGAATGGATTGAGCACGGCGGAGCACAGCACAGTGCTGAAGCGCTTGGGCTAGACCCGTTTAGTATTGTTAAAACGCTGGTGATGCAAGATCAGGATAGCAAACCGTTGATCGTATTGATGCATGGTAATTACAACGTATCTACCAAAAATCTGGCTAGACAAATTGGCGCTAAACAAATAACCCCCTGCCCAGTAGATGTGGCACAAAGACACAGTGGCTACCAAGTCGGTGGCACTTCGCCGTTTGGGGTGCGCCGTGCCATGCCTGTGTTTATCGAGCGCAGCATCCTGTCTTTGCCGCGCATTGCTATCAATGGCGGGAGGCGTGGTTATCTGCTAATGCTTGACCCACAAGTTTGTATCAGCCTGCTGCAAGCCACACCAGTGGATTGTGCACTGGCACAATAGCGGCTTTTCTTTCACAACATATCTTGCCATGCAAATCGCCATGACGCTCCTTTCCACCACACTAGCCTACTTAATGGGCTCATTGAGTTTTGCTGTTATCGTCAGCCGTCTGATGGGTTTAAGCGACCCGCGCAGTTACGGCAGCGGCAATCCGGGTGCCACTAACGTCTTGCGCAGTGGCAGCAAGGGCGCTGCCGCACTGACTTTATTGCTGGATGCATTCAAAGGTTGGCTGCCAGTTTTTATAGTGGTGCACTTTGGCAGCGCATGGCAAGCAGATGCTTGGGCTGTTGCGCTGGCAGGAATCGCCGCCTTTATCGGGCATCTGTTTCCTGTGTTTTTTAATTTCAAGGGTGGTAAAGGCGTAGCCACAGCGGCAGGCGTATTGCTGGGCTGGGCTTGGCCTGTTGGCTTGCTGGCTATCGGCGTATGGATACTGACAGCCGTGGTATTGCGCTATTCATCACTGGCTGCCTTGCTTGCCACATTGGCAGCAGCGCCTGGCTACTACCTGTTTGGCCGCCTTGGCTGGTGGCCTATGCATCCGCCTGTCTTGCTAACCATGCTGGTACTGTGTGCATTGTTATTCTGGCGACACCGCACCAATATCCAGCGCTTGCTGGCCAGACAAGAACCCCGCATCGGCGAGAAAAAAACTGCGTGATACACCGCTGCGTCTGCCGCATGCACATTGGGCTGACTCAGTAACGGCGATCCAGAATCATCTGCTCACCGTTGCGGGTCATGGCAAATCGGTTAAGAAAGCTGTTGCCAAGCAAGATAAAGCCCATATTGTTTGGGGTGACTACAGCATCTACTTCATGAATCTGTACACTCCCTACACGTACACTGCCGAGCTTGACCGTCCAGCCTACGCTGATGCCGTTGGCTGTCTGCATGGGGACTCTTTTCCCACTTTTGTAGTTAACTCCCATGCGATCTGCATCAGCAGCACCCAGGGTGACATAAGTTGCACCAGTATCCACAACAAAGCGCATGACTTTGCCATTAATGGTGCCATTGCCAGAAAAATGGCCTCCGCTCGTCTGGCTCAGCACAATCCGGCGAACATCGCCTAGTACGTCTTCACCTTGGCTGGCAGATGCAGAGATACCACCTACATCAACGGGTGACTCACCCAGCTTTACCGTAAGGCGCTGGCCATCATTCAATAGCGTAGCCTGATCGCCGGTAGCCGCCAGCACCTTGACCCCCATATGGCTCTGCCCCACAGGCACTGCTTTAGGCGCAGATCCATTGATAACCAGCAAAGGAACTTTCCCCATCATGCCAGCCAGCGCCACATTTTGCGCCTGTGCTGCCGCTACCGTCAGCGTACATGCAATGGCAGTTGCGACGCAGAATACGCTTTTGTGAGTGAAACGCTTCATGGCTTTGGCTTTTGCATTATGGTGAAAAATCAATCGCGGAAGTTATCAAAACTCAGCGGCACATCGGTAATTTCTTTACGAATCAGCGCCATAGCCGCCTGCAAATCATCGCGCTTGGCACCAGTTACGCGCACCGATTCACCTTGAATAGATGCTTGCAGCTTGAGTTTGCTTTCCTTGATGGTTTTCTGGATTTTTTTAGCCAGCTCGCTCTCAATGCCATTGCGCACCTTGATGACTTGCTTGACCTTGTCGCCGCCCATTTTCTGCACCGCGCCTTTGTCCAGAAAACGCACATCCACATTGCGCTTGGTCATTTTGTTGCGCAAAACGTCTTCAATTTGCTGCAACTGGAACTCGGCATCGCCAAACAGGGTGATTTCTTTATCTTTGATTTCAATCGCGGCGCTCGTGCCTTTGAAGTCAAAACGGGTGGCAATTTCTTTGGCGCTGTTTTCTACAGCGTTTTTTACTTCAACCTGATCGGCTTCACAAACGGTATCAAAAGATGGCATAGTATTTTTCCTCTCAACAATGCAGCCATAACACGCGGCTGATGCGACAATTATCCGCTATGAATACACTGCATTTTGAAAACAACGCCCCGCTTGAGTCTTGCAACACTTTTGGCATTGCCGCGCGCGCACGCCAGCTCCTGCGCGTGCAGCACCCCGCACAGTTGCAGGCACTGGCGCAGCAGCCCGATTTGCTTCAGCAAGGTTTGCTGGTATTGGGTGGTGGCAGCAACACCATCTTTACGGGCAATGTGCAGCCGCTGCTACTTAAAATCGAAATTCCGGGCTTGGCGCTGGTGGATGAAGATGACACGCACTACATCGTGCAAGCTGGCGCGGGTGAAAGCTGGCATGGCTTGGTTGCGTGGTCGCTACAGCAAGGCTATGCGGGGCTTGAAAATATGGCGCTTATCCCAGGCACGGCGGGCGCGGCTCCCGTGCAAAACATTGGCGCGTATGGCATGGAGCTGCAAGACCGCTTTCACAGCCTTGATGCCATTGATATTCGCACAGGGCACAGTTTCAGCCTGGATGCGGCGCAGTGCGGCTTTAGCTACCGCGACTCTATCTTCAAGCGCCGCCCCCATGATGCATCTGCGGCAGATGGCGAAAGCGGGCTGGCTGGCCAAGCCGTTATCACCCATGTGCGGCTGGCTTTGCCCAAACGCTGGCAGCCTGCGCTGGGCTATTTAGACATCCAGCGCAAAATGGCAGAAACAGGAATCACAAACCCCACCGCGCAGCAAGTGTTTGACATGGTTGTAGCCATACGCCGCGCCAAACTGCCAGACCCCGCCAACATCGGCAATGCGGGCAGCTTCTTTAAAAACCCAGTGGTTAGCGCCGAGCAATGCGCCCGCATCCTCGCGCACGCGCCTGCCGCCGTGCATTACCCCCTGCCCGATGGCCGCACCAAACTGGCTGCTGGCTGGCTGATTGATGCCTGCGGCTGGCGTGGCAAAAGCATGGGCAATGCGGGCGTTTACCCCAAGCAAGCGCTGGTGCTGATTAACCGCTATGCCGAAACAGGCGTGCGTGCTACGGGCGCAGAAGTTATGGCGCTGGCAAAAGCCATTCAAGACAGTGTGCATGCGCGTTTTGGCGTGCAGCTTGAAATGGAACCGATTGTGGCGTGAGCAAAAAAAACGGCGCTGGAATGCAGCGGTGCTTGTTTCAATGCAAATGCGGGGGCGGGATGCAGAGGAATACGGGGGCGAACGCAAAAGGCGCAAAAGTTACGCAGAAGTCGCAAAAGGAATACCAAAATATTTAAAAATGCCTTGAAGCAGTGTTTATGCGGGTTACAGGGCATAAATGGCTGGAAAGGCGCATGGGGGCTGGTGGTCGGTGTTTTGAGGGTTTGCTTGGTTTGGATGAATACGGGAGCGAACGCAGAGAAATACGGGGGCGAACGCAAAGGGCGCAAAAGTTACGCAGAAGTCGCAAAAGGAATACCAAAAATTATTTGGGAAATGCTAGAACCAGTATTTATGCGGGTTGCAGGGCATAAATGGCTGGGAAGGCGCATGGGGTCTGGTTGTC
>CAZUBE010000010.1:0-61913 GCA_964618495.1 uncultured Allobrachymonas sp. | reverse complement strand
GAAAACTGCAAACATTCTCCTTAATGCATTAAGGAGAATGTACTTTATTTAACCGCCAAGTTACACGTCTACATTACCTGCACGCAAAGCGTTGATTTCGATAAATTCGCGCCTTGGCTCTACCTCGTCGCCCATGAGCATGGTAAATACGCGGTCGGCTTCAATCGCATCATCAATGCGCACGCGCAGCAGGCGGCGGGCGGCGGGGTCCATGGTGGTTTCCCAAAGCTGCTCGGGGTTCATCTCGCCCAAGCCTTTGTAGCGTTGGCGGGCAACGCTGCTTTCGGCTTGCTGCATGAGCCACTGCATGGCTTGCTGGATGTCCGTTGCGGCTTGGGATTTTTGCCGCTCGCCTTCGCCACGCAGCACCATGGCATCAGCCGCGAGCAGGTTTTTGAAGGTATCGCTGGCTGATTGCAACTGGGCATAGTCAGCGCCGTGCAAGAACTCTGGGGTGATGGCGCTGGCGCGTTCGTTGCCGTGGTGCATACGCGCTACGCGCAGGTAGTGTTTGTCGCTACGTGCATCAAATGTGGCAGTAACGGTGGCATCGCTGCCTGCTTGGAGCATGGCGGCTTGCAGTGCGCTGGCGCTAGCGGCGGCTTGCTCTGCATCATCGAGCTTCAAATGCAGGCTGCTTTCACCTGCGCCAAAGCCAGCCATGGCATGCAGCGCATGCAAGTCCATGTATGCGCCCAAGCGGTCGATTACTGCGGTGGTTTGCACATATTTTTGCGCCAGTGCTTTCAAGGCTTCGCCTTCAATGGCGGGGCGGCCTGCGCCTGGCTGGATGATTGCACCGTCCAAGGCTACGTCGCTCAAGTATTGGTTGAGTGCAGCGGTGTCTTTGAGGTAGCGCTCTTGCTTGCCGTGGCGTACTTTATACAAGGGCGGCTGGGCAATATAGATGTGGCCACGCTCAACCAAATCGGGCATTTGGCGGTAGAAGAAGGTGAGCAGCAGGGTGCGGATGTGTGCGCCGTCTACGTCCGCGTCGGTCATGATGATGATGCGGTGGTAGCGCAGTTTTTCGGGGTTGAAGTCGTCGCTTGAGCTTTTACCGCTGTCTTCAGCCGCTTTGCCTATGCCTGTGCCCAGCGCGGTAATCAGGGTGATGATGTCGGGGCTGGAGAGCAGGCGCTCGTAGCGGGCTTTTTCTACGTTCAAGATTTTACCGCGCAGGGGCAAAATGGCTTGAAACTTGCGGTCGCGCCCTTGCTTGGCGCTGCCACCAGCCGAGTCGCCCTCCACAATGTAGATTTCGCACAGTGCGGGGTCTTTTTCCTGGCAGTCTGCCAGTTTGCCGGGTAAGCCAAAGCCATCAAGCACACCTTTGCGACGCGTCATTTCGCGGGCTTTGCGGGCTGCTTCGCGGGCACGGGCAGCATCAATGATTTTGCCGCAGAGGATTTTTGCGTCGGCGGGCTTTTCTTCCAGATAATCGGTGAGCGTTTTGGCAACGATGTCTTCCACCGGGGCGCGCACTTCGCTGCTAACGAGTTTGTCTTTGGTCTGGCTGCTGAATTTGGGCTCGGGCACTTTGACTGAAAGCACACAGCACAGCCCTTCGCGCATATCGTCGCCTGTGACTTCGACCTTGGCTTTTTTGGCCAGCTCGTTGGCATCAATATAGCGGCTGATAACGCGCGTCATGGCTGCGCGCAAGCCTGTGAGGTGCGTGCCGCCGTCGCGCTGGGGAATGTTGTTGGTAAAGCACAGCACTTGCTCGTTGTAGCCATCGTTCCACTGCATGGCTACTTCTACGCCAATTTCGGTGCCTGGCACGCCGCCGTAGCTGTCGGCAGGGCGGCTGCCTGTGGCGTGGAAGGCGTTGGGGTGCAGCACTTTTTTGTTGCCGTTGATAAATTCAACAAAACCTTTCACGCCGCCCGCACCTGAGAAGTCGTCTTCACGGCCGCCATCGCGCTCGTCTTTAAGGCGAATACGCACACCGTTGTTCAGAAAACTCAGCTCGCGCAAACGCTTGGCTAAAATTTCGTAGTGGAAATCGCTGTTTTCTTTGAAAATTTCGGTATCGGGCAAAAAATGCACTTCGGTGCCCGTTTTTTCGGTGTTGCCCGTTACGCGCATGGGCGATATTTCTACGCCGCTTACTTGCTCAATGATGCGCTCTTGCACCACGCCACGGCAAAACTCCAGCGTGTGTACCTTGCCTTCGCGCCGCACAGTCAGGCGCAGTTTTTGGCTCAGGGCATTCACGCACGATACGCCCACGCCATGCAATCCGCCTGATACCTTGTAGCTGTTTTGGTTGAACTTGCCGCCTGCGTGCAGCTCGGTGAGGGCGATTTCGGCAGCCGAGCGCTTGGGCTCGTGCTTGTCGTCCATTTTGACGCCTGTGGGAATGCCACGGCCGTTGTCGGTTACGCTGATGGAGTTATCAGAATGGATGGTGACGACAATATCGTCGCAATGCCCAGCCAGCGCTTCGTCGATGGAGTTATCGACCACCTCAAACACCAGATGGTGCAGGCCAGTGCCGTCAGAGGTGTCGCCAATGTACATGCCAGGGCGCTTGCGCACGGCTTCAAGCCCTTCAAGGATTTGAATGGAGCCTTCGCCGTAGCTGCCGTCATTGATGCCTTCTGGCATGGCTTTTTGTACTTCTGGGCTGGAGTTTTCAGGGGTTGTTTGTGATTCGCTCATCCCGCCATTTTCGCAGATTTGGCGCGGACTTGGTGCATCTTTCCAGACAGATGTGAAGGATTAACCCCAAGCGCCAGTTTGCGCCATCCAAAAATGGCAACAAACAGCCCGCAAACAGCTATCAAGCGTTCTGCTTTGCCTCGGTGCAACGCAAAATAATCCGCGCCACCTCGGCACTGGCGGGCAAAAATGTGTGGCTTAGATGCAGCCTGATTTGTTCAGTCGCAAGGCAGGAGCTTACTTCAGACAGGCTCACAATGCCGTCGTTGACCTCAACCCCGAACGGGCTGAATCGACCAGAAAAGCCTTTGGTACCCACAATGGCTGTCACTGGCGCATTCGCATCAGGCATGGGAATGCTGCCCATGCGCCGAGCCGAGCCAAGCAATTGGCCGCAGTCTTGCGTGAGCAGGCGAAAAACAGGGTTATTGCCAAGTTTTTGCGCAAGCCGCGCAGGGTGAATGGGTGAAGCCAGCAAAAAAATGTGTTTGGGGCGAGCCGTGCCTTCGGGCAAACGTGCTAGAGCGGCGCGAATCAGCACCCCGCCCAGCGAATGTCCTATCAGCACATACGCGCCGCCCTGCGCTGCGGTGTTTGCAATGCGTCTGGACAATCGCTGCGCAATGGCATCAAACGATTGCAAACTGGCCATATAGCCAAAATGCGCCGTCTGCCAGCCAGCGGCACGCAACTGCCGCAGCATAGGCCAGCCCGATAGCGGCGAGCGCCCCATGCCGTGAACAAACAAAGCCTGCATGGTGTGCATCCTTTAAAAACAAAGGCCTTAACAATTGTGTTGCCAAAGCCTTTGTCTGATAACCGCGCCAAAGCGCGTCTGCATACTGTTACGTCAGGCGTGGTTTAAATCCGCATGGGCATTACAACGTATTTGAACTGGCTGTTTTCTGGCACGGTAAGCAGTGCCGAGTTGTTGCCGTCTTGCAGCGCAATGCTGACCATTTCTTGAGAAATGTTGTTGAGCGCATCAATCAGGTAGGTGACATTAAAGCCGATTTCAATCGATTCACCGCTGTATTCGATTTCAAGCTCATCAACCGCCTCTTCCTGCTCGGCGTTGTTGCAGGCAATACGCAGTACGTTGGCATCAAAATGCATACGCACACCCTTGAATTTTTCACTGGCCAAAATAGCCGTGCGTTGCAGGGCAGCTAGCAGCGGTGCGCGCCCGAGCGTAACATGGTGCGGGTTGTCTTTGGGGATGACGCGGTGGTAGTCGGGGAACTTGCCTTCAACCAGTTTGGTAACAAACTCCATCTTGCCAAAGCTAAAGCGTGCCTGGTTGTTGGCAAACTGCATTTCCAGCGTGCCGTCTGCGTCGCTGAGCAAGCGTTGCAGCTCCAGCACGGTTTTGCGCGGCAAAATCACTTCTTGCTTGGGCACTTCGGTTTCTAGCGTGGCGCTGGTAAAGGCCAAGCGGTGGCCGTCGGTTGCTACCAGACTCAAGATGTTGCCTTCGGCTACAAACAAAATACCGTTGAGGTAGTAGCGAATATCGTGCACCGCCATTGAAAACGATACCTGTGTGAGCAGGTTTTTCAGCACTTTTTGCGGCACGCTAAAAACAGGGCCGAAGCTGGCAGCTTCTTGCACCAGCGGGAAGTCTTGCGCGGGCAGGGTTTGCAGGGTAAAGCGGCTTTTGCCGCCTTTGAGCACCATTTTTTCTTGCTGCGCTTCAAGCGTTACGGTTTGGTCGGCAGGCATGGTGCGCAAAATATCAATCAGCTTGCGTGCGCCTACGGTGGTTTGAAAATCGCCCGCTTCGCCGCCCAAAGATTCGGTGCTGCGGATTTGGATTTCAAGGTCGCTGGTAATCAGTTGCAGCACTTCGCCGCTTTTGCGCAGCAGCACGTTAGAGAGAATCGGCAGCGTTTGGCGGCGCTCTACCACGCCTGCGACTGATTGCAGGGCAGATAAAACTTGAGCCTGTGGTGCTTTCAAAACTTGCATGGTTTCTCGCAGACAAAAAAGAAGAAATGACGGGCGCAGGGCATAGCCGCAAGGGCAAGGCATGCTTTACGCCAATTTTGCGTCATTGTAACTATATGGATGGCCTTGTCTAGTTATGCCTGCCACTGTTTGCGTGCCTTTTGTTACGATCTACAATAATGCTTTAAAAGGAATAACAGTTATGTCCTACCAAGCCAATACTGCCCGATTATTAACCGCAAGCACTTTACTTGTGGCTGCTGGTTGCACCACTGTGGAAACGTTCAAGGAAATGTCGCCAGACCAAAGAGCGCAGAAAGTGTGCGCAAAACAAAGCCGCATTGCGTCGCTTTGGCATGAGAAAAGCAGTCTCGAATCAAATATTGCCGAAACACAAAAAACACTGGCGCGAGGCTATCGCATACACAAGCATTGCCAGAAAGAAAGAGTCTACGGCCCCTTAAGCAGAACTTGCGTCACCAAAGACAACGTCACCAAATGCACCGAATCCCGACCAGAGTCGTTTGTTGACCGCTGTACGGAAATCCCCATTCCCATCAACGCCGAAGCCGAGCGAAACAATATTGCTCAATGGAGTGCCTCGTTAAAGCCCATCAATGAGCAATACCGTGCCGCATGGGACAAATGCTATAACTGGGCCGTCAAGCTTTCTCCAGAAGAAGCATTTGAGAACTATCCAAAAGACTCCCTGTTCTAACAACAGGTCGCGCAGTAACATATCTGGTACAGCATCGGGCACAAACATAAAAATCCGTGTAGATAGCACCACATTCCAGAGCAGCACACACGGACGTTTATGGCAGGCATGGCATAAATGCGAGCAGACAGGCAAAATGCACGCTTGCGCCGCATTTATCTGGCCAACAACACAGCAATTACACAAGGACATTACGCATGGCACGCACGCTTTATGACAAGCTCTGGGACGAGCATGTAATCCATACTGAAGAAGACGGCACTGCGCTGCTGTATATTGACCGCCATCTGGTACATGAAGTCACCAGCCCGCAAGCCTTTGAAGGGCTGCGTCAAGCTAACCGCCCCCTGTGGCGCGCCAGCTCGATTGTTGCCACTGCCGACCACAACACCCCCACACAAGGCTGGGAACGCGGTATGGATGCCATTACCGACCCAACCAGCCGCGAGCAAGTCAGCACGCTGGATGCCAATATCCTGCAATTTGGTGCAGCTGCTTATTTCCCTTTCCAGCACCAGCGCCAAGGCATTGTGCACGTCATGGGGCCAGAAAACGGAGCTACCCTGCCTGGCATGACTGTTGTTTGCGGCGACAGCCACACCAGCACCCACGGCGCTTTTGGCGCTCTGGCTCACGGCATTGGCACCAGTGAGGTTGAGCATGTCATGGCCACGCAAACACTGCTGGCAAAAAAAGCCAAAAACATGCTTATTCGTGTTGATGGCCAGCTTCAAAAAGGCGTTACTGCCAAAGATGTGGTGTTGGCCATCATCGGCAAAATCGGCACTGCGGGTGGTACAGGCCACACCATTGAATTTGCAGGCAGCGCCATTCGCTCCCTGAGTATGGAAGGGCGCATGACCATCTGTAATATGGCCATTGAGGCAGGCGCTCGTGCTGGTTTGGTAGCGGTCGATGACAAAACCATCGAGTATGTCAAGGGCCGCCCCTTTGCTCCAGGTACCGATCCTGCCACGGGCAAGTTTATCGGCGGCCCCGAATGGGAGCAGGCTGTTGCCTACTGGCGCACCCTGCACAGCGATGCAGATGCGCATTTTGACACCGTTGTCACTCTCAATGCAGCTGACATCACCCCACAGGTTACCTGGGGCACCAGCCCCGAAATGGTCTTGGGTATTAATGACCGCGTACCCGACCCCGAGCAGGAAAAAGACAGCAATAAACGCAATGCCATAGAGCGTGCGCTCACTTATATGGCCCTTGACCCCGGCAAGCCACTGGCCGATATCCATGTTGATAAAGTATTTATCGGCAGCTGCACCAACAGCCGCATTGAAGACATGCGTGAGGCTGCCGATATTGTTAAAAAACTGGGGCGACGGGTTGCCAAAAACATCAAACTGGCTATGGTTGTACCGGGCTCCGGTCTGGTCAAAGAGCAAGCCGAGCGTGAAGGCCTCCACGATATTTTCAAGGCCGCAGGCTTTGAATGGCGCGAGCCCGGCTGCAGCATGTGTCTGGCCATGAACGCCGACCGCCTCGAACCCGGCGAGCGTTGTGCTTCTACCAGCAACCGCAATTTTGAAGGCAGACAAGGCAATGGCGGGCGCACCCATCTGGTCAGCCCTGCCATGGCGGCTGCGGCGGCTATACACGGTCATTTTGTAGATATACGCACCCTGATTTAAATTTATTGCTCTGCCGCGTTTTTGTTTTGAATCTTGCTTGAAGGAACACACCATGAAGAAAATTGCAACGACTCTGCTGGCTTTGACTCTGGCTGCGCTGGCTACAGGCTGCAACACCATTCAAGGGGTTGGTCAGGATATCGAGAAAGCGGGCGGCGCAATCAAACGGGCCGCGCAATAATCATCTACCCAAATTCACGCTAACGCAGTCGCTTTTAACACCCTGGGCTTGTGCCGATAGCTGTTGATTGTTATTTAAACGCATGGGCGATTTTTAACCTGCTGCCCATGCCACTTTTAAGAAAATTGCCATGCAAAAATTCACTATTCACCAAGGTCTGGTTGCTCCGCTTGATCGCGAAAACGTTGATACCGATGCCATCATTCCCAAGCAGTTTTTAAAGTCCATCAAAAAAACCGGTTTTGGCGTCAACCTGTTTGATGAGTGGCGTTACCTTGACCGCGGCGAACCTGGCAAACCCCAGAGTGAGCGCCAACCCAATCCAGACTTTGTACTGAATCAGCCGCGTTACGCTGGCGCCAGCATTTTGTTGGCACGTAAAAATTTTGGCTGCGGCTCTAGCCGCGAACACGCGCCTTGGGCGCTGGATCAGTACGGATTTCGCTGCATCATTGCGCCAAGTTTTGCCGATATTTTCTTTAACAACAGCTTTAAAAACGGGCTGCTGCCCATCGTGCTGCCCGAGTCACAAGTGGCCAACCTGTTTGACGAAGTGGCCGCCTGCGTGGGCTACCAGCTCAGCATTGATTTGGAGCGCCAGGTAATCGTCAAGCCCGACGGCACCGAGCTGCCTTTTGAAGTGCAAGGCTTTCGCAAATACTGCCTGCTCAACGGGCTTGATGACATTGGCCTGACACTGCGCCATATCGACAAAATCAAAGCCTACGAAGCCAACCGCCTTGCCAGCAAGCCTTGGCTGGCAAAAACGGCGTTGGCACAGCAGACCAAAACCTTTCTCTGATTAGCATTTGACAGGAAATAAGCACATGAAAATCGCCATCCTCCCAGGTGACGGCATAGGCCCCGAAATCATGGCCGAAGCAGTCAAAGTCTTAAACGCCATCGCTTCAAAATTCAATCTGACTCTGCACATGCAGCATGCAGACGTGGGTGGCGCAGCCTACGAAAAACACGGCCACCCCCTGCCGCCCGCCACGCTGCAACTGGCACAAGAATCTGACGCCGTACTCTTTGGCGCGGTGGGCGACTGGAAATACGACAAACTTGAGCGCCACCTGCGCCCTGAGCAAGCCATTTTGGGGCTACGCAAGGCGCTTGGCCTGTACGCTAACTTTCGCCCAGCCATCTGCTACAAAGAGCTGGTCAATGCCTCAAGCCTCAAGCCAGAGCTGATTGCGGGGCTCGATATTTTGCTGATTCGCGAACTCACAGGCGACATTTACTTTGGCACGCCGCGCGGCCGCCGCACAGCCGTAGATGGCCACTTCCCAGGCACCGAAGAAGCGTTTGACACCATGCGCTACTCGCGCCCCGAAATCGAGCGCATTGCCCACACCGCCTTTCAAGCCGCACAAAAGCGCGGCAAGCGCCTGACCAGCGTCGATAAAAACAACGTGCTGGAAACCTCACAACTATGGAAAGACGTTGTTTGCGAAGTCGCCAAACAATACCCCGATGTGGCACTTGACCACATGCTGGTTGATAACGCTGCCATGCAACTCGTCAAAGAACCCAAAAAGTTCGACGTCGTCGTCACAGGCAATATGTTTGGCGACATTTTGAGTGACGAAGCCGCCATGCTCACAGGCAGCATTGGCATGTTGCCATCGGCCAGCCTTAACGACAAAAATCAAGGTCTGTACGAGCCCAGCCACGGCAGCGCCCCCGACATTGCAGGCAAACAAATTGCCAACCCGCTAGCCACCATCTTGAGTGCTGCCATGATGCTGCGCTTCTCACTGGGGCAACCCCAAGCGGCCGACTGCATTGAGCAAGCCGTGCAAAAAGTGCTGGAACAAGGGCTGCGCACCGCCGACATCTACAGCGAAGGCTGCACCCGCGTAAATACCGCACAAATGGGCGATGCCGTAGTGGCTGCGCTGGGCTAAGCAAGCGCATCACGCCTCAAACGCGGCACGGGCTCAATACGTGTCGCGCATTGATTTGTGCTATTTTGTTTAGCAGGCAGCAACAGTGCCAACATAATTGGCGCCCAAAGGATTTGTCGTTGCTGGCGCTGTTGGTATGCTGCTACTGTCGTGATTTTTTCGTCCCCTAGGCGCTCTAGCCGCGCTTATCGCACTTGCTGTTGCCGCCACATAAGACCCCGCGACAACAAGCCCAATTTTCTATAACAAAAGCTGTGCTGTAGAATTACAACTGTATTACAAACAAATAACCGCTTCTTCAAACGCAAAACACTGTTGCAGCGGTGCTGCTTGATTCGTTCGGTATCTACCCTACCGCCCTTGATTAAGCAACTGTATCAACAACTACAGCTTGAGCGACATCCATTTTTCACCTTTTCTGGCTGTCCTCCAGCTTTTTCACGCACCTAAAAGGAACTTAGTATGAAAAAAAATCTTCTGGCCGTTGCTGCCGTAGCTTTACTGTCCGCTGGCTCTGCCATGGCACAAGGCGTTGACACACTGGCCAAAATCAAATCTGCTGGCGTTATCAACTTTGGCGTACGCGAATCTTCTGGCCTGGGCTATACCTTGGGCGGCGGAAAATTTGTTGGTTTCCACACTGAAATGGGCGAGCGCATCATTGAAGACCTGAAAAAGCAGTTGGGCACACCAGCTCTGAAAGTCAGCTACCAGCCCGTTACATCACAAAACCGCATCCCATTGATGCTCAATGGCACTGTTGATCTGGAGTGCGGCTCCACCACCAACACCCGCGCCCGCCAAAAAGACGTTGACTTTGCCATGACTACCTATGTTGAAGAAGTCCGCATCGCTGTACGCGCCGACTCGGGCATCAAGAGCATCAAGGACCTGAACGGCAAAACCGTAGCCACCACCACAGGCACCACCTCGGTTCAAGCCCTGCGCAGGCACGAGCGTGCCAACGGCATCGACTTCAAAGAAGTCATGGGCAAAGACCACGCCGAGAGCTTCTTGCTGCTTGAAACTGGCAAGGCCGACGCTTTTGTCATGGACAACGCCAGTCTGGCCAGCAATATTTCGCGCTCAAAAAATCCGAAAAACTTTAAAATCGTAGGCGAGTCGCTCTCTGCTGACCCTATCGCCTGCATGCTGCCTAAAGGCGATGCCAAGTTCAAGGAAGCTGTTGATAACAGCATCAAACGCCAGATCAAAGACGGCTCACTGGGCAAGCTCTACATCAAATGGTTTATGCAGCCCACCCCACCCAACAATGTGGTTGTAGGTTTGCCATTAACGGAAAAAACCAAAGAGGCATGGGCCAACCCCAACAACAAGCCTGCTGAAGACTACAAGCTCTAATCAGCAACCTGGTATCTTTTGACAAGGCGCTCTTCATACAAGTAGAGCGCCTTGTTTTTTGACAGCATAATAATTTGGAGCTGAACTTAAACCAACCGTGAAGGAGCCATGGACATGCAAATGGAAGAACTACTCAATGAGAGATATGCCTGCCGAGAGTTTGACATGCAAAGAAATGTCCCTCAAGAGGATATACGCTTTATCCTTGACGCGGCCAGACTTGCTCCTAGCTCTTTAGGGCTTGAACCGTGGAAATTTCTGGTTGCTCAAAACCCAGAGCAAAAAGAAAAGATTGCACAAATTGCTTATGGTCAAAATCATGTTAAAAACTGCGACTTTATTGTGATTCTTCTTTCCCGACTTGATTTCAAAGATTATTTTGTAGACAGAATGAAAAAAAGAAATCTGCCTGCAGAGCGTTTTGAAAAGACTGTCAGCACCTACCTCCCGTTTCTTGAGGCGATGGATGAGAGGAAAAAAGTTGCTTACGCAGAGGCGCAAAACCATTTGGCAATGATGCAAATGGTGCTTGCTGCCAGTAGCAAAAAGGTTGATTCATGCATTATTGGTGGCTTTGATCACGAGGCATTAGACAGTTATCTGAATCTTGATACCAACATCTACAGAAGTTGCATGATGGTCGTCTTTGGCTACCGCAAAACTGGAGCACTTGCTAGCGCCAAAAGCAGACTGCCTTTTGATGAGGTGGTAGAATTTTTATAAATTTTTTGTGACTAGAAAAAAGAAACACTATTCCTGCCAACAGTAACCCGCAAAAGCATCTGAAAATAGGTGAATGCGTATAATCCTTTGCGTAGTTTAAATAGTTCTTCAGTCAAATAGTCGCCACAGCAGTTTGAAGGTATCTGCTGGATGTATTTTGTCAAAAAATTGAAGCCTTTAAAATCTTTGCTGACTAACCGTCAGCTTTTCTCAAGAGGAGTCTCTGCATGAAAAAGAACCTGATTGCCGTTGCTGCCGTTGCCGTGCTGGCTACCAGCTCTGCGTTTGCGCAAGGCGTTGATACACTGGCCAAGATCAAGTCTGCCGGTGTTGTTAATTTCGGCGTACGTGAAGCATCTGGCTTGGGCTACACACTGGGTGGTGGCAAGTACGTTGGCTTTCATACCGAAATGGGTGAGCGCATTATTGAAGACCTGAAAAAGCAGCTGGGTACGCCTGCGCTGAAAACGGTTTATCAGCCAATCACTTCGCAAAACCGCATTCCGCTGCTGCAAAACGGCACCATCGATTTTGAGTGCGGCTCTACCACCAATAACCGCGCCCGCCAAAAAGATGCCGATTTTGCAGTCACCACCTATGTGGAAGAAGTGCGCATCGCTGTCAAGGCTGATTCCGGCATCACCAGCATCAAGGATTTGAACGGCAAAAATGTAGCCACTACAACAGGCACTACTTCGGTGCAGGCTCTGCGCAAACACGAGCGTGCCAATGGTATCGATTTCAAGGAAATCATGGGCAAAGACCATGCCGAGAGTTTCCTGCTGCTTGAAACTGGCAAGGCCGATGCTTTTGTCATGGACGGCTCCATTCTGGCCGGCAATATTTCACGTTCCAAAAACCCGAAAAACTTCAAGATCGTAGGCGAAGTGCTCTCGGTTGACCCGATTGCCTGCATGCTGCCCAAAGGCGATGCCAAGTTCAAGGAGGCCATTGATAACAGCATCAAGCGCCAGATCAAGGATGGTTCACTGACCAAGCTGTACAACAAGTGGTTTATGCAACCCATTCCACCCAACAATGTGGTCATTGGCATGCCCCTGACGGAAAAAACCAAAGAGGCATGGGCTAACCCCAACAGCAAGCCTGCTGAAGACTATAAATTCTAAGTGATCAGGCTTTTTTGTCCTTGACAAAGGCGCCTTCGGCAACGGGGCGCCTTGTCGTTTGTCAGCTTTGTCAGCTTCCCTGAGACGCTGACGCAATATGCCGGAGAAACCATGTCTGGAAATTGGGATTGGCAAGTCTTTTGTACAGACACCCTCACCATGGAAACCGTGCCTGGCTGTTATGGCCGGGGCGATGAATATACCTATTTGAACTGGCTGATTTCAGCCTGGGGTTGGACGCTGGCCGTATCGGCCTGTGCGCTCGTACTGGCACTGCTAACAGGCGTTGCTGTCGGTGTGCTGCGCACCCTGCCACCTGAGCGGCCAGGTAATCGCTTCTGGCTCTTGCTTGCCAATGCCTGGGTAGAGTTGTTTCGCAATATTCCGTTGCTGGTACAGATTTTTATCTGGTACTTTGTATTACCCGCATTTATTCCGGCACTCAAGCATTTACCCAGCTTTGTTTTGGTGGTATGTGCTTTGGGATTTTTTACCTCGGCCCGTATTGCCGAACAAATGCGTGCTGGCATTCAATCGCTGCCTCGTGGCCAGCGCCATGCAGCCATGGCTCTTGGCATGAGTACCTGGCAAACTTACCGTTATGTACTGATTCCTACAGCCGTGCGTATCATTTTGCCGCCACTGACCAGCGAAGCCATGAATCTGGTAAAAAACTCTGCGGCTGCTTTTGCCGTGTCAATTGCCGAGCTCTCGCAATACGCCATGCAAGTACAGGAAGAAACCTCGCGTAGCTACGAAGTCTATATTGCCGTAACCGGTCTTTATATGCTTTCTGCTTTTGCCGTAAACCGTTTGTTTGGTTTTATTGAGCAGCGCAGCCGCATTCCTGGCCTGATTGTTGCCAGCAGCACTCCAGGAGGTCGATAAACATGGGATCTATCGACTTTAGCTTTTACTCCTGGGAACTCGTTTCACATTACCTGATCAATGGCCTGTATTTCACCCTTCTACTGACTCTGGTTGCTACCGTTGGTGGCATCATGCTGGGCACAGTGCTGGCTCTGATGCGGCTATCCAGTAACAGGCTGCTATATACTCCAGCCAAAATCTACATCAATGCCATGCGTTCCATTCCGCTGGTGATGGTGATTCTGTGGTTTTATCTGCTGATGCCCTCAAGCTTTTACACTGCTTTGGGGGCAGGAACATACCGCAAAGAGCTTTCCGCAACGGTCACTTTTATTGCCTTTCAGGCAGCATACTTTGCCGAAATCGTACGCGCAGGCATCCAGTCCATTCCACGCGGACAAATGCACGCAGGGCAGGCGCTGGGCATGACCTACGGGCAAAATATGAAACTGGTTATTTTGCCGCAAGCCTTTCGCAATATGCTGCCTGTGTTTCTGACACAAATTATTATTCTGCTACAAGACACCTCACTGGTTTATGCCATTGGCGCCTACGACTTGCTCAAGGGCTTTGATTTGTCTGGCAAACAATATGGGCGCACGGTGGAATCGTATCTGCTCGCAGCAGTGGTGTATTTTGTCATGTGCTATGGCCTGTCATTGATTGTCAAACATATCAACAAAAAAGTAGCTATCATTCGTTAATCCATTCAGGAAAAAATATCATGATTGAACTCAAAAATGTCAGCAAATGGTATGGACAGGTGCAGGTTCTCAATAACTGCTCTACCTCTATCAGCAAAGGTGAAGTGGTGGTGGTTTGCGGCCCCTCTGGTTCTGGCAAATCAACACTGATTAAAACCATCAATGCGCTTGAGCCCTTTCAGGAAGGCGAAATCACTGTTGATGGCATTGCCTTACATGACCCTAAAACCGACCTGCCAAAACTGCGTAGCCGCGTTGGTATGGTGTTTCAGCACTTTGAGCTGTTTCCACACCTGTCTGTCACTGAAAACCTGACGCTGGCACAAATCAAGGTTTTGGGGCGCAGCCAGAGCGAAGCCATTGAGCGTGGCCTGAAAATGCTTGATCGCGTTGGTCTCATGGCACACAAAGACAAGTATCCTGGGCAACTCTCGGGCGGGCAGCAGCAGCGTGTTGCTATTGCACGAGCGCTGTCGATGGATCCAATCGTGATGCTGTTTGACGAACCCACTTCTGCGCTTGACCCTGAAATGGTGGGCGAGGTGCTTGATGTAATGGTCAAGCTCGCCAACGAAGGCATGACCATGATGTGCGTTACCCACGAAATGGGCTTTGCCAAAAAAGTAAGTAACCGTGTGATCTTTATGGACGTAGGCGGCAATATTCTCGAAGATTGCAGCAAGGAAGAGTTCTTTGGCAATCCTGATGCACGTCAGGCCCGTACCAAAGATTTCCTGAACAAAATTCTGCAGCACTAAGCTGCACCAGATCCTCAAACGGGACTGCAAACAGCAAAAAGAGAGGCCTTATGGCCTCTCTTTGCGTTTCAGACTGCGAAGTTTAGCGAAACAGACTGCATCAACTTTTGTTGATCGCCTCAAGCGGCCAGCGGGGCTGCACGCCAAAGGCGTAGTTGTATTGCGCCTGGTCTGCGCCAGTTTGTAAGCGCATGGCGCCAGCCAGGGCAATCATGGCGCCGTTGTCGGTGCACAGCGCCATTTCGGGGTAGTGCAGGCGCACGCCGCGCGGCTCGCAGGCAGCGTGCATTTGGCGGCGCAGTTCGGCGTTGGCTCCTACGCCACCCGCAATGACCAGCCGCTGCAAGCCCGTGGCATCAAGCGCCTTGATAGATTTGCGCACCAGCACATCAACGATTGCCGCTTGCGTGCTGGCGGCTAAGTCGGCGCGGGCTTGCGGGTCTATGGCTAGCTCGGCTTGTGCTGCAAGCGGCATGCCGAGTTGTTGCCCGCTTTGGCCGCCGAGTTTTTTGACTTGTGTGAGTACGGCGGTTTTTAGCCCCGCAAATGAAAAATCCAGATTGCCGCTGTGCAGCAGCGGGCGCGGCAAGGCGTAGGCTTGCGGGTTGCCCGATTCAGCCAGCTTGGCCAGTGCGGGCCCACCAGGGTAGCCCAAGCCTAGCAGCTTGGCGGATTTGTCAAAGGCTTCGCCAGCGGCATCGTCTATGGTTTCGCCCAGCAGGGTGTAGCGGGCTACGCCATCAACCCGCATCAGTTGGGTATGCCCGCCCGATACCAAGAGCGCCACGAAGGGGAATTGTGGCGGGTCGGCGCTTAAAAAAGGTGAGAGCAAATGCCCCTCAAGGTGATGCACGCCCAGCACAGGCTTGCCCAGTGCTGCGGCCAGCGAGCAGGCCATGCCTGCGCCTACCAGCAATGCGCCTGCCAGCCCCGGGCCTTGGGTGTAGACAATGGCGTGCAGGCTACTCAGCGGCTGCCCCGCATCTGCCATAACTTGGCGCACCAACGGCACTACACGGCGGATGTGGTCGCGGCTGGCTAGCTCGGGTACTACGCCGCCGTAGGCTTGGTGCATGTCGATTTGGCTGTGCAACCCTTGCGCCAATAGCTGCGGTATGCCTGCAGGCTGTGCGGCGGTGCGTACCAAGGCTACGCCTGTTTCGTCGCAAGAAGATTCAATGCCCAGTATCAGGGCGTTTGCGGGGAGGGCGGCGGGGGTGGCAGCAGAAATAGCGGCGGGGGTGGCTGGCAAGGTCATAGATGAAAGTTTGGTGCAATGCCGCATTGTGTCAGCCTGCCCGCAATGGCGCAATGGGCAGCGGCAATTGCCTGCTACGCTGCTCTGGTTTGCAGGCGGGGGCAAGGCGTACTTTTTACCCGCCGCGCCGTGCAGCGAGTTGCTGCATTACCCATGCCGCCGCACACATGCCAAAGGTGGCAGTAACGCCTACGGATGAGCCGTAGCCCTGGCAGTTCAGGCTGCCATCGTTGCCGCTTTCGTTCACGCTGCCGCTTGCTGCGTTGCTGCTGCAACTGGCGTTTTGGTTTTGGCGTACGGCTTCGCGGCTAAAAACACAGGCAATTTGCATGGCTTTGCCGCCGCTGGGTGCTTGGTGGTGCTTGCGCAGGCGGGCGCGTAGCTGGGCAAGCAGCGGGTCGTGGGTGACGTGTGCCAAATCAGCCACTTCAACCAGCCAAGGCTGCTGCTTGCCGCCTGCTGCGCCCGAGCAGATAAAGGGGGTGGCGGTGTGCCGCGCCCAAGCTGCCATGGCGACTTTGGCGCGCATTTGATCGCATGCGTCTATCACAGCATCAACAGGCGCAGGCAGCAGTGCAGGCCAGTTGTCTGGCTCAACAAAATCGTCTACCGTGCTGACTTGGCATGCAGGGTGGTAGCTGGCTATGCGCTCGCACATGGCTTGCACTTTGGCTTGCCCCAGTGTGCGGTCAGTAGCGTGAAGCTGGCGGTTGATGTTGGACTCGGCTACGTGGTCCATATCAACCAGCGTAATGCGCCCTACACCGCTACGCGCCAGTGCTTCAGCCGCCCACGAACCCACGCCGCCTATGCCCACAACAGCTACATGCGCCTGCGCCAGTGCTTGTGCGCCCGCTGCGCCGTAGAGCCGCGCTATGCCACCAAAGCGGCGGGCGTTATCTGGGGGCAGGGGGCTTTCGAAGGGCTGCTGCATGGTGACTACTTTCGTGCGTGGCTTATTGTTGGCTCAGGCTGCTTTTTTACGCCCCGCCTTCCATGCGCCAAACAGTGCCAGCACACCTGGCACCAAAATCAGACCCCAGATGATGATGGAAAGATTTTTCTGCACCCAGTCGATGTTGCCAAAAAAGTAGCCCGCTGCTGTTACGCCCACCACCCAGATAAAGCCGCCAGTGACATTGAAGAAGGTAAATTTGCTGCGGCTCATTTCAGCCACACCTGCCACAAACGGCACGAAGGTGCGCATAAATGGCATAAACCGCGCAATGATGATAGTGGTGCCGCCGTAGCGGTCGTAAAAAGCGTTGGCTTGGGCGAAGGCTTTTTTATTGAAAAAGCGCGAGTTTTCCCACTGAAATACTTTGGGCCCTATCCAGCGCCCAATGGTGTAGTTGCACTGGTCGCCCAGTATGGCTGCCACCAGCAGCAGGCTTGCCAGCCAAGGGTATTTCAACTGCCCCGTAGCACACAATGCGCCCGCGATAAACAGCAGCGAGTCACCCGGCAAAAACGGAAACACCACCACGCCTGTTTCTACAAACAAAATCAAAAAGAGCAGGGCATACACCCACACGCCGTAGTTTTGCACCAGTTGCAACAAATGCTGGTCGATGTGGATGATGAAGCTAAACAGGAACTGGATAATCTGCATGGCGTGCTGGCTAAACATAGCAAGTAGTGGCGAATCTGGCATTATCACGGCTAGCGCGTAGAAATTTACTGCACAATCAGCAACAAGCTGTTTTACCACCCCATAGCAACCATTTACCCGCCTCAAACAACAGCATGGCGCTCCTGCTGCCAGTATGCAGCAAGCCCTGAAGCACCTTGCCCGCTACCCCTACATCTTTTACCCCTGCATCTGCCCCTACATCTTTTACCACCGTGACCACCCAGCCCCGCCCCATCGCCCTTTTGCCCGACGAGCTTATCAGCCAGATTGCCGCTGGCGAAGTGGTAGAGCGCCCCGCTGCCGTAGTGCGCGAGTTGCTAGACAATGCGCTGGACTCTGGCGCAACACAAATCACGGTGCGCCTGATGGCTGGCGGCGTGCGCCTGATTGCCGTTGAAGACAATGGCTGCGGCATACCACCCGAGCAAATGCCTGTTGCCCTGCAACGCCACGCCACCAGCAAAATCCGCAGTCTGCACGATTTGGAATCTGTCGCCACCAAAGGCTTTCGGGGCGAGGCTCTGGCAGCCATTGCCGCTGTTTCTGAACTCACCCTACTCTCGGCCACAGCCAATGCCGCGCATGGCTATTTTTTGGATGCGCGTAGTGGCGAAATGCGCCCAGGCGCGCGCGCGCAAGGTACATCGGTAGAAGTCAAAGAACTGTTTTTCAGCACCCCGGCACGGCGCAAATTTTTAAAAACCGATGCCACCGAGCTGGCGCACTGCCTTGATGCGGTACGCCGCCAGGCGCTGGCGCACCCCGCTGTTGGCTTTGCCGTCTGGCACGAAGGCAAACTCGTTGAGCAATGGCGCAGCACGCTCGATGCCAACCAGCGCATTGCCGACGTGCTCGGTGCAGACTTTATCGCGCAAAGCGTGCCTGTAGACTACAGCACCAGCACCGCAGGCGGCTTGGTGCGCGTATATGGGCGCTGCGGCCTGCCCGACCTCAACCGCAGCCGCGCCGACTGGCAGTTTGCCTACATCAACCAGCGTTTTGTGCGCGACAAGGTCATTGCCCACGCTGCCCGCAGCGCCTATGAAGACGTGCTGCACGGCCAGCGCCAGCCCACATGGGTAATCTACCTGCATATCGACCCCATGCGGGTGGATGTAAACGTACACCCCACCAAAATCGAAGTACGCTTTCGTGACAGCCGCGAAGTACACCGCGCCGTGCACCAAGCCATCTCGCAGGCGCTTGCCCCATCGCGTGCGGCACAGGCAGGCGCATTATCGGGCGCAAGTTCAAGCGCAAACACACCTGACCCCACCTTCACCCTTGCTGCAGGCGCGCCTCACACCAGCAGCCATCCAGCGCCAGCATGGCAGCAGCGCAATATGGCGCTATACCCCAACCACCACACCTCCAGCCAGCCGCACTACCCCGCATGGCAAGCGCAAGAAGGCGCTTCACCCTGGGGCTACGTCCCCGCCAGCGCACAAGCAGCCCCAGAACAAAGCGCCGAGCAAAGCACAGACAAAACCCCATCTGCCACCACGCCCGATAACGCAGGCAACCCGCCCCACGCCCACTGGCCGCTAGGCCATGCTGTGGCGCAAATCCACGGCATCTACATACTGGCTGAAAACGCCAGCGGCATGGTCATAGTAGACATGCACGCCGCGCACGAGCGCATCCTCTACGAGCAACTCAAAAACCAACTCGCGCACGCACCCCTGCACCGCCAAAACCTGCTCATCCCCGCCACCTTTGCCGCCACCGCGCACGAAGTAGCCACCGCCGAGCAATGCACCAGCGCCTTGGAGCAACTCGGGCTTGAAATCACCGCGCTCAACGCGCAAACCTTAGCCATACGCGCCATGCCCGCGCCCCTTGCCCGTGCCGAGCCCGTAGCACTGGCGCGGCAAGTTTTGGCCGAGCTTGCCCAGCACGGCGCAAGCCAGGCACTGCAACGCGCCCGCAACGAAATTCTTGCAACCATGGCGTGCCACGGCGCAGTGCGTGCCAACCGCCGCCTAACCCTTGAAGAAATGAACGCGCTGCTGCGCCAGATGGAAGCTACCGAGCGCGCCGACCAATGCAACCACGGCCGCCCCACATGGCGTCAACTCTCCATGCACGAGCTCGATGCGCTATTTTTGCGCGGGCAATAAAACACACCACGCCCAGCCAGCCCTTGGCGCAGGGGCATGGCGCAATCTGCTGACTAACTTGGGAACTTGCTAACTGGGCAACTTGGTAAAGTACCAATTTATTCTTCATGCAAGAGAAAGCGCAGAAAGTCGTCATTCCCGCGTAGGCGGGAATCCACAGCCGCACCCCTTATATGGATGGATTCCCGCCTGTGCGAGAAAGGCGGGCAATTGCGTTTTTATATGAAACTGCAATAAATCAGCGCTCCCTTGGCAAATGCGTACCGAACGCGCACCAATTGATGTGCCGCCACGCAAGCCAACTCATCACAAGGCCCAAAAACAAAAAAGCCTTCTGTTGAAAGAAGGCAATACAACGAAGCCAAGAAAAACGGCAACGCACATATGCATGCAAAAAAGAAGGTGACGAGCCTTGACCCCGGCACTGGCTTTGCAGTTAGGGCTGCTTGGTTCCCCACCTGACCCGTTTGGCCGCTTCACCATGCGGGAAGGCCCGTCGCCCGCTATTGTAAGGGCAATTGCAGGCAAACCCGCCGCGCATCACCCATAGCCGCGCCCTTTGCCCAAAACCCAAGCCAAGAAAACCACCATGCCCGCCTGCACGGGAATGACAAACGGCTGCATTTTTAGATGAAGCTGGAGTCGTAGACTTCCTTGGCAGTGCTTTACTTATGCTTTGCTTGTTCCTTATTTGCGTTTAACTTGCAGCGCCTCGGGGTTGAGCACATTACTCGGCTTGCCCGCGATAAAGTCAAGAATATTGTCAAATGCAGCACTGAAATACTGCTCATAATTTTCTACTTCCACATAGCTGACATGTGGTGTGCACAGACAGTTTTCGAGCCGCAACAACGGCTGCCCCTGCATGATAGGCTCGCTTTCATACACATCCACCGCTGCCATGCCTGGGTGCCCACGGCTCAAAGCAGCAACCAGACTATCAGGCTGAAACAACTCGGCGTGGGCAGTATTAACCAGCACCGCAGTTGGCTTCATTTGCATCAGATCAGACAAAGCAATAATGCCCCGGGTACTCTCCGTCAAGCGCAAGTGCAGCGTTAAAAAATCACTTTCAGAAAATAAGTGGGAGCGATCGCTGGCAGCCATATAGCCTTGAGCGCTGGCGGCAGCGCGCGCACGCTCACTGCCCCAAACCAGCACCTGCATACCAAAAGCATGGCCAAATTTCGCAACCATCTGCCCCACATTGCCAAATCCCCATATACCCAGCGTCTTGCCAAACAATGCAGTTCCCAGACCAAAATTAGGCGGCATCGAAATAGCCTTGAGCCCAGACTGCTGCCACACACCATGGCGCAAATTGGCGCTGTATTGAGGTATACGGCGGCTGGCTGCCATCAGCAGCGCCCATGTGAATTCAGCTACAGCATGTGGTGCATGGCTATTGGCAGCAACCGCCACACCATAGGCAGTACAGGCTTCCAGATCAATATGGTTACCCACGCACCCCGCCTGCACAATCAGCCTCAATCTGGGTAGCTTGCTCAGCAACGAGCGGGTTATGCTGGTGCGATTGCCTATCAAAACGATAATCTCGGCATCCTTAAGCCGCACCGATAACTGCCCTACCCCCTTGACCGTATTGGTGTAGACCTTGGCATTGAGTGCATCAAGCTTGCTGGCACATACCAGCTTGCGTACTGCATCCTGATAATCATCAAGTATCACAATGTTCATAAGTATGCATTTTGCACCTACTATCTGCCCGCTGGTTAGAGAACAGTAAAAAATCTCCCGTATTGGCGCGTATTTACAAAAATTAAGGAAGCGCTGATTTATTCTTCATGTAAGAGAAAACTCAAAAAGTCGTCATTCCCGCGCAGGCGGGAATCCATTGCAATAAGAAGCGCAGCCGTGGATTCCCGCCTGCGCGGGAATGACGGGCGATTGCATTTTTTATACGAAACTGGAATAAATCAGCGTTTCCTTAAGTAAAGTGCTTGCTTCAACCTAAACACAATCACCATTCCAGCGCACAATATGCCCCTTTCTTTGAAAACCGAAATTCAGCAACTTACAGGCATGTGCAGCGACTCTTTTATACCCACACCATACAGCCGACCAGCGCAAGCACTAGTCAGCTTGGTAGGCGCTGGCCCGGGCGACCCTGAACTACTCACTATTCGCGCCCTCAAACGCCTGCAGCAGGCGCAGGTTTTGCTGTACGACTTTTTGGTATCTCCCAGCATCGTTGACCTTGCTCCCGCTTCCTGCGAACGCATTTGCGTTGGCAAGCGTGCCAGCAACCACACGCTGACACAAGCCGAAATCAACCAACTACTGCTTGATAAAGCCCAACAAGGGCTGCGTGTAGTGCGCCTCAAAGGTGGCGACCCCTTCATGTTTGGCCGCGGTGGTGAAGAATTGCAGGAGCTTGCCCGTGCTGGCATTGCGTGCGAAATCGTGCCTGGCATCACTGCCGCACTCGGAGCCGCTGCCAGCAGTGGCATACCGCTTACCCACCGCGACCACGCGCAAATGGTCAGCTTCGTCACAGGCCACCGCAAGCAAGACAGCAGCAACCTTGACTGGGTGCAACACCTAAGCCCCCACTCCACTTTGGTCATTTACATGGGGCTAGGCCAAGCACCCCGTATTGCCCGCGAACTGATAGCCTACGGCCACTTGCCTGCCACCCCTGTGGCCGCAATTGCCCACGCCACTACAGCGCAGCAGCAAGTACTCATCAGTACACTGGCCAACATCGAAACAGACCTGCAAACTGCCAAGCTGCAATCGCCTGCTTTGCTGATTGTGGGCAGTGTGGTGCAGTTGCACAGCGCACTGTACCCACTGATACAGCAAGCCGCCAAGCAAATTGCAACGCAAGCTGGGTAGCGGTTTTTTACAGGCGCTTATTTACACTCGCCACCCTTGATCTCGCAAACCCTTGCGCGACCCAGCCTGTTGATGGCAACGCATTTCTTGCGTTCTGTATTGGCATGCTCTACCGCAATGCCACCCATGTGCTCACTAAGCAAAAAACCGTCAGCCGCATAAGAAAATTTAACATCAGCATTGGGTTTACAGTCGTTGACTTCGCTTGCAAACGTGGACAGATTTTTGTCGGTGACTGCATGCTGTTGCACCACTTCTTCGCCCGCATCAAGAGAGCCATTTTTGTTGCTATCGACAAACACCTGCCAGCCAGTCATCCAGTTATTGCCTGAGATGGGTGCAACGGTTACCTGCCGGTTGCGGCTTAACGCTGTAGTGCGCGCTGTCTCGAACGAGGTGCGCATTTCCGAGACGACGCTGTTGAGCGACTGATTGGCGGCAAAGGTTCTGAATGAAGGTGCTGCCATGCTTGCCATAACAGCAATAACCGTCAGAGTCACCATCAGTTCAATCAGGGTAAGACCCTTTTGGCGCAACACAGGCAGTAGACAGGGTTTCATGGATTGACCTTATTTCCAGCAATTGTCGTCGCTGCCCGTACTGGATGTGACAGTGTAGCGTGCTGCGCCCTCACGTTTGCAGCTTCGCGTGCCGTTACTATCCAGATAAAAGACTTTGACCTTGGTTGGAGCCGCATCTGTAAATGTGGTTGTGGCCTGCACCTCAATGCATGAGGTCAAAGCCGCACCTCCTGCACAGGCGGCAGAACTGATGGTGCAGGCGCTGTTGGCAGCGTTATCACCAGAAAAGCCTTTGACCTTGGTGGCATCTGTGGTGTAGGTGTTGTACTGGGTAAAGTAGCGTTCCTGCTGCTGCATGGTTTGCAACACACCAGATTTGCATTCAGCACGTTTGCCTCGCGCCACATAATTGGTATATGAAGGGTAGGCAATGGCTGACAAAACGCCAATCACTGCCACCACAATCATCAGTTCAATCAGCGTAAAGCCCGCTTGTTGAAGGTGTTTTTTAAACATGGTTATCAATCCAGAAATTGTCTGATTTCACGCCATCCGACACGGCCGGCAGCCACATTGATTTCTTTATTGGCACCTTCGATCAGGTTCTTGTTGGAGCCAATCATCAGTGGTTTTACCTTGATCTTGTAAATGCGTTTTCCGGTAGATGAGCGTGCACCGAAACTGTAGCTGCCATCGCTATCGTCCAGATAGGCAAAGAAGGGCGTACCGGGGAAGCTCTCATGCAGAAGACGCGTACTCGTGCCTTGCAGTGGGTCAATAGTCATGGATGCACCCGTGCCACCACCAGAGCACTCATCGGCACTGGGCAGCACCGAATTGAAACTGGCATAACCCATTTCCAAGGCGCCTTCAACCACAACCCTCTCCTTGCTTTCCTTCAGGTTGATTACCCAGCCGAGCTTGTGTCCGGATGTGCTGCCAAAAGTAAAGGGCGTGCTATCTGTCTTGCCTGTGGCATCGAAGTTTCTTACCTGGAGCTTGTCGCGGGTAATCTTGTAGCCGGATGCTGCATTTAAATCATCATCCCAGATGCCATAAATAGCCTGCTGCGTACCGCTGGCACTTGCTGCATCAGAGGCTTCCATGAACTTGCCAGTGCCTGCCATGACAATATAGCCTTTTTGCTGCGCCAAAGAAACCAGCGGTGCAGATGTAATAGGTTGTGCCTTGCCTGTTGCGTCTTTGAAAATAGCCAGCGGCAATTTTTCGCCAGAATCTGTTACAACGGCATCGTCAGCGGTAACAGAGTTGATACCGTTCTTGAAGTTGAACTTCCACAACTGGCCAGCCAGGTCGCCGGTATAAAAGGCGACAGCATTGCCGAAAACGTCTTCAACTATACCGGGGCTGCTCATACCTACGGCTTCCTTACTGGCGACAGTAGGAGCGTTGGGTGGTTTCACACTGATTTTGTAGTAATTGTGCGAAGCATCGTCGGCAGCACCCAATGTACCCAGTGTCCACGGGTCGCCGGGTTTTTTGTCTAGGCTTAGCAAGAACAGCGACTGCGTACCTGTGGTGCTGGCATGGCCATCGGGAGCATAGTTGTTGTAGCCACTGCTCACGGCTATATACCAGCGCGTAACATAAGTGGTGGTGCCTCCGCTAACAAGGGCGCGCTGCATTTTCACAATCCGTGGCTTGCCCATGATATTGCCCATATCAGGGTCGTCGCGGTCGGTGAACTCAAACATCACATTGGATGCACCAAAGCTCTCGGGCTTGGTCACATCCAGCGCAAACAACCCCTGTGCACCACCGCCCATGCCTGATACCAGCACAGTTTTCCAGTTGCTGGTGCTGCTTGCTGAGGCATGGTCGGTGTGAATCAGCGCCTCACCCACCGCGGGCACGCCATCCACAAACTGGGTATGGGCATAGGTAGGGTTAGTCAAGCGGTTGAGCTTTTCAGCCACTGCACGCGGAATATAAGCAAACAGCTCCTTGCCATTTTCGGCATCAAATGCGTGCAGCATGCCATCATTGGCACCTACATACACTGCAGGACGGCGATTTTTAATCTCAGTCTGTGCCATAAACGCTGCATAGCCTTTGCCAAAAATGGCATCCGGTTCTTTTTTGTACACAGGGCCTGAAAAGACAATATCGCCCATCAGAGAAGCACGCTTCCTGAAAATGCCTCCGCTTTCGCTGACCTCATTGCTGCGATCGCCCAGAATGAAGTTGATGCGCTCATTGGCCTTGTTGTCGGCAGGCGCAGCTACAGGCTTGGACGGATCCCTGTTCAAGGCATCAAGCACATCGGCATCGAGATTGCTCTTGTTAGCAACCGAAAATGCCTGACCGCCTCTTTTTGCAGGCTCGCTTGACCAGGTAAACACCTTGCGGTCGTTCCATGCCACTGCGGCAGAACCATCTGGCAGTTTGTTGGTTGTCAGAATGGTGGCTGCATCCCAAGAGGGCGCAGCGTTCATGGTGATGCTGTGGCTTGTGCTGTTGTAGATAATCTTTCTTTTTTCCAGCGAACCCGACCAGTTGTTTGGGTTCATGGAGGGTATGAAAATGGCATTTTCAGACGTTACCGAACTGAACAACTGCGAGCTGATAGCGCTGGACTGAATACTGGCCGTTTCTTTGGGCACAGCCGCGAAAAAGTCCTTGATTCCCTGCAGCAGTTTTTCTGCCTGGCTGGCGATGACGTAACCGTCAGGTATGCCACTTTCCTTGCTGTCCCATTCACCAGCTTGGGGTTGTGGGTTGGCGCCCACAAACCAGCCATACTTACCAGCCAGATACATGGAGCTTTGTCTTGGCTTGGGATTAGGACGTGTATTGCCATCTATTTTCCCATTGCCATTTTCATCCACGTCGATGGCAAAGGTTCTTACGCGCACCTTGTCAAAGTCATTGCGGATTTTTTGGGTATTGGCTGCCCAGGCAGCGCCAGCCCACTCCAGCCTTTTGCCAACGGTAATACCGTGGTAATAGACATCTGACAAGTTGTTGATGCCCTCGTAGCCGGCAATGGTTTTCATTGAGTTTACGGGGTTGACACCGTTTTCTTCACCTAGACTGAAATCGCTGTTTTCCCATGTATAAACGTCACCAATGGTAAGAATAAAGTTCTTTTTCTGACACTGGTTGGTGATCGGATCCTTCCATACTTTGTAAAAAGGAAAACCTCCTGCAGCAGTACTCGTTGATACGCTGTCGACACCGGAGATGGCGGCGCCAGCTGGTTGCTTGCCCATAAAGTAACGGATGTTTTCGTAATACATCTCGCCCAACGGGTCGTTATTCTTGTAGTAACCCAGATTGCTCGGGTTGAGCGTGCCAAAGCGATTGAGGTAGTTGATGGCACCACTGTAGGTAAATCCGCCAGTAGCGCCGTCCTTCATCCCTGACGTAATGTATCCAGTGCGCGGATCGGCAATAAAAACGCCGGTATTGCTGTCCCACTCGGCATTGGGGTTGGCAACGTCAATGCCGCTTGCATTGGTCATGGATGGGCCGATATACGAAAGCGGTGCGCGCATTACGCCGCCGTATTTGGCTTTATGACCATTGATATCCAGGTAGCCAAAAGCACCAATACGCGCATTTTGGGCATTTTTCTGGATTTCGCCTACCGGTTTGTAATTGCCACTCGGGTAGCGTTGGCACAGATCGGTGCGAGAAGTCCGTTCGGATGTATCACATACCTTGACCCGTGCATAAAGATAACCAAAATCTGGTGTTAGTTGGCCATAGTAAGCTGGCGGCGTGGCATCTTTTTTGACCGGCTGGTAAAGCAGGTCAATATTGAAGGCATTGTTCCAAGCCTCTGTATTATTGTCACCATAAATCATCAACTTGACATCCTGCACGGTATCGCTGAAATGCACATTCGCAATTTTGCCAAGTTGGCGCGGCTCCCAAAAACCCGGAGTACGGTGTAGAGAAACAGTCTGTGCAGTCTGGCTTCCAACCTGGTACGTGATTCGGGGATTATTTATGCGGTCATGACCATACCTGATATACAAATCATAATCCCCGGGTGTTGGCACACGCACATTCTTGAAAGTAATGGAATCACCCTTTTGTTCAAACCCGGCAATCATCCGTTCCCTTGAACAAACCGAGCACCCGTCTGTGATACGTATTCCATCACGCGATCTGACGGCCACTTCGGCTTCGTAGTCGTCCAGGGTCAAATCCTGCGAGCCAAGTTTGGGGGCAATACAACCACCAAATTGATTCGCATCTTGCGAACCGAACCAGATTTTGTTTTGGCAATTAACAGCATATACATAAGTGCCTACAGAAACACCGCCTGGTGCAGCAGGCATATGTTTGCCCAGAGAGGCTTTAGGAATTTTACGTGTTGGCGTATAGGCGCTATTGGCCCAAGCCCAGCCTTGATACAAATAAGCACGGGATAAGACAGTCAGGCCTGTAGTATCTACCTCGCGGTGTCCGCCCGTTAAGCCCAGGCGCAAAATATCGATGGCCGATGAGGCGGTATAGTTCAGCAGATTGCCGCTGTATTCGCCACTGGCACCGCTGTGGTTACATTCACGCGCTGCATTCCATGTGCCGGTGCGGTAGAAATAATTGCCCTGCAAGGCATCTGTCGCTGATGCATCTCTGTATTTGTAGCAGCCGGTGTGGTCCCAATAGCCAAGATAGTTTTTGTTTGCATCAAAATCGGTACGGTAGGCCAAGCCCACAGTAGGGTGCTCAACCGACAGAGCCAGCATCACGTTGGCACCCTGCTCTACTACGGCAAAGGGCCCCGGATTGGTGTCGATCGTATCGCGCTGCACTGCCGGAGTTTGCGATATGGCCGTGCCAATGACCAAGCCGCCCGCGATACATACGAGCACTGGTGCGCGGAGTTTTTGCAGAATGGTCTGTAATCTGGTTTTCATGGTTGCCTCACTTAAAGCATGCTGTTTGTTGCGTTGTTTGCTCAGTTTTTTTATCACTCTGCGTAGCAATTTTTCTCAAATCCGGGTTTGTGGATTTCACTCTCGAGCATGACCTGGGTGTTTTTGTTGGAGCCAAAACCAAGAGCGTAAATCTTGAATGCAGCACTGCCATTGCTTTTTAATGGCGGGGCTTTGATGATGATGTAGCGCGGCTTCATGGCTGGCGCAATGCCAGTGTTGGTGCTTAACTGTCCAGATCGACCCGTGTATTCGCCAAAAACAACGTATTGGCGATCATTGCTGGTTTCTGCAACAGTCCAGTCGATCATTTTGTAAAGAGGCGTAGCGGTGGCGCTGCCGTCAAGTGCGCAAATGCCGTGCTGGTAACCCTCTGTTTTTTTATGGCAGCCAGCATCTACCTCAGCATAATCGGGTGCAGGCGCTCTTTTAGGGAAGGGAAAACCAATGATGCAGGCGCGCCCCGTGGTAACACCCTGACTTTTTGCCGCCCTGCTGGTAAGGTTGACGTCCATCAAATCAAGTTCGGCATCGTTCAAGGCCTGCTCTGCAGACTGGAAGGCAATTTGCCGGTCGCGGTCGTTGCGCGAGGCTTTGCTGCCCGAGAGGGTCGTGTGTGCTACCGCAATCACAATACCCATGGCAATGGCCAGCATGAGCAGCACAAAAATCAGGGCGATACCGTGCTGCTGCGCTTTGAATGTTTGGCGGTTGGATATGGGTTTCATGGCTTTGTGTAAGTCAGGAATGGGGAGCGTTACGCAGCATCAAGGTGCTGGTATAGACGCGGCGCATGCGGGTGTCAGAGGGAGGGGTGAACTTGAGTCCTGATTCAGTTGATGTGCCAACAAAATCTTTGCCAAGCGGGTACAGAGGGTCGGTGTTTTTGTCTTGCGCACTACCCACGGCACCGCGTAAAACCATGCCAATGCGTACAGCACGAACCAGTTTCCAGTCTTCGTCCTCTACGTCGTCGGCGCTGACCCAGCGGTCAACAATGCCGTCTTGTCCGGTGGCGGAGCAATCTGCGGGTGGCTCGGTTGCCGTGGCAGAAGGCTTGCACAGGTCAAGCCCGTACATGACCTGAAAGGTTTCAACACCGCGCAGCAGCACTTCGGTGGATCGCTCCATACCGGCGGCAGAACTGTTATAGGCGCGGCTGGTGCATTTGAGGGCAGGTTCGCCATCAGAATCGGTATCGACCCAGAAAATGCTCAGCCCCAGGCCGCTGTCTTGCTCGGAAGCTGGTACCGATTGACCGGTGCAGGTAACCATATTGCCATCACCAGCTCCTGTGCCAGAGCCTGCAAAACGCACAGCCAGTGAGTCGCTGTTGTTGGCACTTTCCTCAGCGGAGTCTTCTTCGCCGAAATCGGTCAGTGAGTCGTCGTCACTTTCTTTCTGGGCTTCGATTTTTGAATTATCAAAACCCAGCACTGGACAGGGAACAGCATCTGCAGTGGCAGCGCATTCGGCAAAAAGCGTGTGTACTCGACCGCTATCGCTGGTGGGTACAAGGTCGGTATAGCCGGCGTTTTGTACCGAGTTTTCGATGATTTTAAAAGCATAACGGGCGGTATCGTCCATTTGCAGGGCACTTTCAACTGTGCGGGCGCCTTGGCTATTGGCCATAAGAAGCGCCACCGATGCTGCTGTAATCAGCAGCATCAAGGTAATGGCAACCATCAGCTCAATCAGGCCAAAGCCGCGCATACACTTGCCAGAGCCAAGGCTTGGCAGGCGCTTTAAGGGGGCAAAAAGTGGATGCTTCATGGTGTTTGTGTTGCGTAGTCTTTGAGGTTGCCCATGATGGTGACGACCATGCGGGGCTTGTCGTCAGTCATCCAGCCCTGATCTGTTGAGCCGGAATCGGAGTCACTCATTTTCTTGCTATGCCAGCCCAGCTTTACGCGCATTTGCTCGCCTTCGCCGTTGCAGTCGCTCCAACTGTAGTTGCCATCGGTAGCGGGTGTAGTATCGCGGCAGACCACAGCGCGGCCACCCGGCAATTGAGATTGCACACGTTTGCCCCAGTCATCTTTCATGGCTGCCATGATGGCTTTGGGGCTGCATGTTTTGTCTGATCCAGTGCAGCTTGCGGCGGTTGATCCCGTGTCCGTGGTGTCAAAACGAAAGCTGAGGTCGCCTGCTGCCGTGGTGTTATAGGTGGCAGATGCGGCAGAAGGGATAAGCTGCATCAGTTCGCCATATTCGCGGGTGAAGCTCGTGCCAACTACCGATTGCCCCGAAAACTGCACCGATCGCAGCGATGAAAGCATTAACCCGGCAGAAGCCAGCAAGCCCAACAGAAAAATAACGAGGGCAACCAGCACCTCCAGCAAGGTAAAGCCGCCTTGCTTGCATGCAGACGCATTTGCCTTAAAAGGAGTGCCGACAAGAGGGGTATCTTTGCTGTATCTCATGCGCACATATTTGCATGCGCGCGCAAACCTGACAAGGCAGCAACCGATAAACGGAAGCTGGAAGGAGATAAGCGGTATTTTTCTACCTGTTAAGCATCAGGTACTTGAGCCGATGTGTGGCTCAAGGCAGGCGCCATCCGAGCCCATGTTGCGAAATTTCCTGTTAGGGGAATAGCTGAAAAATGGTGTAAAGCGCTTCTGCAATCAGGATTTGCTTGTGGGGCAGTACAGTTCATACAGTGTTACAAGCACCTGCATGGCTCTGTCATCGCTGACACTGTAAATGATTTGCTTGCCTTCGCGGCGTGTAGCAACCAGCCCTTTGTTGCGCAGTATGCCCAACTGCTGTGACAAGGTAGGTTGGCGAATGCCTAAAATCTGCTCGAGCTCACCTACTGATTTTTCGCCCTGACTGAGCTGGCACATCAAAAGCAGCCTGTTTTCATTGGCAATTGTGCGCAACAGCGTACTGGCTGCGTCTGCTGCCGCTTGCATGGCTGACATATCGATCAGTGGTGGTGAGGGTGGCATATGGATAATTCCGAATAGCAGAAGATAAATGGTATTTTGCCCCTTTTTTATACGCTGAACCAGTTTTTAGTGATGTTTTACTGTACAGCAATCAGAAAGGCTGCTGGTGTTCGTCTGTTTTGCACCTGCATTGCGCCACGATTTGCGCAGGATTGGTTCCTGCACGATGGGGGGGCTCGGGCGCATCGGCGGCTGGGGGCAGACCTTGACCATCTTCATGGGTAACGATGTAAACAGGGCGGTGTTTGACTTCTTCAAAAATGCGTCCGATATATTCGCCCAACACACCAGTAAACACCATTTGCATGCCAAAAAACAACAGCAAAAGCACTACGATGGTGCTGATGCCAGTAACTTTGTGCCCCCAGTAAAAATACTCAAACACCACCCAGGCACCGTATAAAAATGCAACTACCGCTGAAATGATGCCTGTGATGGAAATCAGCCGCAACGGCCAGGTTGAAAACGATGTAACGCCATCAATGGCAAAGTTGACGAGGCTCAACGCGTCAAAATTCGAGTTGCCGCTAAGGCGTTCTCGCGGTGTGTAGGGCAATGCCACGGCGCGAAAACCTGCCCATGCGTACAGCCCTTTCATAAAGCGGTTGCGCTCAGGCAGCTGACGCAGTGCCAGCACAACCTTGCGATCCATCAGGCGAAAGTCACCCGCGTCTTCAGGCAAGGTGAAACGCGCATTGCGATTGACGACTCGATAAAACAGGCTGGTACCGAGTTTTTTCAGTGCGCTTTCGTCGTTGCGGTTTTCGCGTACGGCGTAAACGACTTCAGCGCCGTTGTACCAGTGCTGCAGCATTTGGGGTACCAGTTCGGGTGAATGCTGCAAATCGGCATCCATCAGCAGCACGGCATCGCCGTTGGCCATATCAAGCCCGGCGGTAAGAGCAGCTTCTTTGCCAAAATTGCGTGAAAAATGGATGGCCTGCACGCCGCTTAGCTGTTGGCACAGGCCATGCAATACAGTGGCGGTAGCATCGCTGCTGCCATCGTTGATCACGATAATTTCAAACGCGTGCCCCGTCTGCTTGAGCATATCGTGCAGCGTGGGCAGCAACTGTGGCAAATTGGCTGCCTCGTTATATGCGGGGACAACACAGCTGACTGTCTTGGCTGGAGCGGGAATATCCATCTTGGCTGGGCTTTTTCTGGGAATTGTTTGTGGGCGTAGTGCTTGTTTAGTGGGCGCTGATTAATTCTTTATCCAAAAGAAAATTCAACAAGTCGTCATTCCCGCGCAGGCGGGAATCCATTGCAATAAGAAGCGCAGCCGTGGATTCCCGCCTGCGCGGGAATGACAAGCGATTGCGTTTTTTATACGAAACTGGAATAAATCAGCGCCTCCTTGTATATCAGTTTAGTGCATGGATGGCACAAAAGGATAAACCATATAACGGTAAGCAACCGCCTTGGGGAAACGCCAGCCGCTGCGCTGCACCACAATGGATGTTCCCTGCGTAGACTGTCCGCGCTGCTGCAACCATTGTTGCGCCTGTTTGTCACAACCGTCTGCCAGCAGGCTGATTTTGGGTGCAGAATCGCCACCGATCGCACCCTGTGGGCACAGGAGCAAGCCTGCCTGCTGCTGCCATTGAAGATGGGGGTCAAACATGGCGGGATATGCATCGGGCATGCCGGGCAAGATGCGGATATTTGCATCTCCATAAAAGGCAAGAATGGAATTTTCTGCCCAGTTGCCACCTGCCCATTGCAGTGGCACATCAGGGTATTGCCTGCTCCACCAGTGCACAACGGCCTGTGCAGCATCGGCATCGGGGCGGTAGTATTTTTGCTGCCCGCGCAAAGCAGCTACAGCCGCGCCAACTGGTGCCAGCAAAGCCACAACCGCCAGCGAAACCAGCCACGCCCGCGCCACCAAGTGGCCGCTAGCCGCTTGCAGCGCCACGTCGTTACCTGAAAGATTGCGCAGCCACAGCAACGAAAAAGCATAACCAATCGGTATTGCCCAAGGCGTAGACAAATCTACCTTGCCCGACAAGCCAAACAGCAGCGTAATTGCCCAGGGCATAAATGCCAACCAAAATAACACGTCATCCCAGCCCTGCGGCATCCAACTTCGCAACGCACGCTTGCACCAGCCGCGCCAGCCTCGTTCTATAGTTTGGTTGCGTGTGCAAAACAGGCACACTACCCAGCCAATCAGCCAGTAAAACACAGGGGCAAATGCAAAATTGCGCAGATTGCGCCACTGCATGGCGTCGCCGCCTTGCTCCTGTGCATAGTGCAGCGTGACAAAATCATGTTGCTTCATCCACACCACATGCGGCAGCAACGCCAGTGCAAACACTACCAGCGTCAGCCACGGGCGCGGCGTAAGCAGCCAGCGACGGCCTGAAGCGCAAAGCAGGGTGGTCAGCCCAATTCCCAGTAAAAACACACCGCTGTAATACTTGGCCAGCATCGCAGCAGCCGACATAAGCCCCAGCGCCACACTCCACAACCAGCCGCGCCAACCACTGCGTTGCCAGCTCTCGAGTAAAAACACCGCCACCCACGGCCACAGCGAAAGCAGTTGGCTGTTGGCATTGAACTTGGCTGCCAGCGTACTGTATGGAAACGCCAGCAGCAGCAGCATTGCCGCAGCGCCGGCGTAAGTCTTCAACTCCAGCAAACCCGCCAGCCGCATTACGCCCAGCAGCCCCACCGCCACATTCAGGTAAGAGAGCACAAAAAAGGACAGCGTACTGCGCGGCATCACACTAAACCACGCATGCGCCACCCATGCAAACAGGGGCGGGTGCTTGTACGTTCCCCATGGCAAAGTCTGCCCCCAGGCGTAGCTTTCAAGCATATCGAAGTAGCTATCCAGATTGGCCGAAACCAGCCACTGCACCAGCGCCCATAGCAGGCACGCTGCCACAATCAGCACCTCTGGCTTGTTGCTCAGGAAAGACCTGATGCGGCAGGATGTGTTGCCCGAACAGGACGAAGCAGGGGGAAAATTCATAAAGACACGCCTGAAAAAAAGGGGGTAAAGCCTGCCGATACGCCGGATTCTGTGACGCACAGGTTGCCCCGTGCGCTGACCGCCATTCATCTGGGCCGGGGGTCGCCCCCGCGGCTCGGTGCTGCCTACCCGCCAGCTTGTGCGGAACCACACAATAGCTGGCCTACTTGGCATTGCTGCGCGCAGAGATTGCCCGTTTCACCCGCACCCAAGCGGCTCGTCTCTGTTGCTCTAATCCTCACCTTATACGCCTTGCGGCGCTTTCGGCGGGCAGCCGTTAGCTGCTGCGCTGTCCTGTGCAGTCCGGACGTTCCTCCAGTGCGCGGTTTCCCGCCTTGCACCAGCGGCGGTCTGGCAGGCTTTACGGGGCGTATTGTCGCTCAAGTTGCAAGCTTGTGCGGAAAATTCCAGATATGGCGAAGTGATGATTTATTCGTTTTTGCTGGATGTGTGTAGTTTTTGCCTAACTTTGTAATTCCCGCGTAGGCGGGAATCCACGGCTGCGCTTCTTATTACAATGGATTCCCGCCTACGCGGGAATGACGAATTTCTGAGTTTTCTCTTGCATGAAGAATAATTCAGCGCCTCTTTTGGTGTTTTTTCTGCAACTTCTGCGTCCCTTTTGCGTCCTCTGCGTTCTGCCCCCGTATGCTGCCACTCATTGCTAGGGCAGTGCGCTTGACCCTTGCGCACTGCCTGTTTCGCCGCTTCAGCCCAGCAGCCGCTTGAGCATTTCGTTGGCTTGTGCGGGGTTGGCTTTGCCTTTGCTGGCTTTCATGATTTGACCTACTAGTGCGTTAAAGGCTTTGTCTTTGCCTGCCTTGTATTGCGCTACGTTGTCGGGGTTGGCGGCGATTACTTCGTTGATGATGGCTTCCAGAGCGCCTGTGTCGTTCATCTGCTTTAAGCCTTTGGCCTCGATGGTGGCATCTACGTCGGCGGCCTCGCCAGTCCACAAGGCATCAAACACCTGTTTGGCAGCGTTGTTGCTGATGGTGCCGTCGTGAATGCGCTTGATGAGGGCGGCTAGCTGGGTGCTGCTAACAGGGCTTTGGGTGACGCCTTTTTCGTCCATATTCAAGCGGCGCGATAGCTCTCCCATGACCCAGTTGGCTGCCAGCTTGGGCTGCTCGCAGGCTTGCGCGGTGGCTTCGAAGTAGGCTGCCATGTCGCGGCTCAAGGTGAGTTGGCTTGCGTCGTATTCGGGCAGTTGGTATTGGGCTACGAAGCGCGCAGCCATGTGGCGCGGCAGCTCGGGCATGTTGGCTTTGACTTGCTCTATCCATTCGGGCGCGATGACCAGCGGGGGCAGGTCGGGGTCGGGGAAGTAGCGGTAGTCGGCCGAGTCTTCTTTGCTGCGCATGGCACGGGTTTCGCCCGTATCGGGATCAAACAGCACGGTAGCTTGCTGGATGGTGTGACCATCTTCAAGCTGCTCGATTTGCCAGCGGATTTCAAAGTCTATGGCTTGCTGCATGGACTTGAAGCTGTTCAGGTTTTTGATTTCGCGCCGTGTGCCCAACGGTGCGCCAGGTTTACGTACAGATACGTTGGCATCGCAACGGAATGATCCTTCTTGCATATTGCCATCGCAAATACCTATCCAGGTGACAATTTTGTGCAGTTCTTTGGCGTAGGCAACAGCTTGCGCGGTGCTGCGCAGGTCGGGCTCGGTGACGATTTCGAGCAGCGGCGTGCCAGCGCGGTTCAAGTCAATGCCACTCATGCCTTGCAGCCCTTCGTGTACCGATTTGCCCGCGTCTTCTTCCAGATGGGCGCGCACCAGCCGCACGGTTTTTTGTACGGTTTGCTTGCCTTCTTCTACATAGAAAGAAACTTCGCCGCCTTGCACTACGGGGATTTCAAACTGGCTGACTTGGTAGCCTTTGGGCAGATCAGGGTAGAAATAGTTTTTGCGGGCAAAAATGCTGCGCGGCGCAACGTGCGAGCCAAGCGCCAGACCGAGCTTGATGGCGCAGGCAACCGCCTCGCGGTTCATCACGGGCAGGGTGCCGGGCAGTGCCAAATCTACGGCGCTGGCTTGTGTGTTGGGCTCGGCACCAAAGGCAGTGCTGGCGCGGCTGAAGATTTTGCTTTTGGTGGCAAGCTGGGCGTGGGTTTCAAAGCCGATAACGACTTCGTAGCCGCCAACAAGCAGTGCGGGGTTGAAGGCAGGTGCGGCAGTGGCAGTGGGTGCGGTGGTGGTGCTCATGGTGTTCAAAATCCTTGCGGGCGGCGGGTGTGCCAGTCGGTGGCTTGCTGAAACTGGTGGGCGGCGGCAAGCAGGCGGGCCTCTTGCAGATAGTTGCCTATCAGTTGCAGGCCTACGGGCATGTTGTGTGCGCCAAAGCCAGCGGGCAGGCTCATGGCGGGCAGGCCTGCCAAAGAGGCGCTGAGGGTGAAGATGTCGGCCAGATAGTCGGCCATGGGGTCGCGGTCGGCGGCGATTTGCCAGGCTACGCCAGGCGAGACCGCGCCAGCTATCAGGTCGCACTGCGTAAATGCCTGCTTGAAGTCATTGGCAATCAGGCGACGGATTTGCTGAGCCTTAAGGTAGTAGGCATCGTAGTAGCCGTGCGAGAGCACATAAGTACCCGTGAGTATGCGGCGCTTGACTTCAGCGCCAAAACCTTCGCTGCGGCTGGCTTCGTACATGCCAATCAGGTCGCTGTGCTGGGCGGCGCGGTGGCCGTACCTTACGCCGTCAAAGCGCGAGAGGTTGCTGCTGGCTTCGGCAGCGGAAATAATGTAGTAGGCTGGTATAGACAGCGCAGTGCGGGGCAGCGAGATATTGACCAGCTTTGCACCGAGTTTTTCGTACTCTTTGAGTGCTGCATCAATAGCGGAGCGCACATCGGCAGATAAACCTTCGCCAAAAAACTCTTGCGGCAGGCCAATACGCAGACCAGCCAGCGGTTGATCAAGGTTGCGAGTAAAGTCTTCGGCAGGCACATCCAGCGAGGTGGAGTCGCGGTCTGGGTCGGGGCCGCACATGGCCGAGAGCAGCAAGGCACAATCTTCGGCTGTGCGCGCCATGGGACCAGCTTGATCAAGGCTACTGGCAAAAGCAATCATGCCGTAGCGGCTGGCGCGGCCATAAGTGGGCTTGATGCCTGTAATGCCGCAGAAGCTGCTGGGCTGACGGATAGAGCCGCCCGTGTCTGTGCCTGTCACGGCAGGTGCCAAGCCCGCTGCTACGGCGGCGGCGCTACCGCCCGATGAGCCGCCAGGAATGCGGGTTGTATCCCACGGGTTATGCACTTTGGCGTAGGCAGAATTTTCATTGCCGCTGCCCATGGCAAATTCATCGCAATTGAGCTTGCCTAAAGTGACCATGCCTGCGCCTGCATCGTGCCCGCCTTGATCAAGGTTGCCACTGCCGAGCTTGGCTACCACGGTGGCATCAAACGGGCTGCGGTAGTCGCGCAGCATTTTGCTGGCAGCGGTGGTGGGCCAGTCGCGGGTGACGAATACATCTTTGTGTGCAATGGGAACGCCTGTAAGCGCCGTGGCTTGCCCTGCGGCAATGCGGGCATCAGCAGCGCGGGCTTGCGCAAGCGTGGCGGCTTCGTCAATTGCCAGATATGCGCCCAAATCGGCATGCGCTTGGCTACGCGTCAGAAAGTGCTGCGCCAGCTCAACGGCGCTGGTTTGACGGGCTTGCAGCATTTTGCCAAGCTCGGCTGCGGTTTTTTGGTGTAAATCACTCATGATGGTGTGCTTTGTATTTGATGAACGGCAGTATGCAAAATTTTGGGCTGACTCAAAGCGCGTGCCCAAGCAGCAGGGCTCTGTGCTGAGCTTTGAACGCGCTGTAACTGGGCAAAGGCTTATTCAATCACCTGTGGCACCAGAAACAGCCCCGCCTCAACCGCAGGCGCACTGCGCTGGTTGGCTTGGCGGTTATCAGGCTCGCTGGCTACATCTTCACGCAGGCGCAGGGCAACTTCGTGCAAGGCTTCGGTGGGGTGCGCAAGCGGCACTACTCCATCAGTATCTACCGCCTGCATAGGCGCGACAATGGTGGTGAAAAACTGGTTGAGGTGCTTCAGGGCGTTTTCGGTTTCCTGCGGAGTAAGTGCCAGACGCGACAGCTTGGCAATGGTGGTGATGTTTTCAGTGTTCAACGACATAATCAGCCATTCTAAAAAGAAAAATATTCAGCAAGGCAGCAGCAATTTTCGCAAAGCATTTCTGACCTTGCAAGCTCACTGTCAATATGCAATAAATGGTGTCTATACCGATGCCAAAAGCTTCAATACAGCGGGGGATACGGTATTATTACAAGTTTATAGGCCAAGCTGTTTTTACAGTAAAGGATTTGCACAGGTTTAATGTTTGATTAATGGGTGCAATCTACATGGAAAACCGCTATTTTTGTGGCTTTCTGAAGCCACTTGAACAGATTTTGCTGAATTTGAAAGCATGGGGATGCATCCACATGCTCGAAGCGGATGGATGAATTCCGCTGATTATTTTTGACTGGTTTGCTACAAAAGGATTTAAACATGTTCGCTGGTTTTCGCCGGTATTTTTCCACTGACCTGGCCATTGACTTAGGCACAGCCAATACCCTGATTTGTGCCCGCGGTGGTGGTGTGGTGCTTGACGAGCCTTCAGTGGTTGCCATTCGCCACGAAGGTGGCCCCAATGGCCGCAAGGTAATTCAAGCTGTAGGGCGTGAGGCCAAGGCCATGCTAGGCAAAGTGCCCGGCAATATTGAGGCCATACGCCCCATGAAGGATGGCGTGATTGCAGATTTCGTGGTGACTGAAGAAATGATCAAGCATTTCATCCGCATTGTGCATCCACGCTCCATTCTCAAGCCCAGCCCCAACATCATCGTCTGCGTTCCTTGTGGCTCAACACAGGTTGAAAAACGCGCTATTCGTGATGCAGCCAAAAACGCTGGTGCCAATGATGTATTCCTGATTGAAGAACCTATGGCCGCAGCACTGGGTGCTGGCTTGCCGGTAAGCGAAGCCAGTGGCTCGATGGTGGTCGATATTGGTGGCGGCACCACTGAAGTTGGTGTGATCAGCTTGGGCGGCATGGTGTACAAAGGCAGTGTGCGTGTAGGCGGCGACCGTTTTGATGATGCCATCATCAATTACATCCGCCGCAATTACGGCATGCTGATTGGCGAGCAAACCGCTGAAGCCATCAAAAAAGACATTGGCAGCGCCTTTCCAGGCAGCGAAGTGCGCGAGATGGAAGTCACTGGCCGCAACCTGTCTGAAGGCGTGCCTCGTAGCTTCACTATCAGCAGCAACGAAATTCTTGAAGCACTTAATGACCCGCTCAACCAGATTGTTTCTGCAGTAAAAAACGCTTTGGAACAAACTCCTCCTGAGCTGGGTGCAGACATTGCCGAGCGCGGCATGGTTTTGACTGGTGGTGGTGCGCTGCTGCGCGATCTGGATCGCCTGCTGGCCGAAGAAACCGGCTTGCCAGTGCTGATTGCCGAAGACCCGCTGAGCTGTGTTGTGCGCGGCTGCGGTATGGCTCTGGAGCACATGCACAGCAGAAATATTTTCGCCAGCGATTAAAACTGCGTTTTTTGTGGAAGCAGCATGGCGCCTGCTTCCTTGTTCTTTTTTTCTGGTTGCCACGCGCTGCTGGTTTGGCTGATAGGTCATGTCATTGCATTCCTTTGAACGCAAGTCCCCACCGCTGTTTCGCCGCAGTTTATCGCCGCTGGCGCGGTTGGGGCTGACAAGTATGCTGTCCGTGTTTTTGATGGTGATTGACAGTCGCTTTCAGTGGACGACGCATTTCCGCTCACTTACTGCTACTGCACTTGCACCCCTGCAATGGCTTGGCGCACAGCCCGTCAAGGCAGTGGATTTGATGGGTGCGTATGTCACCACGGTGGAGTCGGCTCAACAGACCAAAGAGCAGGCCATGGTTCAAGTTGCTCAACAAGCGCTTAAAGCGCAACGCGCCGAGCTGCTCTTGCGTGAAAACGCCAGTCTGCGCGATTTGCTTGGCCTGCAACAGCAGTTGCCGCTACAGGCGCGAGCAGCACAGGTGGTGCATGTTGCCGCCGACCCCTTTGTTCGCAAGCTCGTGATTGACAAGGGTAGCAGCCAGGGTATTGTCTTGGGTTCCCCTGTCATTGATGAAAATGGACTGGTTGGGCAGGTGGTTCGTGTCTTTGCATTGTCGAGCGAAGTTTCTCTGGTAGACAACCTGCAGCACGCAACACCAGTGCTCAACAACCGCACTGGTGAACGAAGTCTGGCTTATGGTGACAGCCAGACTCCGCGTGGCAATGCGCTTGAAATCCGCTTTTTACCCAATACCACCAACGTGCAGGTAGGTGACATGATTTCGACCAGTGGCACTGGTGGCGTTTATCCGGCAGGTTTGCCCGTGGGGCGCGTCGCAGTCGTTGAAAAACGCAACAACAGTGCTTTTTTACGCGTGCAACTGATGCCGTTTGCCAAGTTGCTTTCGGTTGGATATGTTTTGGTGGTTGACCCCGTAGAAGCGGTGCAAACCGAAGCTGCTGCCAGTCTGAATGCCGATAACAAACGCCCCTCCACAGCCAAAGGCCGCACACCTGGCGCTGCTTCTGGCGCTAAAACAGGAGGCCGCCCATGATGCTGGGTAACAAGGGCGCACAGCGCTTGCTGCTGCCAGTCAAGCCATGGTTTATGTATGGCAGTTTGTGCGTTGCCCTGCTGCTCAATATGCTACCGTTGGGGCGCACGATTTGGTTGCCAGATTTTCTTTTGCTGACTCTGGTTTTCTGGAGTTTGCATCAGCCACATTATGTTGGTGTGCTGCTGTCTTTCGCATGTGGGCTATTAATGGATGTGCAGCAGACTACACTGCTGGGCATGCATGGTCTGGCATACAGCTGTGCTGCCTATCTGGCTTTTTTGCTGCATTTGCGTGTGCGTCTGTTTCGGCCTCACTGGCAAGCTTTGCAAATGAGTGGGGTGTTTGTGCTGACACACGCATTGCTCTGGGTGCTGCGCTTGGCTAGCGGAGGCAACTGGCCTGGTATGGGCTTGTTGCTTGCGCCTTTGTTTGAAACACTGCTCTGGCCTGTGTGGTCGCTGCTGCTGCTGGCTCCGCAGCGTCGTGCGCCTGATTCTGACGCAACTCGTCCGCTGTAAATATCCAGCCATGCGCTCATCCTTTACCAGCCGTTCTGACCAACATGGCAGCAGCCAGCAACAGTTTGTGATTCGCTTGCTGGCTCTTGCTGGGCTGGTACTGTTGTGTTTTGCGCTGCTGGGCTGGCGCTGGACGGTGTTGCAGGTTTTGCGCCGAGATATATACGTGGCACAGGCTGAAAACAACCGTACCGCCATCGTACCCGTATCGCCAAGCCGCGGCAGCATTGTGGACCGCAATGGCGTGGTGCTGGCCAGCAACTACTCGGCCTATACGCTGGAGCTTACACCTGATAAAACTGAAGATGTGCAAGCCACTATTGATGCGCTGGCCAAAATCATTCCAATCAGTGCCTCAGACCGCAAACGCTTTCACCGCCTGCGCCAAGACAGCCGTGGCTACGAGCCGATACCGCTACGCAACTACCTCACAGATGAAGAAATCGCACGCTTTGCCGCGCGGCGCTATGCGTTTCCCGGGGTTGAAATCAACGCGCGGCTGTTTCGCTCTTACCCGTATGGCGAAACATCAAGCCACTTGGTTGGCTACATCGCCCGCATCAACCAAAAAGAAAAAGAAGCACTCGAAGAAAGCGAAGACGCGCTCAACTACAAAGGCACTAGCCACATTGGCAAACTCGGCGTAGAGCAAAGCTACGAGGCGCAATTGCACGGCACATCGGGGCGCGAACAAATGGAAGTCACTTCCACAGGCCAAATTGTGCGCCAACTCGCCAGCATGCCCGCCACGCCTGGGCAAAACGTGGTGCTCTCGGTAGACATCAAGCTGCAAAAGCTGGTGGAAGATATGTACGGCAAGCGCCGTGGCGCACTGGTTGCTATCGACCCGCGCGATGGGCAAGTGCTGGCACTGGTGAGCATGCCCACCTTCAACCCCAATCTGTTTATCGACGGCATCGACCAGGAAAACTGGGCGGCACTCAATGAATCTATCGACAAGCCCCTGCTCAACCGCGCCCTGCGCGGCACTTACCCGCCAGGCTCTACCTACAAGCCCTTTATGGCGCTGGCCGCACTCGAAACTGGCAAACGCAGCGCCAATACTGTGATACACGACAGCGGCGTGTACCTCTTTGGCAACCACCGTTTTCGCGGCCATGCCACAGGCGCAGTCAATATGCGAAGCAGCATCGTGCGCTCCAGCAATGCTTACTACTACTCGCTAGCACACGAAATGGGGGTAGATACCATCCACGACTTTATGCAGCCGCTGGGCTTTGGACAAATCACAGGCATAGACCTGCGCGGCGAACTGCGCGGCGTGCTGCCCAGCCAGGAATGGAAACGCAAAACATTCAAACGCCCCGAGCAGCAAAGATGGCTTGCGGGCGAAACCATTTCACTGGGTATTGGGCAGGGCTACAACACATTTACCATGCTGCAACTTTCGCACGCCTTGGCAACCGTGGTGAATGGCGGCAAGCAAATACCGCCGCGCGTAGTCAGCGCCTTGCAAGACCCCACCACCCGCGCCCTCACGCCCGTGCCCCACGGCGAGGTGCAAGACTTGGGCTACAAGCCCGAGCACATCGCCCTCATCAAAGATGCCATGGTAGGCGTAACCAAAGAAGGCACATCACGCGGCGTATTTGCTGGCGCTGCCTACCAAAGCGGCGGCAAAACAGGCACAGCGCAAGCCGTAGGCGTAGGCCAAAACCAGAAATACAACGCAGCCGCACTGGCCGAACGCAAACGCGACCACTCGCTCTACATCGCCTTTGCCCCCGCTGATAACCCAACCATTGCCGTTGCCGCAATCGTTGAAAACGCAGGCTTTGGCGCAGCTACCGCCGCCCCCATAGTGCGCGGCGTGCTTGACTACTGGCTGCAAGGACGCACTGCCAACGGCGCCAGTGCCACGCAAACAAGCGCAGAGCAGCCAGCAGCAGCCAGCGCGGGCGCTGCATCGGGTGCGGAGGCAGCACCAAACGCTGCAACATCAAGCGCCGCATCAGCAAGCGCAGCATCAGCCACTGCAGCCAAAGCGACAACACCTGCACTGCTTGCAGCCAGTGGCGCACCAGCCGCCATCTACCAACCCTCGCCACAGGCACAGCGTTTGGGTGCGCTTTTTATGCGCAGTGGCAAGGCAGCAGCTTCAGCAGCTTCAGCACCTGCAAAATCAGCCACGCCGCCAACAAGCCCTGCAACCATTCCGTCAACCATATCGCCAACAGTCCCCGCAGCGCCTTTATCCAAGCCCGCTGCACAGGCAAAAGCTGTCACACCACCCGCACCCGCTTTGCCGCTGTCAGCCCAGCCAGCCCAACCAGCCCGCAGCAGCGCATCAAAACCCGTAGCGCCGCCGCCTGATTTGGCACAAAAAACGCCGCAAGCAGCAACGCAAAAACCTGCCCAGACCCGCGCTGGTGCAGCCTCTGGCATTAGCAACGCCCCACAAGTGCAGCCACAAGCCACATCTAAAGCAGCACCACAACCCGCGCCCCAAAGTGCGCCAAAAGCAGTTCCCCAAGCTGCCCCAAAAGCGGCTGCTAGCGGCGCTTAATGCCCACGCGAAAACGGGTGCGTAAAACTGGCGTTTAAGCAAGCGTGGTGCAGAAAGCGCGTTTTAGAAAGCGCTGCTTCATTTTTATAGAAGCGCAAGCTCAGAAACTCGTTATTCCCGCGCGGGCGGGAATCTATGGCTTTGTTTTGGTGCTGCGGTGGATTCCCGCCTGCGCGGGAATGACGAATTGAAGTGTTTGCTCTTATGTGCGCAGAAAGCAGAAGGCAGAAAGCAGAGGGCTAATGTGCTGAAGCAGCGCAGAAAACCAAAAGACGCAAAAACATCACCCAACAAGGCAAAACTTGCCCAAAAGCAGCAAAAGTGCGGCAAGCTGTATTGATGCGGCTTGCGAGCCATTTTTGCTCTGCAAGGCGCATAAATGCTGCTTGTATAGCCGTCGCGTGATGCGCCAAAATATAAAAATGCTTTCATGCCCGCGCAGGCTGGAATCTATGTCTTGGTTTATAAGCCGCAATGGATTCCCGCCTACGCAGGAATGACTGGCGATTGCGTGTTATATGAATCTGAAAAATCAGCGACACCCTAAACAAGCACGCCTAGTAGCGCGTTTACAGGCACGGCTACAGGCATGATTGCTAGCGCATTCACTGGCGCATGTAGCGCCTCACTGCTGTTTACTCCACGCACTCTATGCGTTGTGGCTTAAAGCCCCACTGCGCTTGCTTGCCTTTGCGGGCGCGGGCGGCAGCGGCGTTGTTGAGGCTGCGAATTTCCAGCACTTCTTCGCGTGGCTTGTTGCCGCGCCCCATGCCGCTGATACGGATGCTGCGGCTGTAGGCGGCGGCACCAATCAAGCTGTCTTTGTCTTCGAGCGACATCAGCATTAAGCCGCGCCCGCCATTGGGCATGGTTTTGAGTTCGCTTAAAGCAAAGGTAAGCAGCCGCCCGCCCGCGCTGGCGCAGGCAATGTGGGTGGCAGTTGGCGCGATTGGCGCTGGCGGGCAAACGGCCTCGCCCTCGTTGCAGGTGATAAAGGCTTTGCCTGCCCGCTGGCGCGATGTCATGTCGGCCACGCTGGCTATAAAGCCGTAGCCCGCGCTGATGGATAGCAACAACGTAGCTTGCGCAGTGCCTGCAAAGTAGTGCAGCAGTTGCGTGCCTGCTTGCAAATCAAGCAAGGTGGTAAGCGGCTGGCCGTCGCCGCGCCCGCCTGGCAGGCTGGCTACGGGCACGCTGTAAATGCGGCCGTTGCTGCCAAAACACAGCAGGGTATCGATGGTGCGGCATTCAAAGGTGCTGTGCAGCGCATCACCCGCCTTGAAGCTGTATTGCGGTGCGGCGCTGTCTGCGCTGCTGGCACTGGCGTTGGCGCTTGTGGCGCTGTGCCAGCCTTTTTGGGTGCGTGCCCAGCCTTTTTCGCTGATGATGACGGTGACTGGCTCATCAAGCAGTTTGACTTCGGCAACGGCTTTTTTCTCGGCCTGTATCAAGGTGCGGCGGGCATCGGCAAACTGTTTTGTATCGGCCTCGATTTCTTTCACCATCAGCCGCTTGAGTGTGCTGGGGTTGGCTAGCACGTCTTCGAGTTTTTGCTGCTCGGCGCGCAGGTCTGCCAATTCTTGCGCGATTTTGATGGCTTCAAGGCGCGCAAGTTGGCGCAAGCGTATTTCAAGGATGTCTTCGGCCTGCGCGGTGCTCAGGGCAAAACGCGCCATGAGTGCGGCTTTGGGTTCGTCGCTTTCGCGGATGGTGGCAATGACCTCATCAATATTGAGCAGCACGATTTGCCGCCCTTCAAGGATGTGGATGCGCTCAAGCACTTTGCCCAAGCGGTGCTGGCTGCGGCGGGTGATGGTGCTTTGGCGAAAGGCTATCCACTCTTGCAACATTTGGCGGATGGATTTTTGCACGGGTTTGCCATCTATGCCTACGCAAGTCAGGTTAATGGGGCAGGATGATTCCAAGCTGGTATGTGCCAGCAGCGCAGTGATGAAATCTTGCTGCTGCACGGTGCGGCTTTTGGGCTCAAACACCAGCCGCACGGCGGCATCTTTACTGGATTCGTCACGAACGGCATCAAGCATGGCCAGCAGGCTGGCTTTGAGTTGCGTTTGCTCTTGCGAGAGCGTTTTTTTGCCCGCCTTGACTTTCGGGTTGGTAAGCTCTTCCACCTCTTCAAGCACTTTTTGGCTGCTTACGTTGTGCGGCAATTCAGTCACCACCAGTTGCCATTGGCCGCGCGCCAGCTCTTCTATCACCCAGCGGGCGCGCACTTTCAGGCTTCCGCGCCCTGTGCGGTAAGCGTCGGCAATGTCGGCAGGGCTACTGATAATTTGCCCGCCACCAGCAAAGTCGGGCCCGGGCAGAATGTGCAGCAGCTCATCTTCGGGCAAGGCAGGGTTTTTAAGCAGCGCAATGCAAGCGTCTGCCACTTCGCGCAGGTTGTGGCTGGGGATTTCGGTTGCCAAGCCCACGGCAATGCCGCTGGCGCCATTGAGCAGGGTAAAGGGCAGGCGGGCGGGCAACTGGGCTGGCTCTTGCGTGCTGCCGTCGTAGTTGGGCACAAAATCGACCGTGCCCATGTCCAGCTCATCGGTCAGCAAAGTGGCTATTTTTGACAAACGCGCTTCGGTATAACGCATGGCAGCAGCGCCATCACCATCGCGGCTGCCAAAGTTGCCTTGGCCATCAATCAACGGGTAGCGCTGTGAAAAGTCTTGCGCCATGCGCACCAGCGCCTCGTAAGCGGCTTGGTCGCCGTGCGGGTGAAAGCGCCCCAACACATCGCCCACCACACGGGCGCTTTTAACGGGCTTGGCACCATTGGCGCCATTGCTGCCGCCAAACGACAGCCCCATGCGGTCCATGGCATACAGAATACGGCGCTGCACGGGCTTTTGCCCATCGCACACATCGGGCAGGGCGCGGCCTTTAACCACGCTCAGGGCATATTCCAGATAGGCACGCTGGGCGTAGCCTGCAAGGTTGAGTGCGTCTTCGTTGCTGCTAAAGGCGCTTAGGCGCAGGGTGGGTGTGGGTTGGTCGCTCATGGCTGGGTATTTCTGTGGGGACTTGCAAAAAAGCTGGGGTTACTGCTTTTGTGATGATACGGGCGCTGACGCTGGTGGCGGTGCGGTTGCGGGCATGGACGCGGCAGGCGCGGGCACTTGCGCGGGCGCTGGCAAAATGCGTACATCTTGGTCTAACTCGGGGGCTACGATATGGTCGGCAAGGGTGATTTTGCTGGCAATCGTATCGAGCGCGGTGGGGCTATCGCTTGCGGTGGCGCTGCTGCTGGGCGCGGGCGGCGGCAAAGTGCTGCGGCTGCCAGCCAGCGTAACGCGCATGCGCTTGCCACCACTGCGGGCTGCGCCATGCGTAGCGTTGTTGCTGGTATGGGTGGCGCTGGGCTGCAAGGTCTGGTAAATGGCCAGCACGGTGCGCACATAATTTTGCGTTTCAGTATAAGGCGGCACAGCCATACGGCGGCGCACCGCACCTGGCCCCGCGTTGTAGGCCGCTACAGCCAAATCGGCACGCCCGCGAAACTGCGCGAGCAACTGGCGCAGATAGCGCGTGCCCAAGCGCACATTGGTTTCGGGGTCGGTAAGTTTTTGCTCAACGGTTTGCTTGGCATCGCCCTGCAAGCCCAGCATACGCGCCGTATCTGGCATCACCTGCATCAAACCCAGCGCACCAGCGGGCGACACCGCACGGGCATTAAAGCCCGACTCAGCCGCCACCACCGCCTTGACCAGCTCCACATCAAGCGCATGGCGCGTAGCCTCGCGCTGCAACAAAGCGCTTACCTGCCGATAAGCGGCAGACTGGTTAATCAGCGCCACCAGCCGCTGCGCCTTGGCACCCGCAGCAGCATCGGCCTGCGGGTTAAAAGCCAGCGCACTGCGCCCCACAATGGGCACTGCGGCTGTGGCTGAAGCAGGGCTGCTGTTGCTACCAACTCCCGCATCATGCCCGCCTTGCTGCCACGCGGGGCTGGTATCGGTTTTGAAATAAAGCTGGTAACGCGCATCGACTTGGCGCTGGGCAAAATGGGTATTGCCCGCCTCATCGACATAGCCCCAGACATCAGCGTGGGCTGGCGCAAGCCTGCCAAGCCATAACACCAGACCAGAACCCAATACAAGCAGCCACTTGGCAGAGGCTTTTAGCCCAGCAGGTGTCTTTTTGTTTGTAGTTATCTGGCGCATTGAAAGATGTTTTTCTGTAATGGCGGCGGTGGGCATGTCTGTCAAATTCTTGAACGAACCCTTATACATCCACTTCCACATCATCGCCAAAGAGCTCCATCAACTCGCGCCGTGCGGCGGCTTCGCCTTTGCCCATGAGTTTGCCAACATGGGCTTGGGTTTCGAGCCAGTTTAGGTCGCCAAGTTGCACGGGCATGAGGCGGCGGGTGTCGGGGCTGAGGGTGGTTTCCCATAGTTGGGCGGCGCTCATTTCGCCCAGGCCTTTAAAGCGGCTGGTGCTCCATTTGCCTTCAGGTACGCCTTCCTTGCGCAGTTTCTCAAGGATGGATTGCAGCTCGCCTTCATCGAGCGCGTATTGTTTGCCTGCGGGTTTTTTGCCGCGCGCGGGGGTGTCTACGCGGTAGAGCGGGGGGCGGGCTACGTAGATGTGGCCTGCTTCTATGAGTTTGGGGAAGTGGCGGAAAAACAAGGTGAGCAGCAGCACTTGGATGTGTGAGCCGTCTACGTCGGCATCGCTCAGGATGCAAATTTTGCCGTAGCGCAGGCCGCTCATGTCGGGGCTGTCTTCGGGGCCGTGCGGGTCTATGCCTGTGGCTACTGAAATGTCGTGGATTTCGGCGTTTTTAAAGAGCAAATCGCGCTCCACTTCAAAGGTGTTGAGTACCTTGCCACGCAGGGGCAGTACGGCTTGGGTTTCTTTGTCGCGTCCCATCTTGGCGCTGCCGCCTGCGCTGTCGCCTTCGACTAAAAACATTTCATTGATGCTGATGTCGCGGCTTTCGCAGTCGGTGAGCTTGCCTGGCAGTACGGCTACGCCGCTGCCTTTGCGCTTTTCTATTTTTTGCCCTGCGCGTTGGCGGCTTTGTGCGGCTTTGATGGCGAGTTCAGCCAGCTTTTTGCCGTGTTCTACATTGTCGTTAAGCCATAGCTCAAGCGCGGGGCGCACGCATTGGCTTACCAGCTTTAAGGCATCGCGCGAGTTGAGTTTTTCTTTGATTTGGCCTTGAAATTGCGGGTCGAGCACTTTGGCCGAGAGCACGAAGCTGGCACGGGCAAATACGTCTTCAGGCATGAGTTTTACGCCTTTGGGCAGTAGCGCGTGCAGGTCGATAAAGTTTTTGACTGCCGTAAAAAGCCCTTCGCGCAGGCCGCTGTCGTGCGTGCCGCCTGCGGTGGTGGGGATGAGGTTTACATAGCTTTCGCGCATGGGTGCGCCTTCTTCGGTAAACGCCACGCACCATGCAGCGCCTTCGCCATCGGCGAATTGGTCGTTGTTTTTGCTGTAGTACTCGCCTTCAAAAGGGGGGATGACGGGGTCGGCGTTTAAGGTTTGCAGCAGGTAGTCGCGCAGGCCGCCTTTGTATTGCCACTGGAGCTGCTCTTTGGTTTTTTCATTGAGTAGCGTCACGCTCACCCCTGCCATAAGCACGGCTTTGCTGCGTAGCAGGTGCACCAGTTCAGCCCAGGGCAGTTGGCTGCTCTCAAAATATTTGGCCTCGGGCCAGGCGCGTACGGTTGTGCCTTGCTTGCGCTCGCCTGCTGCCAATGGGCGCAGACTAAGTGGCTCAATTACGTCGCCATGGGCAAATACGATGCGGGCGCTTTGGCCTTCGCGGTGGCTGGTGACTTCCATGCGGCTAGACAAGGCATTGGTAACGCTTACGCCTACGCCGTGCAGACCACCTGAGAAGTTGTATGCGCCGCCTTGGCCTTTGTCAAACTTGCCGCCCGCATGCAGGCGGCTGAAAACCAGTTCCAGCACGGGCGCGTTTTCTTGCGGGTGCATGCCAAAGGGTATGCCGCGCCCATCGTCTTCTACGCTGATTGAGCCGTCGGTGTGCAGCGTGACTTTGATTTTTTTAGCGTAACCTGCCAGCGCCTCATCGGCAGAGTTATCTACCACTTCTTGAATGATATGAAGTGGTGTGTCAGTGCGCGTGTACATGCCAGGGCGCTGCTTGACAGGCTCCAAGCCTTTCAGGACACGGATGGACTCCTCGCCGTAGATACTGTCGGCGGTGCTGGATGATTTACTGACCATAAACGGATGCCGGATAAAAGCAGTGCCGCACATGCGGCATCAAAACAAAAAGCGGGTGTGTGGCAGGTACTGCACACACGCCCGCTCGTGCCTGATTGCCATAAGTCTGCGTTACAAAGAGAAGTGCGTGGCGTTCGCAGAACAAGGCGCAAAACGCAGCAATAGCCAAACTATTGCGAGTATTTGCAACGAAGTGCTGTGAAATGCCATGCGCTTCGTATGTAGCAGATTTATGGCAATCAGGCACTAGGCAGGGTAGCAGTGCAGGCGCACAATGCACCAACACTGCCAAAAACCATTATTTTTTACCAACGACCCGAACCATTTCCAGGCATTTGTTGGAATAGCCCCATTCATTGTCGTACCAGCTTACCAGTTTGACAAAAGTGGAGTCCAGCGCAATACCGGCTTCTGCATCAAAAACGCTGGTGCAGGTTTCGCCGCGGAAGTCTGTAGCAACCACTTTGTCTTCGGTGTAGCCGAGTATGCCTTTCATGGCGCCCAGACTTTGGGCTTTGATTTCAGCGCAAATCTCGGCATAGGTGGCTGGCTTGTCCAACTCTACTGTCAAATCGACCACCGAAACATCGGAGGTGGGCACACGGAAGGACATGCCTGTGAGCTTTTTGTTCAGCTCAGGAATAACCACGCCTACAGCCTTGGCTGCACCAGTGCTGCTGGGAATGATGTTTTCAAGAATACCACGGCCTCCGCGCCAGTCTTTGTTGCTGGGGCCATCAACAGTTTTCTGGGTAGCTGTAGCGGCATGCACAGTAGTCATAAGGCCGCGTTTAATGCCCCATTTGTCGTTAATGACTTTTGCCAGCGGTGCCAGACAGTTGGTTGTGCAGCTTGCGTTGCTGATGATGGGCTGGCCCGCGTAGCTGGCACAGTTCACGCCAAAAACAAACATGGGCGTATCGTCCTTGCTGGGTGCAGACATGATGACTTTTTTCGCACCAGCATCGATGTGTTTTTGAGCAGTTTCTTTGGTCAGGAACAGGCCGGTGGATTCAATCACCACATCTGCATTGACTTCGTTCCATTTCAGGTTAGCAGGGTCGCGCTCAGCGGTGAGGCGGATTTTCTTGCCATTGATAACCAGATAGTTACCATCAACAGCGATATCACCCTGGAAACGACCGTGCACGCTGTCGTAACGCAGCATGTAGGCCAGATAGTCAGGCTCAAGCAAGTCGTTGATGCCGACGATTTCGATATCGTCTGCAAAATTTTGCACTGCTGCACGGAATACACAGCGGCCAATGCGGCCAAAACCGTTAATACCTACCTTGATTGCCATGAAAATTCTCCTGAAGTGAATAAAAAAACAAAAACGTTACCAATAATGACTGCAAATATCTGCCTGTTCAATTGTCAGAACCATCTTTGTACATGGTATCAGCGGTTTTGAAAATCTTTTTTGAACAGGGTGTACATATCCATATCGTGGTATCTGTTGTCCCAGAACGCAACCGATCGCATACGCCCTTCACGCTTGAACCCCAGCTTGTCTGCCAGACGGATGGAAGGGACGTTATCCTGATGAATCAGGGCTTCAACGCGATTAAGTGGTGCTTGCTGATGAAAACTCCAATGCAAAACACCTTCAAGCGCCTCCTGCATATAACCAAACCCCCATGCCTGACGCGTCAATTCGTATCCCAATGAGCAGCGATGCCAAACAGCAGAGTAGTTGATAAAGCCACAGCTTCCCAAATACTGCCCGTCAGCACGCCGCTGCAATGCCCAACGCAGACCAGTGCCGTGACCAGTAGCACGATTAACAAACAGCCTTCGCAATGCCTTGTAGGCGGTGCTGCCTGCGGGGTGCAGGGCACGGTAGTTGCGAATGAGTTGCCGCGCATCGGCAAGCGAAGCAACAGGGTTGCTGCCATACCAGCGCATAGCATCTATGTCCTGATGCATATCCCAAATAGCTGCTGCGTCAGACTGCCGCAACGGGCGTAGCAACAGCCTGTCAGTCGTTATTTTGGGAAAAGATGCGTTGGTCGGGTGCATGCAAAGGAAGTAAGGCCACACCATTAAAAAAAGCGGTGCGAGGATAATACAAAAAACACCTATAGCTCTCAAGCATGAAAGCTAGAACCAATTTTAGGATATTGCTGGTATTTACGTCCGAGACGGCTTGCAAACACCGCAATTGCTGTGCAGATATTGCCCGCTGCGCCCTGCTATCGAGCTGGCGCAGCGGTGTACTTGCGGCGTGGCAGAACTATCAGTCTGCCAGCACAGCTTGCACAGTGTCGGCTATGTTTTCGGGCGTGAATCCGAAGTGCTTGAACAGCACCGACGCTGGCGCAGACTCGCCAAAGGTGTCGATACCAACAACTGCCGCGCAGCCGTATTTCCACCAATAGTCGGTTACACCCATCTCCACAGCAATGCGTGGCAATTCGGCGGGCAGCACGCTGAGTTTGTAGCTGGCGCTTTGGCGGTCAAACACGGTGGTTGATGGCATGGAAATCACACGCACGCCAATGCCGCGCTGTGCCAGCAGTTCTTGCGCCTTCATGGCCAAATGCACCTCGCTGCCTGTAGCGATGATGACGGCTTGCGCCTCAAACATTTCTACGCGCTCGGGCTCGGCCAGCACATAGCCGCCTTTGGCTACCAGACTGGTGTCGTCTTTTTTCAGGTAGGGCAGGTTTTGGCGGCTTAGCAGCAGGGCGCTGGGGCGGGTGTTGTTTTGCAGCGCACTTGCCCAGGCATGGGCTGTTTCTACTGTGTCGCAGGGGCGCCATACGTCCAGATTGGGAATAAGGCGCAGGCTGGCGGCATGCTCAATGCTTTGGTGCGTGGGGCCGTCTTCGCCCAGGCCAATGCTGTCGTGCGTAAAGACGTGGATGACGCGCTGCTTCATGAGTGCAGCCATGCGAATGGCGTTGCGGCTGTAGTCGCTGAAGGTGAGGAAAGTGCCGCCATAGGGTATGTAGCCGCCATGCAAAGCCAAGCCGTTCATGATGGCTGCCATGCCAAACTCGCGCACGCCGTAGTTGATGTGGCGGCCAATTTTGCTGACACCAGCTTGTGTTTTCATGTCTGCGGCCAGTACCGAGTTGTCCAGGTACATGGCAACGGAGCCGTCGTCGTTAAAGCGCAGCGGTGCGGTGCTTTCAGTTTTGGTCAGGTTCGAGCCTGTCAAATCGGCGCTGCCGCCGATGAGCTCGGGCATTTGCGCGGTAAACGATTCCAGCACAATTTGGCTGGCTTTGCGGGTGGCTACGGTTTGCGCTTGCGATTGGTAAACGCGCGACATGCTGCCCAAAAGCGAAGGAATCACTTTGCTGACTTCGCCATCCATGCGGCGTCTGATTTCGGTAGCCAGCAGCGGGTATTGGGCAATGTATTCGCTGAATTTTTCTTGCCACTGCGCTTGCAGCTTGGCGCCTTCGGTGTGTGCGTTCCAGGCTTCGTACACTTCATCAGGAATTTCAAACGGGGCGTGCGGCCATTTCATGGCTTTGCGTGCCAGCGCGATTTCTTCTTCACCCAGCGGCTCGCCGTGTGCTTTTGCTGTATCTACGCGGTTGGGGCTGCCTTGGCCAATGTGGGTTTTGCAGATGATAAGCGTAGGTTTCGTGGCAGATTTTTTGGCCTTGGTAATGGCGGCATCTACTGCATCAATATCGTGCCCGTCGATGGGGCCAATCACGTTCCACTGGTAGGCATCAAAGCGCTTGGCGACGTCTTCGGCAAACCAGGGGGCAACTTGCCCGTCAATGCTGATGCCGTTATCGTCATACAGGGCAATAAGCTTGTTGAGCTTCCATGCACCAGCCAAGGCGCAGGCTTCATGGCTGATGCCTTCCATCATGCAACCGTCACCCATAAAGACATAAGTGTGGTGGTTGAACATTTCCAGCTTGGGACGGTTGAATTCAGCCGCCAGCAGTTTTTCGGCCAGCGCCATGCCCACCGCATTGCTAATGCCTTGCCCCAGCGGGCCCGTGGTGGTTTCTACGCCTGGAGTAACGCCGACTTCGGGGTGGCCAGCAGTTTTGCTGTGCAATTGGCGGAAGTTCTGCAGTTCTTTCATGGGCAGGTCATAGCCCGTCAAATGCAGCAGCGCATATAGCAACATGGAGCCGTGGCCGTTACTCAGCACAAAACGGTCGCGGTCATACCACTGCGGATCTGCAGGATTGTGGCGCAAATGGCGGCTCCACAGGGCTACAGCCATTTCAGCCATACCCATAGGAGCGCCCGGATGGCCCGAGTTGGCTTTCTGGACAGCATCCATTGCCAAAGCGCGGATGGCATTGGCCATAGTGGTTGGGGTAGCAGTTGTCATAGTGGCTCCAAGCGGTGTGAGAATAGGAAATTAAGAAAAAATAACGTTGGCATTTTAGATGGGTTTGACTGCTGCCAGAATAAAGCCTGCGAATGCCTGCAAACCAGCCAGCAATCTGTGCATCTTTGCTTCATCGGCAACGCTCCAATATATACGCTATCGCAAGCAGCCTACAATTGTTTGCCTTGTTTATGTTTCAGGCGGCTGATTTTTTGCATCCGCCATCTAATTTGCCCACTTGCCAGCCATGCCAACAAGTCCTATATCCACCAAAGCAGCCCAAGCCATGCTGCTGGCCGCTGGTCGTGGCAACCGTATGCGCCCACTGACAGACCATACACCCAAACCCTTGCTGCTTGTGCATGGCCGACCGCTGCTGGAGTGGCATATCCGCGCACTGGCCGCGCAAGGTGTGCGCCATTTGCTGGTCAACACCGGCTGGCTGGGTGTGCAATTGCCAGAATATTTTGGTGCACAGTACCCGCGCAACCAAAACAGCAACCAAAGCAACGACGCGCCACAGCCCACTACGCAAATCAGCTATTCACGCGAAGATATTGACTTTGGTGGCGCGCTTGAAACCGCTGGCGGCATTACCCGCGCATTGCCCCAGCTTGCAGACATCTTCTGGCTGGCCGCTGGTGACGTATATGCCCCCGACTTTGCCTTTGCCCATGCCGATTACGAACGCTTTGCCGCCAGCAGCGCACTAGCGCATCTATGGCTGGTACCCAACCCCGAACACAACCCACAAGGCGATTTTGCACTGGCTCTGCCTGAGCAGCCCAAACAACCCGAAGCAAGCACCAACCCATGCGCAGACCAGAACGCAAATTGGGGCATTCTGCACAACCACACCCCATCCAACACCTGCCACCCGCGCTACACCTACAGCACCATTGCCCTGATGCGCCGCGAACTATTTACTACGCCATGGTGCAACATACCTTCCGGCAACCCGCAAGGCGTAGCTGCGCCTCTGGCCCCCGTATTACGCGCTGCCATTGACGCAGGCCGTGTTACGGGCAGCATCTACCTTGGGCGCTGGACAGACGTTGGTACGCCGCAACGGCTGGATGCGTTGAACAAAACCTCTTTGGAAAGGTAACTCATGGCACGTAGAAGAAGGAAATCAGAAGCAGATGCAATTGTGGATTTGATCGCACGCTTTCCTTGGTGGGTTGGGGTAATACTGGCTTTGTTCGCTTACCTGATTTTGCATGAGGTAGCGCAGAAAACCGCCATTGTTCCTGACCAAGCCGCGCAGCAGATTCAGCACGTTGGCGGCATGGGAAAAGTGGCGCAATTAAGCCTCATTCACGCAGCAGCGTTGATTGGGCAATATATGCTGCCTTTTTTGTTTTCATTAGGCGCACTTTTTTCTTTTTTGCAGCGTCGCAAATCCCGTTCGTTGCACACGCAAGCAAAAACAACCCCCGATGCGATTTCTGCAATGTCATGGCAGGATTTTGAACACCTGATGGCCGAACACTTCAGGCAAGAAGGGTTTCAGGTGCAAGAAAACTGGCAAGGCGGTGCCGATGGCGGCGTTGATATTGCCTTACGCAAGGGCAAAGACCTGTATCTGGTGCAATGCAAGCAATGGCGCGCCAGACAAGTGGGCGTGCAAGTTGTGCGCGAGCTTTATGGCGTCATGGCTGCTCGCCATGCGGCGGGCGGTTATGTTGTAACCACAGGCTCATTTACACAAGAGGCGATTGCTTTTGCGCAAGGCCGTGAGCTGATTTTGCTGGATGGAGAACGTATTAGCCGCATCTTCAGGCAAGCCCAGCACAAAACCGCCACAAGCCATAAAATTACCCCCTCGGCTACACAGACACCCCCGCCCCATTGCCCGCTTTGTCGCGCTGTTATGGTTCAGCGTCAAGCCAAGCAAGGCCAATATGCCGGGCAAATGTTCTGGGGATGTTGCCATTTCCCGAAATGCAAGGGTGTTCGCCCTGCAGGCACATAGCAAAACCACGATCTTTTCAACCGCTCTACAGGTACATAAACAATGACTGACACTGCCATCTACGCCGCCCGTCGCCAGCAATTTGCCGCCCACATGGGTGCTGATGCGCTGGCCGTTATTCCCACCGCACCCGAGCAGCAACGCAATCGCGATTGTGATTTTCCGTATCGGCACGACAGCTATTTTTACTATCTCACCGGCTTTACAGAGCCCAATGCCTGGCTCATCATGCGCACCGATGCAGCAGGCAAGTTGCAAAGCACCCTGTTTTGCCAGCCCAAAGACATGGAGCGCGAAATCTGGGATGGCTACCGTCTGGGCCCTGAGGCAGCCCCTGCCTCACTGGGCATTGATGTTGCGCACGCCACGCCCGAGCTGGATACACAGTTGCCAAAATTGCTAGAAAACACCCGCAGCGTGCTCTATCCTTTTGCCACACACAAAGGGCTGGAGAGCCGCATTGCTGGCTGGCTTGACAAGGTGCGTGCCCGCGTACGCTATGGCGTAGTCTTCCCCGACACTCAACGCGATGCCTGTGCTTTGCTTGATGAAATGCGCCTGATTAAAGACGCGCACGAAATCGCCATACTGCGCCAGGCAGGCCAAATCAGTGCGCAAGCCCATGTCCGTGCCATGCAAACCAGTGCTGCCATGCTGCGCGCCGGGCAAGATGTGCGCGAATACCACCTGGAAGCCGAGTTGCTGCACGAGTTCTGCCGCAACGGGGCGCAGCAGCCTGCCTATGGCAACATCGTGGCTGCCGGCGCAAACGCCTGCGTGCTGCACTATCGTGCAGGCAGCACGCCCATACGCAACGGCGAAATCGTACTGATTGATGCAGGCTGCGAGCTACAAGGCTACGCTGGCGACATTACCCGCAGTTTTCCAGCCAATGGCCAGTTCACCCCCGCGCAACGCGCCATCTACGATCTGGTGCTGGCAGCAGAAGAAGCAGGTATTGCAGCCATCAAGCCGGGCGCGCGTTTTAATGATATTCACGATGCTACCGTGCGCGTTATTTCGCAAGGGTTGCTTGATTTGGGACTGCTCGACAAAACAAAATATGCCAATGTAGATGCTGTGATTGAGCAACGCGCCTACTTCCGCTTTTACATGCACCGCGCGGGCCACTGGATGGGCATGGACGTGCACGACTGCGGCAGCTATGTTGAACCAAGCGAGATTGGCCAGACCAGCACCCGCATAGATGCTCTGAGCGGCGAAATCATCACCAACCGCCCCAGCCGCATTTTGCGCGCAGGCATGGTGTTTACTGTTGAGCCAGGCATTTACGTTCGTCCTGCTGACGACGTGCCCGAGCAGTTCTGGAACATCGGCATCCGCATTGAAGACGACGCACTCGTCACTCCCACAGGCTACGAACTGCTTACCCGTGGCGTGCCTGTGCAAGCTGACGAAATAGAGCGCCTGATGTGCGCCTGAACACTATGAGCCAGCACAGCCCTATGCGCATCACCTCGGCCAACTTAAACGGCATACGCTCAGCCAGCAGCAAAGGCTTTTTTGACTGGATGCAAACGCACGCCGCCGACGTGGTATGCGTGCAAGAACTCAAAGCACAAGCCACCGACATGACAGCTGTCATGCTCGCCCCCGAAGGCTACTGCGGCCACTTTCACTACGCCGAGAAAAAAGGCTACAGCGGAGTCGGCATCTACAGCCGCCAAGCGCCCGACCGCGTCATGCAAGGCATAGGGCACGCTGCCTTTGATGCCGAAGGCCGCTTCGTGCGTGCCGACTTTGGCAACCTCTCGGTCATCTCGGTCTATGTACCTTCAGGCTCATCGTCTGAGGAGCGCCAAGTCGCCAAATACGTTTTTCTCGATGCATTTATGCCCGTACTTGATGCCATGCAGCAAGAAGGGCGCGACTTTATCGTATGCGGCGACTGGAACATTGCCCACCGCGAAATTGACCTGAAAAACTGGAAAGGCAACCTGAAAAACTCTGGCTTCCTGCCCGAAGAACGCGCCTGGCTCGACCAACTCTACGCCCGTGGCTGGGTTGACGTTTACCGGCAGCTCTACCCCGAAGCAGGCGATGTCGGCTACACCTGGTGGAGCAACCGCGGCCAAGCCTATGCCAAAAACGTAGGTTGGCGCATAGACTTGCAAGTAGCCAGCCCCGCAATAGCCGCCCGCGCCCGTACAGCAAGCGTTTACAAAGCGCAAAAATTCAGTGACCACGCCCCGCTTACAGTGGAATACGCCGCAAAATAAGCAGGCGTAAAACAGCCAATCCTGCCTAGCTGCATAACATTGGCGCAATACCTGCGCCAAAACATGCCAGAATTACGCTACAACCCTCCCCTTTTTAAACCATAAAACGAAGGAAAACCATGTCCCTACTCAACGTACCCGCTGGCGACAAAACACCCGAACAATTCAACGTCATCATCGAAATCGCCATGAACAGCGACCCCGTCAAATACGAAATTGACAAAGACACAGGCGCCCTGTTTGTAGACCGCTTCGTCAGCACCTCCATGCAATACCCTGCCAACTACGGCTACATCCCGCAAACACTCGCTGGCGACGGCGACCCCGTAGACGTGCTGGTGCTCACCCCCTTCGCGCTGCAACCCGGCGCCGTGGTGAAATGCCGCGCTTTGGGCATGTTCAAAATGCAAGACGAATCAGGCGACGATGCCAAACTACTCGCCGTGCCTGTAGACAAAATACTGCCCCTGTACAGCCACATCAAAACACTTGACGACGTAAGCTCTGCCCTGCTCAAAACCATTGCCCACTTCTTTGAACACTACAAAGATCTGGAAGCCGGCAAATGGGTCAAAGCCCAAGGCTGGGAAGGCATTGAATCGGCTCACAAAGAAATTGTTGACGGTATCGCCAACTACAATAAATAAGCGCAAGCTACCCCTACACACTTAACAGCAGCTTCTCCTTTTAACGGCACGGTCTTTGCGCTGTGCCGCTTTTTTGCTTTTACCCATGCACATACATATTCTTGGCATCTGTGGCACTTTTATGGGCGGCGTAGCTGCCTTGGCGCGTGAAGCGGGGCATCGCGTAACGGGCTGTGATGCAGGCGTGTACCCGCCCATGAGCGAGCAGTTGCAAGCACTTGGCATTGACCTGATTGAAGGCTTCGCTGCCGAGCAAACCGCCTTGCAGCCCGATATGTATGTGGTGGGCAACGTAGTCAGCCGCGCCCGTCTGCCTGATGGCACGCCCAAATTCCCGCTGATGGAAGCCATTTTGGAGCAAGGCTTGCCCTACACCAGCGGCCCGCAGTGGCTGGCAGAAAACATCTTGCAAGGCCGCCATGTGCTGGCTGTAGCAGGCACGCATGGTAAAACCACCACCACTTCCATGCTGGCGTGGATTTTGGAATGTGCGGGCTTGCAGCCGGGCTTTTTGGTAGGTGGCGTGCCGTTGAACTTTGGCATCTCGGCGCGGTTAGGGCAGCAAGTGGCAGGCCAGCCGCGCCCCCTATTTGCCATTGAGGCTGACGAATACGACACCGCATTTTTCGACAAACGCAGCAAATTCGTACACTACCGCCCCCGCACCGCCATTCTCAACAACCTTGAGTTTGACCACGCCGACATTTTTGATGACTTACCCGCTATCGAGCGCCAGTTTCATCATCTGGTACGCACCGTGCCAGCCAGCGGCTGCATCGTAGCCAACGGGCTAGAAGAAAGCATTGCCCGCGTGCTACACCTTGGCTGCTGGAGCCAGACGCAAACCTTTGGCAGCACGGTGAGCGACTATGCCGCGCAAGGCCAGCCGCACGACTTTACCGTCCTGCACCAAGGCAAGCCTGTAGCACAGGTGCAATGGGCAATCACAGGCGTACACAACCAGCTCAATGCACTCGCCGCCATCGCCGCTGCCGCCCATGTGGGCGTGCCCGCCACGGTAGCAGCGCAGGCGCTTGCCAGCTTTACCAATGCCCGCCGCCGCATGGAGCTACGCGGCACAGTGGCACGCGCTGGCGGCAACATAACGGTATACGACGACTTTGCCCACCACCCCACAGCGATTCGCACCACTATTGACGGCCTGCGCCAAAGCCTTGATGCCCAAGGCCGCAAGGCCGACCGCATACTGGCCGTATTCGAGCCGCGCAGCAACACCATGAAACTCGGCACCATGAAAGCGCAACTGCCCTGGAGCCTGGAACAAGCCGACTTGGCCTTTTGCCACAGCGGAGGGCTAGACTGGAACGCTGCCGAAGCCTTGGCAGGCATGGGCGCACGCGCTGTAATTGCCCCCGACATTCCCACGCTGGTAAGCCAAGTCACCCAAGCCGCCCGCGCAGGCGACCATATCCTGTGCATGAGCAATGGCGGCTTTGGCGGCATTCACACCCAACTGCTGCAAAAGCTGGCAAGCCCGTGAAACCGAAAATACCGAAAATACCGAACGCAGAAGACGCAAAAGTTACGTAAAAGACGCAAAAGAAATACCAAATTGGTTTATAAAAATGCAAGCACTCGCCATTCCCGCGCAGGCGGAAATCCATTGCAGCAAGTAGCGCAGAAGTGGATTCCCGCCTGCGCGGGAATGACGACTTTCAGAGCTTTGTCTTGCCTGAAAAATAAATCAGCGCTTTATGAGACTTAAATAAACCCCTAGCTAAACAGCCTGCCAACCGTGTAGCAATCACCAGCCCAACCACAAGCCCCACTTTTTTTGAATTTTTTGCGCCTTTTGCGTAACTTTTGCGTCTTTTGCGTTCTGCTCCCGTATTCCCTTCCCCATCCCACCACCACCCACCCAAAAAAACCATGAACTTCGCCCCCATTTCCAACCTTGAGAACCCCGCACTGCAAGCCCAACTGCAAGCCATCATCGACAATAAAACCAAGCCGCAAGGCTCTTTGGCGCGGCTTGAATCGTTGGCGGTGCAAATCGGCATGATTTTGCAAAGCACCAACCCCGTGCTGCAACAGCCGCAAATACTCGTCTGCGCGGGCGACCACGGGCTGGTGCGCCACGGCGTAGCCTGCGTGCCGCAAGACGTAACCTGGCAGATGGTTGAAAACTTTTTGGCGGGCGGCGCTGCCGTAAGCGTATTTGCCCGCCAGCACAACATCGACATGACCGTTGCTGATTGCGGCGTAGCGTACGACTTCAAGCCCCACCCCAAATTGCGCCTGTGCAAAGTAGCCTACGGCACGGCCGACAGCACCGAGCAGCCCGCCATGACTGCCGCGCAATGCGAGCAAGCACTGCAAAACGGGCAAAAACTGGTGCAATCGCTGCCAGGCAACGCCATCATGTTTGGCGAAATGGGCATAGGCAACACCTCGCCCGCATCGCTCATACTGTCACGGCTGGCAGGGCACGACATTGCCCAATGCACGGGCGCAGGCGCAGGCATGAGCGCAGCAGGCATTGAGCACAAAAAGCAAGTGCTCGCCAAAGCATTGGCAGCAAACCCCAACGCCACCGAGCCGCTGGATGTGCTGGCTGCCCTAGGCGGCTTCGAGATTGCCACCATGACAGGCGCATTCTTGCAAGCTGCCGCCGAAAACCGCGTGATTTTGGTCGATGGCTTTATCGTTTGCTCGGCATTGCTGGTAGCCGCACGCATCAATCCGCTCGTGCTGCAACGCTGTATCTTTGCCCACAAATCGGGCGAACGCGGCCACACGCTGATGCTGCAAGCCTTGGGCAACGCCCAGCCGCTTCTTGACCTGGGCATGCGCCTGGGCGAAGGCTCGGGCGCGGCAGTGGCCTGGCCGCTGCTGCAATCGGCTTGCGCCATCATCAACGATATGGCCAGCTTCGACCAAGCTGGCGTAGATAAAGGCTAAAGGAAACGCTGATTTATTCCAGTTTCGGATAAAAAATACAATCGCCCGTCATTCCCGCGCAGGCGGGAATCCACGGCTGCGCTTCTTATTGCA
>CAZUBE010000009.1:0-62225 GCA_964618495.1 uncultured Allobrachymonas sp. | reverse complement strand
CTGCTGTTAGAAAATTCTACCTTTAAGACCGTTCCTTTTCTGGGGGGAATACCCATCCATGTCTGTTACAGAATCTTCTCTACGAGACACACCAGCAAACAATGAGTTGTCACCAGTTGCGCGCGTGCTGGTGCAGCAGGGAAAGATTGCGGAAGAAAAAGCGACTGAAATCATGCTGCGTGCCCAGCACAATAAAAGCAATTTCATCGCTGAAACAATTGCCGCTGGACATGTCGACTCGGCAGAAATTGCACACACACTGGCACATACTTTTGCCTTGCCTTTGCTTGATATCACTGCTATTGATAAAAACAAACTGCATCGTGACCTGATTGATTTCAAGCTGGCGATAGAGTGCAAGTTACTGCCTTTGTCGAAAAAAAATGGCCGCCTGATTGTTGCTACGGCTGACCCAGGAGATCAGGTAGCTACAAAAAAGATGAAGTTTGCCGTTCAACTGCCTATTGATTGGGTCGTGGTTGAATATCCTAAACTGGTTGCCCTGCTTTCTGATCTGGGGGCTACGTCTAACGAAAGTCTGGAAAAGCTCACCGCTGGTGGTGATTTTAATTTTGACGACATTACTACTGCTGAAGACAGCAACGCTCGAGATGACGATGATGCTGGCAATGTAGATACTGATGATGCACCAGTTGTAAGGTTTTTCCACAAAATGCTGGTTGACGCTATCAATATGCGTGCTTCTGACTTGCATTTTGAGCCCTACGAATTTACATACCGTGTACGGTTCCGTATTGACGGTGAATTGCGCGAAATTGCTTCTGCACCACCAGCCATTAAAGACAGGCTGGCATCACGCATTAAAGTGTTGTCCAAACTGGATATTTCAGAGAAAAGAATACCGCAAGACGGGCGGATGAAGCTCAGGCTTGGTCCTGAAAAAGTCATTGACTTTCGTGTCAGCACCTTGCCCACGCTATTTGGCGAAAAGGTGGTGATCCGTATTCTGGACCCCAGTAGTGCCCGTATGGGTATTGATGCGCTGGGCTACGACGCTGTTGAAAAAGAGCGCCTGCTCAAGGCCATTTATCGCCCCTATGGCATGATTTTGGTGACTGGCCCTACAGGCTCGGGTAAAACCGTTTCTCTCTACAGTTGTCTGAACCTGCTTAACCAGCCTGGCGTAAATATTGCCACTGCCGAAGATCCTGCTGAAATCAATATGCCTGGCATTAATCAGGTTAACGTCAATGAAAAAGCCGGGCTGACTTTTGCTGCTGCGCTCAAATCGTTTTTGCGTCAGGATCCTGACATTATCATGGTGGGCGAGATCCGCGATCTGGAAACTTCTGACATTGCCATCAAGGCAGCGCAGACTGGTCACATGGTGCTCTCTACCCTGCACACCAATGATGCTCCCACTACGCTGACCCGTTTGCGTAACATGGGTGTTGCACCATTTAACATTGCATCAAGTGTTATTTTGATTACTGCACAACGGCTGGCACGCCGCTTGTGTGTCAAATGCAAAGCGCCTACCGATATTCCGCGCAAAGCACTGCTTGAAGCAGGTTTTACCGAAGACCAGCTTGACGGCAGCTGGCAGGCCTATAAAGCAGTTGGATGTGAAGCCTGTAATAATGGCTACAAAGGGCGGGTTGGCATTTATCAGGTCATGCCTATCTCTGAAGAAATTCAGAGAATCATTTTGATGGATGGAAGTGCAACCGATATTGCCAAACAGTCTGAACTTGAAGGTGTTCGCAACCTGCGGCAGGCTGGTTTGCAAAAGGTTATACAAGGTCTGACTTCACTGGAAGAAGTGCTGGGCGTAACCAACGAATAATGTTTCAACGTATCTTTATTTATCAGGACTAGGTGACTCTATGGCAACTGCCTCTGGCAAAACTACAAGCCGCGGATCAGGCAAGACCCCTGCAACATCGCGCAAGCCACCAAAAAACGAGGTAAAAACATTTCTGTTTGAGTGGCAAGGGACTGACAAGCATGGAAAAATTGCGCGTGGCGATCTGCGTGCTGCCTCTGAGACTGTGGTGCGCTCTACCCTGCAGCGGCAGGGCATTCGTGTTCTCAAAATAAAGAAGCTTCGTACCAAGTCTGGCAAAACGATCAAACCCAAAGACATTGCCCTGTTTACCAGACAGCTTTCAACCATGATGAAGGCGGGTGTGCCTTTGCTGCAATCATTCGATATTGTGGCGCGTGGTAGTGAAAACCCCAAGATGACTGCTCTGCTTAACGCACTCAGGAGCGATGTGGAAACGGGTACAGCGCTAAATCAGGCATTTCGCAAATACCCCATGCATTTCGATACTCTGTACTGCAACCTGATCGAAGCTGGTGAGCAAGCTGGTATTCTTGAAAACCTGCTGGATCGCCTGTCTACCTACATGGAAAAGACAGAAGCTATCAAAAGCAAAATCAAGTCTGCCCTGATGTATCCAGTTGCTATTTTAGTTGTGGCTTTCGTGGTGGTTGCAGTGATCATGCTTTTTGTGGTGCCATCGTTCAAGGATGTATTTACCTCATTTGGCGCCACCTTGCCAGGACCTACATTGATTGTTATTGCAATCAGTGAGTTTTTTACCCAATACTGGTATCTCGTTCTTGGTGCGCCCATTGCTGGTGCCTACTTTTTCTTGCAGGCATGGAAACGCAATGAAAAGGTGCAGAAGACCATGGATCGCCTGCTTCTGAAAATGCCCATTTTTGGCACACTGGTAGAAAAATCTGTGATTGCCCGCTGGACCAGAACCATGTCGACCATGTTTGCCGCAGGTGTTCCTCTGGTTGAGTCGCTCGACTCGGTTGGTGGTGCAGCTGGCAACAGCGTTTTTGCAGAGGGCACCAAACGCATTCAGCAAGAGGTTTCGCAAGGCACCAGTCTGTCTATGGCGATGGCTGAGCAACGCCTGTTTCCAGTAATGGTTCTGCAAATGACCACTATTGGTGAAGAATCCGGCTCGCTGGATCATATGCTGGGCAAGGCTGCCGACTTTTACGAGGCGGAAGTTGATGATATGGTTGCGGGCATTTCCAGCCTGATGGAGCCTATCATTATTGTGGTTCTTGGCGTTTTGATTGGCGGCATTGTGGTTGCCATGTACCTGCCCCATCTTCAAACTGGGGTCGGTGGTCTGATGAATGATATAGCTCTTTATGCAGTTGTTGCAGGCCTGTTTGGTCTGCTGATCGGCAGCTTTTTGAATGTTGTGGTTTATCGCCTGCCAAAAATGATGGAACAAGGCTGGGCGGCCGAGCACGCTGCCTATGCAGCACAACAGCAGGGACAAGAGCCGCCAGAAGAAACAGGCGAACGATTTAATCTGCTTACGCCTGCTTCGCGTTGCTCCAAATGTGGCCACCGCATACGCTGGTATGAGAATATTCCTGTTGTCAGCTATCTGGCTTTGCTTGGCAAATGCTCTTCATGCAAAACCCCGATTGGTTTGCGCTACCCTCTGGTAGAGCTGGTAACGGGTGCTTTGGCATGGTGGTGCGTAACACGGTATGGCTTTGAATGGGTGGCACTGGCCTGGTTCTTTTTTGGTGCCTGCCTGCTTTGCCTGACGCTCATTGACTGGGATACCACCTATTTACCTGACAGCCTTACCCTGCCTTTGCTGTGGGCTGGGCTTCTTGCTACAACGCAAGGCTGGACGGGGATTTCTCTGTCTGCCTCTATCTGGGGCGCTGCTATTGGCTACCTCTCTTTGTGGTCGGTCTACTGGGCATTCAAGCTGGCAACTGGCAAAGAAGGCATGGGCTTTGGTGACTTTAAGCTGTTTGCCGCTTTGGGTGCCTGGTTTGGTGCTGAAGCGCTGATTCCTATCATTTTGCTGGCTGCGGTGATTGGCTCGGTGATTGGCATTGTGATGAAGCTTTCTAGCCAACTGCGCGAAGGGCGCTATGTGCCTTTTGGCCCATTTCTGGCTCTGGGTGGTGTTGCCGTGTGGCTGGTGGGAGCATCGCGCTTGCTGCAAATGCTCGGTTTGCAGTAAACAGCCTGTTTTTCCAGCATAAACACCATGCAAGCCACTTGGCATATTGGCATCACGGGCGGTATTGGTAGTGGCAAAAGCACGGTTTGCAAAATGCTGGCTGGCTATGGCGCTACTGTGCTGGATGCAGATGCTATTTCCCGCGCTTGCACTGCTGCCAATGGTGCTGCTATGGCTGCCATCCAGTCTGCTTTTGGCGATGCCTATATCGATGCAACAGGTGCATTAAACCGTGCTGCCATGCGGGAGCGCATTTTTCGCGACCCTGAAGCACGCAAGCAGTTGCAAGACATCATCCATCCTGTTGTTATGGCGCAAATGCTGGCGCAGGGGCAAGAAGCACAGCAGCAGGGCAAGCCGCTGGTGCTTTACGATATTCCTCTTTTGGCCGAGTCGCAACATTGGCGCTCTCGTTTGCAGCGCATTATTGTGGTGGATTGTGATGAGGCCACCCAAATCAAACGCGTGATGCAGCGCAGCCAGCTTGCATACGATGAGGTTAAAGCCATTATTGCTGCGCAAAGTAGCAGAGAAGCACGCTTGCAGATTGCCGATATGGTTATAGACAACGGCAGCAATACCAACTGGCAGCATTTAGAACAACAAATACAGCAATTAGCCGTGCATTTCGGCCTTATCATTGCAACAAAGGAACTGCACGCGTGATACTGTACGAATACCCTTTCAATGAACGCATTCGCGCCTGGCTTCGGCTAGAGCATCTCTACGACCTCTACACAGAGCTTTGCGAGCGCACACAAGCGATTGACCACCACTTTGCGCTGGCTACACTGTTTGAAATTCTTGATGTTGTCTGTCGCCCAGACCTCAAGTCCGAAATCATGCGTGATCTGGATAAACAGAAAAATCAGCTCAATGCCTATCGTGGCAATCCTGCTGTTGTTGAACAAGCACTTGACGATATGTTGCACAACATTGAATCGTGCTTTACGCACCTGGCCAGCATGGAAGGGAAAATTGGTCACGAACTGCTAGAAAACGACTGGTTGACTACTATTCGTAGCCGCATCAACATTCCGGGCGGAACCTGTGAATTTGACTTGCCTGCGTACCATGCCTGGCAACATACGCCAGCACAAGATCGGCAAAATGACCTGCAGCGATGGATTGGTTACCTGCTTCCTATTTGCGAAAGTATCAAACTGCTTCTGACATTGTTGAGAAGCACCGGACAGCCTCAAAAAATCACCGCACAAAATGGCATGTTTCAGCATAATCTGCCGCAAGGACGTACCTTTCAACTCTTGCGCTTGCAAATTGATCCAGAACAGCGAGCCATTCCAGAAATCAGTGCCAACCGCTTGATTGTGACTGTGCGCATGATGCAGCAAGATGCACAGTGGCACATCACGCCCAAAGCAGTTGATACGGATTTTCAGCTCACTCTGTGCGCCTGATTGCCTTGCATCAGGCAGACCCGCCATACATTTTGCAATCTCCCTGTCAGATCCATCCATGCCTACCAACGAATCAGAAAAAGCAAGAATAGTCACCTGTCCGCAATGCGGACAGGACAGCATCTACGCTCCCAGCAACCCATACCGACCGTTTTGCAGTCACCGCTGCAAACAGATTGATTTAGGCGCATGGTCCAGTGAAAGTTACCGTATGCCAGAGCCTGAAAAAACGAATGATAACGATAAGGATACGCTTGCCGAGAACTAAAGCTGGCTACTTTTTGCGCTTTTTGCCATTACGCTGCCTTTGCAACCATCCATTGCCATGAACACATCCTCGTTTCCCCCTGACGCACCTTCTATGTGCAACCGCGAAGAATTGCCTGTTGTAGTCGTTGGTGCGGGGCTGGCTGGTCTTACCGTTGCCCTGCATCTGGCAGACCAGGTACCCGTCATCGTACTAGCCAAGCGCAAACTGGAAATCTCAGCCACAGCTTCAGCGCAAGGCGGCATTGTGGGCGTGCTGGGCAAAGACGACAGCATTGCCAGCCACGTGCACGATACGCTAGACGCTGGCGCAGGCATAGTCGATGAGCGCACAGCGCAGCATATTGCACAGCACAGCAAAGCCGCCATAGCTTGGTTGGTAGCGCAAGGCGTGCCCTTCTCGCCTGATGCGCAAGGCCCCTTGGGGCTGCACCTCACCCGCGAAGGCGGCCACACCGTGCGCCGCATTGCCCATGCAGCAGACGCCACAGGCAAAGCCATACACGACACTTTGCTTGATGCCGTCAAAGCACACCCCAATATCACTCTGCACGAACGCTGGATGGCCATTGACCTGATTACCGATCGCCATCTGGGAGATGCTGCCAACGAAACATTACAGCAATGCTACGGCCTGTATGTGCTCGACATTGATGCTGACAAAGTACGTACCCTAAGCGCCCGTGCTGTAGTGCTGGCCAGTGGTGGCGTAGGCAAAGTCTACCGCTACACCACCAACCCCGACACCTCTACCGGTGACGGCATTGCCATGGCCTGGCGTGCGGGCTGCCGCGTGGGTAACATGGAATTTATCCAGTTCCACCCCACCTGCCTGTACCACCCGCAAGAGCGCAGTTTTCTGATTACCGAGGCCCTGCGCGGCGAAGGCGCACACCTGAAGCTGCCTCTGAAAGATGCTGACGGCAACATCACTGCCGTACGCTTTATGCCCGAGCACGACCCCCGCGCCGAGCTTGCCCCGCGCGACATCGTGGCACGCGCCATCGACTTTGAAATCAAAAAACACGGCTTGGACCACGTCTTGCTAGATGCCACCCACTTGGGGCGTGCGTTTTTGCAAGAACACTTCCCCACCATCTACCAGCGCTGCATGGAACTAGGCATAGACATTGCCACCACCCCCATACCCGTAGTGCCAGCCGCGCACTACACCTGCGGCGGCGTAGTCACCGACCTGCACGGCCAAACTGACCTGCCACGCCTCTACACCGTAGGCGAAGCCAGCTACACGGGTCTGCATGGAGCCAACCGCTTGGCCAGCAACTCGCTGCTCGAATGCGTGGTATTTGGCAAAAGCTGCGCTGCCAGCATCTTGCAGCAGCCCCCCGCGCCCTGCCCCGCCCTGCCCGAATGGGATGAAAGCATGGTTGAAAATGCCGACGAGCAAGTCGTCATCGCCCACAACTGGGATGAAGTACGCCTCATGATGTGGAATTACGTAGGCATAGTGCGCACCGTGCGCCGACTAGAACGCGCCCAAAACCGCATCGTGCTGCTCAAAGAAGAAATCAACGACTACTACGCCAACTTCAAAGTCAGCCGCGACCTGCTTGAGCTGCGTAACCTGCTCGATTGTGCCGACCTGATTGTGCGCAGCGCGCTCAGCCGCCACGAAAGCCGTGGCCTGCACTACATCCGCGACTACCCCAACCCGCTGCCAGCGAGCTTTCCGACGATTTTGTTTAAGAAAAGCACAAAAAAGGTGGGCAAAAAGGGGCAGCGCAAAAGCAAATAAGCGCCAATATGCAAGGCACTGCTCTCTGCGGGAATGCTGGAATACGGGGGCGAGAACGCAGAGGGTGCAGAGGAAATACGGGGGCGAACGCAGAAGTCGCAAAAGTTACGCAAAAGTCGCAGAAGTAAATACCAAAAATGTTTGGAAAAGGCTAGAACCAGTGTTTATGCGGCTTGCAGGGCATAAATGGCTGGGAAGACGCATGGGGCTGGTTATCGGGTTTTTTGCGACTTGGCTTTGCTTGGAGTGGAGAAATACGGGGGCGAACGCAAAAGGCGCAAAGGTTACGCAGAAATCGCAAAAGTAAATACCAAAATTGTTTGAAAATTCCTTGAACCAGTGTTTATGCGGCTTGCAGGGCATAAATGTCTGGGAAGGCGCATGGGGGCTGGTTGTTGTTGGTTGGTTTGCCGCTGCGCTGATTTGGCTGTGTCGTGCTGATGTGCAGGAGTTTGTTTGGGGCTTGGGCGCTGGGGTTATAGTTGCTTGCAGTGTTTGTTGTTGCTGTTTTTATGGCGATGTTGTTTGCGTTTTTATTGGTCAAAACATGCCTTTCTTGCAAATCATCAAGTTTCTCGGCGTTGCCTTTGTCTTGTGCCTCTCGCCTGGGCCAGACAATCTTTTCGTCATCACCCTGTCTGCCATGCGGGGCGTGAAGTCGGGTTTGTGGCTGGTGTTGGGCTTGTGCAGCGGGCTGGTGCTGCATACGCTGGCGGTGGCGTTTGGGGTGGCGGCTTTGCTGGCGGCTACGCCTTGGGCTTTTAATGCTTTAAAAACAGTGGGCGGGCTGTATCTGCTGTATCTGGCATGGGGCGCGTGGGGCGCACCCGCACAAATGGCGGCAAACACCGCCACGCCTGCCTTACAACCGTTGCAGGCATGGCGGCGCGGGGTTTTTATGAATGTGAGCAACCCCAAGGTGGTGGTGTTTTTTCTGGCTCTTTTCCCGCAGTTTATAGACAACAAAGCGGGCAACCCCATCGGCCAAACCTTGCTTTTGGGCGGGCTTTTTATCGCTACCTCATGGCTGACCTTCTCAGGCTTTGCGCTACTGGCAGGCAGCCTGGGGCAAGCATTGCAAAAATCAGCCAAAACACAAATCTGGCTCAACCGCTGCGCGGCGCTGGTGTTTGTGGCTTTAGCTATCAAGCTGCTACTGCCCGACTAGCCCAAAATTGCCTCTGCCGCATAGCCGCTATGAATAAGTGGCTATGCAGCCAAGCTGATTGCCCCGTCTGGCAACAAAGGCGATGCAGGTCTGGTACGCTTGCAAACCTTTGCGCAGCAAACCCGTGCGCAACCAACCTTCAAGCACAATCAGCCTTTGTGCTTTTGCCCATTTGAACCTGTCATGCCCACTACCAACCCCAACCCCTGCCGCATCATCGGCGTGCTTGACGATGGCGCTGCCAGCCTATCTGCCACAGCGCTGGCACACATTGCCCGTGCTGACGTGCTCATTGGCGGCACACGCACCCTGCAGCTCCTTGCCCCCCACGCCAACCCCAGCGCCCGCCAGCTAGATTTAACAGGGCAACTTTCATCCGTACCCGAATGGATACGCACCGCGCGCGCAGCCAACCAAAGCTGCGTCGTGCTCGCCACGGGCGACCCGCTGTGCCACGGCATAGCGCCCTATCTGGCCGCGCATGTCTGCGTTGATGCGCTGGAGATTTTGCCCAACCTCTCCACCCTGCAACTGGCGTGCGCGCGTATCGGCATGCCTTGGCACGATGCCCGCATTGTTTCGGCACACAACAAAGACACAGGCGAATGGCAACGCGGCAGCACCCCCACGCACAGCCTGTATCCACTGGCGCAGGCGCTACGCCAGCACAGCCGCTTACTCGTACTCACCAGCCCCCACAACACCCCCGACCGCATAGCCCGCCTGCTGCTGGCCGAAGGCCTGGGCGACGCATTCATGCTGGCCGTGGCAGAAAACCTGCTGCAAGCGCAAGAAAAAATCCACCCCCAGCTTGACCCACAAACCGCTGCCCAAATGCGCTTTGCCCCGCTTAACGTAGTGCTGCTCTGGCGTACCGCACCGCTGCTTACCCCCGTCAGCTTTGGCCTGCCTGATACCGCCTACCAACAGCGCCAACCCGAAAAAGGGCTCATCACCAAGCAAGAAGTACGCGCTGTAACACTAGCACGGCTGCAACTACGCCCAAACAGCGTGGTCTGGGACATCGGCGCGGGCAGCGGCTCGGTAGGGCTGGAAGCTGCCCGCTTGTGTCCGCAGGGGCATGTGTGGGCGATAGAAAAAAACGCCGAAGACTACGCAATAGCCCAGCGCAACCACGCCAGCTTTGGCGTATCCAACTACACCATAACGCACGGCAAAGCCCCGCAAGGCATGGAAAATTGGCCCGCGCCCGATGCCATCTTTATTGGCGGCTCGGGCGGCGAGCTGGGCGAACTCATCACACTGGCACTGGCTCGCCTGCGCACGGGCGGGCACTTGGTTATGAACTTTGTCACGCTCGAAAACCTCGCCACCGCCACCGCCGCCCTGCAAGCCGCTGGCGCTACTTGGGACGTACTGCAACTGCAAGCCGCCCGCAGCAAACCCATCTTGCACATGCACCGCATGGCGGCTGAAAACCCTGTGTGGATTGTGAGCGCATTAAAAATAGAAAACGAACAAGCATGAATACCATCAAACCCAAAACCATCCAGATTTATCTGCCCAAAGGCGACCCGCGCGGCTTGCGCGTTGCTGAATTAACCACCCGCATTGTTCGGCTTATAGAAGTGCCGCGTAAATTGCTGGATGAATTTTTCGCCATGCCAGAGGCGCAACAGGTGGGGCTTTACTTTTTGGTGGGCGAAGAAAGCGAAGACGAGCAAGCGCAGTTGTATATTGGCCAAACCAGCGACCTGATTGCCCGCCTGAAAAGCCACCACCGCGACAAAGATTTCTGGACGCGCGCCTTTGTCGCCGTGTCATTAACCAACAGCCTGACACAGACGCACACGCTTTTTCTGGAATGGATGGCCATTGATGTGGCGCAAAAAGTGGGGCGCTATCTACTGAAAAACGGCAACAACGGCAGCAAACCGTTTACCCCTGCCCCTTTGACTGCCGATTGTTTGGAACTGCACGAAACCACGGGCATTTTGCTGGCCACGCTGGGGCAGCCCGTGTTTGAGGCGCTGACTGCAAGCGCAGCCACCACCGAAGGCATCAGCAATGCGAACGAAGAAAGCGAGCTTTATTACTGCAAGCAAGGCGATATTGAGGCCAAAGGCAGATATACCGCTGAAGGCTTTGTGGTGCTGGCGCAATCACAGGCGCGTGTGCAAATCATGCCTTCAGCTGAAGATTCATCGGTGGCACATGCCCGCGAACGTCTAATTGCAGATGGCGTACTAAAGAAAGAAGACGAACATAGATATCTCTTCGCCAAAGACTATTTATTCAAAAGTCCAAGCCGTGCTTCCTCAGTAATTCTTGGACGACACTCAAATGGGTGGACAAATTGGAAAACCGCCTCTGGCCAAACGCTGGATGCGCGGGAACGCTCGTAATTTCATCTTTATTTTCCAACGACAATAACTGCCATTCCCATGCAGAGCCTTGCTTCTCCAGCATATCGTCATTCCCGCGCAGGCGGGAATCCATGACCGCAAGTGACGCTGTTGTGGATTCCCGCCTGTGCGGAAATGACAGAAATACAATCTGCACCATGAACAACACAACAACAAACACCCAAAAAACAACCCACGCCCCTACCCGTTACGGCACACTCATAGGCGTATCACTAGGCCCTGGCGACCCAGGCTTAATCACCCGCGCAGCCTGGGCGCAATTGCAGCGGCGCGACACCATTTGGGTTTACCCCGCACGCAGTGGCAAAACGCCCAGCTACGCCTTGGGCATTACCCAACGCGCAGGCCTTGAGCCTCCCGCACAGCACCAAGAGCTGCTTTTTCCCATGACGCACGATGGCAGCAAGCTGGCTCTGGCTTGGGCAAAAGCCGCCAACACCGTGCTGCCTTGGCTGCAAAGCGGGCGCGACGTGATGTTTTTGGTAGAGGGCGATGCCAGCACCTACGCCACCTTCAGCCACTTGGCTCGCACCATTACCGCGCTAGACGCAGCCGCGCCCGTGCAATACATGGCTGGCGTTAATTCCTTTACCGCCGCCACCGCACACGCCAGCATGGCGCTGGCCGAGCAAGACGACACCATAGCCATCATCCCCGCCGCCTATGGCGTAGCCGCCGTAGATCGCCTGTTGCCCGACTTTGACACGCTGGTGCTGATGAAAATCAAGCCCCTGCTTGATGAGTTAATCGACTGGTTGCAGCAGCGCGACTTGCTCGCGGGCAGTGTTTTTGTCGAGCGCGTAGGCGCACCCGACCAGCGCCTGCTGGCAGGGCAAGAGCTGCTTGCTCTGCGCGGCAGCAGCGTGAATTACCTCTCGCTGCTGGTGGTAAAAAACCCGCACCGCATCCGTGGCGAACGCATCAAAGGCTGCCTGAAAAAAACTAGCCCCACCTCAACCCATACAGCAGCCACACCATGAGCAGCCCCTGCACTACGGCTTGCACCACCAGCCCCCTGCCCGAGTGCGTCGGCATCGTAGCCATCACCCGCAACGGCGCGGCACAAGCAGCCAAGCTGGCGCAACTGCTACCCAGCGCAGGCGTTTGCACCTCGGCCAAATTTGCCGCCAGCTTTGCCCATCTGCCCAACGCCGTGCACACCTACCAAGGCGCTCTCAAAGACGAAATCGCCACCCTTTGGCAACAATACGACCAAATCATCTTTTTCGTATCGCTTGGCGCAGTGGTGCGGCTCATAGCCCCGCACCTGCAAGACAAAGACCAAGACCCAGGCGTGCTTGTTATAGACGAAGCCGCGCAATACGTTATCCCCGTGCTGTCGGGGCATGTGGGCGGGGCTAACGCCTACAGCCAACACATTGCCGCCTTGCTAGGCGCTGCGCCCGTTGTTACCACCGCTTCTGACGTAGGCCAAACCATAGCCGTTGATATTCTTGGGCGCGAGCTGGGCTGGCAAGTGCATGCGCCCAAAATCAACATCACCAGCGTATCGGCAGCCGTGGTATCAGCCACCACCGCCAGCGGCCAGCGTATAGCCGTAGTGCAAGAAGCAGGCAGCCGCCACTGGTGGACGCGCTCCACGCCGCTACCCGCACCCATCGACCTGCTCGAAAGTTTCACCCAAGCCTGCCCCAGTCGCCACGCCGCCGTGCTCTGGATAACCCACGCACCCGTGCCCGAAGCCATCTGGCAGCAGTGGCACGAGCGCCTCGTGGTTTACCGCCCCCCGCAAGGGCAAACCGCCAACGCACCCAACCCCTTGCTCGGCAACCAAACCAGCGCCGCCGCCAACACCAGCAACGCCCCCACCGCCCTGCCCCGCTACGCATTGGGGCTGGGCTGCGACCGTGGCACATCGCTTGCCACCATGCAGCAAGCCATCGCCCAAGCCCTGCTGCACATGGGCGCGAGCCTGCCGCAAGTCGCAGCCGTTGCCACTATTGACATCAAAGCCGACGAAACCTGCCTGCAAGAGCTAGCCGCCCTGTACGGCTGGCGCATCCAGTTCTACCCCGCCCGCGCACTGGCCGCAGTACCCGTACCCAACCCGAGCGAAACAGTCCTGCGCTACACTGGCACCCCGTCGGTAAGCGAAGCTGCCGCCTTGCTTGCCGCAGGGCACGCCGCCACTGACACTGGCTCTGGCATAGGCACACCCGCCCCCATCACCGCACTGCGCCTTGAAAAACACAAACTGCGCGGCGCAGACGGGCGCAACGCCACCGTATCCATCGCTGAAATTGCTCTTTAAAGCAGCACATCAAGCAGCGCAAACAATAATCAAATCCCAGCAAAACAACACCATGCAAACAAGCAACACAAACACCAGCAGCGGCAAAATCTCACTCGTAGGCATAGGCCCTGGCAGCCTGCAACACATGACCGAACGCGCCCGCGCCGCCATTGCCGAGGCAGACACCGTTATCGGCTACGTCACCTACATCAAACTCGTTGCCGACCTGCTCGAAGGCAAAGAAGTCATCCGCAAAAGCATGACCGAGGAGCTCGACCGCGCCATTGAAGCCCTCGAGCGCGCCCGCGAAGGCAAAAAAGTAGCCCTCATCTCATCGGGCGATGCGGGCATCTACGGCATGGCGGGGCCCACCTTTGAAGTGCTCTTTCAAGCGGGCTGGACCCCGCCCGAACCCCTGCCCTGCGGCAGCCTCCCCGCTGGCAGCGTGGAAGTAGAAATCATCCCTGGCACATCGGCACTCAACGCCTGCGCCGCGCTCGTTGGCGCACCGCTTACGCACGACTTTTGCGCCATATCCTTGTCAGACCTGCTCACCCCTTGGCCCGTCATCGCCCGCCGCCTGCACGCCGCCGCCAGCGCCGACTTTGTAGCAGCCCTGTATAACCCAAAAAGCGGCCGCCGCACCCAGCACATCGTGCAAGCACAGCAACTGTTTTTGCGCCACCGCAGCCCAGATACCCCTGTTGCCATCATCAAAAGCGCCTACCGCAGCCGCCAGCACATAGTGCTCACCACATTGGCAGAAATGACCAACCACGACATCGGCATGCTAAGCACCGTACTCATCGGCAACAGCAACACCTATGTGCAAAACGGCCTAATGGTTACACCACGTGGCTACGCCAACAAATACAGCGTAACAGGTGAAAAAAGCGCCCACGCTGGAGAAAAAGCAGGCAAATCCCTAAGCAGTGGACTGACAGGCTGGCTGCAAGCGCTACACGCTGCCCACAACGCAGGCGCTACTCCTGCTGAGCTCGCCGCAATCTACCAATTGCCCGAAGACTACATTTCCAGCAATCTGCAGCAGCCCTTGCCAATAGCTGAATTTAAAAATACGAATGACACGCCTGCACCAGAGGCGTAAAATTTGCACCATCAGGACAAACCAGACTCTGCTGTCAGGAGTGTTCCATGCTGGCATTACCACTTGCCAGACGCAGCGCCGCGAAACCCTCTGGATTGATACTGACGGCAAACGGACAAATACACACCAATGCGAGCGCAAAATAGAGTAGTCTAGTGGTGGGAGAGTTCATCGGTTTGCCTGTCAACTACCACTGTATGGAAGGATACGCCAGTGAAACACGCAATGAAATGCATCAAGTTTTTGACCCTCATCTTGTCTTTAGGACACGGTGTAGCGTCAGCACAATCCGTATTGCAGGGCACGTATACCTACCAGCTTGACAAGCAACCCATTACAGTAAGTATTGACGTTGACGGCAACAGAGCTTCCATCGAGGTATTTGATTGGTGGGGCACAGCTTCGGGGCGGCATGGCAGCTATAAAACCACTGGCACGGTTAATAACAACACTGCCACCTTTGGTCAGGGCGGTGCTTGCAAGATATTTGTGAAAATAACGCCAAGCGCCAACTTTATGCAGTTTTCTAACTGTACCGGTGAAAACCTGAGGCTGAATAAAGGCAATTTTGAAAAGAAATCTACTCTTACCAAAGGTGATTTTCTGGTAAAAGATGAAAAGACATATTTTTACCAAAATCCAAAAGAAGAAACTATACGAAAAGCTTTCGTTTTGAAAGGTGACAAAGTTACCGTAGAAGAGGCCAGCGGAATTTATAGCAACGATTGGATAAATGCCAAATATGTCAGTAGCAAAGGTGTTGTTACAAAAGGCTATCTGAAAACAAGTGCATTAGCAAAAATCAAAACCAATAGCACCCAGCCTGCTCTGCAAGCCACAGAACACTTGCGACCCGATCAGGATGCTGGATCACATTGGCTTAAAGAAATTTTCACATGCAAAAAATCTGCTAACTTCTGCTTTCCCAATAGCAACAATATATACACCAAAAGAATGCTGGAATATTTCAGCGAAGCTGATGATATATATGGAATGTCTGACCTGAATGACAAGGAAAGAATTATAGCGGAGAAAAAATACAAAAACAAATGGAAAGATATTTACCCGTTAAAGAAAGATGACTTGCCACCATTCGGAAGAGGAAATGGCAATATAGACGAACTGAAAAAAGTCACAGTAAAAAAATTATCAGATATGGAATACAGAGTAATCATAGATTACGGCAATAATATAAAAACAAGCAACGACCTAAAATTAATAAAAAATGGAAACTCGTTTTTGATTGATTTTATGAAATCTGATTTTTTAGAGTAAAAAATCAAAAAACTGCTACAAAGGGTCTGACAATCTATAACAAAGGGGCGCTTACCATTGGCGCCCTGCTTTGTTCTATCTGCCCTTGCTATTCAGAGCATGCTGAAGTCTTGATCTTTGTAAGATATTTATCTTATTTTGTAGTACAATCGGTTTTTTATCGATAGGAAGGACAAGATGAACTCTCAAAAAACCGAAGTAACTGGCATTGAACTCCTGAAACGGGTGGTTGATGATGCTCTTTTTGGGGGCTTTGCTCAAGAAGCCGTTGTTAACCAGTGTTTGCAGATGGCAGAAAGTATGCCTGGCATGGCTGCAACAACCGCAGTTTTACTCACACTGGCACAGAAAAAACTGCCAGACCAAGAGATAATTTCTCAAGCAAGAACTGAAATAAAGCAGAGCAAAGCCGCTTAATTACCTTTGGCTTAACTTTCTTTAAAGCGATTAAAGGCAATTCTGTCTAAAGAACAGCCCTCTTTTGATGGCTGTTTTTTTTGGTTTGCATTGGGCTTCAGGCAAGAGCTGATTTATTCCAGTTTCAGATAAAACTACCGTATTAAGAATAAATCAGCGCATTCTTAGCTTGTTTTATCGGCTCAGGCAAGAGCGCATTTCTGGATTTTGAGCCGTTGCCCTATTTCTTGCCCCATGCATCACGCCATCAGCCTGGCTACTTCTTGCTGGAGCCTTTCGGGTTGCGCCTCGGCTGGCGCAATGGGCGCACCTGCGGCAAGCTCGATTTTGCGAAACAGGCGCACGCGCAGCAAGCGCTGGCCAAGCGAGTTGCCTTGGCTGTCTTTGCAGCCAGCGCCACCTTCTCCGCGTTCGCCATCTTCGCTGTTGTGGCTCGCGGCAAAGGCGCTACCCTCCAGCCCGCGCAATGCCAGCGGTATCACAGGCACGGGGTTGCTGGCAAGAATGCTGCTAATCCACGGCTGAAACTCGCGCAACTTGCTGCTGGCCGCCGCGCCCTCTTCGGGAAAGACCAGCACCAGCTCGCCCCTGCCCAGCGCGGCTGCAATGGCGGCATAGGTTTGTGGCTGCGGGCTAGTTGCATTAGCCAAACCATCTGCATTGCCAGAGCAATCTGCGCTGCTGGAAAAATCCGCAGGTATGGCCTGCCCTGCTTTAAAGGCCAGCGCCAGTATGGGGTTGCGGAAAAAACGCGCATCCAATACAAAATGGATGGGGCGGCGGCAGGCAGCGGCAACCACCAGCGCATCTATATAGCTGGTGTGGTTGCACACCAGCAATGCCGCACCTTCTTCGGGTATGTGCTCCATTTGCCGCTTGTGCAGGCGATAGACCAGATTAACCAGCATCCAAATCACAAAACGCAGTAAAAACTCGGGCACGAGCCGAAAAATGTAAATAGCCACGGCAGCATTGCACAGAGCTGCCAGCGCAAACAGGTGTGGAATGCGCATGCCCATAGCCAGCAGCCCCGCTGCCGCCAAAGCGCCCACCACCATAAACAAGGCATTGACGATGTTATTAGCAGCAATGATGCGGGCGCGGTGGCTGGTGCTGGAGCGTATTTGCATCAGCGCATACAGCGGCACAATAAAAAAGCCGCCAAACAAGCCTATGCCAAACAAATCAAGCAGCACGCGCCATGTGCCGTCTGCCAGCAGCAGCGCCAGCAGCCCCAACGGCACAGCAGGCGGCACGGCGGGCGAGGCAAAGGCCAAATCCAGCCCGAAAACAGTCAAGCCTATAGAGCCAAACGGCACCAGCCCGATTTCTACCTGACTGGCCGAAAGGCGCTCGCACAGCAGCGAGCCTATGCCCACCCCAAAGGTAAACACGCCCAGCAGCAAGGTGATGCTGGTTTCTGTACCACCCAGCACGTTTTTGGCATAGGCTGGAAACTGCGCCAGCAGCAGCGCACCAAACAGCCAAAACCACGAAATGCCCAGTATCGACAAAAACACGGTGCGGTTTTCGCGAGCAAAGCCAATGTTGTGCCAAGTCTCTGTAATCGGGTTGGGGTTGATGCGCAAATCTGGCTCAGGCGCGGGCGCGGCAGGTATGGCGCGGCTGCCCACATAGCCCAGCACGGCAGTAAGCAAACAAGCGCCAGTAACCCACATCACCCCGTTTGGCACGCCTGTAAGCAAGCCGCCAGCCAGCGTGCCCAGCAAAATAGCCACAAACGTGCCTGCCTCAACCAGAGCATTGCCGCCTACCAGCTCAGCCGTTTGCAGGTGTTGCGGCAATATGGCGTATTTGACTGGGCCAAACAGGGTTGAATGCAGCCCCATGAAAAACAGGCTAGTCAGCAGCACAGGCAGGCTGTGCCAATAAAAACCCACGCCTGCCAGCAGCATGATGGCAATTTCAAGCAGCTTGACCAAACGTGCTATGCGCGCCTTGTCAAACTTGTCAGCCAGTTGCCCCGCTGTGGCTGAAAACAGGAAAAAAGGCAGCATGAAAATGCCCGCAGCCAGATTGGCCAACAGCTCGGGCTGGAGCGATGACCATTGCGCAGTCTGGAAAGTGAGCAAAACCACCAGCGCGTTTTTAAAAAGATTGTCGTTAAACGCGCCCAAAAACTGCGTGATAAAAAACGGGCCAAAGCGCCGTTTGCCCAAAAGTGAAAATTGCGAACTCATAGCACCAGCTCCTTATACGCTAGCCACATCAAATGTATTTGGCGCATGGCTGCTGGCATTTTCAGCCATGCTTTGCAGGCGCACATAGTCGGTCTTGCCAGAGCCTAGCAGTGGTATTGCCTCTATGGTTAGCATCACACGCGGCACAGCCAGCTCGGGCGCACCAAAAGCGCGTGCGGCAGCCAGCAATTGCTCGCGCTGTAGTGCGGGTGCGGTGGTAAACAACACCAGTGCTTCGCCTTTGGCTGCATCACGCCGCGTGGCGGCTGCATGGGCAAAGTCTGGCGCAGCGGTGGTGGCGATTTTTTCAACCACTTCGAGCGACACCATTTCGCCCGCAATTTTGGCAAACCGCTTGAGCCGCCCGCGGATATGGATAAAGCCATCTTCATCGCGCTCAACCATATCGCCCGTGTTATACCAGCCGCCTTGCTGCGCCGTAACAGGCTGCAATACCCCAGGCGCATCAAACAAAAAGTAGCCCTTCATTACATTGGGGCCTTTCACATGCAGCACGCCGCCCTGCGCAATGCCAGGCACGGGTTCAAGCCGATAGTCAATACACGGCAGCAACCTGCCCACGCTGCCAATGCGGCAGGCCATGGGCACATTTACAGCCACCACAGGCGCACACTCGGTAATGCCGTAGCCTTCAAGAATGCGAATGCCAAATTTTTCAATCCACAGTTTGCGCACTTCTTCCGAGAGCTTTTCTGCCCCCGCTACGGCATAACGCAAGCGGCCAAAGTCATAAGGGTGGGCGTGTTTGCCGTAGTTGCCCAAAAAGGTAGATGTGCCAAAAATCACCGTGCAATCGCGGTCATACACCAGCTCTGGAATGATGCGGTAATGCAGCGGGCTGGGGTAGAGAAAAACCTTGCAGCCCGAAACCAGCGGCAGCAGCACGCCGCAAGTCAGCCCGAATGAGTGAAACAGCGGCAGCGCCATCATGATTTTGTCAAGCGGGGTGAAGTCTGCCACTGCGCGAATCTGCGCCACGTTTGCCAGCAGCGAAGCATGCGAATGCACCACACCTTTGGGCTTGCCCTCCGAGCCTGATGTAAACAGCACAATGCACGCATCGTCAGGGCTTTGCGCCACGGCGGCTTGGCTGGCAAAAACGCTGTGCCACAGCACCCATAGCTTGTCGCCCAAGCCCAGCATGGCTTTGAAGTCTTCTAGGTAGTAAATAGTGATGCTATTGCCCGATTCTTCTAGCAACTGCGCCACCACGCCTTGCAGCCGTGCTTTTTCTACAAAAGTGCGCGAAACCACAATGGTGCGTATGCCTGCTGCAGTGCAAGCCGAGCGCAGGCCATCAACGCCAGCGGTGTAGTTAAGCATGGCTGGCACGCGCCGCTTGGCCGAAAGCGCCAGAATCAGGCTCAGGGTGGAAGCTGCATTGGGCGCAAGCACGCCCACTACGTCACCAGCGGCAGTCATGCGCGAGAGCAGGCGCATTAAAGCCAGTGCGGTTTTGAGCAAAGAGCCGTAAGACTCCTCACGCATGAGCACATCTTCGGCCAGCTTGTAGTTTTTGCCAAAGCAGCGTTTGCCTTCAAGAAAAGCCCCGTAGAGCGTGCGCTTTGGCTCGGTGGCAACCAGCATGTCGAGCAAAATATCGCGCATCAGCTCACCCGCGCGACGGCGGCGCAGTCTGGCCGTGGGCAAGTCAGGCATGGCAATGCTGCGACGGGGCTGGATGGCGATGCTGACACGCGGCAGCAATTTGCGCGGATAAATACCTGCAAGCCGTCCAAAATAGCTACGCGCTGCGCCATCAATGCGCACAGGCACAATGGTGGCAGCAGTCTTGGCCGCCACAAAAGCCGCGCCATCGTAAACCTTCATCAGCGCACCCGTTTTGGTAATGCGCCCTTCAGGAAAAATTACCACAGGCTGCCCCGTTTCCACCAGCTTGACGATTTGCTTGATTGCCAGCGGGCTATTGGAGTCCACCACCAAATGCCTGACAAAACGCAAAGAAAACGCAAACAGCGGCCGCGCGGCAATTTGTGTGTGCACCACAAACACCGCATCAACAGGCATAAGCAAGCCAATCAGCAAGCCATCAATAAACGACTCGTGGTTGGCAACAATCAAGGTGCGCGGGTTGCTAAAACTGGCGGCATCGCCCTGCACCTGCACCCTGAAAAGCGCTTTTAAAAGCACGCGCAACAAAGCCCGAAATTGTTGTTTAAACATAAAAATGCCCGATTAATTATGGAAATGCGCATACTGCAGCAAGTTGAAAGTACGCTTAATTGAAAGTTTTTTTAATTGAAAGTATGTAAAAAAATGGACTTTGGTTCGGCATCAACTTACGCAAGGCAATGCTTTGCAGCCCGCATTTGTAACACACGCACTGCGTCGCACTAAACGCGCCACAATCAGCGCCGCTGCCACTGTTGCCAGCAAATGCTTGGCAGTATGCCCCGTAAGCCCACCCGTTACGGCGGCAATTTGCTGGTCAGCCAGTTCGGCAAATTTAGCCAGCACATACAGCAGCACTGCCCCTGCAAATGCCAAGCGGTCGGCACGCGGTGCGCCGTGCGCCCATTGCCAAACGGGAATAAGCACCAGCGGCAAGCCTTGCAGCAGCAAGTAGGGGCGCAAATCGCCAGCGCCTGCCTGCTCGGTAACATGCCACCAGCCTACGCTGCATACCGCTGCCACACCCAGCCCCAGCGCCATCAAACGGCTGCTTTTTTTCCAGACATCGCCCCACACGCCCGCCAGCAAACCCGCGCACAGCAAGGCAATAGGCAGTCTGTCCCAAACAAGGCGGTGGTTGTCTGGCGCAAGGTGGTAGTAAGCCGAGCCCAAAGCGGTTAAAAACAGCCCCATCAAAAACAGGCGATACCCCGCCCAGCCATAGCGCAGGCTTTGTCGCCCAGCCGCAGGGCGCAACTGCCACCAGCCCCATAGCGCAACAAGGGCAAAGCCCACATTGGAAACTACATCGGCAAAATGCGCTATGCCGTAGCACATCTGCTGGTCAGCAAAATCGTGGTAATGCGCGGGCTGCGCGATGGGCCCGTGCCATGCCAGCAGCACGCAGGCGAGCACGGTAATCCACGTTGGCACATGCATGCGGTTGATACGGTTCGTATGGCGAAATTGCATGGTGCATCTCCTTGACTCAAAAAGTGAAAGTGCACGCAGAATGCCGCAAAGACAATGGTTTGTATACTAAAAATAAAATAGTAGAAGTATTTATAATAAAAGTATCAAATAAGTATACTTTTTAGGGGCGCACAGGCATGAACGAAATCAAGCAACTGGTAAGCACACTGAAGCGGCGGCTCAAAATCCAAGGCATGACTTACCGCGATTTGGCAAGCGCGCTGGGCATGTCTGAAGCCAGCGTAAAGCGCATGTTTGCTCAAGGGCGCTTTAATTTGGAGCGCGTGGTCGAAATCAGCAACCTGCTGGGCTTTACCTTGGCCGAGCTGGCGCACGAAGCCGCTATTGGCGAAAACCGCCTGCATACTTTGAGCGAGGCGCAAGAAAAAGAGCTGGTGGGCGATGAAAAGCTGCTGATGGTTGCGGTGTGCGTGCTTAACCACTGGGAGATTGCAGACATCACCCGCATTTACCAATTCAGCCAAGCCGAGTGCATCGCGCACCTGCTCAAGCTCGACCGCCTGCGCCTTATCACCCTGCTGCCAGGCAACCGCATCAGGCTCAATGTGGCGCGTGACTTTGACTGGCGCAGCAAAGGCCCTATCCGCATGTATTTTCTTAAACAGGGCTTGGGCGACTTTTTGCAAAACGACTTTGCGCGCGAGAGCGAAACGCTGGCCTTTTCGCACGCCATGCTCACTGACGCTGCCGCCGCGAAAATGCTGGCCGAAATCCGCAAACTGCGGCAAAAGTTTGCCGAGTTGCATGAAGAAAGCCTAGCCAGCCCGCTGCCAAAACGCCACGGCACAGGCATGTTTGTAGCCATGCGCGAGTGGGAAATGCCGTCTTTCACTAAAAACAGGCGTGACCAAAAATAGATCAGAAAATACTGATTGCCAACTCTACAATACCGCAACACTAGAAGAGCCAGCAACAGTGTGCAGCATTAAACTTTGGTGGTTAGCCCTTGCACCAAAGCTCCAGTGGCAATACCCAGCAATGCCCACAACATACTGAAGTTGCCCACACCTATACCAGCAACTGCCGGACTGGGGCAAACGCCACACAGCCCCCAGCCTATGCCGAAAATGGCTGATCCAACCCAGATATTGCGCGTCATCGGCCCGCTGTTTCTGTCAAACTCTTCAGCTGCTAAGGGTTTACGCACAAAACGAGGCCAAACCTGAAAAACAAGCATGGCCACCGCAAGCGCACCACCCATCACCAGCAGCAACCCCATATCGCGAAGCTGCAAGAAATTCAAAATCACTTCTGGCTGAATCATGGTTGAGAGCGCAAGCCCAAAACCAAACAACATACCTGCCACCAAAGTGGCCATAACCCGTATTGTTTTCATAGAAACCTCGTAATCAAATTGGCCGTAATAATGCCTGTAGCCATAAAGGTGATGACTGCCAGCAGCGAGGGAGGACGCAACCAGCCCAGCCCGCAAATGCCATGCCCAGAAGTGCAACCGCCGCCCAGCCTGGCTCCATAGCCTGTTAACAGGCCTCCGAGCAACAACTGCCAAGCGGGCAACTGCGTGGTTACACGCACACCGTTGCCAAACATCATCCACCATGCAAAAGCACCTAGCACCACACCTAGTGCATACACCAGTCTCCAGCCGCGCGTATTGATAAATTTACCCTGCTGGAAAAAAGGATTGCGTAAAAAATAGCTCCACGTCGCACTGAAGAGCGAGCTCATGCCGCCAATACGTCCAGTGAAGATAAACAGCAACCCTATGCCACTGCCAATACACATGCCGCCGAGCAGGTAATGCTGCCAGCCCAAAGGAAAAAATGCCTGCATAGTCTGCCTCCTATAAAAGTTTACAAATATGTATACTGTTAAGCACAATAGCAGGTTTTTAATAAATTTCCAAAAAAATTTTCAATCACGGTTAAAGAAAATAACGATGATTGGATTTACTTGACAAGGAAATCCCTTAGCTTGGCTAGAGAAAGTGGGCAAAATGCCACCTCACAGGTAAAATCTGCCATTCTGCGATACAAGCTGCCTTATTTCTGCTGTTAGCTTGAGGCTGCTTATTTGTCGCCACCGTCCCGTGTTGGACAAATAGGAGAAACGCATGGCTGTTATGTCTTTTGACACCACACAAGAAATTCTGATTCAAGGCATTACCAGCACAGGCCGCACATTTCGCCCCAGCAACTGGGCCGACCGGTTAGCTGGCGTAATCAGCCAGTTCCGCCCTCAAGACCCCATGCCGGGCGATCATCTGACATACTCGCCCTGGTGCTTTCCAATGATCTATAACAACATTAACTCGGTAATCGTCAGCCGCACGCTGCAAGAGCGTTTCCCACATGCATGGGACTACATTTACAGTTTTGCCCGCGATAATGATTTGCAGATCATCGACGGCACTCAATCTGAAAAATAAACCAACTGCCTAGCCCGTATTGCGTAGACCAACAGCAATTCCGTTGACAGAGATTTGAATGCCACGCCTCAAGCGTGCCATATTACTCTCCCACTCAGGAACAGACGCATGTTCCGGCTCAACGGTTTTACTGGCACGGTGACGGCGCATCAGCTCCACCTGCAGGTGATTGAGCAGGTCGATATACGGGAAGCGGTGTGCGATCGAACGCGCCAATGCAGGGTTGTTGCTCAAACGGTCTGATTCACCCGTAATCAGTGTCAGCATTTCCTGCGTATCCTGCCACTCTTGGCGTATGGCAGCAAAAATCCTTTGCCCAAGCGCAGCATCGGGAACCAGTTCCACATAACGCTCGGCAATATGCAAGTCTGTTTTTGCAAGTACCATGTCCAAATTGGAAAGCAGCGCTGCAAAAAATGGCCATTCACGGTACATGCTTTGCAGCAACCTTAGGCGTTGCGGATGAGGCTGGCTGGAAGCCTGACCCTGTGTATCAACAAACAGCCACTGCCGCACGCCACCGCCGAATCCAGCCCAGCCAGGTAGCGCCACACGCGATTGCCCCCAACTAAAGCTCCAGGGAATGGCACGCAAATCTTCAATGCTTGAGAGAGTTTTGCGTGACGCTGGCCGCGAACCAATATTGAGTTCAGAGATTTCAAGCAAGGGCGTGGCAGCAAAGAAGTATTCGGTAAAGCCCGGAGTTTCGTACACCAGTTTGCGGTATGCCGCATAGCTGGCATCGCTTATAGCTTGTGCAGCCTGCAAATATTCATCGGCCACAGCCACTGCAGGCAGCAAGCTGGCTTCAAGCGTGGCTGCTACCAGCGTTTGCAGATTGCGCCGCCCGATTTCAGGGTTGGCATATTTGGATGCAATGACTTCGCCCTGCTCTGTCAGGCGGATTTGCCCATGCACCGTGCCAGGCGGCTGCGCAAGTATGGCCTGATAGCTGGGGCCACCGCCCCGCCCTACCGTGCCTCCACGCCCATGGAACAGGCGCATTTGCAGACCATGTTGCTGGCGCAGTGGCTCAAACACCTCAAGCAGTGCACGTTCTGTCTGGTACAGACTCCAGTTGCTGGTAAACATGCCGCCATCTTTGTTACTGTCGCTGTAGCCGAGCATAATGTCTTGCTCGGCGCCACTGGCCAGCACCATGTCGAGCACCCCAGGCAATGCATACCACTCACGCATGATGCGCGGAGCGGCCTGAAGGTCGGCTATGGTTTCAAACAGCGGCGAAACAATAAGCTGGCTATGCACGGTCTGTCTGCCAAAATGTCGCATCAGACCGGTTTCCTTGAACAGCACCATTAATTCCAGCAGGTCGCTAACGTCTTCGGTATGCGAAATGATGTAGTGGCGCAAGGCCTGTCGTCCGTAGATTTGCAAAAGCTGTTGGGCATTGGTAAACACGGCCAGTTCGGCAATAGTCTTGTCGCTGTATTCGGCATCGTGCACTTTCAGGGGGCGCACATCGGCCAGTGTGGCCAAAAGACACTGTCGCTTCGCTGTTTCGTCCAGAGCACTGTAGTTACCCTCTATCTGTGCTATACGCAACAATTCGGCTACAACCAGTTCATGCTCTTCCGAGTTTTGCCGCAGGTCAAGCGTAGCCAGATGAAATCCAAATACTTCCACCGCACGAATCAGCTTACCAAGATACAATGCCAGCAATGGAGCTCCACAATGCTGCCGAAGTGAGTCTTCAAGAATATGCAGGTCACGCAGCAAATCATCAGCGCCTGCGTATGGCTCAGCATCGTTAATGGGCGGGTGCGGTGGATGTGCTGGTGTGCGCGCCTTGAGCACAGCAGCTGTGCGGGCATAGATCCCTGCCACTGCACGGCGGTAGGCTTCATCCTCACGATGCGGATTGCGATCATTGGCAGCATCGGCCAAAGCGTGCAAAGCTGGCGTAGCCCCGACCAGCAAGGTCGACATGGACAACTCCATACCTAGGGCATGCAGCTCCTTGAGGTAGTGCAGCAAAGCAGTTTCGCACTGCATCCGCAGAGCCAGTACCAGACATTCTGCCTTGACAAAGGGGTTGCCATCACGATCACCCCCTATCCAGTGTCCCATGCGGAAAAAAGGTTCTATACGCTGCCCGGGCAACATCTGCTCGATATCTTCGTAAAGTTGCGGGATTTCCTGCAAAAAGGTGCTGTGGTAGTACGACAGAGCGTTACTGATCTCATCAGCCACAGTCAGCTTGGTATTGCGCAAAATACGTGTTTGCCACAACTGGGTAATACGCGCCTTGAGCAGCAAGGTATTGCGTTCCAGTTCACGTGCACTGTGCAGGCTGTCACGCTCTTCGAGCAGGCGTGCTACTGCGTGTTCGGCTGCCAGAATGGCTGCCCGCTGCACTTCGGTCGGATGCGCCGTCAATACTGGTGAAACATAGGCACGGCGCAACAAATCAACCACTTGAGCAGGCTGCACACCGTGCGCCTGCAAGCGTTCCATGCTGAACGCCAATGAACCGGTCTGCACCTGCCCCTGTCGCTCGTGATACTGGCGGCGGCGAACATGGTGGCGATCTTCTGCAAGATTGATCAGATGTGAAAAATAACCGAAAGCGCGTAGCACCTGCATGGTTTGCGCCACAGAAAGACTTTGCAACAAACTGCCAAGCTTCTCTCCTGCTTCACCATCCTGCCTGACATGGTACGCTACTGACAATCTGCGAATCTGCTCGACCAGATCAAAAATGCCCTGCCCTTCCTGCTCGCGAATGACATCGCCCAACAAGCACCCAAGCAGACGGATAGCCTCAGTCAACGGCTGTTCTTTGTGTTGCTCAGAAACTGTACTCATGGAATTAAATCATTGATAGCCAGATACGGCAGATATCTGCCATTGTGCAGCAGCAATGCTTCCATAAAAACACGGTTATAAAAAAACCACCCGAAATAAACAGCCTTGCGAACAAGTTGCTCGCCTAAAGCGCCTGCGCCAGACGTGCAACGCCTTCTTCGATTTTTTCTAGATTCGAAGTGGCAAAACTCATGCGAAAACAGGATGTAACCGGGTTTTGCGCAAAAAACGGTGCGCCAGGCACAAAAGCAACCAGTTTTTCAATCGCACGCTGAGCAAAAACCTGAGCATCTGTGCAACGCCCTTCAGCGCCTGTTAAACGCACCCAGAAAAACATGCCACCTTGGGGCGCAGTAAAAGTAACAGCATCCCCCAGCTCACGCTTCAAGCACTCAGCCATTGTGCGTGCCCGCTGTGCATACACTGTGCGCACTTGTTCCACCGCCTCAGCCAAACGCCCTGACTGTAGATAAGCCGCAGCCGTGGCTTGCGCCAATGTGCTGGTATTGGCATCGCTGAACTGTTTACACATCACGGCCTTGCTCAACAACTCAGGCGGCGCAACCAGCCAGCCCAGCCGCAAGCCAGGAGAGAGAATCTTGCTCAAACTGCCGCAATGCGCCAGCCACTGTGAACTGCCAGCAACCTGAGCGCTTAAGGCCAGCAGGCTCGCAGGTGGCGGCTGGTCAAAATACAAGTCACCATAAGGATCATCTTCAACCACCAGCGTCTGGTGCTGCACCGCCAGCTCAAGAATACGTTTGCGGCGCTCCAGTGTAAGCGTTGCACCACTGGGGTTGCCAAATGTGGGAATCAGATAAACCAGTTTGGGGCGATGCTCAACAATCAGCGCCTCTAACTGATCCACCAACACGCCGTGTGCATCAATCGGCGCACTGATTACTTCTGCCCCATACAGCTTGAAGCATTGAATCGTCGCCAAGAATGTAGGCCCCTCCACAATCACCTTATCTCCAGGTGAAATCATGCACTTGCCTAGCAAATCAAGTGCCTGCTGGCTGCCCGTAGTCACAATGAACTGCTCCGTCTGCAATGTTGCACCTTTTTGTGCAGACAGGCTGGCAATCTGCTCTTTGAGTGGCACAAAACCTTCTGTAGCCCCATACTGCAACGCAGCATCAGGCCATTGCTGCAAGGCAGTCTGACTGGCTGCGCGCAAGCCATCCACATCAAACAGTGCCGGATCTGGAAAACCACCAGCAAAGCTGATAATGCCCGGCTTGCCCAGTAATTTGAACAGTTCACGAATTGCCGAGGTTTCAACATTTTGCAATCGATTGGCAAAGTGCATCATGGAAGATCAAAGCCTTTCAAGTTTCAGGTAAAGAAGAATGTTGCGGGCACAAAAAAGGCGCTCCAAAGTAGCGCCTCTGATCAAGGTATTGGCTTACTTGCCGCTGTTGAGCAACTCCAGCACCTTGTCTGTGATATCAATCTGCGGATTGATATAAACAGCTTCCTGGTCAATCTTGTCAAATTTCTCTTTCTTGGCCACTTCTTCTACAGCACGATTGGCTTTTTGCACAAAAGCCTGCATCTCGTCATTTTTGCGGTTATTCAGGTCTTCCTGAAATTCACGGCGATTTTTCTGGAAATCATTATCCTGAACCATCAACTGACGCTCTTTTGCAGCACGATTGGCTTCCGTCATTTTTGGAGCTTCCTGCTGGAATTGCTCAACGGCTTTCCGCAGCGCATCACCCTGCTCCTGCACTTTTTTCTCACGCGCAGAAAATTCACGTTGCAATTTGGCTTGCGCAGCTTTTGCAGCATTGGCTTCGGTAAACAATCTTTCGATATTCACAAATCCTGTGCGCGTACCAGGAAGATTCTGCGCCAAAGCACCCACTGAAGACAGAGCAATGGCTCCAGCTACAACAGCCTTGACAGTATTTTTGGTTAATGTATTAAATGTTTTCATCAGAATGAAGTCCCTATTTGAAACTGGAATTTTTGCAATCTGTCATCTTTTTGTTTTCTAAACGGATGACCGAAAGACAAGCTCAATGGCCCCATGGGTGAAAGCCAACGCAAGCCAATGCCTGCCGATGCCCTGATCATACGATCTTCTGAAGTAGGTTTGTAGTTGGAGAAAGAATCCGCATACACGTTACCTGCATCCAGGAAAGCAAACAAGCGCAAAGTCTTATCATTGTTAGCTCCCGGGAAAGGAGCAATAAACTCGAGGTTGGCATTGAACATCTTATTGCCACCTACCGAATAAGTGGAATTTGTTACAGGATCAATCTGGCTTGGACCAATGGCACCCTGATCAAATCCGCGTACAGAACCAATACCACCCATGAAGAAGTTCTTGTAAAAAGGATAACAGTTGCTTGTTCCTTTTTTGCAGCTCAGGCCTTTACCATAACCCAAGTCCGTATTGAACATGATGGTCGTATTTTTGCTAAGCGGGAAATACTGCTGGAACTTGTACGTTGCATTGAAATATTTCATACCACCTGCAGGGCTGATCGCAGCAGAAACACGTTGCAAGGTACCTGATGTCGGTGCCAATGCACTATCACGCGAATCACGACCCCAACCAATGCTTAAAGGAATGCCATAGGCTGATTTTCCATAATAATTGATATAGTCTCTATAAATAGGCGGCATATCAGTAGTTCCTGATTTGATGCCATAACGCTCAAAACCTATACCAAAATATACCTGATCTGTTTCCGAGAAGGGAACACCAAAAGATATTCCTGCATTATCCTGCCTGATGGAGTAATCACCACCCTGCCCCTTGCGCGGCTTATTAATAGCGTGCGAAAAATAGAACGTTCTGGAAATACCGTAATTGGTGAAATAGGGATCTGTTGATGAAATAGAGTAGGTTCTGTTATAGCTACCCGTATTCACACCCAACGCCAAAGACTGACCAGAACCAAAAACGTTGTCTTGGTTCAAATTGAATGACAGTGACACTTTATCTGAGGACGAGTACCCTGCACCTATTTGAATCGCACCCGTTGGACGCTCTTTGACTGTAATATCCAGATCCGCCTGATCGGGTGTATCAGCCGAAACAGGTTGTGGTTCAATATTAATATCTGTAAAGTAACCCAGCCGTTCCAAACGGTCTTTGGACAAGGCTATCTTGTCAGAGTTATACCAGGATGCCTCATATTGCCGCAATTCACGGCGAATAACCTCATCTCTGGTTTTGGCATTGCCAGCAATATTGATGCGGCGCACATAAGCCCTTTGACCAGGATCAGCTGCCAGTACCAGCTCAACCTGTTGTTTTTCACGATTGATTTTTGGCCGTGACTCGATTTTCGCAAAAGCATAGCCGTAATTGCCAAAATGCTTTTTCATGGCTGCGAGCGTTGCAGATACATCGGCCAATTTGTATGGCTCTCCTGGTTTGATGCTTACCAGGGACTTGAACGCATCTTCTTTCTCAAGGTAGTCTCCAGCCAGCGAAACTGCTGAAACCACATATTTTTCACCTTCACTGACATTGATGGTTATTTCAATATCACGCTTGTCTGGAGAAATACCTACTTGTGTGGAATTAATCTGAAACTCCAGATAGCCCTGATTGCGATAAAAATTGCGCAACGTTTCAAGGTCTGCATTGAGCTTATTCTCTGCATAACGGTTTGATTTTGTATACCAGGACATCCAGCTTCCGGTATCCATCTGCATTTCATCCTGCAACGCAGATGTGCTAAATGCCTTGTTACCAACAAAACGTATTTGCTTGATTTGGGCAATCCGTCCTTCCTTGATAGCGAAGCTGAGATTGACTCGGTTTCTGTCAATAGGAGTTACGGTAGGGATAATTTCAGCCGCGTAATAGCCCAAGCTTTGGTACTGCTTGAGCAGCTCCTGAATGGCACGGTCTTCCATTCCCTTGTCATAAGGGCGACCTGCCACTATGCCCAAAGTTCCCAATCCTTTCAAAATGGCGTTTTTATCCATACCACCAAAGGTGGCCGCAGAGACATCTACCTGATTGATGCTGGGGCGTTCCTGCACCACCACCACCATTTCGCTATCGCGAACTTCAATACGTACATCCTGAAAAAGTCCAAGTGCAAATAAAGAACGGATAGAGGCTGCACCATGTTCATCATCATAGGTATCGCCCACCTTGACTGGAATGGAGGCAAAAACGGTACTTGCATCAACCCGCTGCAAGCCTTCGACCTTGATGTCTTTGATGACAAATGGCGTTACTGCCCAAGCTGTGTTGGCTGCAAAAAACAGGCTGGCAACAGCTGCCAGCGATTTCAAACGGAAGGAAGGATGGAAACTTTTCATGAATGCTCTAATTGGTAAGATGGCAAATCCAGATACGTAAACTTAACGGAAATGACGTGATAAGTCATTGAACATGGCAATTGCCATCATGCAACCCAGTAACACCAGGCCGACTTGTTTAAATCGCTGATCCCATATTTCAGAAACCGGGCGGCCAGTTACTGCCTCCCAGAGATAATACACTAGGTGCCCCCCGTCCAGAATAGGAATGGGCATCAAATTTAACACACCCAGACTAACGCTGATAAGCCCCAGAAACACCAGATAAGCACCCAATCCGGCTTGTGCCGAACGTCCGGCAAAGTCGGCAATGGTTATAGGACCACTGAGATTTTTGACCGACAGCTGTCCGGTTACCATCTGTGCAAACCCCTTGACGCTCATAGCGGAGAGTTGCCACACTTTTTGTACACCCTGCGTTATACCCTCAAAAAAGCCATAACGTACCAAAACAGTTGAAGGAATTCCACCCAACTGTATGCCCACTTTGGCAACATTGCGCCCGTCAGCAGTTTCTACCACAGGAGTGATCTGCAATTGCAGTACCTTGCCAGATCTCTCCACTTGCCATAACTGCGGCTTGCCTGAGAGGTCCGTGCCAATCATACTTTGCAAATGCGCTGCATCATAAACAGGCTGCTGATTGATTGCCAAAACCTTGTCTTTGTCCTGCAAGCCCCCTTGTGCTGCTGCACCTGCTGGCAAAACCTGATAAATAACTGGTGATAGCCAGGCTTTTCCTATCCCGATCACTTGCCCCAAGCCTTCACTGGCTTCCTGACCTGGTTTAATCAGATGCAGCGGAAGAATCACAGTACGCTCACGATTCCAGGATGTATTTGCTACTGCTGCAGACTCGTTGGGCAATGACGGCGCAAGTGTTGATTGCACCAGCAGCGCCACGTCACGCTTGTCCAGTGCGGCCTGCATCACACTCCAGGAAAGCTGATCCAACGAAATTGTTTTTTGCCAGTCAGCATCTGATGCCATGCGCCAACCTACTACCTTATCGCCACTGCGCAACCCGGCTTGCGCGGCCAAACTACCTGCGGGCGGCTCAGCCACAATCGGTTGCGCCTGCTGTACGCCATACCACGCCATGCCTGTGTAAATGGCTATAGCCAGAAGCAAATTGGCAACGGGGCCGGCTGCAACAATTAAAAACCGCTTCCAAACAGGTTGTGTATTAAATGCCAAATGGCGTTCAGAAGCAGCTACTTCGCCTTCGCGTTCATCAAGCATTTTGACGTAACCACCCAGCGGTAGCAGGCACAGTGCAAACTCGGTATCCTGTTTTTTACCCCGCCAGCGCAGCAAGGGCTTGCCAAAACCAATGGCAAAACGCAGCACCTTGACGCCACACCAGCGCGCCACCTGAAAATGCCCGTACTCATGGATCGCAACCAATACCCCCAGCGCCACAATAAAAGCAGGAATGGTCAGCATCTTTGTAACCTTTGCAACAGGCTATCTGCCTTTGACCGTGCCAGCGCGTCAAGCTCCATCAAGTCCTCCAGTGTTTTGGGCGATGCAAATTGTGTTTGCTGTAATGTATCTGCATTAATCTGGTAAATCTGGTCAAAGCGGATTTTGTGATTCAAGAAAGCCTGCACTGCAATTTCATTTGCGGCATTGAATACCACAGTTGTCCCCGCTGGCGCAGCCAAAACCTCCCATACCAGCGCCAAACAAGGAAACCGCTCTGGATGGCCATGGTGGTGCACTGACTCAAAAGTCATGCTGCCTATGCTGGCAAAATCCAGCGCCGCCGCACCACTGGCGATACGTTCTGGCCAGGATAGCCCATAAGCAATCGGCACCCGCATATCAGGTGTGCCCATTTGTGCCACTATAGAGCTGTCGCGGTATTGCACCATCGAGTGCACAATACTTTGCGGATGAATCACCACATCCATTTGTTGCGCAGACATGCCAAACAGATAATGGGCTTCAATCACCTCCAGCGCCTTGTTCATCATGGTGGCTGAATCAACCGAAATTTTCTGCCCCATGCTCCAGTTAGGGTGGGCGCAGGCCTGCTGCGGCGTGACATCACGCAAGGTTTGCGGGTCTGCAGTACGAAACGGTCCGCCTGATGCAGTCAGGATAATTTTTTCAACGCGGCTCTGCCATGTAGTCGCATCTTCTGGCAGCGACTGAAAAATAGCCGAATGTTCGCTGTCAATAGGCAACAACGTAGCACCGCCCTGTCGCACTGCTTGTAAAAACACCTGCCCGCCCATTACCAGCGCTTCCTTGTTGGCCAGCAGCAGGCGTTTGCCTGCATGCGCAGCTGCCAGACACGGTGCCAAGCCTGCAGCGCCGACAATGGCTGCCATTACAGCGTCAACCAGTGGGTCAGAAGCAATTTGCACCAGCCCTGCTTCACCAGCCAGCACCTCGGTAACTAGCCCCAGTTCCCTGCATTGCAAACGTAACTCGTTGGCATGCGGTTCCGATGCCATCACCGCATAGCGCGGCGCATGGCGCTGGCACAACTCCAGCATCTTGCTGGTTTGGGTCGCTGCACTGATAGCAAACAGCCCAAAACGCTGGGGATGACGCGCCATGACATCAAGCGTATTGCCGCCAATAGAGCCTGTTGCTCCCAGCACACTGATCCACTGCTTTTTGGCAGTAGCATGAAGAACTTGTTCGGTCATTGAGTCGTTATTTTCAAACGGTGCAAGAAAACAGTGCAGTATATCCAGACACTGTCTGGCAAAGGGTTACAACCATAACACAGCAGCCAATGTGAACGGTAACACAGGTAGCAGCGAATCAATACGATCAAGCACGCCACCATGTCCAGGCAATAAACGGCTGCTGTCTTTCACCCCCATACCACGCTTCATCAAAGACTCAAGCAAATCTCCCAGCACGCTTAGCACATCAATGCCCAATGCCAGAAGCAAGAGTGCCAGCCAACCGCCACGCTGCAGCACATCAGCATATAAATTGGGCGTATCTTGCAACAGGCTCGCACCTGCAACAGCCAACACCACCACACCGATTGCACCGCCCACTGCGCCCGCCCAGCTTTTACCCGGACTGATGGTTGGAGCCAGTTTACGTTTACCAAAAGCGCGACCAGCAAAATAGGCGCCGATATCTGCAACCCACACCAGCGCTAGCACTGAGAGCAAATACCACACGCCTTGTCGTGCATGCAATTGCGTCACAGCCAGCCATGCTGCCCACAAACCCAGCAGCCCCGCAACCATACGCAGCCCGCGCGGTATGAGCGACCAGATAGCAACACCACTATGCAACAAATAAAGTGCAGCGAGCAACCACAGCACTGTCCAGATGGTCATGGCATTACGCAATGCACTCCCCGTGCAAAGATGCCATTGCGCCATCAGCATGAGTGCACAGCCCAGCATGGCCACTGCAGCAAACACCAGAGATGCTACTGTCTGATAGCCGCTCAGACGTGCCCACTCCCAAGCTGCTGCAGCCATAAATAGCGTCATCAAAGCGCCAAAAGCCCATGGAGAAGGCCAAGACAACACACCACCCAGCACCAGCAACAACACTATCGCCGTGATAACCCGTTGCTTTAGCATGGTGCATCATCCTCGTGCTGCAGTTGTGCAGATGTTTTGCCAAAGCGACGCTCGCGACTGGCATAGTCAAGCAAAGCGGCATCCAGCGATGCCTCGTCAAAATCTGGCCACAATGTATCTGTAAAGTACAACTCGGTATAAGCGCTTTGCCAGAGCAAAAAATTACTGATACGTTGCTCGCCACCGGTGCGAATCAATAAATCAGGATCCGGCACATGACTCAATGCCATAGCAGCATTCAAACTGCTTTCGGTAATAGGTTTGCCTTGCTGCGCCAATGCAGCCGCTGCTTGGGCAATATCCCAACGACCACCGTAATTGAAGCAAACATTAAGCACCAGTTTGCTATTGGCTTTTGTAAGCTGCTCGGCACCCTGTAAGGCATTGCGCATTTTTTCCGAAAAACCACTGCAATCGCCCACAAAGTGCACCTGAACTCCTTCTGCATGCAGTTGTGGCACTTCTTTGCTTACAACCACCATCAGCAAATCGAGCAATCCGGAGACTTCATCAGCAGGGCGGCTCCAGTTTTCAGAAGAAAAGGCAAAAACAGACAACACCTTGACACCACGCTGTGCACAGGCACGCACACAACGCTTAAGCGAACTTACGCCCTGTCTGTGCCCAAGTAAACGGGGCATATAACGTTTGTTGGCCCAGCGCCCATTGCCATCCATAACTATGGCAATATGCTGAGGCACAGCTAAAGAATCAGATGAGGGCATAAAAGAAGTTCCAGAAAACCGTCTGGTTAAAAAAACATAACCCGCGGGTTAAATTCTCCCAGTCTGGATCTTTTCGCTGATGAGCGTTCGTCCAGCGTAGGCATTTTTACATGCCTGCAACTGGCTTTATACCGCCATAAGATCCTGTTCTTTTTCCTGCACCAACTGGTCAATGGCAAGAATTTCCTTGTCGGTAATTTTCTGGACTTCTGCTTCAGACCGTTTTTGGTCATCTTCAGAAATCTCTTTGTCTTTAACCAGCTTTTTTACTGCCTCGTTGGCATCGCGACGCAAATTGCGAATGGCAATTTTGGCAGTTTCGCCTTCCTGACGCACAACCTTGGTCAAGTCTTTGCGACGCTCTTCAGTCATGGCAGGCATGGGAACACGGATCAGCTCGCCCATAGATGAAGGGTTCAAACCCAAGTCACTATCACGAATGGCTTTTTCAATTTTTGGAGCCAACCCTTTTTCCCAAGGTTGCACACTCAAAGTGCGCGCATCCAGCGTAGATACGTTGGCCACTTGCGACATGGGCACCATAGAGCCGTAATATTCGACATGCACAGAATCAAGCAACGCCGGATTGGCACGACCAGTGCGAATTTTGACAAGATTATTTTTCAGAGCCGTGATGGATTGCTCCATCTTGCCCTGCATGTTTTTTTGAATGTCAGCAACCGACATGATTTTCTCCAAAATATCTACGCAAGAAGTGGCCTTGGCACCTAACTAGCTTGTGCCCGCGCTTAACGGCTCAAACAGAAACCAGCGTTCCTTCATCCTGCCCTAGTACTGCACGCTTGAGTGCGCCAGGCTTGACGATGGAAAACACCTTGATAGGCAGCTTTTGATCACGGCATAGCGCAAACGCAGTGGCATCCATAATGCCCAGATTACGCGCCATAGCCTCGTCAAAAGTGATTTTGTCGTAACGGGTTGCAGACGGGTCTTTCTTTGGATCTGCTGTATAAACACCATCGACTTTGGTCGCCTTCAACACCATTTCCGCTCCGATTTCGGCACCACGCAAAGCTGCTGCCGTATCGGTTGTAAAAAACGGATTGCCCGTACCCGCGGCAAAAATCACGACCTTGCCTTCTTCCATATACTGCAAAGCTTTGGGGCGAACATAAGGCTCAACCACCTGCTCAATCGAAATGGCAGACATCACCCGTGCTGTTAGCCCTACATGGTTCATGGTATCAGCCAGCGCCAGTGCATTCATCACCGTTGCCAGCATCCCCATATAGTCGGCCGTTGCACGATCCATGCCCACCGAGCCGCCTGCTACACCACGGAAAATATTGCCCCCACCAATCACCACTGCGACTTGTACCCCTAGTCGGGTTACCTCGGCTACCTCTTCGGCCATGCGCACGATGGTATCGCGATTGATGCCAAAAGCATCATCGCCCATCAAGGCTTCTCCAGAAAGTTTCAGGAGCACACGATGTACAGCGGGTTTTTCAGCAGTCATACAATTTCCTGTGATGAAGTACGGTAATCAGCCTTGCTTGGCAGCAGCCACTTGAGCAGCCACTTCTGCAGCGAAGTCATCCACCTTCTTCTCAATACCTTCACCCACAACATACAGGGTAAAAGATTTGATGGTAGTGTTTTTTTCCTTGAGCATCTGTTCAACAGTCTGTTTGCCATCAGCAGCTTTAACAAAAACCTGGTTGAGCAGCGAAACTTCCTTGAGGTACTTTTGTACCGAGCCTTCTACCATTTTGGCAACAATGTCAGCAGGCTTGCCCGACTCGGCGGCCTTGGCAGCAGCAACAGATCGCTCTTTTTCAATCAGTTCGGCGGGCACTTCATTGCTAGAAAGTGCTACAGGCTTCATGGCAGCAATGTGCATGGCTACATCTTTGGCGGCAACTTCACAACCATCAAACTCAACCATTACGCCAATGCGTGTGCCATGCAGATAAGTCTGCAACTTGCTGTTGCTGAAATACTGGAAGCGGCGAAAGCTCATGTTTTCACCAATCTTGCCAATCAAACCTTTACGCACTTCTTCCAGCGTAGGACCGAAACCATCCTGCTCATAAGCCAGAGCACCCAAAGCTGCAACGTCAGCTGGATTATTTTTTGCCACCAGCTCGGCAGCAGCACGCACCATAGACAGGAAGCTTTCGTTCTTGGTCACAAAGTCGGTTTCGCAATTGACTTCGATAATTGCACCAGCATTGCCTGCAATATAGCTAGACACTGCACCTTCAGCTGTAACACGAGCTGCGGCCTTACCAGCTTTGCTACCGAGTTTTACACGCAGAATTTCTTCCGCCTTGGCCATATCTCCCTGAGCTTCAGTCAGGGCTTTTTTGCATTCCATCATAGGTGCATCGGTTTTGGCACGCAGATCTGCCACCATGCTTGCTGTAATTGCTGTCATTTTCTTCTCCGTTGTTCAATACTTTATATTAAAGTCAAGAAAAAGGGGCCATAAAGCCCCTTTTTCCAATTTATAGATACCTTGCGGGCAAATACAAGGTGCATCACCTCATCAGGCGCTGGCTTCTTCTACGTCCACAAACTCATCGTCGCCTTCAGCAGATACAGCCTTAACCACTTCATTGACGGCGTTTGCACGACCTTCAAGAATAGCATCAGCAATACCGCGAGCATACAGAGCAACAGCCTTGGCCGAGTCGTCGTTACCAGGAATAACGTAGTCAATCGCTTCAGGATTATGGTTGGTATCAACCACACCAATCAATGGAATACCCAGTTTTTTAGCTTCAGCCACAGCAATTTTATGGTATCCCACGTCAATAATGAAAATCGCATCGGGCAAAGCAGTCATATCCTGAATGCCGCCAATGTCTTTTTCCAGCTTTTCAATTTCACGAGCAAACATCAGTTGCTCTTTTTTGCTCATAGCATCCAGACCAGCCTCTTGCTGCGCCTGCATTTCTTTTAAACGCTTGAGCGAAGTCTTGACAGTCTTGAAGTTGGTCAGCATGCCGCCCAGCCAGCGCTGGTTCACAAAAGGCACACCAGCACGACGTGCTTCTTCTGCCACGATCTCGCGTGAAGCGCGCTTGGTACCAACCATCAGAATGGTGCCACGGTTAGCTGCCAGTTGACGGGCAAACTTCATGGCCGACTCAAACATCGGCAGAGTCTGCTCAAGATTGATAATATGGATTTTGTTGCGGGCACCAAAAATATAGGGTGCCATTTTTGGATCCCAAAAACGGGTTTGGTGACCGAAATGGACACCAGCTTCCAGCATTTCGCGCATGGTAGTAGACATGTTTTCTCCAAAGGTTGGGTCTAAAATCTGCCAAGTTTGTCTGCTGACAACACCCGGAAAGGCAGATTTGCGATTTAAGAATATTTTGCGTGCCAACGAACTTCCAGCAGCAAAACCGTGTGATTGTAGCACGATCAAGTCTGTTTTTGCTTCGCCTGATACAAGACATTCGCCAGTCCACGCAGGCAGTACACTGCCATTTCAGCCTGTTCAGACTGCTTTATTTTTTCCAGTGATGCAAAATCTGCCACATCCACCGATAATTGCCTATTCTTTTCGACCAGCTTGCGCATGAAACAACTGCTTGACTTTCTTCCCATTGTTCTGTTTGCCATCACCTACTTCAAGTTCGGCGGCCTTTATCCGGCAACAGCTGTTCTTATGGCTGCTACATCTGTGCAAATGCTTGCGCTGTATGTCATTGACAAAAAACTGCCCGCCATGCAAAAGGCAACATTGGTAATGATTCTGCTTTTTGGCACTTTGACTCTGGTGTATCGCGATCCACGCTTTTTGCAGTGGAAATTCACCATACTGCATGGTGGCTTTGGTCTGGTTTTGGCTGTTGCACTGTGGGGATTTAAAAAAAATCTGATAAAAACCATGCTGCAGGTACAAATTCAGCTACCAGAAGTTGCTTGGATCCGTTTGTGCGTATCATGGATTTTATTTTTCTGGTTCATGGCTGCAGTCAACACCTTTATGATATTTTCTTTCGATATGGGTGTCTGGACAATTTTCAAGATAGCCAGCATTGGCGCATTTTTTGTTTTCGCCATCGGACAGGCTTTTTATATTGCAAAATACCTTCCCAAAGACTCTATGTAAGCATATTGCATGCAGCCACTCCATTGCATGATTCCATAATCACCATCTGATTTCTTATACCAACCAAAATGGCAACCAATATGAAAAAACAGACCCGACTTTTATTGACGTCCTTGCTTGTTGCAGCTGCTTGCGCTCCAGTTTGTGCGCAAAACATCGCAGTCGTCAATGGCAAGAGCATTCCCAAGGCAAGATACAACTTCCTGATGCAGATGCTCAAAGAAGAATCCGAAGCAAACGCCCGACCTCTGCCACCCAATATAGAGCCGCTAATCAAGCAACGCCTGATTGAAGGCGCTGTACGTGCACAAGCCGCAGAGCAGAAAAAACTGCACCTTACGCCAGAGTATGAAGAGCGCATGACGCAAGCACGCGAAAGCATTCTGACAGAGCTGCTTTACAAACAGTATCTGAAAGAAAATCCCGTTAGCGATGCAACTGCCAAAGCTGAATACGACCGCGTTGTAGCTGCACATGCAGCCGAACCAGAATACCATGCACGACATATTCTGGTAAAAACAGAAGCACTGGCACAGCAAATTCTGGCAGATTTGAAAAAAGGCCAATCTTTTGAAAAACTGGCTGAAAAGTACTCGCAAGATCCAGGCTCTGCCAAACGCGGCGGCGATCTGGACTGGGCTGCTGCTGGCTCTTACGTGCCAGAGTTTGCTACAGCCTTATCCGCTTTGCGCAAAGGTGAAACATCAGCCAAGCCTGTTAAATCTGAATTTGGCTACCACATTATTCGCCTTGAAGATACCCGTACAGCACAAGCGCCGTCGTTTGAATCAGTCAAAGCGCAAATCAAAAAGCAAATGCAAGGACAAAAAACACAGGAATTTCAAGAGTATCTGCAAAAATTGCAGTCAAAGGCAAAGATTCAGTAATTTATAACAAAACATCTGCAGTCGATGAACTATTCCACTCTAGAAAATCACATTGCCGAGAAACTGGCTGATATTGCCGCAATGCTTGCGCCACACGGTGCTGTGCTGCATGGCGATGGCCAGCGGCTGATTATGCGAATTGCGCCCTTGAAATCGGCAGATGCAAACAGCATCAGCTTTTTAAGCAACCCGGCAATGGTTGCCGAGCTGCAAACTACGCAAGCCGCTTGTGTGTTGGTTTCGCCTGCTGTGCAAGAAGCCGCCATGCAACGCGGTGACTGTATTGTTTTACCCAATCCCTACGCAGGCTTTGCACGCTTGACTCAATGGTGGAAGCAGCGCCATACCCCCGCGCCAGACTACCGCATTCATCCCAGCGCTTCGGTTCACCCTCAAGCGCAGGTGGCTGATACGGCCATTATTGGCCCCATGTGTGTTGTCGAGCGCGGCGCCAGCATTGGTGCGAGCACTTGGCTTAAATCACGTGTTACCGTTAGCGAAGGCTGCACAATAGGCGAGCGCTGCATCATTCATGCTGGCGCTGTCATTGGCGCGGACGGCTTTGGTTTTGCCAATGAGCGCGGTCAGTGGATAAAAATCGAGCAGATGGGCGCAGTGCGGATTGGCAATGATGTTGAAATCGGTGCCAATACCTGCATTGACCGTGGCGCTCTGGAAGATACCGTGATTGAAGACGGCGTTAAGCTCGACAACCTGATTCAGATCGCGCACAACGTGCAACTGGGCAAAAACGTGGCCATGGCGGCGTGTGCAGGCATTGCGGGCAGCACCCGCGTTGGCGCGGGCTGCACCATAGGTGGGGCAGCCAATATCATGGGGCATATCACTCTGGCTGAAGGCGTGCACATTTCTGCCACCTCGTTTGCATCACGCTCGCTGCACAAGCCGGGCGTTTATACGGGTTTCTTCCCGATTGATGACAATGCCGCGTGGGAGAAAAATGCCGCATCCCTCAAACAGTTAAACCAGTTACGCAATCGCATTAAAAACCTTGAAGAGCAAGTTAAAAAATGAGTACCGAAACCAATATGGATACCAATACCTTTACCCCGATGAATATTTTCAAAGTCATGCAGCGTCTGCCGCATCGCTACCCGTTTTTGCTGATCGACCGTATATTGGATGTTGAAATGCCCAACAAGCGCCTCAAGGCGCTGAAAAACGTCACCATCAACGAACCGTTCTTTCCTGGCCACTTTCCACACCGTCCCGTTATGCCTGGTGTGTTGGTGCTTGAAGCCATGGCGCAGGCTTCGTCACTGCTGCTCACCTACCCGGGCAGCGATGATGGCCCTGATACCGATACGCTTTACTATTTTGCCGGCATTGACAATGCCCGCTTCAAACGTCCGGTTATCGCAGGCGACCAGCTCATCATTGAAGTGGTGGCAGATCGTGCACGCGGCGGCATCTACAAATTCAGCGCCACCGCCACTGTAGATGGAGAAATCGCCTGCCAAGCTGACCTGATGTGCGCTGTACGCAAACTTGAGGATTAAGCGCGTGGCACAAATTCACCCCAGCGCACTGGTTGATCCGGCTGCCCGTCTTGCAGATGACGTAAACATTGGTGCATTTACCATCATTGGCCCGCATGTAGAAATCGGTGCAGGTACCAGTATTGGTTCGCATTGCGTCATTGAGGGGCACACCACCATTGGCGCAAATAACCGTATTTTTTCGCACAACGCCATCGGTGGCCAGCCACAAGACAAAAAATATGCAGGCGAGCCTACCCGTCTGGAAATTGGTGACCGCAACACCATCCGCGAGTTTTGCACCATCAACACAGGCACTGTACAAGACAGCGGCTGCACCCGTCTGGGTAATGACAACTGGATTATGTCGAGCGTGCACATCGCGCACGACGTGCAACTCGGTAGCCAAACCATTTTGGCCAGCTACGTTGGTCTGGCAGGTCATGTGCATGTTGAGGACTGGGCCATTATTGGCGGGCAATCGGGCGTACACCAGTTTTGCCGCGTGGGTGCGCATGCCATGCTGGGCTCTAACTCAGCTATCAATCAGGACATACCGCCCTTTATGCTGGTCGATGGCAACCCAGGCGCACCGCGCAGCTTCAATATCGAAGGCCTGCGCCGCCGCGGGTTTGACGCCGAACGCATCTCTGCCATCAAGGCCATGCACAAACTACTGTACCGTGACGGGCTAACGCTTGAGCAAGCCATTGTAGGCATTACCCTGCTGGCCGAAAGCCACCCTGCTGCCCAAGGCGACGTGCAAACCATGCTCACTGCGCTGGCGCTTTCCAAGCGGGGCATTGTTCGTTAACTGCGCCACGCTTTGTTGCACACCAAGACAACAACAGCTTTTCAAATACAGCATGACCCAACCCGCCAACCTTGCACAACAGCCCCCAGCGCACGCTTTGCACATTGGCATGGTGGCTGGCGAAGCCTCGGGCGATATGCTGGCCAGCCTGCTGCTGCAAGGCGTTGGGCAACGCTGGCCGCAGTGGCAAGCCTGTGGAATTGGCGGGCCGCAAATGCAGGCGCTGGGTTTTGATGCCTACTGGCCCAGTGAATTGCTTGCAGTGCATGGCTACAGCATGGAAGTGTTGCGCCGCGTCTATGGCATATGGCGCGTGCGCAATGCCTTGCAACAGCGCTTGCTGGCTAACAAGCCCGATGTGTTTATCGGCGTAGATGCGCCCGACTTTAACTTTGGGCTGGAAGAAAAACTGCGCCAGCACGGCATACCCACCGTGCATTTTGTCTGCCCCTCCATCTGGGCATGGCGGCCGCACCGCGTGCACCAGATTCGCCGTAGCGCCTGCCATGTGCTGTGCCTGTTTCCCTTCGAGCCAGAATTGCTTGCGCGGCACGATATTGATAGCACCTATGTAGGTCACCCGCTAGCCAGCGTATTGCCCATGCAGCCCGACCAAATTGCCGCACGCCAGCAACTGGGCTTGCCTGCCATGGGCGAAGTGCTCGCCTTGCTGCCCGGCAGCCGCAACTCTGAAATCAGCTACCTTGGCGAGCGTTTTATTCAAGCTGCCCAAATAGTGCGCCAAAGCCGCCCCAACCTGCGCTGCATATTGCCCACCACTGCCGCCCAGCACCAGCGGCTGCAGCACATGGTGCAACAAGCTGACTTGGCAGACTGGATACACGTCCTGGAAGGCCAATCGCACGCCGCACTAGCCGCCTGCGACGTTACCCTGATTGCCAGCGGCACAGCCACGCTTGAAGCCGCCTTGCTCAAGCGCCCTATGGTCATCTCCTACGCCGTGCATCCGCTTTCTGCCCGCATCATGCGCAGCAAGCAACTACAACCCTGGGTCGGCTTGCCCAATATTTTGTGCCGCGAATTTGTCGTACCCGAACTGCTGCAAGAAGCCGCCACCCCTACTGCGCTCGCTAACGCCGTAAGCGCCTGGCTAGACGACCCCGAGCGCACCGCCGCCCTGCAACAGCGCTTTGCCGAGCTGCACACCCTGCTGCACCGCGACACTGCCACCCTATCTGCCAATGCCATCAGCCAAGTCATCGCCTCGCGCTAACCAAGCCAAGCAGCAAACCAGCCAACAAACCAGCCTGTGCTGGGACACCCCCGCCTGCTTGCTTGCAGGCGTAGACGAAGCTGGGCGCGGGCCGCTAGCGGGCCCCGTATTTGCTGCCGCCGTCATCTTGGACGACCTGCACCCCATCAGCGGGCTGGCTGACTCCAAAAAACTCAGCGCCACGCGGCGCGAGCAACTCTTTGACGAAATCCACGCCAAAGCCCTGTGCTGCTCAATCGCATGGGCAAGCGTTGAAGAAATAGACCAGCTCAACATCCTGCAAGCCACCCTGCTTGCCATGCGCCGCGCCGTAGAAGGCCTGCGCCTGCTGCCCCACAAAGTGCTGGTAGATGGCAACCGCCTGCCCGTACTCAAAGTGCGTGCCGAAGCAGTCGTGCAAGGCGATGCCACCGTACCCGCCATCTCTGCCGCATCCATCCTTGCCAAAGTCAGCCGCGACCGCTACTGCACCGCGCTCGAAGCCCAATACCCAGGCTACGGCTTTGCCAAACACAAAGGCTACGGCACTGCCGCCCACCTGCAAGCCATCAAGCAACTGGGCGTATGCCCCCAACACCGCCGCAGCTTTGCCCCTGTAGCACAGGCATTACTGCACCCCACTGCACTGCACAGCGCACCTGTACCTGCAACTACACCTGCGCCATAATCCGCGCCATGACCCATACCCCATCTGCAGCACCTGCACCCGTCTTTATTACCGCTGCTACCAACCCCCTGTTCAAAGCACTCACGCGGCTGGTACAACACCCTGGCGACTATCGCAAACAAGGCCAAATCTGGCTTGAGGGCGACCACCTCTGCCGCGCAGCACTCGCACGCGGGCTACGCGCCCAATGCGCCATCTTTTCTAGCAGCTTGTGGCAAGCTGGCGTTGCGCCCGAACTCTTGCAGGCTGACAAAATACTGGTCATGGCAGATGACTTGCTCGCCAAAATCAGCACCCTACCCTCCCCCGCCAGCATGGGCTACTTGCTTGACTGTACCCACCTGTTACCCGTTGCCAGCACCATCAATCCATGCAGCAACACCGTAGTGCTCGACCGCATACAAGACGCAGGCAACGTAGGCTCCATCTTGCGCAGCGCCAGCGCCATGGGCTTTAAGCAAATACTGGCCATCAAAGGCACAGCTGCCCTGTGGTCGCCCAAAGTACTACGCGCGGGCATGGGCGCACACTTTGACCTGCAACTTTTTGAAGGGCTACACCCATCAGACCTGCAACAACTGCAAACCCCGCTACTGGTCACCCACCTGCAAGGCCAGCAAATGCTGCATCAGGCCACCCTGCCACATCCCTGCGCCTGGGTACTGGGGCACGAAGGCCAAGGCGTACAACCCGCACTGGCAAACATGGCGCACCTGCTGCTGCGCATCGCCCAGCCCGGTGGTGAAGAATCCCTCAACGTAGCCGCCGCCGCTGCCATTTGCCTGCATAGCAGTGTGGCAGCACAGCAAGCACAGGCTGGCAGCAACCTTTAGCTGCTCCAGCCATATTTGTAGCTTTTAACTGCTTCCTGAGCAAACACAAAAATGTGCTTGCTCAAAACTTCCACCCCGCCTGCACCCAAAAGCGTGGGCTGCGGTCTGCGGCTGATTGGGCTTTGCTGCCATCTCTCCAGGCTACGGTGGCCTGCAGGTCTACAGGGCCTATAGTGCCTTCTGCAAACAGGGCGTAGCCTCTGCGGTGTTCGCTGTTTTTGTCTTGCAGCCAGGGTTTGCGGTTGGTTTTTACGCCGCCTGTGTCATAGCCTGCACCTATGTTCCAGTTGTCCATGACAGCATAGCGCCAGTCGGCTCGCACCAGCCAGCCTTCGTCTCCATAGGCTTCGCCTTGTGGATAGGCTCGCACGCCATTGACGCCGCCCAGACTGAATTTCTCGGAGGAGTCGAGGTTTTTGCTTGCCCATTGGCCTTTGCCCCAGATGCGCAACTGGTTTTTGCCCCACAGCTGCTGGTCGCGTTGCAGGTGCAGATTGACCTTGTTGTAGTAGCCGGCTGTTTTGGCACTGGCCTGATCTATGGCTGCATTGTCTGCGCTTTTGAGGGAGAGTTTGCCGCCGCTCCAGGCTGCGCTCCAGCTGCTGATGCCGCTGTTGTCACGGTGTTGGCCTGTCAGGGCGAGTTGCAGTACGCTGGCTTGTTTGCGGTTGCTGATATCAAAGGCTTTGATGTGGTCGGCAAGCCAGCGGTGTTCGGCGTCGGCTGTGAGGTTGATGCTGTGGTTAAAGCTGCGCAGTAGCGGCCAGGAGAGGTTGGCTCCTATGCTGTGGGCTTGGCCGTAGGCGTCAAGTGCTTTGTAGTTTTTGCCGAGTTCGTAGCGGGTGCTGGCGGCTGATATGCCACCGCGCAGGCCGTTGCTGGCCAGCAGGGTGTGGTAGCCAATTTTGCCGGTGATGGTTTTGCCATTGCTGCCGTTTAAGGCCAGGTCGAGTGCGTCGCCACGTCCGGTGGGGTTGCTCCATGTGCCTTGTAGTCCCAGCCGGTATTCGCCGCTGTAGTAGCCGCCGTGGTTGTCGGCGTAGATGCGTCCCATCAGGGGGGCTGCATTGGGGCTTGTGGCTGGTGGTGGGTTGATGGTGAGTTGGGCTTGGCCTACTTCTTGTCCGGGAGACAAGGTGAAGGTGCTGCCTGCAAGGCCGGGTTGTTCGCCTATGAGTAGCAGGGTGTGTTCGAGCTGGTCTTGGCGCAGTGGCTGGTTGGTGGGTAGGGCTTGTGCCAGTGTGGTGATGGCGGCTGCGGCTCTGCTGCTGCCGGCTACGGTGTAGCCGGAGAGTTGGCCTTCGAGTATTTCTATGCGTACTTGTCCCTGGCTGAGGGTTTGGGCGGGTAGCCAGGCGCGTGCCAGTGCGTAGCCCTGGGTGCGGTACCAGTTGGTGATTTGGTTGGCAAGTTCACGCAGGCCAGCCAGTGTGGTGGTTTGGCCTTGCATGGGGGCTACCAGTGCTTGCAGGGCGGCATTGTGTTGTGCTGATGCGCCGTGCAGGACGATGCGCTGTACGGTAAAGGCCGGGCCTGCTGCTTCTGCGGCTGTGCCTGTTGCTGGTGTGTCAGCTGGAAGGGTGAGGGGTTTTTCTGATTGCAGGGCGGGGGTGGTGGGGGCTGCGGGTTGCTCTTGTTGCAGGATTTTGCCGGCATCGGTGGGTAAGGCCGGTGGGGTTTGTGCCAGAGCTGCAGGGCTGGCTAGCAGGGTGATGAGCAGGGCGCACAGGGGGCGCAGGGCTGGGGTGATGTTGGTTTGTTTCATCATGGGTGAGGGTGAATTTCTTGGCTGCAAAGGGGCGGCTGGCTGCTTGGGGCAAGGGGCAGGCGCAGGGGGTGGATGGGGAGGGTGTGTATTGCCTCCCTGCCCTGTGCCTGCGCTTTGCTCGTGGTTTTTTATGCGGGCAGTTTGATGCCTCCGTCGATGATGGTTAGTACCGAGCGGCGGCGTTCATTCATGGATTTGCCGCCTGTTCGCTGCTGGCGACTTTCTTGCTTCTTTTCTTGTTCCCGTTCTTGTTCCAGCTCCAAATCCAGCCTTTGCCTCTGCACTGCTCTTTGCCCGCGTTCGTGCTGGAGGGTGAGTAGCGTTTCTGCGTAGCCTGTCGGAGTGACTGTAACTGTCGGGGTAACAGAGGTAACCTGCATTTCGCCATTTATGGTTTGCAGGTTGTAGTTGGCCTGATTAAAGCCAGCACCACCTGTAATGCTACCTACGAGAATGTCATATTTACTGGCAGGACGCTGGCTGCTGCACCTGTGCTGCTGAGTTCAGCTCTGGCTATGCTCTCGTTTGCAACCAGACCAGTAGCGGTAAATTCTGTGCCGTTAAAGACAAAGGCTTGCCCCTGGAAGTGGGTCTGGTCGTTAGCGCGTACGGTCAGGTTGGCTTTGTTGATGGTGCTGGCGGTGGTGCTGCCGGTGGTGTTTGTCAGGTTGTAGTTGCCTGCGTCGTTCCCGCCCAGAGTGATGCCGGTGATGTTAACGGTTTTACTGGTACCTACGTTCTTGTCTGCAAACACACCTGTAGCGTTGGCTACTGTGAGTTCATCATTATCGAACTTGCCAGTGAAGCCTATCCCTGCGCCAGAGGTGGTCAGCGTGGCGCTAGTATTGCCGTCATAGACCTTATCGCCTGCCGTGATGCCTGTAACGGCGCTGATGTTAGCCTTGTTAATGGTAACTTGATTAGTACCGATTGCAGCAAGACCGCTGGCGTCCCAGTTGTAGTTGCTTGCCCATCCACCATTACTGCCATTGCCCAAAGTCAGACCCGCAACGCTGGCAAGTTGCACCGCTGTGCCGTTGGTGGCGTTTTTGCTGGCAAGGTTGCTGTTATCGCCCGTGCCAGTAAGGGTCAAGGTTTCGCTGCCTACGCCTTTGATTTCGCTAAAGTCGCTGCCTGAAAGCTTGGTGGTGCCATCGTAGGTGCGGCTGGCGGCAATAGCGGTGAGGTTGGCTTTGGCTATTGCCCAGTTTTGTGTTGTAGCACCAAGCAACTTGTAATTGCCTGCTGTGCTTCCTCCCAGCCCGGTTGCTGTAGCAGTGTAGTTGTTGCCAGCATTGGTTTGCTGGTGCCCTGTAAGGGTAACGGTAACAGCATCGCTATTCACCAGTCCGTTGGCGGTGGCGGTAACGCTTTGCAGTTGGCCGTTGTAGGTGAGGTTGCTGTGATTTCCCCAGTTAAGGCCGACTTCTTTTTGCCCAACGCTCAGGGTGCCGTTGGCAAAGGTGATGGCGTAGTTGCTGCTGCTCAGACCACCGGGCGTGATGGTGTAGCTGCCAACGTTGCCGTACTGGCTGTAGCCATAGCTGTAGCCCAGAGTGCCACTAAGGTTGCTTTGGCTTTCGCCAGCAATAAAACCGTTGTAGCTTACGCCATTGTTTGCCGCAGCATCTCCATAGGTGATGCTGTGGTCGTTGGCGGTAATGGTGAGGGCTTTGGCAATAATACTGGCTGTGGTTTCACTCTGGTTACCGTTGTTGGCCAGTTGGTAGTTGCTGGCCAAGCCGCCTGCGCCATTGCCCAGTGCAAGGTTGCTTAAGGTAACGGTTTTGCCATCGGCTGCGTTTTTGTTGTCAAAAGTGCCGGTGGCGGTAACGGTAAGGCTTTCGCCAGTTATCACACCCGTGAATACCGCGCCGCCGGTGTTGAGCGGGGCGCTGGTGCTGCCGTCGTAGGTTTTGTTTACTGCGGTGATGCCACTGCCTACGGTGACTGTTTTAGCACTGATTGTGCCGCTTGCGCTGTTGGTGCTTACGTTATAGTTGCCGCCGTTGTTGCCGTCGTTGATGCTGTAGCCAGAGTTGATGTTCAGGGTGGTGGCTGTGGCTACGTCCTTGCTGTCAAAGCTCTGAGTGGCGGTAAAGTTGTCGCCAGCTTGCAAGCCAGTCTGAGTTACTGCTTGGCTGCTGCTGGTGTTGCCGTCATAGGTTTTGGTATCGGTAACAGCGTTTAACGTGAGGTTGGCTTTGTTGATGATTAGAGTGCCCAGATTGGCATTGGGCAAGATATCGTAGCCGCTTTGGATGGAGTACAAACCGCCGCCGTAGGCAAGGACATAGCTTCCAGCATTTCTTTGAGAGTTGTTGCTGGTTGTGGTAGTGCCCAGTATTTTGGCGCCATCGACCGTGCCATCAGGTGTGCTGTAACTGTAATTATTTACAGTGGCATTTTGGTTTGTGCCGTTATAGGTTTTGTTATTGTCGCTAACCGTGGCAGTCACTGTAAGGGGTTTTAGAAAAACTTTTAACAACGGGCTGGTATAGCCTTCGTAAATGCGCCAGATCTTGCCGCCATCGCCGCCTGCGCTGTCGATGCTCCAACCGGTAAAGGTTCCGGCCTGTTTCATTTCAAAGCTGGTTTTGCCCGCATAAGTAGCCGTTAATGTGCCAGCACTTAATTGCTGCCCAGTTGTATCTTTATTCCAATAGCTGTTGCTGATAGTGGCAGTGTCTCTCTGAGACCCAACTAAACCGCCTAAACTGCTGCTCCCACTCACGCCACCTGTAGCATAGCTGTAGCTTATGCTGCCGTTTTGATTAAGCCCTACCAAACCGCCTATATTGCTAGTCCCGCGCACGCTACCTGTGGCATAGCTGTTGGTAATGGCGCCGATACCAATCAGTTGCCCCACCAGACCGCCTACATCGTAAGTTCCGATTACGCTTCCTGTGGTAAAGCTGTTGCTGACAGTGCCTCCACTTTGATAACCCACCAAGCCGCCTACATCATACGTGCCTCCCTTCACGCTACCTCCAACGAGACCCACGTTTTGGATTAAGGCTTTATCCGTTGCGCCAAACAACCCAACATGGTTTTGACTGGTACGGTTGATGGCAAGGCCAGAAATGCTGTGCCCCAGACCGTCGAATTTGCCAGTAAATGATGTAGCGGGATTATTCCAAGTGTACTTACCTATCGGCGCAAAGCCTTTGCCGCCCCAGACGTCGGATTGATTGCTAGGGGCGTTGCTGCCAGCGGCTACGCTGGTAGCGGTAGGGCTAGCGTCTATGTCTTTTGTCAGGTAATACACGCCACCCAAATCTGCCGCCATGCCTTGCAATTGCATCAGATTGCTGATGTAGTAGATGTTTTTGCCGTTTTCTGTGCCAGCAACTTGGGCATTAAAGGCACGTAGCAGCGGGCGGGTTTGGTCTTCGACCATGTACCAGTCGGTAGTGAAGTTGAATTGGTTGTTTTCGTCGATTGTGTAATTGGCTTGCTTGAAGGCTTCTACTGTAGAGAGGCCTTGAGCGTTAGCGTCAGAGCAAGTGCCAGCGCCGCAGGCGTTGCTTTGCTTGGTGGTCTCTTTGTCCCAATAGCTGTTGGTGATGCTGCTATCTTCCACATAACCCACCAAGCCACCAGCACTCGCTGCATTATTTCCGTGAACCTCGCCCGTAGCGTAGGATTGACTGATCTCGCCATTTTGCACATAGCCCACCAAGCCGCCAACATTGGCATTTTGATCCCCACTAACCGCGCCTGTTGCATATGATTGCCAGATTGGGCCCCGACCTTGCCCCACCAAGCCACCAACATTAGCATTTTGATTCCCACTAACAGCGCCTGTTGCATAGGATTGCCAGATCGAGCCCGAATTTTGCCCCACCAAACCACCAACAGCGGAGCTTTTGCCACCCGTTACAGCACCTGTGGCGTAGGATCGCAAAACATTGCTGCCATATTGGAAACCCAGCAGGCCGCCAACGCTGCTGTTATCTCTACCAGCAACATCACCCTTGGCAAAGGAGTCTATGATTTGACCACTTTCCTGCCCCCCCACCAAGCCCCCAACGTATCTGGCTCCCGTAATATTAGCCGTAGCATAAGAGTTGCTTATAGCGCCTGAATTAAACCCCACCAGACCACCAGCATCAAGGCCCGTAACCGTGCCCGTAACATACGAGTTACTGATAGTGGCAGAATTTGAGCCCACCAGACCGCCAACACTACTCCCTCCCACCAGTTCTTGACTTCCCGTTACGCTTGCCCCCACTAAGCCTATATTGCTGATTGCACCGTATTCATCGGCCATGCCAAACAGCCCGACATGGTTTTCATCAGTGCGATTGATTGTAAGGTTGGTGATTTTGTGGCCGAGACCGTCAAAGTTACCGCTGAAACTGTTTGCATTAGCGCCAATGGGGGCAAAGCCTTTGCCGCCCTCCCAGCCGCTGGTGCTGTTGGCGTCGATATCTGCGCCGAGGGCATAGCTTTTGGCGAGGTTGTCTGCGTGCGCCATACCTTGCAGGGTGTTGTTGCCTGAAGCGGTTGCATGACTTGCTTCGCCCACGCTCGTGATGACGGTGTAGGTGATGGGCATGCCATTGCTGCCCAGTTTGGTAGAGAAGTTATCCCCTGCAGCAAGATTGACTGGGGCATTGACGTTGTAAGTGGCGGTGTTGCCATCGGCTACTGCACCCTGCCCGTATTCCAGTGCAAGCTTGCCTGCCGAGCCGCCATCCATCTGGCGGTTGATGTTGATGTTGCGGTAGGCATTGAGGGTGAGGGTAGTGTTGGCGTTCCAGCTTACGGCATCATTTACAAAGATGTCGCCGTTGCCGCTACCCTCTGCCTGCGTCTGGATGGTGACATCAGTGTTACCCAGATTGGTGTAAAGGGCTGCTCCAGTCATGTTGCCGCCTGTTGCAGCAATGGTGTAGTCGGTGGGGTCTATCAGCCATATGCCCGTTTTGCCACCGTTGGCTTGGGTGCTGATGCGGGCGCTGTCTGCTACATTGACTTGTGCGCCGCTGGTTTCGATAAAGCCGCCATCGGTGCCTGCATGTGTGCCTTTGGCTCTGATGCTGCCGCTGACTTCGGTTGTGCCATGTTGCATGTCTGCCAGCAGGATGACTTCGCCTTTTTCGTTCAGGGCGCTGGTGGTGGCTTCGATCTGGCCGCTGTGCTTGATGAGGGCGCTGCTGAGTGCGTCCCACGCTTTGGCGGTGAGGTGGATTTTGCCGCCTTCTGCCGCAATGATGCCGCCGTTGGTGATTTGTGCTTGCACTGCGCCTGCATCTACGGTGATGCCGTAGAGTTGGCCTTGTGGGGTGAGGGTGACTTGGCTGCCTGCTGTGAGTGCCACTTGCCCGCCGTGGGCGGTGATGTTGCCTTGGTTTTCTACGGCTGGGGCTATCAAGGCGATGATGCCGCCGTTGGTGCTGAGGTTGCCGTGGTTTTCGATTTTGCCGCTGCTGTTGCTGCCAGCAAAGCGGTAGTTGCCTGCCATGAAGTCGGCATCACTCATATTAAGCGTGCTGGCTACCAAGCCGCCTACGTTGACTTGTGCGCCTTTGCCAAAGAGTATGCCATTGGGGTTCAAGATGAATACTTGGCCGTTGGCGCTTAAGCTGCCCATGAGCTGGCTTTGTTCGTTGCCTACTACACGGTTGAGGGCTATGGCGCTGGCACCGGGTTGGTTGAACTGGATGTGTTCGCCTGCTGCGCTGCCGAATTGTTGCCAGTTGATGGCGAGTTTGGGGGTAGTCTGGTTGATGGTGGTGTTGATGCCGCTGCCACTTGCTGTGCTGGTTTGGCTGATGCTGCCTTGCCCTGCTGTGATTTGCCCGCCTGTGGGGGCTGCATGTACGGGGGTGGCCATGCATAACGCAAAAACCGCACCAAATAGTGCGGCTATGGCGGCTGATACGGCGCTGGGGGTGGGTTGGCGGTGGGTTGTTGCACATATACCTGTGCCGTGTGCGCCTGCGCTGCTTTTGCCTTGTGCTGTGGCTGTTTCGCAAACGGCTTGCAGCATGCCAGTGGAGCGGTTACGAACGATGCGGTAGATGTGGTTCATGGCGGGATTCCCCCAAAAAAAGAAAAATGTTGGCGCATATTATGTACAAAAAGATACTTTTAAAATTTGCCAGAGATAAATTTTTTGCTCTTTTTTAAAATCACACAGTATTGCTGCTTGTTACCAGTGCTGCGCCAGTTCCCGCACATCGCCAATAACGGCAACTGCACCTGCTTGTAGTAGCTGCTTGGGGGTGAGTAGCGGGTTGTTGGGAGTGCGGTAGGCGACTGTGGTTGCGCCTGCTGCTACGGCTGCGCGGATGCCGGTAAGGGTGTCTTCAAGTACGAGGCATTGTGCTGGCTGCGCTTGCAGGCCTTGCATGGCGGCAAGGTACACGTCGGGGTGGGGTTTGTTGCGTGGGGTTTCGTGGCCGCTGTAAATATGCCCTTCAAACCACGCAAGCAGGCCGGTTTTGCCCAGTTGCAAGTTGACCTTGGCATGGTCAGCACCCGATACGCAGGCAATGCACCCGCCTGTTGCAGCGTGTGCCTGCTGCACAATCTGCAATGCGCCTGCTATTGGCTGCAGTTCATTGCGCAGAGCTACATCACGCGCTGCCCAAAACTGGTGCAGCCAGTCTTGGGTAAAGGGCTGGCCGGTTTTGGCTTCGATCAGTGCGGCTTCGTCGCGAGTGGCTTTGCCTACGAAGATTTGCATGCATTCGCGCAGGGGCATGTCCCAGCCGCGCTGGGCTAACATGTCGCGCAGTACGCGCATGGTCAGCGGCTCGCTATCGACCAGTACGCCGTCACAGTCGAACAAGATGGCGCTGTATTTGCTCGGGCGAGTGCCGTTTATGCTGGTTTGATTCATGCGGGTGCTGCTATGGCATCAAGGTAAAACCATTGCCCGTTTTCGCAAACAAAGCGGCTGCGCTCTTCAAGCCGCCATGCACGACCCTGTATTTTGTAGCGGGCTACGAAATGAACTTCTGCCTGCGTGACATCTATGAGCTTGTGCGCTTTTACGTCCAGCCCCAGCCAGCGGGTATCAGGCTCAAGCTCCAGCGGATTGGGGCGGGTGCTGGGGTGCCAGCTTTGCAACAGCCAGTCGGTATTGCACAGCACATAGGCGGTGTAGCGCGAGCGCATAAGACTTTCAGCATTAGCCGCAGGCTGTGTGGCTTGCAATATAGGTGCACAGCACTGGGCAAAGTGCAACGGCGTGGAGCGCTTGCCTGCTATGCGGGTACGCCCGCAAGGGCAGGGGTCGGTAGGTGCTGGTAAAAAAGTTGTTTGTGCTGGCATGTTGCTGCGCCTCATCAAACAACATCATCAAACAGACGCGATTCCTGCATTTTTGGCGCTTTGATGCCAGCGGCATGCTCTGCATGGCGATGAAAGCGTTTTTCCTGCTCATAGGGGAACACGTCAAGCACTTCGCCACGCGCAATGCGCTCTTTGTGCGTTTGCCAAAATTCAATATCAAGCAAGTTGGCATGGTGACGCATAAATACTTCACGCACAGCCGGATTGCCCAGCAAAAAGGGGCCAAAGGTTTCGGGGAATACGTCTTTGGGGCCAACGCTGTACCAGACTTCGCCACTCATTTCGTCTTCTTCGTTGCGCGGCTTGGGCACGCGGCGGAAATTGCAATCGGTGATGTATTCAATTTCGTCATAGTCGTAGAACACTACTTTGCCTTGCCTGGTCAGGCCAAAGTTTTTCCAGAGCATATCGCCTGGAAAGATATTGGCAGCCACCAGATCTTTAATCGCATTGCCATATTCCAGCACTGCATGCTCAATTTGCCGCTGGGCGCGGGGGTTGTCTAGCCCCAAATCAAAAGCTTCTTGCAGGTACATGTTCAAGGGGATCATGCGCCGCTCTATATACATATGCTTGATGATGACTTCCTGGGTGCCTTCGCCACGACGGTCGGATATTTCAAGCTGGCTGGGTGCAAACTGGCGGATTTCTTCAAGCAGCTCTGGCTCGAATCGATCAAGCGGAAAGGCTACTTCACGGTATTCCATGGTGTCAGCCATGCGGCCTACGCGATCGTGCTGGCGCACCAGCAGATATTTGCCCTTGATTTGCTCACGTGTAGTATCTTTTTGCGGCGGATAGTAATCCTTGATGATTTTGAATACATAAGGGAAAGACGGTAGATCAAATACCAGCATGACCATGCCCTTGATGCCCGGAGAGATGCGAAAACGGTCAGTGCTGTGGCGCAGATGAAATAAAAAATCACGATAAAACAGGGTCTTGCCCTGCTTGGCCAGACCCAGCGCGTTATAGATTTCAGCGCGTGGCAGGCGTGGCATGAGGCTGCGCAAAAATTGCACATAAGCCGATGGTATTTCCATGTCTACCAAAAAATAGGCGCGTGCAAAGCTAAACAGTGCCTGCATGTCGTTTTCGCCATACAGCACGGCATCTATATAAACCTGCCCGCTGCTGTTAAACAGTATGGGCAGTGCAAAGGGTACCTCTTTGAAGCTGTTGATGATTTTGCCCACCACATAGGCTGCCTTGTTGCGGTAAAAAAGGCTTGACAACACCTGTATCTGAAAATTGGCACGCAAGCGCCCTTCGCCCATCTGCTCCTGCAATACTTTAACGACGCGCTGTATATCGCGCTCCAAGTCGACAAAGGTAATGTGCAGGCAATAATCATCCAGTATGGCGCGCAGCATGTCAGGCAAATGACCAGCGCCCGGGTAATAGGCACGGTACGACGTGTCTTTGACATCGGCACGAATTTCAAGATATTCGGTGCTGATGGCAGGCCGCACAAAAATAAATTCATTGTAAAAAAACCGGTGATGCAAGATGCCCGTTGTTACCGAATTGAAAAAAGTTTCGGCCAGCTCGGGCTGCAAATGGTTAACCATCAAACCCACATACATCAGCTTGACTTGCTGCCACACTTCCATAGGCAGGCTGCCCGCCTTGAACTCGCGCTCAAGCCTGCGCTCGCACTCGCGCACACGCAAGTCATAAAAGGCAATGCGCTCGCGCTGCCCCTGCTGCTGGCCATGCCAGTCCTGTGTTTCAAAGCGGTGCTTGGCACGGGCTGACTCGGCGCGAAACAGGCGGTAATGGTGATCAAAACCTTCCATCATGGCCTTGGCAATATCGTATGCTTGCGGAGCATCAAGATTTTTAGGAAACATGGCTAAAAATTTTCATGTGCAGACAAAAAAGCATCGGACACAAAGCCGATACAAGAGGTGTGACGCATGCCGATTATGCTTGCAAGCGCACACGCTGTTGTTTTCTGCTGCTTGCGGCACACACACATACGGGTAAATCATAGTAAACAAGCAGCACACGCAGCGATGCTCCATGCCCTAAAACAGGCTAAAAAAACGCATATAGCGCGACGAGAAATTATTAAAATCCTTTATAAATCAATCAGTTACTTTTTTTACTGTGGTAAAAAACCATCAAATTCCTTGCCAAAGCACAAGTCAGACAGGTATTCTTGCGCCCCATGAAGACAAAATTTCATATACCCCAATCGATCGCCACGCGCAAAACCACAACCCGCCTGCTACTGTGTGCAGCAACAGGTTGTGCTTTGGCTGGTCTGGCTCATGCAAAGAAACTGCCGGCACTGGATAAGGAAGCATCAGTTACCACATTCACTGGCGTGCATTTTTCCAAAGAAGCCGATCCTTCACCCCAAGCCGATACCAGCGCAATGGGACAGCCCACTTCCCTGAAAATGGCAGAATTTGAAGAACCTGCCTCTTTTCAGCAAGGTGCTGCCTCTTGGTATGGCCCGGGCTTTCATAACCGCCTTACTGCAAATGGCGAGCGTTTCAACATGAATGAAATGACTGCCGCCCACAAGACCCTGCCTTTTGGCACCATGGTTTTGGTAAAAAGCGAGCAGACTGGTAAAAGCGTTACTGTGCGCATCAACGACCGTGGCCCCTATGTAAAAGGCCGCATCATTGACCTGAGCCGTGCAGCAGCCGAGCATCTTGGCATGCACAAGACAGGCGTGCTGAAAGTAGCACTGTACCGTGTCGCCTCCAAGGTAAAAAAATCAACCAGTATCCAGCCTGTCCAATAAAAAAAGCCGCTGTGCTAAAAGAGTGGCTTACAAATTAGCTTAAGCCATACACCCATACCGAGGCGCAAGATTTTGTGCCTCGGTTACTTTTTCAGTTTTTTCTCTGCGGGTTTTTTAGGGAAGCAGTGGTTTATTCTTCATGTAATAATCATGTAAGAAAAAACTCAGCAAGTCGTCATTCCCGCGCAGGCGGGAATCCATGACCGCGCTTCTTATTGCAATGGATTCCCGCCTGCGCGGGAATGACGAACAATTGCATTTTTTATAGGAAACTGGAATTAATCAGCGTTTCTTAGACCTGCTGCATCAACCAAACAGGCACAGACAGCAAAATGCGCTTATGCCCCAGCTACACTGCTGGTAAAGCGCTTCTTGACTGAAGCTTCTATGCCCTGAGCATCCAGTCCCTGCATTTGATTGAGCGCTGACTGATCGCCGTGTTCAATAAAACGGTCGGATATGCCCAGTTGCAGCACGGGCATAATCAGGCCGTGCGCTTGCAGGCACTCCAGCACGGCACTGCCAGCCCCCCCCATGATGCAGCCATCTTCAATGGTAACCAGTGCATCATGCGTGCGCGCTATTTGCAGCAGCAAGTCTTCATCCAGCGGTTTTACCCAGCGCATATTGGCAACCGTCGCATTACTGCTTTGTGCTGCCTGCAGTGCTGGATACAGCAAGGTGCCAAAAACGATAAAGGCCAATTTTGGCATGTGTGTATTACTGCCGTCTGCTTCATCCGCAGTGCGCTGCCGACGTATTTCACCTTTGCCAAAAGGCAGGCTGGCAAGGCCTTTACCGGGCACCATGCCAACACCCGCACCTCGTGGGTACCGTACCGTGACAGGCTGGTTTTGCGCAAAGGCTGTGCTTAATAATTGGCGGCATTCAGCCTCATCTGCAGGGCAAGCAATGGCCATGTTAGGAATGCAGCGGGTAAAGGCTATATCGTAGTTGCCCGCATGGGTAGCACCATCTGCACCAACCAGACCGGCACGATCCAGCGCAAACACCACGGGCAGATTCTGCAATGCCACGTCGTGAAGCATCTGGTCATAAGCACGCTGCAAAAATGTGGAATAAATGGCAACTACGGGTTTAAGTCCATCACACGCCAGACCAGCTGCAAAAGTCACAGCATGTTGTTCTGCTATACCTACATCAAAGTAGCGATCTGGAAATTGCTGGTGAAACTCAACCATGCCCGAGCCTTCACGCATGGCTGGTGTAATACCGATCAGGCGCTGGTCATGCGCTGCCATATCGCATAGCCATTGACCAAACACCTGGGTGAAAGTGGTTTTTGATGCTGTTGCTTGCGGCTGCAAGCCCACAGCAGGGTCAAATTTTCCCACGCCGTGATAAGCAACCGGGTCGGCTTCGGCAAATTTGTAGCCCTGCCCTTTGCGCGTAACAATATGCAGAAACTGTGGCCCTTTGAGCAATTTGATGTTTTCCAGGGTCGCTAACAGAGTCTCCATATCGTGCCCGTCAATCGGGCCGATGTAATTGAAGCCAAATTTTTCAAACAAAGTAGCTGGCAGCACCATGCCTTTGGCCTGCTCTTCAAGCCGGCGGGCAAAATTGAGCAGTGGCGGCACGCCTTTGAGTACAGTTTTGCCCATATCACGCGCCTTGGCATAAAACTGGCCACTGAGCAAATGCGCCAAATAACGATTAAGCGCCCCTACCGGTGGACTGATACTCATATCGTTATCGTTGAGGATAACCAACATCCGCAAATCTTGCGCCATGCCTGCATTATTCAAACCTTCAAAGGCCATGCCTGCAGTCATGGCTCCGTCACCAATGACAGCTATGCTATGGCGCTCGGAGCCTTGTTGCCGTGCAGCAATCGCCATGCCTAGCGCTGCCGAAATACTGGTAGATGAGTGCGCAGTACCAAAACTGTCGTATTCACTTTCTGCGCGGCTTGGAAAACCGCTCAAGCCGCCCAGTTGGCGCAAGCTGCACATACGCGAACGGCGGCCTGTAAGCATTTTGTGCGTATACGTTTGATGCCCTACATCCCACACAATATGGTCATCAGGCATATTAAAAACATAATGCAAAGCGACGCTTAATTCAACCGTGCCAAGATTAGAGCTCAAATGCCCACCCGTGCGCCCTACACTTTCAATCATGAATTGGCGCAGTTCATCAGCCAATGCCTGCAACTGCTGCTTTGGCAGGCTGCGCACATCGTGGGGAAAATCAATACTATCAAGCAATGCAGTCATGCAAACAATCCTGAATCGGCATAAACCGTAGGGGAAGCCGAGTATTGTAACCAGCGCACTTTCCTAGCAAAGAGCAAGATGCTTAATATCTGGAAAAAACCGGGTACAAACCCTGTCAATACATCGAAAACCTTGTGCAGAATCCTTTACGGGTTACACTTGTTCCCGCGCACAACTGGCGATAGGTTACTGGTGGCGTTTTTTCTACCAGAACTGACGTGACGCGACACAAGGAAGTGCGCCACTGCTGTCATGCACAAGACATGCAGTGTTTTGTCGCTCGCCTGGACATTAACCGCTTCTTGATAAACGACTGCCACCATGTACAACCGCAATATCCTGATCGAACAAACCGACCCCGAACTCTGGGCAGCCATCCAGGCTGAAAACCAGCGCCAGCAAGACCATATTGAGCTGATCGCCAGTGAGAACTATGCCTCGCCTGCTGTCATGCAAGCGCAAGGTACACAGCTCACAAACAAATACGCCGAAGGCTACCCAGGACGTCGCTACTATGGCGGCTGTGAACACGTTGATGTAGCCGAACAACTAGCCATTGACCGCGTTAAACAGCTTTTCGGTGCCGAGGCCGCCAACGTGCAGCCCCATTGCGGCGCCAGCGCCAATCAGGCCGTGTTTCTGGCATTCCTCAAACCAGGCGACACCATCATGGGCATGAGCCTGGCCGAAGGCGGCCACCTGACCCATGGTATGGCATTGAACATGTCGGGCAAATGGTTCAACGTAGTCAGTTATGGTCTCGATGCCAACGAAGCCATTGACTACGATGAAATGGAACGCAAAGCACGCGAGCACAAACCCAAGCTCATCATCGCAGGTGCGAGCGCCTATGCGCTTGAAATCGACTTTGCACGTTTCGCCAAAGTTGCCAAAGAAATTGGTGCCATTTTCATGGTTGATATGGCGCACTATGCTGGTCTTGTTGCCGCAGGTGTGTACCCCAACCCCGTGCCCCACGCTGACGTGGTCACATCCACCACCCACAAGAGCCTGCGCGGCCCACGTGGTGGCATTATCCTGATGAAGGCCGAGCATGAAAAAGCCATCAACAGCGCCGTATTCCCCGGCCTGCAAGGCGGCCCGCTCATGCATGTCATTGCTGCCAAGGCAGTGGCTTTCAAAGAAGCCCTGTCGCCCGAATTCAAGGCCTATCAGGAGCAAGTCAAGAAAAACGCTGTAGTAATTGCAGAAACTCTGACTGAGCGTGGCCTGCGTATTGTTTCTGGCCGCACCGAAAGCCACGTTATGCTGGTTGACCTGCGCAATAAAGGCATTACCGGTAAAGTGGCTGAAGCCGTGCTGGGCAGCGCCCACATGACCATCAACAAAAACGGCATCCCCAACGATCCGGAAAAACCCATGGTTACCAGCGGCGTGCGCATTGGCACACCTGCCCTGACCACACGCGGCTTTAAGGAAGAAGAAGCACGTGCCACCGCCCACCTGATTGCCGACGTACTCGACAATCCGCACGATGAAGCCAATCTGGCAGCCGTGCGTGCCAAGGTCAAGGTACTGACGGACAAATTCCCGGTCTATCGCTAAAAACCACTGGTGGGTATGTTGTACACATACCCACTTTTTTTAGCTTGAATGCTTCCCTATGAAATGCCCTTTTTGTGGACATCTTGACACCCAAGTGGTTGAAACACGCGTCTCGGAAGACAGCATTACCATTCGCCGTCGCCGCAAATGCGGTAGCTGCGAAAAACGTTTTACTACCTACGAGCGAACTGAACTCAATTTCCCGGTCATCGTCAAAAAAGATGCACGCCGTGTCGATTACGACCGCAGAAAATTACAGGCTTCGTTTGCGCTGGCTTTGAGAAAATGCCGCATAAGCACCGATCAGGTCGATACGGCAATAACCCATATTGAAGAGCAATTACTGGCTATGGGGCAACGCGAGATCTCAACCAGCCATCTGGGTGAACTGGTGATGCGCGAACTAAAAAAACTCGACAAAGTTGCTTATATCCGCTTTGCCAGTGTTTACCGCAGCTTTGAAGACATCGACGAGTTTCGCGCGCTGGTTGATGAAGTCAAGAAATAAGCCTGCTGCTATTTACGCCCGGTAGAGCCGTAGCCACCTGCGCCACGGGTACTGGTTTGGGCAAAATCATCCACCAGATTGAACTGTGCCTGTACCACTGGCACAATCACCATCTGCGCAATACGCTCCAACGGCTCGACGGTAAAAGGCTGATCGCTTCGATTCCAAACGCTGACCATCAACTGCCCCTGATAGTCGCTGTCAATCAAACCGACCAAATTACCCAGCACAATGCCATGCTTATGCCCTAGGCCAGAGCGCGGCAACAACAAAGCTGCGTAGCCTGGATCATTCAAATGCACCGCCATACCTGTAGGCACCAGTTGCCATGCATTGTGCTGTAAAGTCAGCGGCGCATCTAAACAGGCACGCAAATCCAGCCCTGCACTGCCTGCTGTGGCATACACCGGCATATGCTCACGAATGCGCTCATCCAAAATTTTCAGATCGACTTGCAAGGCCATAAGGCACCTCCCTGCTCGCTGCTTTAACTTATACAAAGCCACAAACAACAAAGCCAGTGACAATGCACTGGCTTTGTTTGAAATTGGAGCGGGAAACGAGGCTCGAACTCGCGACCTCAACCTTGGCAAGGTTGCGCTCTACCAACTGAGCTATTCCCGCGGAAGCCAAGATTATATGATAGTTTTTTCGCATTTGAAAAGCAGCATCTAAAAATTTTTAAAAAATCATCAGCAATCAAATACAAGGCTAAAAAATAGCTACACAAAATCAAAGCCGACAAAAACCCTGATAAAATATTTGATTCTGGAGAGATGGATGAGTGGTTTAAGTCGCACGCCTGGAAAGCGTGTGTAGGTTAATAGCCTACCGCGGGTTCGAATCCCGCTCTCTCCGCCA
>CAZUBE010000008.1:0-68856 GCA_964618495.1 uncultured Allobrachymonas sp. | reverse complement strand
GGCTGCTTGTGATGCGCGCGGCGCAGTGGGCGACATCTGCAAAGCCCACGGACTGAACCGCAAAAACCTGCAAGCCGCCATTGAAGCCGTGCGCGGCGGCCAAAGCGTGGATAGCGCCGAGGCCGAAGGCAACCGCGAGGCGCTTGCCAAATACACGCTGGATTTAACCGAACGCGCCCGTTTGGGCAAGCTCGACCCCGTGATTGGCCGCGATGACGAAATCCGCCGCACCATTCAAGTCTTGCAACGCCGCAGCAAGAATAACCCTGTGCTGATTGGCGAGCCTGGCGTGGGCAAAACCGCCATTGTTGAAGGGTTGGCGCAACGCATCGTTTCAGGCGAAGTGCCCGATTTGCTCAAAGGCAAGCGTGTGTTGGCGCTGGATATGGCAGCACTGCTGGCGGGTGCGAAATACCGTGGGGACTTTGAAGAACGCCTGAAAAACGTACTCAAAGAGCTGGCCAAAGACGAAGGCCAAACCATTTTGTTTATTGATGAGCTGCACACCATGGTGGGCGCTGGCAAAACCGATGGCGCTATGGATGCAGGCAATATGCTCAAGCCTGCGCTGGCGCGTGGCGAGCTGCATTGCGTGGGCGCTACCACGCTGGACGAATACCGCAAATACATTGAAAAAGACGCAGCACTGGAGCGACGCTTCCAGAAAGTGCTGGTGGGCGAGCCTACGGTAGAAGCCACCATCGCCATCTTGCGCGGTTTGCAGGAAAAGTACGAAGTGCACCACGGCGTGGAAATTACCGACCCAGCCATAGTTGCTGCGGCTGAACTCAGCCACCGCTACATTACCGACCGCTTTTTACCCGACAAAGCCATTGACCTGATTGACGAGGCAGCCGCAAAAATCAAGCTGGAAATTGATTCCAAACCCGAGGCGATGGACAAGCTCGACCGCCGCCTGATACAGCTCAAAATCGAGCGCGAAGCACTGAAAAAAGAAAAAGACGAAGCATCCATCAAGCGCCTTGAGCTGTTGCAAGAAGAAATCGACAAGCTGGCTAAAGAATATGCCGATTTGGAAGAAATCTGGAAAAGCGAGAAAGCAGCCGCCCAAGGCAGCCAGCAAGTGCGCGAAGAGCTAGACCGCGTGAAATTCCAAATCAAGGAATTTACCAGCAAGGGTGATTTTGATCAGGTAGCCAAGCTGCAATACGGCAAGCTGCCAGAGCTTGAGCGCCGCTTGAAAGAAGCCCAAAACAAAGAAACAGCCGCAGACGGGCAGGGCAAAGGCAACCAGTTGCTACGCACCCAAGTGGGCGCAGAAGAAATCGCTGAAGTAGTCAGCCGTGCCACAGGCATACCTGTAGCCAAAATGATGCAGGGCGAGCGTGAAAAGCTGCTGCATATGGAAGACAAACTGCACGAGCGCGTGGTGGGGCAGGAAGAAGCCATAGGCGCGGTAGCCAACGCCATTCGCCGTTCACGTTCGGGCTTGAGCGACCCCAATCGCCCCACTGGCAGCTTTCTGTTTCTGGGTCCCACGGGTGTGGGTAAAACCGAGCTGTGCAAGGCACTGGCAGGCTTTTTGTTTGACAGCGAGGAGCACATGATTCGCATTGACATGAGCGAATTTATGGAGAAACACTCGGTTAGTCGCCTGATTGGTGCGCCTCCAGGCTATGTGGGCTACGACGAAGGCGGCTATTTGACCGAAGCCGTGCGCCGCAATCCCTACAGCGTAGTGCTGCTCGATGAGGTGGAAAAAGCGCACCCCGACGTATTTAACGTGCTACTGCAAGTGCTTGACGATGGGCGCCTGACCGATGGGCAAGGGCGCACCGTAGACTTTAAAAACACGGTGATTGTGATGACCAGCAACATCGGCAGCCACCTGATTCAAAGTATGGTGGGGCAAGAGCAGCAAGCCATCAAAGATGCCGTGTGGGAAGAGCTCAAAAGCCATTTCCGCCCCGAGTTTTTAAACCGCATTGATGAAACCGTGGTGTTTCATGCGCTTGATGCCAAACACATCAGCGCGATTGCCAGCATACAACTGGGCATTTTGCAGCAACGTTTGCAAAAAATGGATTTGGCGCTGGAGGTTTCCCCCGCTGCGCTGGAGGAACTGGCCAAGGTTGGGTTCGACCCCTTGTTTGGTGCGCGCCCACTCAAACGCGCCATACAGCAGCGCATTGAAAACCCCTTGTCTAAAGCACTACTGCAAGGGCAGTTTGCCCCCAAGAGCACTATTCACGTTACCGTGGATCCTGTGCGTGCTCCAGGCGAGTTTCAGTTTTCGCTGTAAGGGGTGCTGCAAAACACGTTTGTAGGCTGACTGTAACCAGCCTTGGTGCCTGTTGTTGGCAGGCGTGGGAAAAGAAGGTTACTTAGAAGATGCAAAACGTGCCACAGGAATGGTTTGGCTAGGGTCTGTTTTGCATTTGCCCATAAAAAAACCGGCTGAAAGATGCCGGTTTTTTTATGGATACCTGAAGTACTGCAATAAGCAATACCAGCAGTGCTTTTATCAGGACAGGTGTTTGCCAATCAGGCCAGCCATTTCAAACATGGTGACCTGTTTTTTGCCAAATACTGCTTCCAACTTGGCATCAGCATTGATGTTGCGCTTGTTTTTGTCGTCTTGCAGTTTATGGGCTTTGATGTAAACCCAAAGTTGTTTGACCACTTCAGTACGGGGCAGGGGCTTGCTGCCGACCACAGCGGCAAGTGCTGCGCTGGGAGTCAAGGGCTTCATGAAAGCGGCATTGGGTTCGCGCTTTTTGGGGGCTGCTTTTTTCTCTGTTGCGGCAGCTGGTTTTTTTGCTGTGGCCATCTTAAATTCTTTCCTGATAAAGATATTGAAATTGGCAATCGTTTGTTCGTCAAAACAAGGGTTTGCCAGCCGTGCGCTATCCTAATGGAGAATAAGAGTGTTGACAAGCAGATTGTGAAAAAAAATGCCAATTAATAATCGGCTTGTATTAATTAATTGCTGAATATACTCTAAGTACATGATTTTTTTGCTTATGTATTGTTGTTTAGGCATGATATAGCCTTGTCGTATTGATGTTTTTTTGCGAGAAAAACCATGTCTGTTCCTTCTTTTTCAACATGCGATTTGTGCGATGCTTATCGCGATAAGCCCATATCTGCTGGTTTTGCCGTCTTGCCCCCAGCTTTTCGTAATTTTGGTAGCAAGACGGTTTTTTGTGGGCAGGTTGCGACGGTACAGTGTTTTGAAGATAACACGTGCGTGCGTTCGGTGCTTGAGACTGAAGGGCAGGGACGTGTGCTGCTTGTTGCTGGAGGTGCATCCTTGCGCACGGCTTTGCTGGGTGGTAATTTGGGTTTGCTGGCTGCAAAGAATGGCTGGTCAGGCGTAGTGATTGATGGCTGCGTGCGTGATGTGCGCGAGCTTGCAGTGCTAGCCATTGGTATTCGTGCTTTGGCGGCTATGCCCATGCCACCGTTCAAGCGTCAGGCTGGCTTGGTAGATGTGCCTGTGTGGGTGCAAGGTGTGCATGTTGCGCCAGGTGACTGGCTGTATGCCGACGATGATGGCATGGTGATTACGCGTCAACCCGCAATATAGCTGCGTAGTAGAGCATTCGCAGTGTTTGGTACCCCTTGCTGAGGCACAGTGGATCACTTCAGGGGGTCGGTTTGTTGCGTTTTTGCTTCTGCATTGCGGGCGCGTGCGCGTGCCAGAGCTGCAGCAATAATCGCTTGCTTTTTATCGGGATTAGTTGCTGGCGAGGATGGCGTTTCAGTTTTGGTGATGGGCGCTGTTGCCAATGGGCGATCTGTGTGGCGACCTTTAAGGCGAGACAGGCGATCTTCATAGCGCTGCAGGGACTGGTTGGCTTGCTGCTGCGACCATGCACTCCAGTCAGTTCGCGTATCGTTGACGGTTTCCATGCGTATGCAGTCTACCGGGCAGGCCATTGCACATAGCTCGCAGCCAGTGCAGTATTGCTCAATAATGGTATGCATTTTTTTGTGGCTGCCAACAATAGCATCCACCGGGCAGGCCTTGATACAGCGGGTGCAGCCAATGCACCATGCTTCGTCAATGACGGCAACAGCCAGTGGTGTTTCGCTGCCACAGGTGGGATCAATATCCAAACCTTCTGCCAAGGCTGGGTTGCCCAATGCAGTGGCGATGCGTTGAATGCCTGCAACGCCACCGGGTGGGCAGCGGTTAATGCTGGCTTTTTGCACAACTATAGCCTGTGCGTAGCTGGCACAGTCAGACCAGCCGCAACGTTGGCATTGGGTTTGGGGCAGTAAACAGTGAATTTCTTGCGCTTTTTCTGGCAAGTCTGCGTGTAAAGTAGGGTGCGTATCTGGTGCGGTAATTGGCTTCATGTTGCTGCATTTTAATGGGAGCTAAGGATGCGCTGATTTATTCTTCGTATAAGAGAAAACTCAGAAAGTCGTCATTCCCGCGCAGGCGGGAATCCATGTTCCCAAGTGGCGCTGCTGTGGATTCCCGCCTGCGCGGGAATGACGGAAATCAAGTGCGTTTTTTGTCTGGAATCGGGAATAACACGAGCATCAATGCCATTGGCATGTTTTTTCTATCATTGGCAAAAAGAGCAGAAAAGCCAGAGCCCGTTTTTTATTCATGCAAGCTGTATTTGTGCAATAGGAGTCTGTGCGTTGAAGTTCAAATTTTTATTCTTGCTTGCCAGCAGCGTTGTGATGCTTATTGGCTGCAGTAACAGCTTGCTGCATACACCTGACGTAAGCCAGATACCGCCTGCCATTAATGCCAATGGCGTAATGGTAGGTACAGATAACTTGATGACGCTCTACACTTATGCAGGCGATGGTATTAACCAGTCAGCCTGCCTGGATGAATGCGCAAAAACCTGGCCACCACTGCTGGCCAGTGGCAATGATGCGAGCAGGGGTGACTTCAGCGTATTTATCCGAAGTGATGGCCGCATGCAGTGGGCGTTGATGGGTAAGCCACTTTACTTTTGGGCTGAAGAGGCCAGCCCGGGCGATATTGGCGGTGAAACTGAGAATGCACAGTGGCGAGCATATCGAGTGGCAGGTGAGCAATAAAAAAGCCTGACTTTCAACAAGTCAGGCTTTGAGCTTTAACAGACAGGTCAGTAAGCGGCATGGGGGCAACTCCAACAGGGGCTGAAAAAGTTGCCCCATTTTATGCGCGGCTGTCTTGGGACGCTACAGGACGCTATCGGACGACCTACAGAGTGAAAAGCCAAAAAAATCCGCCAGCCCGGACGTTGTCGGACACTGGCGGACGTTATGTTGGTCGGCGTGGCGGGATTCGAACTCGCGACCCCTTGCACCCCATGCAAGTGCGCTACCAGGCTGCGCTACACGCCGAAGCCTTCAATTATATGACGATTTTGCAGGAATATTGGGCTTTCGCTGTAGAAAATTGATAGAGCAATGTGCATCATGCTTGTTCTTGCTCTTTTGCATCTGTATCTGCTGCCAGTTTAGTCAAGCAAAGCACGGATAGCTTCTAGCTCACTGCGAATATTGTCCCATGACAGAGTCGCATTGGCTTGCTCAGAAATGTTGCTTATGGTGGCGGCAGAAGTGAAAGCAATGCTGGTTTCGCTTGGGGTATTTACAGGCTCTGGTGCGGGAGCCGTATGTTTGTTTTTTTGGTGCTCAAGTTGGCTGCGTGCGCCGCTGATGGTAAAGCCCTGCTCATAGAGCAAATCTCGGATGCGGCGCACCATAAGCACCTCGTGGTGCTGGTAATAGCGGCGGTTGCCGCGTCGCTTCATGGGAGCGAGTTGGGTAAATTCTTGCTCCCAATAGCGCAGCACATGGGGTTTGACACCGCACAACTCAGCTACTTCGCCAATGGTGAAGTAGCGTTTTGCAGGAATGGGGGGCAAGGCAGATGCAGACATGAATCAATGAAAAGGTAAAAGCAGTTGCATGCTAAAAACCATAGCATATCCTAAACATGCGCTTTGTTGCAGATAAATTGCATGAAGTCGCTACTGTTGTTTTGTGCTTTGTTTTGTTCAGTTGAGCTTGCACTTGCGCAGGTGCGGCTACGGGATGTTTTGCAAAAATAAACGCCTTTCCTGATAGCTGTTTGCGTCAGAAAAGGCGTGTGTTGAAAATGCAACAGCCGGCAATCAGTTTTTGCGGTCTGTTTCCAGCTTGAGCATGGCAGCGCCTTCGCCAAGCGTGAGCAGGCCGCTGTGGGCATATACGCCCAGTTTGGCGCGGGTGTCGGTAATGTCGAGGTTGCGCATGGTGAGTTGGCCAATGCGGTCTGCGGGGCTGAAGGGGGCGTTTTCTACTTTTTCCATGCTCAGGCGCTCGGGCGCGTAGGTGAGGTTGGGTGACTCGGTGTTGAGGATGGAGTAGTCGTTGCCACGGCGCAGCTCAAGAGTGACTTCGCCTGTGATGGCGCTGGCAACCCAACGCTGGGCGGTTTCGCGCAGCATGAGGGTTTGGGGGTCGAACCAGCGGCCTTGGTAGAGCAGGCGACCCAGACGCAGGCCGTTGATGCGGTATTGCTCAATCGTGTCTTCGTTGTGGATGCCCGTGAGCAGGCGCTCGTAGGCGATGTGCAGCAGCGCCATGCCTGGGGCTTCGTAGATGCCGCGGCTTTTGGCTTCGATGATGCGGTTTTCAATCTGGTCGCTCATGCCCAGCCCGTGGCGGCCTCCAATGCGGTTGGCTTCCATGAACAGGGCTACGGGGTCGGCAAACTCTTGTCCGTTAAGGGCTACGGGGCGGCCTTCTTCAAAACGTACGTGCACTTCTTCGGGTTTGATAGCAACGTCGTCTTGCCAGAAGGCTACGCCCATGATGGGTTTGACGATGCGGATGCCGCTGTTTAAAAACTCCAGATCTTTGGCTTCGTGCGTTGCGCCCAGCATGTTGCTGTCGGTGCTGTAGGCTTTCTCGGCGCTCATTTTGTAGCCGTGGCCGTGGGCGGTCATGAAGGCGCTCATTTCTGCGCGGCCGCCGAGTTCGTCGATAAAGGTTTGGTCGAGCCAGGGTTTGTAGATTTGCAGCGCGGGGTTGGTGAGCAGGCCGTAGCGGTAGAAACGCTCAATGTCGTTGCCTTTGAAGGTGGAGCCGTCGCCCCAGATGTTTACATCGTCTTCTTTCATGGCGGCAACCAGCATGGTGCCTGTGACGGCGCGACCCAGCGGGGTGGTGTTGTAGTAGTACACGCCGCCTGTGCTGATGTGGAATGCGCCGCATTGCAGTGCGGCAATGCCTTCGTGGGCAAGCTGGGTGCGGCAGTCAATCAGGCGGGCTTTTTCTGCGCCGTATTCCATGGCTTTTTTGGGGATGGCGTCGTAATCGGGCTCGTCGGGCTGGCCCAGGTTGGCGGTGTAGGCGTAGGGCACTGCACCTTTTTGGCGCATCCAGAGCAGGGCGGCAGAGGTATCAAGGCCGCCAGAGAAGGCGATGCCAACTTTTTTACCAGTGGGGAGGTTTTGAAGAATGCTTGACATGGATGTAATGAGATGAAAGGGTGAAAGAAAAAACTGTGCCTTGATGATAAACCATGCGTGGCGGCTTCAAGCGCAAGGGTGCAGGGGCAGGGCGGCTTATTGCAGCAATTGCGCCCAGACTTTTTCCAGCCGCTTGACGCTTACGGGCTGCGGGGTGCGTAGCTCTTGCGCGAAAAAGCTCACGCGCAGTTCTTCAAGCAGCCAGCGAAACTCGGCCAAGCGGCTGTCTGCCTGGCCTTTGCGCTCGGCGAGCAGGCGCAGGTAGCGTTGTTCAAGGGGCTTGAGCTCGGCTAGCTTGGCTGCATCTCGGGCGGGGTCGGCGCGGTGTTTGTCAAGGCGCATGGTGATGGCTTTGAGGTAACGCGGCAGATGTTGCAATTGTGGCCAAGGCGTTGCCAGCAGAAAGTTTTTGGGGCAGAGGCGTTGGAGTTGGGCGGTGGCGTCTGCCACGGCTTCGGGGGCGTGTTTGCTGTCTTTGAGTTTGCGTTGGGCGGTTTGGTACTCTTGCAGAATAGTGACTGCTTGGCGGGCAACTTCCTGTGCAATGAGGGTGAGGCGGGCGCGGCCTTGTTCAACGCGCTGGGCAAAGCTGCTGGCATCCATTGGCAGGGGGACAAGCAAGAAGGCGCGGTCGAGTGCGACGGCGATGATTTGCTGTTTGAGTTCTTCGGCTGTGCCCAGTGGCATGTATGCGGCTGCCATTTTTTGAAAGTCGGGCAGGTTTTTCTCGAGGTATTTGAGTGCGTCTTTGACTTGCAGGGCGCACAGGCGGCGCAAGCCCGCTTGGTGGCGGGTGGCGGCGATGTCGGGTTCGTCAAAAACTTCGATGGTGACTGCGTCGCCTTCGTCTATCAGGGCTGGAAAGCCGATGAGGGTTTGCCTGCCACGGTGTATTTCCATGATTTCGGGCAGTTCGCCAAAGCTCCAGTTGGTGTAGCGCATGCCTTCGGTGAGTGCAAGGGGGCTGGCTTGGCTGGCTGGGCTAGATGGGCTGGCGGGTGTGGCGGCGGCTGTGGTAACAGGAGCACCAGCAGGAGAACCAGTCATGGCGCGGGTTGCGGGCTGTTTTTGGGCTGCAGGGCGCATGGCGGCTGGTGATGCGCTTGTTGTGGTTGCAGCCGTGTCCGCCTGTTTGCTGCTTGGCAGGGCGGTGCGTAGCACGGCTAGCGCTTGAAATGCTCCGCGTGCCTGCCCGCCCAGTTCGGCTTTGAGTGCGCCCAGGTTGCGGCCTGCGCCCAGTTGCCGCCCGTGCTCGTCTGTGATGCGCAGGTGCATAAAGAGGTGGGCGGGAACCATGTCGAGTTTGAAGTCGGTGCGTTTGACATCCAAACTGGTGTGGTCGCGCACGGCTTTGAGTAGCGCCTCTATGAGGCTGCCTTGGGCAAAGCCTGGGGTGTCTTGCAGTTGGGCGGCCAGCCGCGTGGCGCTCTCAGGCAGGGGCACAAAGCGGCTGCGCGGGCGCTGGGGCAGGCTTTTGAGCAGGGCTTGCACTTTGTCTTTGAGCATGCCTGGCACGAGCCATTCGGTGCGCTCTTCTTGCACTTGGTTGAGGGCAAATAGCGGGATATCGACGCTCAAGCCGTCTTTGGGGTCGCCAGGCTGGTGCAGGTAGCTGGCGCGGCAGTCTACGCCGCCCAAGCGTACGGTTTTGGGGAACTGGTCGGTGGTGATGCCTGCGGCGTTGTGCCGCATGAGTTCATCCTGATTGATGTGCAGCAGCTTCGCAGTGGCTTTGCTAGCTTGGGTGTACCACTTTTCAAGCTGGTGGGCGTTGCAGATGTCGGCGGGGATGTGTGCGTCGTAGTAGGCGTAAATCAGTTCTTCATCCACCAGCACGTCTTGGCGGCGTGATTTGTGCTCGATTTCTTCAATGTGCCTCACCATGCGGCGGTTGGCGGCCAAAAAGGGCAGCTTGCTTTCCCATTCGTCGCCTACGAGGGCCTGGCGGATAAAGATTTCGCGGGCAGTGCTGGGGTCGATACGGTCAAAATCAACGCGGCGGTTGTTGTAGATGACTAGCCCGTAGAGGGTGGCACGCTCAAGGGCAATGACTTTGCCGCTTTTTTTCTCCCAGTGCGGGTCTAGGAGCTGTTTGCGCAGCAGGTGGCTGCCCGCTTGCTCAAGCCACTGGGGTTCGATATTGGCAATACCACGCCCAAACAGGCGGGTGGTTTCGACCAGCTCGGCGCACATGACCCAGCGCCCGGGCTTTTTGCGCAAGTGTGCGCCTGGGTGGCGGTAAAACTTGATGCCGCGTGCGCCCAAGTACCAGTCTTGTTCGTCGCTTTTGCAGCCGATATTGCCCAGCAACCCCGAGAGCAGGCTGATGTGCAATTGCTCGTAGCTGGCAGGCGTGGTGTTGGGCTGCCAGCCTTGCTCGGCGGCAACGGTGAGGAGTTGGCTGTAGATGTCGCGCCATTCGCGCACGCGCCGCACATGGATGAAGTGCTGGCGCAGCAGGGCTTCGTACTGGCGGTTGCTGAGTTTGTGGGTGGGGGCAGCCGCAGCTACAGCCGCAGGCGTGCTGGTGTTATTTTGTGTGGCTGGCGGCGTGCCTGTGCTGCGTTGGCTGGCAGGTAGCACGGCTTGCTGGGCGCTTTGTTTGGTTTTGCCTTTGGCGGCTGCTTGTTGCGCTTTGGCAGAGGGCAGGGCGGGCGTGCCGCCGCGTGCGTCTGCCAGCCATTGCCAGAGCTTCAAGGTGCTGGCAAATTCGCTTTTTTCGTCGTCAAACTTGGCTTGTTGCTGGTCGGCTTGGGCTTGCTGCTCCAAAGGGCGGTCGCGCACGTCTTGTACTGACAAGGCTGCGGCTATAACCAGCACTTCGCGCAGTGCGCCGCGCGTGTGTGCTTCAAGCAGCATGCGGCCTACGCGCGGGTCTAGCGGCAGGCGCGAGAGGGCTTTGCCGATGGCGGTGAGTTGGCGGGCATCATCTACCGCGCCGATTTCTGCAAGCAACTGGTAGCCGTCGGCTATTGCCTTTGGGCGGGGCGCTTCAAGAAAGGGAAATTGCTCCACATCGCCCAAGTGCAGCGACTGCATGCGCAAAATAACGCCAGCTAAAGAGGAACGCAAAATTTCGGGGTCGGTAAACGGGGGGCGGGCAGCAAAGTCTTTTTCGTCGTACAGGCGTATGCAGATGCCACCTGCTACGCGCCCGCAGCGGCCTGCGCGTTGGTTGGCAGCAGCTTGGCTGATGGGCTCGACCAGCAGTTGCTCAACTTTGTTGCGGTAGCTGTACCGTTTGACGCGGGCGGTGCCGCTGTCAATAACGTAGTGGATGCCGGGCACGGTGAGCGATGTTTCGGCTACGTTTGTTGCCAGCACAATGCGGCGCTGGTTGTGGCGCTCGAAAATGCGCTCTTGCTCGGCTTGGCTCAGGCGGGCAAACAGGGGTAGCACTTGGGCGGCGCGTAGCAGTGGGCTGTGGCTAAGGTGCTCGCGCAGATGGTCGGCAGCTTCGCGGATTTCGCGCTCGCCTGGTAGGAAAACGAGAATGTCGCCCGCAGCGTGTGGGCTGCTCCAGAGCTCATCAACCGCATCGGCTATGGCAGTGTTCAGGTCGGTATCTTTGCTTTCTTCAAACGGGCGGTAGCGCATTTCTACTGGAAACAGGCGGCCTGAGACCATGATGATGGGTGCAGCTCCCTTGCTGCTGGCAAAGTGCTGGGCAAAGCGCTCGGCATCGATGGTGGCAGAGGTGACGATGACTTTTAAATCGGGGCGGCGCGGCAGTATTTCGCGCAGATAGCCCAGCAAAAAGTCGATATTCAAGCTGCGCTCGTGTGCCTCGTCGATGATGAGGGTGTCGTAGGCTTGCAGCAGCGGGTCGCTTTGGGTTTCGGCCAGCAAGATGCCGTCGGTCATCAGCTTGACGGATGCGCCTTTTTGCAGACGGTCGGTAAAGCGCACCTTGTAGCCCACCACCTCGCCTAAAGGCGTGTTTAGCTCTTCGGCAATGCGTTTGGCTACGCTGCTGGCAGCAATGCGGCGCGGCTGGGTGTGCCCGATTTGGCGTGGTTTTTGCCCAGGTGCGGCGTTGCAAGCGCCTCTGCCAAGCGCCAGCGCAATTTTGGGCAGTTGCGTGGTTTTGCCCGAGCCTGTTTCGCCGCAGACGATGATGACTTGGTGTGCGCGTATGGCAGCCATGATGTCATGGCGCTTGCCTGAGACGGGCAACGATTCGGGAAAGTCAATCTGCAAGGGAGAAGCTGGGGACAAGGCGCACCTGTAAATTCAATAGCAAAGGGGAAACAAAGGCAAGCTGGCAATTATCGTCTGTGTGGTGCGGTTTTGCTGGACGCAGAGGACGCAGAGGTTACGCAAAAGTCGCAAAAGAATAGCAAAATTATTTATGGCTCATTTTCCGCGTTTTCTGCACTATTGTTGCAAACTCTGCGTCGGATATGGTTGTCGTGCTACTTGCGGCGCAAAACAGCCTCATCGGACGCGCACAAATGCCCGCGCCCTCACCGCGTCATTCCCGCGTAGGCGGGAATCCACGGCTGCGTCACTTGTGGGCATGGATTCCCGCCTACGCGGGAATGACGGAAATCAGGTGCATTTTTTTCTGGAATTGGACTTACTGCTTGGGGCGCAATATGGTTGCAGCAATGCTGCTCAAGATGATGGTGGCTATGCCCAGCCAGTTAATCAGGGAAAGTTTGTCATGAAATAGCCAAACGCCCATCAACGCCGAAAACACCAGTCCCAGATACTGCAAATTGGCAACTACCAGCGTTGCGCCGCGCGAGTAGGCGCGGGTTAAGCACCACTGCCCAATGGCAGCCAGCACCCCAACAGCAAGCAGCCAGCCCAGTGTGTTGCCTTGGCGCGGCATGGCAAGCCCGCCATCAAATACAAGGCAGCCCACCAGCCCCATCAACGCTGTGCCAATCGAAAAATAAAAAACCGTGCGGGTATTGGGCTCGCCCGCCTGCCCGAGCGACTGCACCTGCATATATGCAATGGCAGCCAGTACGCCTGCGGTAAGCCCAGCCACAACGGGCCACAAAGCAAAGGCGTGGGCGTGGTGGCCGCGCGGGTCAAGCAGCAGCACCACACCTGCAAAGCCCAGCAGCACCGCTGCAAATAGCTTGGGGTGCAGCAGCGTGCGCGTTTGCCACCACGAAAGCAGCAACACGATGGCAGCCAGCCAAACGCTGCTCATGCTGTTGAGCACTACGGCAGTGGCAAAAGGCATATGCACAATCGAGTAAAACCACAGTGACATGGCTATAACGCCAGCCAGATTGCGCTTGATATGCATGCCAATGACGGGTGTGCCTAGCGGTATGCGGCGCAGCCACATCAACACCGCAAAAATGGCAATGCCCACCAAGCCGCGGTACATCAAAATCTCCATCGAGCTGTAATAGACCGAGGCGTATTTGATGCACACGCTCATCACAGAAAATGCCAGCGAGGCGAGAATCATCCAAAGGGCTTGCATAGGGGAAAAGTGGGGCAGGGAAAGATTGGGAAAGGTGGGCAAATGCAGTCAAGGCAGCAAATGCAGGCGATGCCAGCGCAGGGGCTACGCCAAGAAAAGCCACGCTTGCTGCGTGGCGTATGCTGCCATTGTAGTTGCAGTGTGATAATTTTTAATACACGCAATATTGGTGCGGCTTGGGCTTGGCGTATGCGCGAAGGTGGCTGTGTTGCTGCCAAATGGGGCTTGCGTGGCAGAGCGCATCAAGTGCCTGTGCTTGTTTGCTTGTTGCGTAAAGCCGCGCCAGTGCTTTATTTTTGCGCGGGTAGCGTATTGGCAGCCGCAACCGATGCGGGCTTGCGCTTGGGGCGCAGCAGCGTTGCGGCAACACTGCTGGTAACGATAATGCCCATGCCAAGCCAGCTCAGGGAGGAAAGGCGGTCGTTAAACAGCCACACCCCTATCAGCGAAGAAAACACCAGCCCCAAGTACTGCAAATTGGCCACCACCAAAGCCATGCCACGGCTATAAGCCCGCGTTAAGCACCATTGCCCCAGCGCAGCAAACAGCCCCGTGGCAGGCAGCCAGCCAAAAGTATGCCATTGCAGAGGTGTTAGCCCGCCATAAAACACAAAAGAGCCCAGCAGCCCAATGATGACTGTGCCCACAGAGAGATAAAAAACGGTGCGCAACTCAGGCTCGCCAGCTTCGCCCATCGCCTGAATCTGCGTGTAGGCAAAGGCCGAGCACACCCCCGAAACCAGCCCGGCAACATTGGGCCAAAAAGCCCCTGCAACTTGGCTGCGCGGGTCAAGCAGCAACACCACCCCTGCAAAACCCAGCACCACAGCAGCAAACAGTTTGGGATACGCCAGCGTGCGGGTGCGCCACCAGGCAACAGTCAAAATAATGACACCCAGCCACAAGCTGCTCATGTTGTTAAACATCATTGCCATGGCAAAAGGCAGCTTGGTAATGGCGAAAAACCACAGCGACATGGCCACCACGCCCCATAAATTGCGGCGCACATGCAGCCCGGGCACAGGCGTTGCCAGTGGTATGCGCCGCATCCACATCATGGCAGATAAAAGTACAACCCCAGTCAGCCCACGGTACAGCACAATTTCCATTGAGCCGTAATGGGGAGATGCCATTTTGATGCATACACCCATCATCGAAAAAAACAAGGCACCAAGAGCCATCCAGAGGGCTTGCATAAGGGGGAATGGGAATATGAAGGAGGTGGTTAAAAAAGTAACGCTACAAATGCCATAGCTATATGCCGCATACCGTAGGCGTTGTGCAAGGTGGCAGCAGCTTGTGCAGTGTCTTGCGCTGCACAGCGGGCAGTGTGCGCCATATGCATTGTAGCGGTGGAGGCAGGGCGTGCAAGGCGGGCATTGGGGTAAACACTTGCAGGGGTTTGCTGCTTATATCGGGCATTTTGTGCTGTTTTTACTCTTTGTTTTCAATCAACTGGAAACATATGCAGTCAAGTAATCTGCAACAATCACGAACTCTGAAGAACTTCGGAAACGCTTATGTATTCCAGTTTCGTATAAAACGCAATCGCCCGTCATTCCCGCATAGGCGGGAATCCATCCGCGTTAGGGGCGCAGCTGTCGATTGCCGCCTACGCGGGAATGACGGAGTTCTAAACTCTCTTTAGCTTGAAGAACAAATCAGCGTTTCCCTATCGTTATAACTTTTGCCGCCAGTTTGCTGGCAGGCTTTTTTGATTGAATGGCTTTATGGCGCATTTTTTAGAGCTTGTGATGCAATGGCTGGCATTGCCACAAAACGGGCTTTCAACTGTATTTGTCGTTTCCTTTATCTCGGCCACCTTGTTGCCCTTGGGTTCAGAGCCTGCGGTATATGGGCTGGTGGTGCTGCGACCTGATTTGTTTTGGCCAGTGATACTGGTTGCCACATTGGGCAACACGCTGGGAGGAGGCGTAAGCTGGTGGATGGGGCTGGGCGCAAGCCACGCTGTTCATCACGTGCGCAAAGGAAACCGCATAGAGCTACGCGCCCTGAGCTGGCTCAACAAGTTTGGCGCAAAAGCCTGTTTCTTTGCTTTTTTGCCCGCCATTGGCGACCCCCTATGCGCGGTAGCTGGCTGGCTCAAACTGCCATTTTGGCCATGTCTGGGCTGGATGGCGGTTGGCAAGTTTCTGCGTTACGTGCTTATGACGGCGCTGCTGCTATGGGCAGTGCCCGATGGCTGGCTTTCCAAGCTGCTGCATATGGCGGGCTAAACAAGGCAGCATCACTGCCAAACAGGTTTGCCGCCCAAGGTGGGTTTTATCAAAAAAAGCCACAAGCAGTATTCATGCGGCTTGCAGCCCTAAAATACCCCGCAGCCCGCATAAACACTGCTTGCTGAGATATGGGCGTGATATGGCTGTGATACAGGCTTGTGCTGGGCTTTGGGGGGCTAAAACACGCTGCTACTTGGCCTAGCGCTGTCTGCTCTTCATAGCACGCTCAACCTCGCGTTTGCCTTCGCGTTCTTTGATGGTGTCGCGTTTGTCATGCTCGGCCTTGCCTTTGGCTAGCGCAATATCGCACTTGATGCGGCCGTTTTTCCAGTGTAGATTAAGCGGCACCAGCGTGTAGCCCTTTTGCTCAACCTTGCCAATAAGACGGCGAATTTCGGCACTGTGCATCAGCAGCTTTTTGGTGCGGGTTGCATCAGGTGTGACGTGGGTGGATGCGGATTTGAGTGGGTTAATCTGGCAGCCAATGAGAAATAGCTCGCCATCGCGTACTACCACATAACCGTCAGTCAGTTGCACCTTGCCTTCGCGTGCGGCTTTGACTTCCCAGCCATAAAGCACCATGCCTGCTTCGTACTTTTCTTCAAAAAAGTAGTTGAAAGCGGCTTTTTTGTTATCGGCAATGCGGTCGGAACCGGTTTTTTTCTTGGTGGCCATATAAAAATGAAATGAAAACGGTATATCCCGTGTGGACAATGGTTGGCTATTTACAATGTGGCCATTGTATGAAATCTATCCATAAATCCGTTGTTGTTAATTACAGCCCGGCTGAAATGTTTCAGCTGGTTAGTGATGTGTCTGCCTACAGCCAGTTTTTGCCTTGGTGTGATTTTTCGCGGGTGTTGCAAACCACACCTGAAGGAAAAATCGCCGAGGTAGGTATTGGCCTGTGCGCCGTGCGTCAGAGTTTTACCACGCGCAATGTTGAGCAGCCCGGCAAGCAGATTGATATGCATTTGGTGCGCGGGCCATTTTCGCAGTTAAGCGGGCAATGGCGCTTTGCGGCAGTGGGTGATGATAACGCCCGCGCCTGCCGCATTGACTTTCAACTGCGCTATAGCTTTGCCAATTTGTTGCTGGCTCGTTTGGTGGGGCCTTTATTTGACAAAATTGCGAGCAACATGGTTGATGCTTTTATCCAAAGGGCAAAAAAGGTTTATGGCTGAAATAAAATCTGGCTCATGCTCTTTATCAGAGCAAACGCTTGTCACCATTATTGCCGTTTATGCGCCGCAAGCACGCACTGTTGTTGAAAAGTGTCTGCAATTGCCTGCGGGCAGTACTGTTTGGCAGGCTCTGCAAGCGGCTGGCTTTAGTGAGTTGCCCGAGGTGCAAGCCATGCTGCAAGCAGCCGAGCCAGATGCCAAGGCACAAGCCGCTGGCGGCTGGGCGTGTGGCGTATGGGGCAAGCAGGTTGCGCCCGAGCAAATTTTGTGTGATGGTGACAGGGTTGAGCTATACCGCCCCTTGCTGGTAGACCCTAAAACAGCGCGGCGTGAGCGTTTTGCCAGACAGGGCGCCAGAACAACAGGCTTATTTCAGCGGCGCAGGGTACTATCCAACAAAGATTCGGCTTAAAACACAGCGGCTTGCGCTTGCTTTGAGCCGTCTAAGAAAATGCTGATTGCTTCCAGTTTTTTATAAAAACGCAATTGCCCGTCATACCTGCGCAGAGCCTAGCCCTGTGAAGGCGTGGGGGTGGGAATCCACAGCAGCGCCTCGCAAAGACATGGATTCCCACCTGCGCGGGAATGACAGCTTTTATGACAGCTTTTTGAAAACGCTCCTGTTTGCAGATTAAGTTTGCAGGCTAAATCCGTGCTTTCCTTATATGAATGCGCCAAACGTGCTTGTGTGGCGTGCTGCAAACAAGTAGCTGCTTTGCGTGGCAAGCTGCGTAGAGAGTGCTTTTGTGTCTGCTTCTTACTCGGCTTTGGGGGCGCTAAATTCTTTGTATGCAGCCAGCGCATTGGCTGAATACATTAGCGAAGGGCCGCCACCCATATACACGGCCATGCCCAGTGCTTCTTCTATTTCGGGCAAAGTTGCGCCCAAGCTAACCAGTGCTTTAACGTGAAAGCCGATGCATGCATCGCAATGGCCAGCAACGCCCAGCGCCAGCGCAATCAGCTCTTTGGTTTTTTTGTTCAGTGCGCCGTCGCGTGTGGCAGCAGCGGCCATATCGCCAAATGCTTTCATCAGGTCTGGCATATCGGTGCGCAAAGGGGTGAGGTTGGCAGAAATGGCGCGGGTGTGTTCGGTGTAGTTGGGCAGGCTCATGGTGAAAGCTCCTTATGAAAAGTCGTGCATGAATAAAAATGATGCCAAGGCGTAGCAATGCTATCAGCCTTGGCATAGATTGGCAAAGGGTATCAGATGTACAGGGCTTGCAGAGCTGATGTGGCACGCGCAAGGCGGCGGGTTTTACGCCTCTTGCTCCAGAAAACGCTGTGCATCAAGTGCTGCCATGCAGCCTGTGCCAGCACTGGTGATGGCTTGGCGGTAGTTGTTGTCTTGCACGTCGCCAGCAGCGAATACGCCTGCGATGCTGGTTTGGGTGGCAAAACCGTTTTGTCCGCCACGGCTAACGATGTAGCCATTTTTCAGCTCAAGCTGGTCTTTGAACAGTTCGGTGTTAGGTGCGTGGCCAATGGCGATAAAGCAGCCTTGCACGGCAACATCTTCGGTGGCGGCAGTGTCTACGTTTTTCAGGCGCACGGCGTTTACGCCTTTGTCGTCGCCCAGCACTTCATCAAGGGTGGCGTGCAGTTTGAGCACGATTTTGCCTTCACGCACTTTGTCCATGAGTTTGTCGATGACGACGGCTTCGGCGCGGAAGGTGTCGCGGCGGTGAATGAGGTAAACCTTGCTGGCAATGTTGCTGAGATACAAGGCTTCTTCTACGGCACTGTTGCCGCCGCCCACTACGCAGACATCTTGGCCTTTGTAGAAAAACCCGTCGCAAGTGGCGCAGCCGCTTACGCCACGCCCCATAAAGGCTTGCTCGGAGGGCAACCCCAGATATTTGGCTGAAGCGCCTGTAGCAATGATGAGGGTGTCACAGGTGTAAGTGCCGCTGTCGCCAGTAAGGGTGAAGGGGCGTTTGCTTAAATCAGCAGCGTTGATGTGGTCGAATACGATTTGTGTGTTAAAACGCTCGGCATGTTCTTGCAGGCGTTGCATCAGGTCGGGGCCTTGTACGCCAGCCACGTCACCAGGCCAGTTGTCAACTTCGGTGGTAGTCATAAGCTGGCCACCTTGCGCCATGCCTGTGATCAGTAGTGGCTGGAGGTTGGCTCGTGCTGCGTAGATGGCGGCAGTGTAGCCCGCAGGACCTGAACCAATAATAAGAACTTTTGCGTGTTGTGTTGTGGCCATGGCGTGTTTGTACCTGTAAGATTGGAAATTGGTGAGTTGAATTATGACACTTAATGAGAATATAAATTGTAAACAGCTGTTTAAGAAACCATAATGTCTAGCGTGATTCTACGGGTTAAAGTGTAGTTGTATTGACTGCATCTTGCCAGATGCAGGCGCATAAGGAGTACTCTGATGGCTATTGTTTCCAATCTGGATTTGATCCGCCGCGTTCCGATGTTTAGCGACTTGTCGGTAGCGCAGTCTGGTATTGTTTCTGCATCCGTACAGAAAAGACGCTACAGACGTGGTGAGCTGATTGTGGAACAGGGCAAGACCTCTGGGGCATTGTTCATGATAGTGGCAGGCACAGCGCGGGTTTTATCACACGATGATCGTGGGCGCGAAGTGATTATTGCCACACTGGCGTCTGGAGACTGCGTTGGGGAAATGAGCCTGATTGACGGCGAGCCGCATTCAGCAACGGTGCGTGCTGAAAAGCAAACTGATGTGCTGGTTTTGGGCAGTGAAGCATTTCTCAGTTGCCTGCATGACAATGTGGCCATGATTGATAGCGTGATGCGCAGTTTGGTGCATCGGTTGCGGCAGGCTGACAAGCAGATTCGCTCGCTGGCTCTGATGGATGTATATGGTCGCGTTATGTCTGTCTTGCAGGAGTTGTCTGAAGAGGACGAAAAAGGCAACAAGGTCTTGTACAAAAAAGTTTCGCGGCAGGATGTGGCAAAAATGGTTGGTGCTTCGCGCGAGATGGTTAGCAGGGTCTTGAAAAACTTTGAAGAAACTGGCGTACTGGTTGAGCGGCCAGAAGGTGGTTTCTTGTTATGCGGTTGTCAGTCGTTGGGCTAATACAGTTTTTTGCGCACCATCTGCATATAAAAACAGTTTTTGTTTGGACTGTGCTATAGATTTTTATGATGGCTGAAGCCTATCGTAGTGGTGCAACTGAATTAGCTATCAAAAGCAGTGCGTGGTATCCAGATCGAAATAATTGAAGGATGCTTTTTATGAACAGTTCCTTGCACGGTTGGTTTTATTGGGCACTGCTTTCGGCTTTGTTTGCCGCATTGACCACTATTTTTGCCAAACTTGGCATACAGAATGTAGATTCTGATTTTGCAACGCTCTTGCGTACAGCAATGGTATTGCTGGTGTTGTCGGGCTTTGTCGCGCTGACTGGAAAGTGGAGCAACCCTTTAGCGCTTTCGCCTAAGACATGGATGTTTTTGGCGTTATCTGCATTGGCCACTGGTGCTTCGTGGATTTGTTATTTTCGAGCTTTGCATATTGGGCAAGCTGCACAGGTGGCGCTGGTAGATAAGTTCAGTCTGGTTTTGGTTGCCTTGTTGGCGTTTGCGTTTTTGGGAGAGCGGCCATCATTGCGCGAGTGGTGCGGCATTGCTTTAATAGCCTCTGGAGTGCTGGTGCTGGCGAGTAAACGGTAAAAAACTCAACATGGAAGCATCTATGAATCAGGATACAAACGGATTGTTTTTTGAAGAATGGTCGCAGTGGCTAGATCAGTTGCAGCAGCCAGGCACACTGAAGCAACTGTTAGTGATTGTGGCTCTGGGGCTGCTGTCTTTACTGGCAGTCTATGTGGTGCGCAAGCTGTTGCTCAGATGGTTTGTGTTGGGGCAGCAGTATACATCCATGACGTTGGGTGCTCGCAGTTACGATGGCTTGTTGTTTCCTTCGTTGTGGTTGGCATCGGTGTATGCTGCTTCAAAGCTTATGCAGGTACCGATGCGTTATTCGCTGTTTCGTCTGGCGCTGCCTGCTATATTGGCGCTGTTGGTGATTCGCTCTTTAGTCAAAATTTTGCGACTCACTTTTAAAGAATGGCGTTGGATCAGTGTGCTGGAGCGCACGGTTTCTTGGGTGATCTGGATTGGTGTGGTGTTGTGGATTAGTGGCTTGTTGCCTTTATTGATGCAGCAGCTTGACGGAATGCAGATTCGTATTGGCTCTATCAGAACCAATTTGCTGTCTCTGGTCTTCGCTCCAATAACAGTCATTTTGGCTTTGCTGGTTTCTTTGTGGCTGGCTTCGTTGATTGAGGCTCGGTTGTTGCGTGAAGCTACAGGAAGCACACTTTCTTTGCGCAAAATCATCAGCAATGCACTGCGCGCCCTGTTGTTGCTGGTAGGTCTATTGGTTGGTTTGAGAGCGGTTGATATTGATCTGACAGCGTTCTCCGTGTTTGGGGGTGCGCTGGGTGTGGGTGTTGGTCTTGGTCTGCAAAAGCTTGCTTCCAATTATGTCAGCGGTTTTGTTGTGTTGGCCGAGCGCAGTATTCGTATTGGAGACTATGTAAAGATTGACGGCTTTGAAGGTACGATTACAGACATTACAGCACGTTATACCGTGCTGCACTCCTGGAATGGCGTTGAAGCCATTTTGCCCAATGACATGCTGGTTAACCAACGCGTTGAAAACCGCTCCTTGAGTGATTTGCGCGTCTGGCATTCGATTACCATAACGGTGGGTTATGGTAATGATGTGGATCTGGTGCAAAGTCTGCTGGTTGAAGCCGCATTAAGTCAACCGCGAGTTTTACACGAGCCCAAGCCACTGGCCAACCTTGAAAATTTTGGCGTGGACGGACTGGATTTTCGCTTGGGATTCTGGATTACCGATCCTGAACTCGGTACAGGACTGTTGCGTTCTGAAATCTGCAAACACATTCTGCGTTCGCTTGATCTGCACCAGATCAGTATTCCGTATCCGCAGCGGGTATTGCATTTTGCAGAAGGGCAAACCTTGCCCGTGGAGCTACAAGGAGCTTCAGAAGCTACGGTTAAGGGGCAAGGGAAAGTGGTTTAGAAGATTTTCTGCCTGTCTGATTTGCAGCTAATTCAGACAGACAGAACCGGATTATGTTGCCCAACATCAATCAGGTAATTTTGTTAGAGCTTGCTGCAAATCGGCCATCAGATCGTTCGCATCTTCAAGCCCTGTGCATAGGCGTACCAGCTTGCCGCGTTGCAGATGTGCTGGCCAGGTGCTACGAGACTGGCTTAGGTCGTAAGCCATAACCAGACTGACGGGGCCAGCCCAACTGTAGCCCAGCCGGAACAGGCGCAGGCTTTCGCAGAATGCATCAACTTGAGCCTGAGTGTAGCGATCATCCACAATAACACTGACCAAACCAGCAGCAGCACCTTGCGGCTGTTGGCTAGTGCAGCATAGCGCTTCCCAATGCGCGTGACCTGGCGATGTGGGCAGGGCAGGGTGCAATACTTGGGCGAATTGTTTTTGCTCGGTGCACCATTGCGCAACGGCGCGGGCGTTGTGGTCGGCAGCGGCGTAGCGCAAAGCCATGCTGGGCAGGTTTTGCAGAATGGTTTCAACATCGTTCATGCCCACACAAAAGCCCATGCGCATATGGCACAGGGCTATTTTTTGGTACAGGTCTGTGTTGCGGGTGATGATGCTGCCCATCAGCACGTTGCCGCCTCCGCTGGGGTATTTGGTCAGGGCATGGGCGGTGATGTCAACACCCAATGCAGTGGCGGGGTCGCCAGTGCGCAGCAGGTCAAAGGGACGATAAGCCAGGCCAGCTCCCCAAGTATTGTCTAAGGCCGTGAGGATGCCGCGCTGGCGGCACAGTTGCACCATGGCAGGCAGGTCTGGGAATTCCAATGTAAGCGAGCCTGCCGCTTCAAGCCATACCAGTTTGGTTGCGGGGCTGATTTTGGCAGCAAGGTCGGCTGTGCTGGTGGGGTTGTAGTACTGGTGGTTGATGCCCCAGCGCTGTAGCTCGGCTTCGGCGAGTGCCTTGTTGGGGCCGTAAACGTTATCAGGGAGCAGCACTTCATCGCCAGGCTTAAGCAAAGCCATATTAATGCAGGCAATGGATGCCAGACCACTCGGGAGTAGCAGGCAATGCGTACCACCTTCCAGAGTACACAGGCGCTGCTCTAGCGTGAATGTGGTGGGCGTGCCGTGGGTGCCATAGGTGTAGGCCGATTTTTCTGTGGCGCTGCGCAGTCGCGCAGCTGCCATATTGGGCAGAAAAATGGTTGATGCCTTGCATATTGCAGGCTGTGGCGCATCAAAACCTGCTGGGGGGGTGTATGGGTGGTGGATAAGTTCTGTGTTGTGCTGCAGTTGTGCGGGCATGATTGATCAGTCCGGAGAAAAGGAAAGAGGCCTTGAGGTAGTTGCAATATGGTTATGTTGCGTGCCGCGCTTCAATGTCGTGGGGACGCATGCTGTCGTAAAGCTCGAACGGCTGGTGTATCCACGGGCTGGTTGGCAGGTTTTGTACGGTGTAGTCGGGCGCAAAGGTGGATACGCCTTTGGTCCAGAGTACGGCGCTGCGCATGTCGGTAATGGAGGGGTATTTGGCGCGCAGTGTTTCCATGACGGAGTGCAGGGTTTTGCCCGAGTCTGCCAAGTCATCAACCAGCAGCACACGACCAGCGATTTGCCCTTTTGGGGTAGTGATGTAGTGTGCCAAATCAAGGTGGCCTTGCTTGGTGCCGTTGTCATCGCGGTAGGAGCTGGTGGACATGATGGCAAGCGGCACATCAAAGATGCGGCTTAATACGTCGCCAGGACGCATACCGCCCCGCGCCAGGCACAGGATGGTGTCAAACTCCCAGCCCGATTTGTGAATCATCAGCGCCAATTGCTCGATGAGGTGGTGGTAGTCGTCGTGGCTGATGTATAGGTGCTTGCCGTCTTCTGTCAGCATGGTGTGTGCTCCGTTGGGTGATGAAAAGTTCAGGCTGCAAATGGGTGTTGCAGCATGATGGTGTGGTCGCGGTCGGGGCTGGTTGAAATAACGTGAATTGGCACGCCTGTGACTTGCTCAATGCGTTGCAGGTAGTTTTTGGCAGCTTGCGGCAGTTTGGCGTAGTCGGTAGTGCCAACGGTGGCTTCGCTCCAGCCTGGCATGGTTTCGTAAACGGGGGTGCAGCGGGCGATTTCATCAGCGCCCATGGGCAAGATGTCGATAGCTTGCCCATCAAGCACGTAGCCCGTGCACAGCTTGAGTTCTTTTAGGCCATCAAGCACGTCGAGCTTGGTGATGCACAGGCCTGTAAGCCCATTGACTTGTGCGCTGCGCTTGAGCAGGGCTGCATCAAACCAGCCACAACGGCGGCTGCGGCCTGTGGTAACGCCTTTTTCTGCGCCAACGGTAGCCATGTGCCAGCCTGGGGTGCCTTCGGTTTGCCAGTCAAGCTCGGTGGGGAAGGGGCCGCTGCCTACGCGGGTGCAGTAGGCTTTGGTAATGCCCAGCACATAGTGCAACATGCCTGGGCCCACGCCAGCGCCTGCTGCTGCGTTGCCCGCTACGCAATTGCTGGAGGTGACGAAGGGGTAGGTGCCGTGGTCGATATCAAGCAGTGTGCCTTGTGCGCCTTCAAACAGCAGGTTGGCGCCTGCGCGGTGTGCGTCGTTAAGTTCGCGCGAAACATCGGCCAGCATGGGGCGGATGATTTCGGCTTGTTGCATGGCTTCGGCGTAGATGGCATCAAATTGCAACTGGCCGCCCTGTATGTAGGGGGCAAGTGCCGCGCCAAAATCGGTTTGCTCGGCTTGCAACCATTGACCAAGCAGGTGGTTGTAGTAATTGACCAGCTCGCGCAGTTTGGCTGCAAATCGCTCGGGAAAGCGCAGGTCTTGTGCGCGCAAGGCACGGCGTGCTACTTTGTCTTCGTAGGCTGGGCCAATGCCGCGGCCTGTGGTGCCGATTTTTTCTTGCCCGTTGCGTGCGCGGGCGGCTTCGCTGGCCATGTCAAGGGCGGCGTGCAGCGGCAAGATAAGGGGGCAGGCTTCGCTGATGCGCAGGCGCGAGCGCACTTCAACGCCGATTTTCTCAAGCCCTGCAATTTCTTCGAGCAGTTTGCTGATGGACAGCACTACGCCGTTGCCAATGTAGCAGGTAGCTGCAGGGCGCATGATGCCGCTGGGGATGAGGTGCAGCGCGGTTTTTACGCCGTTGATGACCAGTGTGTGGCCGGCATTGTGGCCGCCGTGAAAGCGCACTACGCCGCTGGCGCTTTCGGTAAGCCAATCAACGAGCTTGCCTTTGCCTTCATCGCCCCACTGGGTGCCTACCACTACGACGTTACGACCTTTGGTGGGCGTGACCAGATTGTTGTTCATAGCAATACTTCCTTGTAAAAATAAAAAGGGGAATGTTGGTAGATGTTGGTGAATGTTGCCAGATGGTGCGTGATGGTGACTTATGCGGTTTTTTGCAGCAGCCATTGGCCGTTGTCTTCAACCAGCGTGCGGTCGCACAAAAACGCATCAGGAACGTGTTCTTGCCCGGGCAGCGTTACCAGCACGGTTTGCCCCGACTGGCGCAGGGCATGCACGGCTTGTTGCCATGCGGCTGATGGATGCCAGGGCGCACGAATGGCAGCGCGCAAGGGGCGCGGTGCGGTGTGTGCTGCCAGTGCTTTTACGTCTAGCCCAAAGCCTACGGCAGGGCGGGTGCGGCCAAAAGCTGCGCCTACTTCATCATAGCGTCCACCACGCACCAATGCGCTGCAACTGCTTTGCACATAGATGGCAAAGCGCATGCCGCTGTAGTACGAGTAGCCAAGCGAGTCTGCCAAATCAAACTGGATGCGCACATTGGGGCAAACTTCGTGGACTTGTGCCGATAGTGCGCCCAGCTCATCGAGTGCCTGTGTGATGGCAGGCAGGGCGGGCAGGGTATGCCGCGCTTGCTCTAACACATTGCTGCTGCCATACAGACTGGGCAAGGCTTGCAGGGCGGCTTGCACGGTAGCAGGCAGGGTACGGCTGGCGGCGCTTAAGGCTTCGGCATTTTTGGTGATAAGTGCTTGCTGCAAATGGTGTACGTTTACGGCGCACTGCGGGGCTTGCTCAAGCAGGGCAGGCACGATGCGGGCATCAGCCAAGTCCAGCACCAGCGGCTGCTGGTGTGTGATGCCTGTGGCTTGCAAGATGTCTAGCGCCAGGAGCACGATTTCGGTATCGGCTGCCAAGTGGTTGCAGCCATAGAGCTCGGCACCAAATTGCAGCGGTTCGCGGCTGCTGCCCGCTTGCTGGGGGCGGGTGTGCAGCACTGGGCCGCAGTAGCACAGGCGCGATACGCCTTGGCGGTTGAGCAAGTGGGCATCTATGCGGGCGGTTTGCTGGGTGGTGTCGGCGCGTATGCCGAGCATGCGACCCGAGAGCTGGTCGATGAGCTTGAAGGTTTGCAGGTCAAGGTCTTCGCCTGAGCCTGTGAGCAGGGATTCGATATGTTCAACCAGCGGCGGAATAACCAGCTCGTAGCCGTAGCTGCGTGCGGTGTCGAGAAGCTCGCGGCGCAAATCTTCAATCAGCCGCGCCTCAAGAGGCAAAACATCGGCAATGTGGTCGGGCAATACCCAGGCGGACATAGGACAAGAGGAGGGCTGTTAAAAAAGGCATTTTACCCGTTCCAATCTGCTGGTTGGCTTGGGGCTGCAGGAAAGCGGTGCTCAAGGGCGTTTTTGCTGTGTTTTGTGTGCGTTTTGTGTTGCTTTAGCTGGCTTGGCATTGCGGCCAACTCGAAAATACGCGTTGGCAAGGGCAGAGAAGATGAAAAATACTGCTGCAAAAGGTTGCTGCTTAGGTTTGTTGCTGGTTTGGCTTGTTGATGTTTCAGGCAGTGTAAAAATGCCACAACCAGTATTTATGCGCCCTACAGGGCGTTTTCGTGCCGCAAGGCGCATGAATGCTGCTTGCTCGGGTTTTGTCTTTTGGGTAAAGCAGCCGCTTGCTGTGGGTTGCTCGCTATTTTTCTAGCGGGTGGCTTGGATGTTGCTGAGGTTTAACGATTGCCGTCTGCGCGAAAGTAGCGCTGGGGGGTTGGCACTGTGCTTGGGCTTGGCGCAGTGCAGTGCAGTGCAGTGCAGCGGTGCGGTGTGTGCATTTTTTGGGGCTTATGCCTTTAAAAACTCGGCTTTGCTGCCCAGCCAGCGTTCGAGGTGGCGCTGTGCCAGTTGCGGGTGCTGTTGCAGCATGGTGGGTGCCCATGTGCGCGCCCAGTCGAGCAGGTGGCTGTCTGCTTCCAAATCGGCAAAGCGCAGCAGGGGGCTGCCGCTTTGGCGTGCGCCGAGCAGCTCGCCTGGGCCGCGTATTTGCAGGTCTTGGCGGGCTATTTCGAAGCCGTCGTTGGTTTGTGCCATGGCTTGCAGGCGGGCGCGGGCGGTGTCGCTGACGCGGCCTGAGTCGCCAGTGGCGTAGAGCAGCACGCACACGCTGGCTGCCGTGCCACGCCCGACGCGGCCGCGCAATTGGTGTAATTGGCCCAGACCAAAGCGTTCGGCGTGCTCAATCACCATCAGGCTGGCATTGGGCACGTCTACGCCTACTTCAATTACGGTGGTGCTGACGAGGACGCTGGTGTGCCCGCCTACAAAGTCTTGCATGATGGCTTTTTTCTCGGCTTGCGGCAAGCGCGAGTGCAGCAGAGCCACTTGCGCTGGCGTGCCGTTGGGTGTTTGCAGATGTTGCAGGGCGGCTTGCAGGTCTTCGTGGGTGGCGGTGGCGTTTTGCAGGTCGAGCGTTTCGCTTTCTTCAATCAGCGGGCAGACCCAATACACCTGCCGCCCTTGCTCTATTTGTTTGCCGATGCGGGAGATGACTTCGTCGCGCCGCGATTGGCTGATGAGCTTGGTCAGCACTGGGGTGCGCCCAGGGGGGAGCTCGTCTATGGTGCTGACGTGTAAATCAGCGTAGTAGCTCATGGCGAGCGTGCGCGGGATGGGGGTGGCAGTCATCATGAGCAAATGCGGCTCGCTGGCTGGTGCGGGCAGGGCGTGTGGCGGGTTTGCGCTGTTTTCTCCGCTTGTGCCGTTCTCGCCGTTTGCGCTGCTTGGGGTTTGCATTTTTTGCCGCAAAGCCAGCCGCTGCTGCACGCCAAAGCGGTGTTGCTCATCAATGATGGCGAGCGCCAAATTATGAAACTGCACTTTGTCTTGAATAACGGCATGCGTACCCACCACCAGTTGCGCTTCGCCGCTGGCAATGCGCGCGAGCATTTCGCGGCGCTCTTTGGTTTTTTGGCTGCCTGTGAGCCATGCCACGCCTATGCCAAGCGGGGTGAGCCAGTCGAGCAGCTTTTGAAAGTGCTGCGTTGCCAGTATTTCGGTTGGCGCCATAAGCGCACATTGCCAGCCAGCGCTTATGCAAATGGCTGCTGCCAGCGCTGCCACCACGGTTTTGCCCGAGCCCACATCGCCTTGCAGCAGGCGGTGCATGGGCACTGGGCGCGCCAAATCGGCTGCAATTTCGTGGGATACGCGGCGCTGGGCGGCAGTCAGGTGAAAAGGCAACGTTGCCAGTAACTGCTCGTGCAAGCCGCCCGTGCGGGTGGGCAGGGCAGGGGCGTGCATATGCTCGCGCTCTTGCCGCGCCTGCGCTTGTGAGAGCTGCTGTGCCAAAAGCTCTTCTGCTTTAAGGCGCAACCATGCAGGGTGGCTTCGGTCTTCTAGCGCAGCAATAGATACATCGGGCGTAGGGTGGTGCAGGTAGTTAAGGGCTTGTGCAAGTGGCCAAGGTGGTTGGCGCAGGGTGCTGTGCAAGTCTTGCAAGGCAGCGGTAGGCAGCGTCTCGGTAAGCAAACCAGCGGCGCGAGCGCGCTCCAGCCCACTTTGTACCGCGCGGCGCAGATAGGCTTGGGGCAGGCTGCCTGAAGAAGGGTAAGTCGGCGTAAGAGATTCCGGCAAATTTTGCCCGGCAGCTCTAAAAGCAGGGTGTAACATGGTGTACCCCATAAAGCCGGATTTAATTTCGCCACGTAGCACAACCTGTTTGCCAACAGCCAGTGCTTTTATCTGGCTGGGGTAAAAATGGAAAAAGCGTGCTGTACATACATCGCTGCCATCATCAACAGTAACCAGCAGCTGCAGACGCGGAGTGTAAACTGTTTCACAGGCAGTTACCGTGCCTTCAATTTGAGCCATTGCTCCTGAAATAGCATCACGCAGTTTGATAATACGTGTTTCGTCTTCGTAGCGCAGTGGCACATGCAATGCGAAATCCAAAGCGCGTACCAAACCCAGCTTGCGCAGTGCTTTTTGCATGGGCGTAGCGGGCTTGTTGGCTGGTACAGAATTTGGTGTGGGTGATGTCACTGGAAGCAAAAAATAACGAAGAGTTCTGATTGTGCAATATTTCTAAAACAGCTTGAAGTGTGACACAATGTAGTCTGTCGCATATTTGCTTAAGAATTAAATAAAGCAATTAAGCGAAAAGCAAATAAACACTCCAAAAAGTAGACGCAAAAATGCAGAAATTGTTTAGTATATTTTTCATCAGATTGCTTCTGGGGTTGGTGCTCGTTTGTGGCATGTCTGCATTATTTTTGCCAATGTCTGACTGGTTATCTATAACATGGTTTTCTGCACATTGGAATAGCCTCTTTTTTTCCGGTATTTTATTTACCATTAGCATGGTAAGTATTCAGCGTATGGAAAGCTTCCCAGGTAACAGTTCTTTGCTCTACGGTCTTTCTATATCCATAATTTGGTATGGTCTCTTGGGTGCCTTACTGGTTTTTTTACGCTTGCAGTATTCTATTATTTATCTTACTTTATCATTTTTCATATCGCAGATACTTCTTTTGCTGAATTTGATTTATCTCAGAAAAACCAGTTTCTTGAAAATGGCTTTTATACCGTTGGGTCGTACAATAGGTATTGATAAGATTTCAGGAATTGAATGGGTCAGATTAGAGCATCCAGCACTGCCACAGCATGAAAAAAATTTGACTGCTATTGTCGCTGACTTGCATGCACCAGCGCTGGCCGATGAATGGCAGAAATTTCTGGCGCAATGCAGTCTGCAGCATATTCCTGTGTATAACATCAGGCAGGTAGAAGAGTCATTGACTGGACGGGTAAAAATTCATCACATGTATGAAAATAGTCTTGGATCATTGTTGCCTTCATCAAGCTATATGTTTTTTAAATACTTGATGGATTTATTTCTTATACTGATCTCGCTTCCTGTCGTTTTGCCGGTAATGTTAATTACAGCAATATGCATCAAGTTGGACGATGGAGGATCTGTATTTTTTAATCAGGAGCGTGTAGGTTATAAAGGCAAGTCTTTTTTGATGTACAAGTTTAGAAGCATGACGCAAAGCTCTGAAAAAAACAAGCATCAGTTTACTGAGTGTAATGATCTCAGGGTGACCAGGGTAGGGAAATTTATTCGTAAAACAAGAATTGATGAGTTGCCGCAATTTTTGAATGTAATCAAAGGTGATATGAGTTTGATTGGCCCACGGGCAGATTACATCAAGTTTGTTGATAATTACGAAGGCGTCATTCCATTCTATCGTTATCGCAACATCGTCAAACCAGGCATTTCCGGGTGGGCTCAAGTCAACCATGGGTATGTGACAAGTGTTGACGATACCAGAATTAAAATTGAGCACGATTTTTACTACATCAAGCATTTTTCTTTCTGGCTGGATGTGTTGATCGTTTTTAAGACTATCAAAACCATGCTGACTGGTTTTGGAGCGCGTTAAGCATCTGCCAGATGCAGGCAGCAGTACTTAAGCTGCTATTTTTGTTGTGCGGATTGGCTGCTGTTGCCTAGTAGCACACCCTCTGGCAGGTTAAAGCCCCGCAAAAAATCTGCGGCTGGCATAGGTTTGCCGCCAGCACGTTGCAGAGTGTGCAGGCAAAGCACACCACCGTCTTTGTGGTTGCTGCAAGCGACATGAATGCCTTGCTGTACACCAATAACCTGCCCGGCACGTGCGGCCTCAGGCCTAGCAAGTGGGGACAGAGATGCGTTCCAGATTTTTATAGCTTCAGCCTTGTCAGAATGGGTGGGCGCGTAGGTAAGCGCTATCGGGAACGGATTGAAGGCGCGAATGCGGCGTGCCAAGGTGGCAGCAGGTTGCGTCCAGTCCAGTAGTGCCTCTGCTTTTTCTATTTTATGAGCGTAGCATACGCCTTCGTTAGGCTGAGGCTGGCTTGATAGAGCACCGTTTTGCAGCTGTGGCAGGGCTTGCACAAGCATCTGCCCACCCAGAGCAGCCAGTTTGTCGTGCAAGGTGGCAGTGGTGTCATCAGTAGCGATGGGGATGGATTGCATTTGTAATATGTCGCCCGTATCCAGTCCGATATCCATTTGCATCAGCGTAATGCCAGTGTGCGTGTCACCAGCCTCAATGGCGCGGTGAATAGGCGCTGCACCACGCCAGCGTGGTAGCAGCGAGGCGTGGATATTGAGACAACCCAAACGGGGTAAATCAAGTACCCATTGCGGCAGCAGCAGCCCATAGGCGGCAACAACCAAAACATCTGGCCGGGCTGCTTGCAAGGCAGAACGCGCATCAGCAGCGTCTTGTGGGTATTTACCATCAAGACGCAAGCTGCGTGGCTGCACAACGGGGATGCCGTGCGTGAGTGCGGTTTGTTTGACGGGCGATGCCTGCAGTCGCATGCCACGCCCTGCGGGACGGTCGGGCTGGGTCAGAACTAAAGGGACATCAAAAATTGCCTGTAACAGTTGCTGCAAGGCAGCTTGTGCAAATTCGGGCGTTCCGGCAAAAGCAACTTTCATGAAAAAGCATCTCCAAAAATAGGCAGAGGCAACAACTCTGCTTGCAGATCAAGCAGAGCAGTCTATTTTGGCAGGATATATCAAGCCTTGCTGCTTTGCTGTTCCTTGCTGGCGCGGATAGCTTCGCGCTGTGCCTTGAGTAGCTTGCTTTTTATGCGATTGCGCTTGAGTGGCGAGAGGTGATCAACAAACACCTTGCCATTGAGGTGATCTATTTCATGCTGGATACATACAGCCAGCAAACCTTCGGCTTCAATGGTGCGGCTCTGTCCATGCTCATCCAGAGCCCTTGCTCGGACTTGTGCAGCACGCTCTACGCCATCATAAATCTCGGGTACTGAAAGGCAGCCCTCATCGCCCTTGAGATGCTCATCACTGAGCCATTCAAGTTCAGGGTTGATGAGAACCATAGGCTGATTGCGTTCTTCAGATACATCAATGACCACAATGCGCCGATGGACATCAACTTGCGTTGCTGCCAGACCAACGCCGTTAGCCGCGTACATTGTTTCAAACATATCGGCAATCAGCGGGCGAAGAGTTTCGTCTACCTTGTCAACAGGTTGGGCAACGGTGCTGAGCTTAGGGTCGGGATAAACAAGAATAGGGAGTAAAGCCATGCAAAATCAATAAAAACAGAGTGCCGCATTAGCGGAAGGTTGTGCAGAGAAAATACTGCGTCTAGGCTGCTATTTTCTCTTTTTTTGTCAAAACGTGGCACAGAAAGCACAAAGTTACCTGAAAAAATTCATCCAACTGTGCAGAAATGCAAGAAAATATTTCGCAAAACAGATTTTGTGCGCTATGCTGTTTCAGTTATCTTTTTGCCAATACCAATTGCCATGATATACCTCAATAATCCATGTAATCAATGCAAGTTTTCTTTTTCTCCATTGTCGCGGGTACTGGCGTTTGCTGGTTTAGTGACAGTGGTTGCCAGTGCTGGTGTGGCGCAGGCTCAACAATACCCGGTGACGCCTCAGCAAAAACAGATTGCGCGTGCTACTGCAGCCAGTGGAGTACCTGTGAGTGAGTTGGCACCTAACGCACCATCTGAATACGCTGTGAGACGTGGTGACACGCTATGGGGTATTTCTGGGAAATTTCTCAAGAGTCCATGGCGTTGGCCAGAATTGTGGGGCATGAATCTTGAGCAGATCCGCAATCCACACCTGATTTATCCAGGGCAAATGTTGTGGCTTGAAGTTTCTGATGGTCGTGCCCGTTTGCGGCTTGGAAAGCGTATCAGCAGTGGCGGCACTGTGCGGCTTGAGCCACAGGTGCGTGTCGAGTCTCTTGCGGACAAGCCTATTCCTACCATTGCTCCGAGCCTGATTGAGCCGTTTCTTTCAGAGCCGTTGATTGTTGATGAAGTTACTTTGAAAAATGCGCACTGGATTGTTTCATCCAAAGATGGGCGTAGCCTGATGGGTATTGGAGACAGGATTTATGCACGCAGCCAAGATGGCTCTGCCTTGCAATATCAGGACAATGAGCAAGATAATTTCTATCGTGTTTTCCAAAACGCAAAGCCCATTAAAGACCCGGTCAGTAACGAAGTTTTGGGTTATGAGGGTCGTTTTGTTGCCCGTGCCCGTTTGGTGCGCTCTGAAACGGCCAGCGTAAGCAATGATGGTGGCAAGGCCGGCGTTCCAGAAGCAGCAGCTCTGGATATTATTTATGTCAAGGAAGAGGTGCGTGCTGGTGATCGTTTGCTGCCTGAGCCTCCACTTGAATTGAACCATCATACGCCGCATGCACCAGAGGTTGAAGTTAACGGTTTGATCGCGTCTGTTTATGGTGATGCGCTTGCTTCTGTTGGTCAAAACCAGATCGTTACCATCAATAAAGGCACGAATGATGGTATCAGGCATGGGGATGTATTGGCGCTGATCAGTACAGGCAAACAGATGGTGGATAAAACCAATGGCAACAACAGCACAGTTAAATTGCCTGATGAGCGTAATGGCCTACTTTATATTTTCCGTCCGTTTGATCGAGTTTCGTATGGATTGGTTGTTGAAATCAAAAGTCCTGTAAAAATTGGCGATAAGGTAGAAAATCCGAACGCTTACAGTGAATCGGGTTCCGCACAGTAAGCAGCCTTCGGCTATCTGGATATGCAGCGCGATGAAGTTGCCTCTTGGCTGCATTTGCTGCAAGCTCAAGGCATAGGCGGTGATACTGCACGCCGCCTGCTTGCGGCATTTGGCTTGCCGCAGCAGGTTTTGGCGCAGTCGGTTGTCAGTTTGCAGCAGTGTGTTTCTGCACGGCAAGCAGCAGCGTTGCAGGTATGCAGCCCTGAGACAGAAACGCTGATAGAAACTACCTGGCAATGGCTGCAACAGTCCACTGCAGACATTCAGCGGCGGCTGTTGGTTTTGGGCGATCCTGATTATCCGCAAGCGCTGCTTAATATGGCTGACCCGCCCGTGTTGCTGTATGCCACAGGTCAGGTAGATCGCTGGCTGGCACAACAGCAGCCGTGCATTGCTGTGGTAGGTAGCCGCAATCCTACGCCGCAAGGCGATAGCAATGCACGCCAATTTTGCAAAGCCCTCTCTGGCGCTGGCTGGGCGGTGGTTTCTGGTATGGCCCTGGGTGTGGATACTGCTGCCCATGAAGGTGCACTGCAAGCGGCTTGTGCCGATGCAGGTATTGCCACTATTGCAGTAGTTGGCACAGGGCTGGATCGTGTTTATCCAAAACAAAATCGTGATTTGGCGCACCGCATTGCACAGCACGGTGTACTGCTAAGTGAGCAGCCTTTGGGTACGCCACCGCTGCCACACCATTTTCCGCAGCGCAACCGGATCATTGCTGGTTTGAGCCATGGAGTACTGGTGGTTGAGGCTGCCTTGCAGTCTGGTTCACTCATTACCGCACGACTGGCTATTGAACAGGGTAAGGAAGTGTTTGCAATTCCAGGTTCTATCCATGCGCCGCAGGTGCGCGGCTGCCATGCGTTAATCAAGCAGGGTGCCAAGCTGGTTGAATCCATGCAGGATATTGAGCTGGAATTGCAGCATCTGTTGCCCCCAAGCACTGCCAGCCAAACGACAGCACAATCCGCAGTGGGTGTTGCTTCAGACATAGCGGCGGATGATGTTTGCGCCGCCGCGACAGATTCAGGTAATGTGATATTGCAAGCGTTGGGGCATGATCCAGCTAGTCTTGATTTGTTGCTTGAGCGCACGGCAATGGATGCTGCAGCTTTACAGGCTGCGCTGCTCATGTTGGAGCTTGATGGCGTTGTGGGGCGCCTGCCTGGAGGCTTGTTTCAGCGCATTGGCTGTGCGTGAACAATTGCGTATTGCTGCAAGCGTCGAAAGATTTTAAAGGTTATGATTTCTCGCGCCCAGAAATGCAATTCAGACGGCTTGCAGAGCCATTAGAATTTGCTTTGTTTATTCATTACTTTTTTCTTGTAAGGAGAATCACCATGGCGGGTTGGTTTGAGAAAAGCACAAGTAAAGACGGACAATTTCGCTTTGTTTTAAAAGCAGGTAATGGGGAAATTATCTTGAGCAGTGAGCTCTATAAATCCCAGAGTTCTGCTGATAACGGCATTGCTTCAGTGCAAAGCAATTGCACTTTGGATGAGCGTTATGAGAGCAAAGAAGCGTCGAATGGCAAGCAATATTTCAATTTGAAGGCTGCCAATCATCAGGTTATTGGCACAAGCCAGATGTATGCCAGCGCCCAGGCTCGTGATAAGGGAATTGAGTCAGTTAAAACCAATGGTGTATCCCAAGACATCCGTAGCGTTTGATTGGTCGCGTTGTTGCTCTTAAAGAACGTGGTTTTAAAGAGTCGGTTTGCTTAAGCTGCGCCATTGCCGCCCTGCATGGCCAAGCGTTGCCTTGCTTCAAATTCAGCATAGGTATTGATGCCGCGCAGTTCCAGAATGCAGTTGCGCACAGCAGCTTCTACCAAAACAGCCAGGTTGCGGCCGGCTACCACCTGAATAATGACTTTACGGATTGGAAGACCCAGTACATCCTGATAAATAGGCCGGGAGGGCATGCGTTCATATTCGCTATTGGGCGCATCCTTGCGTACCAGATGCACAATCAGGCGCAGACGCATGTGGCGGCGTACGGCGGTTTCGCCAAAAATGGCGCGAATGTCGAGCAGGCCAATGCCGCGCACTTCAAGCAGGTTTTGCAATAAATCGGGGCAACGGCCTTCGATGCTGTCTTGGTTGATGCGCAGCAAATCCACCACATCATCAGCTACCAGCCCGTTGCCGCGTGATACCAGTTCCAGCCCCAGCTCACTTTTGCCGATGCCCGATTCGCCAGTAATCAGCACCCCCAGACCCAGAATATCCATGAACACACCGTGCATGAAGTCATTTTGGGCAAAATGCCGCGAAAGATAGGCTCGCAGCATATCAATCACCAAGGCAGCATGTTCTGCTGTTGTAAACAGTGGGATTTGCAGATTTTCGGCGATGCGCAAGAGTTCGGGCGAGGGGCATTGGCCGTCAGCCACGACGATAACCGGTGGCAGCAGTTCAGCTATCTGGCGCTCTATGATGGACGGGTCAAGGTTTTGGAAGTAGACCACTTCGCGTGTGCCCAAAACCTGTACCTGATACGGGTGAATGGTATTGAAATACCCTACCAGATCGGCACCCGAGCCTGCTTGTTGCACGACTGTTGCGTCAAACTGCTGTCTTTGGGTGCCTATGCTTGCCACCCACTGCCAATCAAGGCTGGCACGAAAGGCTTGGAACAAAACATCAACACTAATGGCGGTATGTTTCATAGCAGTTTTTCAAAACCATACAGCGGGTAGAAGTACGCAACGTAGTATGGTATTTTCCTGTTAATTGCAGGATTGCACATGCCTGAAGCAGGCATGTGTTCAGTCTGATTGCTGCGTTGAATGCCAATCCTGCACCATTTGGTGCAAGGCTGCAGCATCGTTGGTTTGCATCATACGCTGGCGCAAATCCTGATCGCTGAGCATTTCTGCAATTTCTGAAAGAATTTCAAGATGCTTTTGCGTGGCTGCCTCGGGTACCAGCAGGAAGATAAGCAGGCTGACAGGCTGATCATCTGGCGAATCAAAAATGATCGGACGCGCTAGCCGAAAGAGCGCTGCCATGGGCGTTTTCAGACCTTTGACACGGCCGTGCGGAATGGCTACGCCATGCCCCAGACTGGTAGACCCCAAGCGCTCACGGGTAAATAGACTGTCAGTGATGGTTGCACGGTTTAGGCTGTGCAACTCTTCAAATAAAAAACCAGCTTCCTCAAAAGCCCGTTTTTTACTGGTGACATCAACATCAACGAGAACCTGCGCGGCAGGCAAAATAGCAGCAAGACGATTCATAAAACGTTTAAAGCAGTTTGTTATTGGCATTATGCACAAAACTGAGCCTAATACTGGGATAAACCCTATAAACCTGATAACTGGCTTTGGAATACAAAAAAAGCCCAATGCTATGCAACATCGGGCTTTGGGTACGGATCTGCCGCTTCACAGCCTGGCAGAATTCGCTACTAGCTGTTTCAGCTTTCTTCGAGTGCCTGTTGAGCCAGTTTTTGGGTGTCCACGTAGTGTGCTTGCAGTTTGTCCTTATAGCGAACAATCTGACGGTCAAGTTTATCCATCAGGTCATCAATGGCGGCGTACATATCTGGCTGGTTGCTGTCGGCATAGATGTCGCTGCCTTTGACGCGAAGCGTGCATTCGGCGCGTTGGCGTTTGTCTTTGTTTTTTTGGTTGTCTATGCTCAAAAGCATACGCACATCAACCACTTGGTCAAAATGCCGCTTGATGCGCTCAAGTTTGGTGAGAACGTATTCGCGCATGGCAGGGGTGACTTCAAGGTGGTGTCCGCTGATGGTCAGATTCATAGTGCCTCCTGGGCGTTATGCAGGTACATCTTTCCTTGGTGAGTGGTTTTGATGCCTCATCACCAAAGATGCCAGCAGTTGTAGCTGCAACCACTGGCGCGTGCGAACATGTCCGTGCCAATACTATGCGGCCAAGTGTGAAAAAAATCAAGTCTGAAAAGCCTTTTCTTACTTTTTATAAGGGAAATAGCATTGGGCAATTCTCCTGGCTTGTTTGTAAAAAGGCAAAGGGGGCAAGGGCGTGATGAAAGAGAAGGGCGCAGATAGCAGTAGCGTTATCGGATAATGGCAGCTTAACAACCAACAAAATTCAGACAATGAGCGGCAACACCTTAGGCACTTTGTTTACTGTTACCAATTTTGGCGAATCGCACGGGTCGGCCATTGGCTGCGTGATTGATGGCTGCCCGCCAGGCGTGGCTTTGTCGGAGCAAGACATTCAGCCCGATTTGGATCGCCGCCGCCCAGGTACCAGCCGCCATGTAACCCAACGGCAAGAAGCTGACAAGGTGGAGATTCTCTCAGGCGTGTATCAGGGGCAAACCACGGGCGCGCCCATTTGCTTGCTGATTCGCAACACGGACCAGCGCAGCCACGACTATGGCGATATTTTGCAGACGTTTCGCCCAGGGCACGCTGATTACAGCTACTGGCACAAATACGGCATTCGCGACCCGCGCGGTGGCGGGCGCTCATCGGCGCGGCTAACCGCACCTACAGTAGCCGCAGGCGCAGTAGCCAAAAAATGGCTGGCTGAAAAATATGGCACTACTTTTGCAGGCTGCATGACGCAATTGGGCGAGCTGCCCATTGCCTTTGAGGGCTGGGAGCATGTGCCTAACAACCCGTTTTTTGCGCCTTGCGCCGATGTCAGCCCGCTTGAAGGCTATATGGATGCCTTGCGCCAAGCGGGCGATAGCTGCGGCGCGCGTTTGCGCGTGGTAGCGCGTGGCGTGCCAACGGGCTTGGGCGAGCCTTTGTTTGACAGGCTTGATGCCGATATTGCCCACGCCATGATGGGGCTGAATGCTGTAAAAGGCGTGGAAATTGGCGCGGGCTTTGCCAGCGTAGCGCAGCGCGGCAGCGTGCATGGTGATGCGATTACGCCGCAAGGCTTTGCCAGCAACCATGCGGGCGGCATACTGGGCGGCATCAGCACGGGGCAAGATATTGAAGTGGCTCTGGCCATTAAGCCCACCAGTTCCATCATGACGCAGCGCGAATCCATCAATTTGCAAGGCCAGCCCGTTAGCGTGCAAACCAAAGGTCGCCACGACCCCTGCGTGGGCATACGCGCCGCGCCCATTGCCGAGGCGCTGCTCGCGCTGGTCATTATCGACCACGCTTTGCGCCACCGCGCCCAGTGTGGCGATGTGCAAGTGGCTACGCCCGATGTGGCGCGTGCGGGTTAAATGTAGGCTAAGTGGGGGTGCGCGGTGTGGCTTTGTTGCACCGCTGCGTTGTTAGCTTTGTTAAGCAGATTCGTTAAGCCGCCTTGGGGGCAAACATGATGATAGACATGCCTGCCAGAGCCACCGCTGCGCCAGTCACATCCCAAACGCTGGGTTTGATGCCATCAGCCGCCCATAGCCAAAAAATTGCCGTGCAGATATAAACCCCGCCATAAGCCGCATACACGCGGCCTGCGGCAGTGGGGTGCAGTGTGAGCAGCCATGCAAACAGCGCCAAACTGCATGCTGCTGGCACAAGCAGCCAAATGCTTTTGCCTTGCACAAGCCACAAGTAGGGCAGGTAGCAGCCAACAATTTCGGCCAGAGCGGTGAGCAGAAAAATAAATAGGGTTTTGAGTGCGGGCATAAATGATTAGCAAAAAAAGACGTGGAGTTTGCAGGTAATTATCAAAAAAACGATTAAATCGCAAGCATAAGGAAATGGCTTGTGTAGGCAGATTGCAGCAAAGTTGCAGCAAGGTTGTCGATAAGCTATGGCAGCATGGTTGCCAATGCAGCGCTACAAGGCTTAAACCACGACAAGCAGCTTTCATACGGCCTGCAGCACGAAAATGCTCTGTAAGCCGCATAAATACTGGTTGTTTTTGTTTTTTTGCTGATGCGTCCTGTTTTTTTCATTGCTAACTTCTGTGTTGCCTTGCGATTGGATTGAGGGTATCCGTGCTTAAGCGGTTGAACTAAAGCGGTTGAAGTAAAGCAATTAAATTTAAACAGGCGAACGCAAGCGTTTGTACTTTGCCAAATATCCACGAAACCCAGCAAGCAGCTACCATGCGGCTTACAGCACGAAAATGCCCTGTAAGCCGCATAAACACTGGTTGTTGCGTTTTTTTAAATAAAAACCGCGCTAAAAGCACAGAGATGCCTATGTTTTTAACAAAGCGTTGGCGCGGCGCGGGGTGAGTGCAGCACAAGCCAGCAGGGCGTGTGTCTGGCTTGGGATTCTAGTCAGCTTGCCTATACCACCTGCCATTGCAGGGTTTCACCAGCGCGTAGGGGTTTGATGTTGGCATCGGCGAAGGGGTAGCTTTCGGGCAATGTCCAGGGCTGGCGGCTTAGGGTGATGGTTTCGGTATTGCGTGGCAAGCCGTAAAAATCTGCGCCGTGGTGGCTGGCGAAGCCTTCTAATTTATCAAGTGCGCCAACAGATTCAAACGCCTCTGCATAGAGCGCCAAAGCAGCAGGAGCGCTGTAGCAGCCTGCGCAGCCGCAGGCGTTTTCTTTAAGGTGGGCGGCATGGGGTGCGCTGTCTGTGCCTAAGAAGATGCGTGGGTTGCCGCTGATGGCGGCTTGCAGCAGAGCCTGCCTGTGCGTTTCGCGTTTGAGAATGGGCAGGCAGTAAAAATGGGGGCGTATGCCGCCTACAAACAGGGCGTTGCGGTTGTAGAGCAGGTGCTGCGGGGTGATGGTGGCAGCGGTGTACGCGTCGGCTTGCGCAACATATTGGGCAGCTTCGCGGGTGGTGATGTGCTCAAAAACAATTTTCAGCTCGGGCATGGCTTGGCGCAACGGCTGCATTACGCGCTCGATAAAGGCAGCTTCGCGGTCAAACATATCGGTGGCGGGGTCGGTGACTTCGCCATGCACCAGCAGCAGCAGCCCCAAGCGCTGCATGGCTTGCAGGGCGGGGTAGCAGTGGCGTATGTCAGTTACGCCAGCGGCGCTGTTGGTGGTGGCACCAGCGGGGTAGAGCTTGAAAGCGACGATGCCCGCTTCTTTGGCGCGTGCGACTTCTTTGGGGGTGGTGTTGTCGGTCAGATACAGCGTCATCAGCGGGGTAAAGCGTGCGCCTGCAGGCGTGGCATCAACAATGCGCTGCTTGTAGGCCAGAGCTTGCTCGGTGGTGGTAACGGGATGCTTGAGGTTGGGCATGACAATGGCACGGGCAAACTGGCTGGCGGTGTGCGGCACTACGGTGTGCAGGGCAGCGCCATCGCGCAAGTGGGCGTGCCAGTCGTCAGGGCGGATGATGGTTAAGGTGGCGGGGGCAGTAGTCATGGCAATCAAGTGTTAAGCAAGTGTTGAACAAGAGGGTAACGAAGGGCAGCATATACGGCACGTTGCCGCTTGGCTTGCGCTGCTTGTGGGCAGTTAGCTGTGACTGTACTACGCAATTGCTGCCGATTGGCATTGGTGCTGGACTAGGCAAGCATTTGAATAAGCAAGCATTGCTGCTGTATTTGTTGCCTGTTTGCACGAGGCGGGATATTGCCAGTGCGTGTTGTGAGTAGCAAAAGGGCAAAAAAAATCCCCGTAAACAGAGCTGTTTACGGGGATTTTTATTTCGGCAATTGCCTGAAATTTTGGTGCCGGTTGTCGGACTTGAACTGACGACCTACCGCTTACAAGGCGGGTGCTCTACCAACTGAGCTAAACCGGCGAAACCAAAATTATATGCAAAAAAATGGCGTTTTTTATTTTTTGGATGTTGCGGTGTGATTTTTTTTGGTTTTTTGTGGTTTTGGCTTGTTCAAGCTCTGCCAACGGCTTTGCTGACAATAGCCAAACGCGTATGGTGCCAGTGTTGTGCCTAGTGTGCTTTCTCCCAGTTTTCGCCAAAGCCGATTTCAGCCAGCAGCGGCACGCGCAGTTGGGCTACGCTGGCCATGATTTGCGGGATGGTGGTGCGTAGCCAGTCGGTTTCGGATTCGGGTAGCTCGAAAACCAGTTCGTCATGCACCTGCATGATGATGCGGGTGGCGCGGCCTTCGGCTTGGAGACGTTGCTGGACTTGCACCATGCTCATTTTTATCAGGTCGGCGGCAGTGCCTTGCATGGGGGCGTTGATGGCGGCGCGTTCGGCGCCAGCGCGGCGCGGGCCGTTGGGGCTGCGGATGTCGGGCAGGTACAGGCGGCGGCCAAATACGGTTTCAACGTAGCCTTGGGCTTTGGCTTGTTCGCGGGTTTCTTGCATGTATTGCTGCACGCCCGGGTAGCGCTCAAAGTAGCGCTGGATGTAGTTTTTGGCGGCTGTGTTGTCTATGCCGAGTGCTTTGGCCAGACCATAGCTGCTCATGCCGTAAATCAGCCCGAAGTTGATGGTTTTGGCGTAGCGGCGCTGCTCGCTGCTGACTTGTTCTACTGCTATGCCAAAGACTTCGGCGGCGGTGGCGCGGTGTACGTCGTTGCCTGATTCAAACGCTGCGATGAGTGCTGCGTCACCGCTGATGTGCGCCATGATGCGTAGCTCAATCTGGCTGTAGTCGGCACTGGCGATGAGGTGCCCGGGGGCGGCTACAAAGGCTTCGCGTATGCGGCGGCCTTCGGCAGTGCGCACGGGGATGTTTTGCAGGTTGGGGTCGTTGCTGGCAAGCCGCCCTGTGACGGCTACGGCCTGCGCGTAGTTGGTGTGGACGCGGCCTGTGGCGGGGTTGGCCAGGTTGGCTAGTTTGTCGGTGTAGGTGTTTTTGAGTTTTGCCAGACTGCGGTATTCGAGAATGGTTTTGGGCAGGGCAAAGTCTTCAGCGAGTTTTTCAAGCACTTCTTCATCGGTGCTGGGTGCGCCTGTGGCGGTTTTTTTGATGACGGGCAAACCCAGTTTGGTAAAGAAGATTTCACCGATTTGCTTGGGGCTGCCCAGATTGAAGGCTTGCCCTGCAAGCTCGTGCGCGGTTTTTTCAAGTGCCAGCAGGCGCAAGCCCAGCTCGTTGCTTTGGCGGGCGAGTTGCTGTGCGTCTATGCCTACGCCGTTGCGCTCGATTTGAAAGAGTACGGCGCTGCTGGCTATTTCCAGCTCGTAGATGTGTTGCAGGGCAGGGTTGGCAGCCAGTTGCGGCCAAAGCTGTTGGTGCACTTGCAGGCAAAAGTCGGCATCTTCGCAGGCGTAGGTGCTGGCTTGCTCTATGGCAACGTGGGCAAAGGGGATTTGCTGTGCGCCTTTGCCGCATATGCTTTCGTAGCTTGCGCCGCTGCGCCCGAGATGGCGCAGGGCAAGGCTCTCTAAGCTGTGCGGTTTGTGGGCTTCAAGCACGTAGCTTTGCAGCATGGTGTCGTGCTGGTAGCCGCGTATGGTTAGCCCGTGGTTGGCAAAAACGTGGCTGTCGTATTTAATGTGCTGACCCAGTTTGGGTTTGCTGGCGTCTTCGAGCCAAGGGCGCAGTTTGTCGAGCACGGCTTGCAAGGGCAGTTGCTCGGGGGTGTCTGCGCCTTCGTGCCCTAGCGGAATGTAGGCAGCGTGCCCAGCTTGCACGCACAGGCTAATGCCAATGAGCTGCGCTTGCATGGCGTGCAGCGAGGTGGTTTCGGTATCGATGGCGGTGAGTGCGGCGGCGTTGATGGCGGCTAGCCATACGTCAAACTCTGCCCAGGTGGTAATGGTGCTGTAGTGCTGTGCAACGGGTGCGGGGGGCTGGGGTATGGCTGTAGGCGCAGTGGTGGCTGCGGCGGGTGTGGTGGCTGCGGCGGGTGTGGTGGCAGCGGGTGCGGCAAACAGGTCGGGCGTGGTGTGCTGGGCTGCTGTGGGCAATGCCGCTGTAGAAGGCGTTGCGCTCGGGTGGGCAGCATTGGGCAGTTTTTTTAGCAGGCTGTTGAACTGGTAACGCGTATAAAAGTCGCGCAAATCGGCGGTGTTTGGGGTGTTGAGTTGCAGCGCGCCAAGTTGGGGCAGGCTGGGGATGTGGGCTTGCAAGTCGCAGTCGGTTTTGATGGTGACGAGCTGTTTGCCTGTGGGCAGCCAGTCGAGAGCGCGGTGCAGGTTTTCGCCCACTACGCCTTTGATGCTGGCTGCGTTTTGCACTACGCCATCAAGTGTGCCGTACTCGGTAAGCCATTTCACGGCGGTTTTGGGGCCTACTTTTTCTACGCCTGGCACGTTATCTACGGTGTCGCCCACCAGTGTTTGGTAGTCCACCATCAGCGCGGGCGGCACGCCAAATTCGGCCAGCACGCCAGCTTCGTCGCGGCGCTTGCCTGTCATGGTGTCTATTACGGTGATGTGGCTATCTACCAGTTGGCTCAAATCCTTGTCGCCACTGGAGATGATGACGCGCACGCCTTGCGCGGCAGCCAGTTTTGCCAGCGTGCCTATAACGTCATCGGCCTCAACGCCTTCGATAGCCAGCACAGGAAAACCCAGCAGTCGCACCATTTGGTGAATGGGCTCAATCTGGCTGCGCAAATCATCGGGCATGGGTGGGCGCTGCGCCTTGTATTGCGGGTAAATGGCATTGCGAAAGGTCTCGCCTTTGGCATCAAACACGCAGGCAGCCCAAGTAGCAGGGTAATCTTTGGCGAGCGACTGCATCATGTTAATCATGATGCGCAGAGCTCCTGTGGGTTGCTTGCTGCCATCGGGCAAAGGCACGCTCCAGTCGCCGCCCGCATGGTAGGCGCGATACAGGTAGCTGGAGCCGTCAATCAGCAGCAAGGTGGGTTGAGCGGTGTCTGTGGGGGCAGTAATATCGTTTGGCATGGGCTGCATTGTGCCTTTAAGTACAGGGGTGATGCTTTAGAATGAAACAATTACATTCGTGCAGACTGATGTAAACAGGCGGTTTTGCCTGCTTTAGCCCTCTGCCATCTGGAGCATATTTTTGTGAAAACCTTTTTTTGCGTGACCGCTTTGTCATTAGCTTTTACCAGTCAGGCGGTTTGCGCCCAAAGCACGGCGGCTGTCCCATCCGTTCTTGAAGAAACAGAGGCTGCAGGCAGCACTGGCCAGAAAGTTGAACATATTCGCCATAGCGATGCAGGCAACACCATTGAAGAAGTGCGTGTGGGCGGTGAAACCAAAAGCATTACCGTGCAACCCGCCAACAAAATGCCCAGCTACGAAATTATTCCCGAGCAGCGTAGCACGCCTGGAAATGCTGGCTCAGGCGGGCAGCGTGTTTGGAAAGTTATCAGGTTCTGATGTAGTACTTTTATTTATTCTGATTTAAAACTTTCCTGCTGTATGTCGAATTCCATCCTGCATAACTTGTCTGTCATACTTGAACGTATTGAAAATGCCTGCATGAAATATGGCAGAAATCCATCTGAAGTGCGTTTGTTGTTGGCAACAAAAACCGTTAGTCCTGAAAATATAAAAATTGCCATTCAAGCAGGTCAGACCCTCATCGGTGAAAACAAGGTGCAGGAAGTTAAAGAAAAGTTTGAAGGCTTAAAAGATATTGCGCACGAAAAGCATTTTATTGGGCATTTGCAAACCAATAAAATCAAGGATGTTTTAAAATACGGCGTTACCTGCATTGAATCGCTTGACCGAATAGATTTGGCTGAAAAATTGCACCAACGCCTGCTGGCTGAAAACAAAAGCATGGATGTGTTTATTCAAGTCAATACATCAGCCGAAGAAAGTAAATTTGGCGTAGCGCCAGAGCAAGCTATTGCACTGATACAACAGGTTGCACAGTTTGAAACCATCCGCATCAAAGGCTTGATGACTATTGGCCTGTTTAGCGCAGAAGCCGAAAAGGTGCGCCCTTGCTTTAAATTGCTAAAAAGCGTTCAACAGCAGGCCACGGCACTGAATCTAGCCAATGTAGATATGCGTGAGCTTTCTATGGGCATGAGTGGCGACTTGGAAATTGCCATTGCCGAAGGCGCAACCATTGTGCGTGTAGGCACAGCCATATTTGGGCAGAGAATTTATCCAGACAGCCATTACTGGAGCGAAAGCAAACAGAAATAATCAAACCAGTTTATGCGCTGGTATTGCTTATCATGCATCAATAAACTTAAAACCATTTAATATATTTATGGCAGTATTTACCGAAGTTACTCTGGAAGCGGCACGTCCGTTATTTGCGCAGCTCGATATTGGCGAACTTACCGCGTTGCGCGGCATTGAAGGCGGTATTGAAAACACCAACTACTTCGCCAGCACCAGCAAAGGCGAATATGTGCTAACGCTTTTTGAGCGATTAACCCACGCGCAGTTGCCGTTTTATCTGTATCTGATGCGCCATTTGGCCTTGCGTGGCATTGCAGTGCCTTTGCCCGAGCAAAACCGCGCGGGCGACATACTGTTTACCCTGTGCGGCAAGCCGGCGGCTGTGGTCAATAGGCTACCAGGCAGCAGCCAATTGCAGCCCGAGCCTGTGCATTGCGCTGCACTTGGCACACAACTGGCACACATGCACCTGGCAGGGCAAGACTTTGAACGCGAGCAACCCAACTTGCGCGGCCTGCCTTGGTGGAACGAAACTGCGCCGTTGGTCTATCCACACCTTGATGCCAGCCAAAGCGCACTGCTGCAAAGCGAGCTGGCATACCAAAACCACATCGCTGCCAGTGCCGAGTACCAAGCCTTGCCCCGTGGCCCTGTGCATGCCGATTTGTTTCGCGATAACGCCATGTTTGATGGTGAAAAAATCACTGGCTGCTTTGATTTTTATTTTGCAGGCGTTGATACTTGGCTGTTTGACCTGTGCGTTTGCTTGAATGACTGGGCCATAACCCACGCTGATGGCCTGCACGAGCCACAACGGGCGCAAGCCTTGCTGGATGCCTACCAAGCCGTGCGCCCACTTACTGCGGCCGAGCGCCAGTTGCTGCCAGCCATGGCGCGTGCAGCGGCCTTGCGCTACTGGATTTCGCGCCTGTGGGATTTTTACTTACCACGCCAAGCCAGCATGCTCACCCCGCACGATCCCACCCACATGGAGCGCGTATTGCGTGGACGCTGCCAGCAGCCCCTAGTATTGGCTTCTTAAAAGCGTGTTCTTTGCTTATTGTTAAAAATCTGCTGAAAAGTTGTTGTACAGCCTGATTTCGTTCATCGTGCGTACAGCCTGCTCTTTGTATAACTGAGGCTGTCAGAAGTTATCTGGCGGTTTTCAACCAGTTTTAACAAGGAGCAGAGAAATGGGCAAAACAAAAAAATGGGCTGTAGCAGCATTGGCAGCGGTTGCCATGGGCGGTGCGTTTACAGCAACAGCAGCAGATAAAAACGCTGTAACCAACCAAGGCAATGCTGCTTATGGATCAGCAGCTGTGGTAGCAGGTAAAACATACAAGCTTGCCGATATGCTGACCTATGCCATTGAAGATGAGTATGCAGCACACGCTGAATACGCGGCAATCATGGCTAAATTTGGCGAGCAGCGGCCATTTAGCAACATCATGCGTGCCGAGCAAACACATATAGCGCGTTTAACACCTCTGTTTGCAGCGCATGGCGTGGCTTTGCCTAAAGACAACGCTGCCCAGCATGTGGTTGTGCCTGCAACACTTGCAGAAGCATTCAAGATTGGGGTAGATGCAGAAATCAAGAATATTGCCATGTATGAAGCATTTTTGCGTGCCGAATTGCCTGCTGATGTGCGTCTGGTGTTTGAGGCACTAAAAAATGCTTCGCAAAACCATCTGGCAGCTTTTGAGCGGGGCACTGCACGCGGTACTGGTGCGGGCGCAGGCTTCAAGGCTGGCGCAGGCAACGGCGCAGGTAACGGTATGGGCGCAGGGCAGGGTGGCGCTGGTCGTGGGCGCCAGAAGTAACAATAAAAGCAAGACAGTTGTTTTGCAGCGTTTGCAATCTGTATCAAACTGTCTTGCATTACCTCCTATTGTTTTCGATTCGCATCGAACTGCGATGCGGTGTGATGCTTGTTTTTCTTCGCTTAAAAAACTGAAAAACTCTATCCCACATGCTGCAGAAAATCACGCAGGCGCTGGCTGGGCGGATTTTCCAGCAGATCTTGTGGTGAGCCATCATGGGCAATTTTGCCATTGTCAATAAACAGCAGGCGGCTGCCAACCTTTTTGGCAAAATCCATCTCGTGCGTGACTACGACCATGGTCATGCCTTCAACGGCCAAATCCTGCATAACCTTGAGCACCTCGTGCCGCAGCTCAGGGTCAAGCGCTGATGTGGGCTCGTCAAATAGCATGAGCAAGGGCTTGATGGCCAGTGCACGAGCGATGGCAACACGTTGTTGCTGGCCGCCAGACAGTTCGCTGGGGTAGTGGTTGGCTCGCTCTGATAGCCCCACTTTGGCAAGCAACTGCATGGCCAGCTCGCGTGCTTGTGACTTTGAGGCGCCGCGTGTCTGTATGGGGCCAAACATGACGTTTTGTAGTGCTGTTAATTGCGGGAACAGGTTGAATTGCTGAAATACCATGCCAGCTTCGCGACGCAGCTCGCGCACCTGTGCCGGGGTGCCGTTGACGCTGAGATTGCCCACGCGGATGTCTCCGCCTTGAATGCTTTCGAGAGCGTTGATACAGCGCAAGAATGTGGATTTGCCCGACCCTGATGGCCCGACTACGACCACCACTTCGCCTTTTTCAATGGTTAGGCTAATGTCATCGAGAACGGTATGCGGGCCAAAGCGTTTGACCACATGTGAGAAAGTGACCATGCTCATGCGATACGCATCCTGTGTTCCATGGTTTTAAGTGCCAGCGCAATACAGCCGGTAAGAATTAAATAGATGATGGCAACAGCCCCCCACGTTTCTACGGCACGGAAATTGGCCGCCATGATTTCCTGCCCTTGTCGTGTTAGCTCTGCCACACCGATTACGATGAAGAGCGAAGAGTCTTTTAGGCTGATGATGCACTGGTTACCCAGTGGCGGAATCATGCGGCGAAAAGCAACTGGCGCGATGATGCGCGAGAGAATTTTATGGAAGGGCAAGCCCATAGCCAGCCCCGCTTCGTACAAGCCTTTGGGTACAGATTGCAGTGCACCGCGCACAATTTCGGCAATATAAGCGCCAGAATTGATGATGAGCGTGGCAGTTGCAGCAATTTCGCCTTCGATTTTAAGATTGGCCAGCAGTGGCAGGGCAAAATAAATGAACATTACCTGCACGACCATGGGTGTGCCACGAATCAGCAAAATGAAACCTTGTGCCAACCATGAAAGCACAGGCAGCAGCAGCCCGGATACAGGGCGATGGCGCAGCGCTTCGCGGCGGGGCCAAGCTGGAACATATGCGCGAATAACTCCAAGCAATATCCCAAGAGCCATGCCACCTACGAGACCAAATAGCGTAATCTTGATGGTCATTTGTGTGCCTTGCCATAGCATGGGCATAGCTTCCCAAACAGCAGACCATTCGAAATCCATGATGATTATTCCTGGAGAAAAACAATAAAAACACAAGGCGGTGATTGCCTTTGGGACAATCACCGCCCATAAAGCCTGACACAGCGTTGTGGTGTACAGCTATTGAAGTAAAAAATGTTTTTGCCCGACACTTCACCTTATCGCTAGACAAGGCAGTACAGCGATAAGGATGCAATTAGATCTTTTATTTCATGTTGCAGTATTTTGGCACAACTGAACGCTGGTAGTTTGTTCAAGCTCTTTGGAACACTGCTTTACTGGGGCTTGGTACCAAACCATTTTTGGTAGATTTTTCCGTATTCGCCAGATTTTTTCAGATCGGCCAGCGCTGTATTGACTTTGGCTACGAGTGGGCTGCCTTTGGGGAAGGCGACACCATAGAAATCTCCGCTTTTCAAGGCGCCAGTTACTACAACGCGGCCTTTGCCTGCAGTGGCAGCGTAATACTGTACGTTGGGTGTGTCATGTACTACAGCAGCTACACGGCCAGTAGCCAGGTCGAGGAATGCGTTGTCGATGTTTGGAAAGAGTTTGAGTTTGGCCAGAGGCTGTTCTTTCTTCAGAAAGTCAACGCCTACAGTACCAGTTTTTACGGCTACATCCTTATCAGCCAGATCTTTAACGGTCTTGATTGTGGCTGCATTTTTGGTTGTGGTCAGGATGGAGATGCCGCTTTCGTAGTATGGGTCAGAAAAATCGACAACTTTTTGGCGTTCTTCCTTGATGGTGATGCCAGCCAGAGCTGCATCAATGTTTTTGGTTTGCAGACCAGGAATAATGCCGTTGAAATCCATGGGTTGCAGTTTGTATTGCACGCCCATTTTTTTGGCGAGCGCTTCCCATAGTTCAATGTCAAAGCCGGTGTACTTGCCGTTTTGCTTGAACTCGAATGGAACAAATGCGGTATCTGTGGCAACAGTCAATACTTTTTTGTCTTGTGCGTATGCAGCAGTAGCAGGCACGGCCATCAATACAGAAAAACCCAATAGGGCAGAGCCCAGTTTCATTTGCAATTTCATGGCAAACCTTTCAAAACAGATATTCAAGACCAGCTAGAAAAAAGCGGGTGGGTCATTCTATGCTTTAGTGTTATGTCTTGTGCAAAGGATTACCCTGAATTTAAATTCAAAATTGTTGGTTGTGTTACTGTTTGTTTTCTGGCGCTGTAGATGAAATGGTGGTATTGCATTGACTCAATGAGATACGAAACTTTTACCACAATTGCGCAATCTGCCCAGCATGCAACTTCCAGGCGTGCCCAGCCATAGCGCGGGCTTCTGCCTCATCGTGGGTGACGAGGATGGTAGCAATGCCTGCCTGTGTGATGCGGGTTTTGAATTCTTCGCGCAATTGCTCGCGCAGCTTGGCATCTAGCGCAGAGAAAGGCTCATCAAGCAACAGCACGCGCGGGGCGGTGATAAGGGCGCGTGCCAGTGCTACGCGCTGCTGCTCGCCGCCCGAGAGCAGCCAGACTTTGCTTGCCGTGTGCTGCTCCAGCCCAAAGCGTGCCAGCATGGCGCGGGCTTGCTCGCGCGCCTGGGCTTTGGGTATGCGTTGCTCAACCAAGCCAAAGGCTACGTTGTCTTGCACGTTCAAGTGGGGAAAAAGGGCAAAGTCCTGAAACATCAGGGCAAAGCGGCGTTGCTCGGGCGGCATGGCGGTGATGTCTGCGCCTTGCCACAGCACGCGCCCTGCGCTGGGGGGCTGCAAGCCCGCAATGATTTGCAGCAGCGTGCTTTTGCCGCTACCCGATGCACCCAGCAGCGCAACAGTTTGCCCCGCTTCTACACGCAGGCTGATGCCTTGCAGCAAGGTGCGGTTGCCCAGTGTTTTGTGCAGATTGTCAAGTTCAAGCATGGGGGGATTGCTCCAAGGTGTTGTTAGCCACGCCAGCAAGGTCAGCGCTGGCGGCTGGCGCTGGTGCAGATAGCGATGATGCAGTTTGCAGAGATAGCAAGGGCTGTGTTGTTGGGGCAGGCAAGGGCGGCAAGCTGGCAGGCACTTTGCCTTCAATCAGGGTAAAAGCGCCCAGCGCCAGCAGCATAAGCAGGGCAGACAGCACCCAAGCGGCATCGCGGGCGGCATCGCCTGCAAGGTTTAAGTGCTGGTAAATCAGGGTGGTAAGCGTAGTCCACTCAGGGCGCGAGAGAAACAGGCTTACGGCAAACTCGCCCAAAGCAGTAGCCGCCGCAAAAGCCATGCCACGCCGCAATGCAGGCAGCACCAGCGGCAGCGTAACGCGCCACAGCACCCGCAGCGGGCGCGCACCCAAGCTGGCAGCGGCTTGCTCCAGATGGGCAGGCAGGCTATCAAGCCCAGCGGTTAAAGACTTGGCTACAAAAGGGTAGGCCAGCAGCGCGTACGCAGCCAGTAGCAGGGGCAGACTGGCGCTCCATTGCGGGTAGAGCAGCAGCAAGCCAAAAGCCACCGTTACGGGCGAAATCACCAAAGGCAGATAAGCCGCCGTGCGCCATAGCAAAGCCGTGGCTGGCTGAAAATGCCTAAATGTATTTGTGCAGCATTTATTTGCGCTGGCGATATTGTTTGCGTGCGCGGTGGCATACTGCTGCCTTGCGCCCCAAGCATCCCACGCCCGCACCGCCAGCGCGTGGCTAGTGCCAAGTACCAGCACCAGCAGCAAAGCCATGCCCGAAAATTGCAGCGTGTTGCGCACAGCACCCCACGTTTGTGCATCTTGCAAGGCTGCCATACCTTGCCCGTAAAGCAGAGCTTGCGCGGCTTTCAGCACAATGGCAGCCAAGGGCGCAAAGCAGATGAGCATCAGCACGCCCAGCGCAGCCAGCAGCGCGAGCCACTGCGCATAACCACGCGGGCGCTGCCGTGGCACGGGCTGCACCCGCGCGGGCGTGGCCAAGCGGCGCTCTATAGCCGCATAGGCGCAAGCAATGCCGCCTGTGAGCAGCAGCATCCACATCGCCAAAATGCCTGCTTGCTGCAAAGCCAGCTCATGCGCAACCAATTGGTAAATTTCCACTTCAATCGTGCTATACGCCTGCCCACCCAAAATCAGCGCCAGCCCAAAGCCAGAAAAGCAATACAAAAAAACCAGACACAACGCCGAAGCCAGCCAAGGCCGCATGGCAGGCCACTCAACACGCCAAAAAGTACGCCAAGGCGTAGCCCCCAAACTACGCGCCGCCGCCAAGCGTTGCTGGCTCACCTGCTGCAAGGCATCTACGCCCGAGTGCACCAGCAGACACAGATTAAAAAACAGATTGCCATACAGCAGCAGCGCAGGCGTGTTTTTCAGATTCACCCCCCAGCTCAGCAAAACCCCACCCCAAAAACCGCGCGGCCCCCACAAAGCCAGCACCCCCATAGCCGCCACCAGCGTAGGCACCACAAAAGGCAGCATCAGCAGCCGCAACACCCAGCGCCGCCCTGCAAACTCCCACCGCGCTAGCACCCAAGCCACAGGCACACCCAGCACCAGCGCCAGCACACAAGTAACAGCTGCCTGCGTAAACGACCACACCAGCTTGCCGCGTAAATACGGCTCTTGCCACAGCGCCCAGATAGAAGCCGCGCCATAAGCAGCGCTATCGCCATCGGCAGCAGCAAACTGCCCCCCTTCCCACACTAGCCGCGCCACGGGGGCAACTGCCATTGCCAGCAAGAAAAACAGCGGGGCAATGGTTAGCAGCCAGGGTGCTGCCGAGCGGGGTGTGGTGGGAATGGGGGCTGGGGTGGGTGGGGGAGGCATGATTGGAATTATGGGGGGAGCAACGCGGTAGAATTTGATCGCTAGCAAGTCTCGTGAACTAGATTGGGTGTAGCCATAATCTGGCGGAATTACTTGCAAAAAGCGTTATAAGTTGGGTTACGCTAATTCGGCCTGCAAAACTTTGTTTTTGCCTATGGAGGAAACGATGATCTTGTTACGCATTTTTTTAATTTCGCTGTTAACAATAGCTTTGCCTGCACAGGCCAATGAGCGAGTGTCACAAACAGTTACTATTAGCGGAGAATTGTCTTATCCTAGCGATTACCTTCCGCCACTGATTGTTTGTGCGGAAGCAGTCAATTCTAAAAAAATCCATTGCACTGGCAAGCGAGTTCCAAGTCGAAAAAATGGTAAATCCATCTATAACCTTAAGGTTCCAGCGGGAAGTTATTATGTTTTTGCTACTGTTGCAAATGGCGAGGAGCCAGCTGAGGATATTGTTGGATACAAGGCTTACTATTCAGAATATGTGACATGTGGCCTCAAGGTTGATTGTCCTTCCCATAATCCTGTAAAAGTGACGGTGCGTGCAAACCAAGTTTTGAAAGGTATTAACCCGGAGGATTGGTATGCTGATTGATACTTTTTTAAAGTGATGAATACTAACTCTGCACGCGGTGTGCTTGTGGGTTGGTAACTGCGTGGGTGAACAAGTCACTCACCTTACAAAACTGAGCAGGAGGAGCATTTGATGCGAGAAATTGAAATCACACGCCAGGCCGTTTGCGCAGCAGACGATCAGAGCAATCCGCTTTCCATGACGCTGGAGCTGCCGGATACGGCCAGCCTCAAAGACTTGATGAAGCGCATTCTCGCACGCGATTTTTTGCAGTTCGCCTCGAGCGCCATTACCGGCTATGCTGACGAGCGCCCCATCGTCAAGGTTCACCCCAACAACTCCTGTACGTTTTTGATACCTTCATCCACCCCCATTAAAAGTTGTTTGGCAGATGGTGAGCTTGACTTTCGGTGGGATTGGTTGCGTTAAGAGGCGTAGATACCGTCTGTCTGTACCATATACAAGAGCTTCCGGAAGCTCCTTCAAAACTCTGGGCTTTTGTGTTTACTTCAACACCACCTGCACCCAGCGTTGCACCCAGAGCTTGGCTTTTTTGTCCATCAGGTTGGCGGGTAGTTTGTCAAACTGGGTGGGCTCTTGGCCGTGTTGCTGCAGCACTTCTGCGCGGGTGGCTTGTGCGTCGGCGGGGTACATCCACATTTTGGTTTGCAGGGCGGTTTGTGCTTCGGGTGAGCGCAAAAATTCGATGAATTTGTTGGCAGCGGGGCGGGCTTGCGCGTTGCCACCTTTGATGAGTGCCACGCCTTCTACTTGGCGAAATACCGCGCCTTTGATAAACAGGTTGGCAGTGGGCGATTCGGTGATTTTTTCTTTGCTGTAAAACACTTCAGCCGCAGGGCTGGTGGCGTAGCTCACTACGATGGGGCGGGTGCCGCCGTTGCGGGTGAATTCGGTGTTGTAGGCTTCGGTCCAGCCTTTGGCTACTTGCACGCCGCCAGCGCGTACTTTTGCCCACCAGTCAAAGGCGGCTTGTTCGCCCAGGCCAGCAATGGTTGCCATCAAGAAGGCTTGCCCTGCGCTGGATGTGGCGGGGTTTTGCACTACCAGCAGTTTGGCGTATTCGGGTTTGGCCAAGTCGCTCATGGTTTTGGGGTAGGGCATTTGGGCTTTGGCAAACCAGGCTTTGTCGATGTTGAGGTTGATGTAGCCGTAGTCTACGGGTACTACTCCGCCGTTAGTGCCGCTGGTTTTGCCGCTGCTTTTGTCGCCATCGTCCATGCTGACAACGCTTTTGCGCTGCATGGCGGCTCCCGTGTAGGCTTCAATGATGCTTGCTGCACGCACGCGCGGCATGAGGGTGTTGTCTATGCCAAAGGCTACGTCAGCCAGTGGTTGGGCTTTGGTCAAAATCAGTTTATTGACCATTTCGCCTGCGCTGCCTGCTTTGATGATGTTGAGTTTGACGTTGTGCTCGGCTTCAAACTTGGCCAGCAAGTCTTTGGGCAGGCTAAATGAGCCGTGTGTGAGTACGCGCAGGGGTACAGGTTCAGAGGGTGCTGTTTGTGCCGATGCAGCAGCGGGGGCAGCCAGCACGCCAGCCAGCGAGAGTACAGAGGATGCGATTGAGGACACAAAAAAACGCCGTTGCATGGTAGCTACCTTTTCAAAAAAACAGCGCACGGAAGGCGCAACGAAAAAGGTAGCAGCAACAACGGCGTGTACTCTTTGCATCACACTCCCTACGCTGGCATAACCCAGATCAGGTCAAAAAAGGGTCTGTCTCAGCCGCCTGCGCGTTTTGCGCGGGCAGCACCCCTGGTGAAAGGCGGATTATAGGCGGTGTTTGGCTTTTACACAGCATCGCGTGTGTTTTAAGGCTTGCGGCGCTGTGGTGCATTTGTGGCAAGCGTTTGTTATTTGCGCCAGCGCAGCATACGCAGGCTGTTGGCAATTACGATGAGCGTAGTGCCAATGTCGGCAAATACGGCCATCCACATGGTGGCGTGGCCTGTGATGGCGGTGGCAAAGAAGATGGCTTTAAAGCCCAGTGCCATGCCGATGTTTTGCCACAGCACAGCGTAGGCTTGGCGCGATAGGCGGATGGTTTCGGGGATGCGGCGCAGGTCGTCGCCCATGATGACGATGTCTGCGGCTTCTACGGCAATGTGTGTGCCGCCTGCGCCCATGGCAAAGCCGATATCGGCTTGCGCCAGGGCGGGGGCATCGTTAATGCCGTCGCCTACCATGCCTGTGGCGCCTTGGCGCTGGTGGCTGGTGATGGCATCGAGTTTGTGCTCGGGCAGCAGCTCGCCGTGTACTTGGGCAATGCCCAGTTGCTTGGCTACAGCCGTAGCGGTGGCAGAGTGGTCGCCACTGAGCATGGCGGTGGTAATGCCCAAAGCGTGCAAATCTGCCAGTGCTTCTTGGGCATGGTCTTTTACGGTGTCGGCTACGGCAAATACGGCAACTGCTTCTTGCCCGATTGCCAGCAGGGTGACTGTGTGGCCAAGGGCTTGCTGGGCGCTGATATGGGCGCTTAGTGCATCTGTGGCTATGCCTTGCTCTTGCAGCCAGCGTTCATGCCCGAGCAGCAGCGTGGTGCCATCGGCCAGTTGTGCTTGCATGCCGCGCCCAGGCACGGCGGTGATGGCTTGCAGGCTGCTTTCGGGCAGGGGCGCAATGTCTTGCTGCTGGAGGCCTTGTGCAATGGCAAGCGATACGGGGTGGTCTGACTGGGCAGCCAATACCAGTGCAGTGGGCAGGGCGTGCGCTTGTTGGTTTTGCTGGTTTTCTTGCTTTTGCAGCAGCACATCAACCAGTTGGGGCTTGCCGATGGTGAGTGTGCCTGTTTTGTCAAAAGCAATGGTTTTGAGTGCGCGGGCTTGCTCAAGGTAGCGCCCGCCTTTAATCAAAATACCGCGCCGCGCTGCCGATGCCAGTGCGCTGACTATGGTGACGGGCGTGGACATGACCAGTGCACAGGGGCAGGAGATGACCAGCACGACCAGTGCCTTGTAGATGGCATCAAGCCACGGCCAGCCCAGCAGCAATGTGCCACCCAAGGCGACTGAGCAGGACAGGGCAAACATGGCTGGGGTGTAGATGGCGGCAAAGCGGTCAACAAACGCCTGCACGGGTGCGCGGCTGGACTGGGCGCGTTCTACTGCCTCAATGATGCGTGCCAGCATGGTTTCGCTGGCGTGGGCGGTGCTGCGCACTTGCAGCAGGCCGGTGCCGTTGATGGTGCCTGCGTACACGGTGTCACCAGCGGCTTTGTCCACAGGGATGCTTTCGCCCGTGACGGAAGCCTGATCTACGGCGCTGTTGCCTTCAAGCACTACGCCATCAAGCGCAATGCGCTCGCCCGCTTTTACGCGCAACACAGCACCAGGCTGGATGGATGCTACGGGTGTGGAGAGCCACTCGCCATTGGGTTGCAATACGTCGGCCTGCTCGGGCGTGAGCACCATCAGGGCTTTAATGGCATTGCGGGCGCGGTCGGCAGCGCGGCCTTCAATCCATTCTGCAATGGCGTATAGCGCCATAACCATAGCCGCTTCGGGCCAGCGGCCAATGGCTACTGCGCCAGTTACGGCAACGGTCATCAACGTGTTGATGTTCAGACTACCACGCAGCAATGATTGCAAGCCTTTGCGGTAGGTAGAAAAGCCCGAAAGACCAATTGCCGCCACTGCCAGCACCATGCTGGTAATGCGCCAGGGCAGGTTGTATTGGTGGTCAAGAGCGATGTCGATAATTTCTGCCACCAGCGCCAGCAGCAGTGCCGCGCCCATTTGCACCAGCATTTTTTTCTGATTTGGCAAGTCGGCAGGCAGCTCGCAGGCCGAGCAGTCAGACTGTGCCGCGGCGTTGGCTACGGCCAAAGGCTTGGGGTTATAGCCCAAACGGCGAATGGCAGCCAATGCTTGCTGCACGGCGGCATCATCGGCATCAATGCGCAAGGCACGCTGGGGCAGGGCAAACTGCAACTGGGCAATGCCTGCCATGCCTTCAAGCGCACGGCGGATTTCGCTTTCTTCTACGGCGCAATCCATTTCCATGATGCGAAACCATTGCCCTGAAGCAGATGTTTGCGTGCTATCGAGCTCTTGCACGGGGGCGCTGTGGTCGTGGCTGCAAGCGCCGTGCGCGTGACCGTGATGGTCGTGCTCGTGGCTGTGGTCATGGTCATGATGGGCGTGCCCGCAGCTTTGGTGGCTGTCTTTTGCGGCAGGGGCGTTTTGTTGGCTGCTGCAACCGCAGGCTGCGGAGGCTTGCGCTTTTGGGGCGGCTTTTGCGGCAGTGCTGGAGCTGCAAGCGCCGTGTGTGTGGTTGTGTGCTGCGTGGCTGCTGTGGTGCGTATGCACATCATGAGCGCAAGCACTGTGCTCTGCGTGTGCGTGTTTATGCCCGTGCTCGTGTCCGCAGCTTTGGTGGCTGTCTTTTGCTGCTGGGGCGTTTTGTTGGCTGCTGCAACCGCAGGCAGAAGCTTCCTGCGTTTGGGGCGCTTGCCTTGCTGGAGCGCTGTGATCGTGGTTGCATGAGCCGTGCTGGTGTGCATGGTCGTGGTGTTCATGCTCATGCTTATGCTTATGCCCACATTGTTGATGCGCATCTTCTTTGGCCTGTGTGTGCGCATGGCTGCTGCAATCGCAAGAAGATGCTGCATGTGCGCTATCTGCGCTTTGGCAACTACAGACCTCTGTACAGTTTGCCGAATGCCCCGGGCAAGGCCCTGCCTTACGCCGGCGGGCATCGTGTGTGCAGCCTGCAGAACAGGGTTTAGCCGATGATTTCGAGGCACGGATGCGCTCTGATGTGTCCATACTGTCATACTCCAAAAGATCTATGGCAGCATTGGAAACCCTGTAGCAACTACAATGTCAAGCACTTAAATAAAGAAATTGTTGTATGAACACATCATCCAGATTGTCAAGGCCTCTGCGCATCAGTGAGTTGGCTGCAGCCGTGGGCGTAGATAGCGAAACTATCCGGTATTACGAAAAAACGGGGCTGCTGCCGCCACCGGCACGCAGCGACAACGGCTACCGTGCTTATGGGCAGGCGCATGTACAGAGGTTGGCGTTTATCCGGCATTGCCGTTCGCTGGATATTCCTCTGGCTGATATTCAGCAATTACTGGCCCTGATGGACGATCCCAATGCGGATGGTTTTTGTGCCGATTCTTTGGTGCAGGCGCAAATTGAGCGGGTGCGCACCCGTTTGCATAGCTTGCACGTGCTTGAAAAGCAGTTAATGGCTTTGTTAAGCCGCTGCAATGCCGATGGGCAGGGGCAGCATTCGGCGGCTGAATGCCCGTTGATGCACGAATTGGTGGTTGCTGCGCAAGGCGAGGCTTGTGCTTGCCACGGCGCGGCTAAAAATACAGCCGTTGCGCAAGAGGAGTTTAAAAAATCAGGCGCGCCTTGTTGCCCGTCAGAGCTGGCAGAGCAACAGGGCAGATGCCTGAACTAATGCCTGTTAAGCCAGTACAGCCTTAACAGCGGCAGAAACCTGCCCCATATCGGCTTTGCCAGCCAGTTGTGCTTTGGCCGCGCCCATGATTTTGCCCATATCGGCAGCGGCTGGCTTGCGGCCTTCGGTGGCTGCAAACTCGCTGGCAATGGCTTGTACGGCAGCAGCAATTTCAGCTTCGCTCATGCGTGCAGGCAGGTAAACCTGCAAGATGAGCAGCTCGGCTTTTTCTTTGTCGGCCAAATCTTGCCTGTCAGCTTGCTCGAATGCGGCAATGCTGTCTTTGCGCTGCTTAACCAGCTTGTCTACTACGCCGACAATCGCTGCATCATCCAGCGTAATGCGCTCATCCACTTCGCGCTGCTTGATGGCAGCTTGCAGCAGGCGAATGGTGCCCAGGCGCTCTGTGTCTTTGGCGCGCATGGCGGTTTTCATGTCTTCGGTAATTTGTTCTTTGAGGGACATAACAAGCCTTTTTGAAAGTTCTGGGTGATTTTTGGGAAAAAATAAACCCGCGTCGGCGTCCCGAGGCGGGTTGGAAGATGTCCAGATTGCTACAGGGCGGTATGCGCCCCAATGCAATCAGTACAGCTTCTTGGGCAACTGCATGGAACGCACACGTTTGTAGTGGCGTTTAACGGCAGCAGCTTTTTTGCGCTTGCGCTCGGCTGTGGGTTTTTCGTAAAACTCACGGGCACGCAGGTCGGTGAGCAAGCCCAGTTTTTCAATAGTGCGTTTGAAACGGCGCAGAGCAACTTCAAACGGTTCGTTTTCTTTTACGCGGATAGTGGTCATTAGCTAATGTTTTCCAAAGGTACGCAGGTTTTGTTACAGGAAGATCGCGCCTGCAACGCCAGCCCGCTAAATTGTCCCCGTCTACAGTTGATCAGGCCGACGGGGTTTGCCAGCAAGTCGAGCATTATATCTAAATAATTGCGCATATTGCACTGAGGCACCTCTTGCAAATAGTGCTTGTTGCCCGATTACGACAAAGACTATTGGCGGTATGGACATATCAATTTACGCTTAAGGCATAGCACAATTGAAAAATGTTCAATACGCTGTTTTAAACACACATATATCGCCATGCACACCAATCGCTTTCACTCTATTGCGCCTTCTGTATTAACGCAGTTACTGGTAACCAGCCCCAAGGCCGAGTTGCATTTGCACATTGAAGGCACACTGGAGCCTGAGCTTATTTTTAAACTGGCGCAGCGCAATGGCGTAGCCTTGCCTTACGCCGATGTTGAAGCACTGCGCCGTGCCTACGCTTTTACAAGCTTGCAATCGTTTCTTGATTTGTATTACGCGGGCTGCAATGTGCTGCGTACCGAGCAGGATTTTTTCGATCTGGCATGGGCGTATTTTCAGCGGGCAGCAGCAGACAATGTGGTGCGTGTTGAGGCATTTTTTGATCCGCAAACGCATACGGCGCGTGGCATTGGCTTTGATGTGTTTATGCCAGGTCTGCTGCGTGCTGCGGCGCAGGCCGAGCAGCAACTGGGCATTAGCTGTGGCTGGATTATGTGTTTTCTACGCCATTTGTCTGAAGACGAAGCGCTGCAAACTCTTGATGCTGCCTCGCCATGGTGCGAGTACTTGATTGGCGTAGGGCTGGACTCATCAGAACGCGGCAACCCACCTGAGAAATTTGCCCGCGTATTTGCACAGGCTGCTATGCTGGGCTTGCATCGGGTTGCACATGCCGGTGAAGAAGGGCTTGCAGCCTATGTGCGTGCGGCACTTGATGTGCTGGGTGCTGAGCGCATCGACCATGGCGTGCGCTCTGCTGACGACCCCGAATTGCTGCAAAGGCTGGCACAAACACAGGTGGCATTGACAGTTTGCCCACTATCCAATGTGCGGCTTTGCGTGTTTGAGCAGCTCGCGCAACACAATTTGCCAGAGTTGCTGCAAGCAGGGCTGCGTATTACTATCAATTCTGATGATCCAGCCTATTTTGGTGGCTATATCAACGACAATTTTTTGCAATTGCAGCAGGCCATGCCGCAACTCACGCCAAGCCATTTCTATACCATGCTGTATAACAGCCTGCAAGCCAGCTTTGCACCGCAGACCGATATTGCACGCTGGACGCAAGCGCTGGACAAGTTATGGGAGTCTGCACTCAATGCGGCTTGATGCTATGCTGCTAGCATCAAGCTGGCGGCAAACAGGTGCAGGGTACAGCAGTTTTTTACAGGAGTACGCATGTCTCATGCAACGATTTGGTGGATATTGACGGGCAGCCTGATTATTATTGAGCTGCTCACGGGTACGTTTTATCTGTTGATGCTGGCTATTGGTGCGGTAGCCGGGGCGTTGGCTGGACATTTGGGGCTGGGGCTTTCGGCTCAAATGACTGTGGCTGCAGCAGTGGCAGCAACTTTGGTACCAGTCTGGCATATTTACCGTCGCCGCCAGCCCTTGCCAGACCCGCAAGAGGTGTTGCGCAGCATGCATATGGATGTGGGGGCTGTTGTACAAATTGATGAGTGGCAGCCCGATGGCAGTGCCAGCGTCAAATACAGGGGAGCACAATGGAATGCGGTATTGCGCCCCGGGCAAGCAGCAATTGCCGGTTTGTATCGCATTGCAGAAATGGAAGGTAGCAGTTTGGTAGTTGAGCCAAGTGAGCCACAGGCCGATGCAACTTCAGAGGTTTAAGTGCCTTGTGGATTTTTGATTCAGCGCATATGGTGTTTTATTTTTATGAGCGATTTTTATTGATTTGGGAGTGCTGACATGGATGGTTTTTTTGTCGCAATCGTTATTGTTGCCGTAGTTGTATTTTTTGTTACCCGTGCTGTAAAGGTTGTGCCGCAGCAAAACGCCTGGGTGCTTGAGCGTTTGGGTAAATACCATGCCACACTGGCTCCCGGTTTTAACCTGATATTGCCTTTTCTTGACAAGGTAGCGTACAAGCACAGCCTGAAAGAAATTCCGCTGGATGTACCCAGCCAGATTTGTATCACCCGCGACAACACGCAGCTGCAGGTTGATGGTATTTTGTATTTTCAAGTGACCGACCCCATGCGCGCCAGCTATGGCTCGTCGAACTACATCATTGCTGTAACGCAACTCGCGCAAACCTCGCTGCGATCGGTTATTGGCAAGCTGGAGCTGGACCGCACTTTTGAAGAGCGCGACATCATCAACGCGCAAGTGGTGCAAGCCATTGACGAAGCTGCGCTGAACTGGGGCGTGAAAGTTTTGCGCTACGAAATCAAGGATTTGACCCCACCCAAAGAGATTTTGCACGCCATGCAGGCGCAAATCACCGCCGAGCGCGAAAAGCGTGCCCTGATTGCCGCCTCTGAAGGCCGCCGCCAAGAGCAAATCAACATTGCCACAGGCGAGCGCGAAGCGTTTATTGCACGCTCTGAAGGTGAAAAACAAGCTCTTATCAACCGCGCTGAAGGTGATGCGGCCTCTATTACTGCGGTTGCAGATGCTACGGCAATGGCTATTGAACGCATTGCTGCGGCTATTCGCCAGCCCGGTGGCGAGCAGGCAGTGCAACTTAAAGTGGCAGAAAAAGCCGTAGAGGCTTATGGCAAACTGGCTTCAGAGGCCGCAACCACGCTGGTGGTTCCAAGCAATATGAGTGAGGTTTCTACATTGATAACCTCAGCAATGAAGATGATGCAGACCGCCAAGTAAGCATTGCTCGCATTATTTGTTTGCGTTGAGATTTGTACCTGAAGTGTTGTTATGTGTAATTTCGACCGTTAAAATTACACAGTTCGGGTATCAACGTTTTGCCCCTAATTTCTGTAAAAACAGGCAATATCAATCATATGACACAGATTTACGCCCGCATTGCTGGCACTGGTAGCTATTTGCCGCCGCGCCGTGTATCCAATCAGGATATGGTGGAATTACTGGCTCAAAAAGGGCTGGAGACTTCGCACGAGTGGATTGTTGAGCGCACTGGTATTCATGCGCGTCATTTTGCTGACGAAGGTGTTTTCAGCAGCGATATGGGAGCTGATGCAGCACGCAAAGCCCTGGATGCGGCTGGGCTGGATGCACAACAAATTGATCTGATTGTGCTGGCTACTAGCACACCTGATATGGTGTTTCCTTCTACGGCAACCATCGTGCAGCAAAAGCTCGGCATTACCAACAATTGCCCTGCTTTTGACGTGCAGGCGGTTTGCACCGGCTTCATGTACGCTTTGACGGTAGCTGATGCGATGCTGCGCACTGGCACTGCACGCAAGGCGCTGGTCATAGGCAGTGAAGTTTTTTCGCGCATTCTTGATTTCAACGATCGCACTACCTGTGTATTGTTTGGTGATGGTGCTGGTGCTGTTGTGCTGGAAGCGTCAGACCAGCCAGGCATTCTTGCAACTGATATCCATGCCGATGGCCGCTATCGCGATATTTTGTGCGTGCCCGGGCATGTTAGCGGAGGTGTTGCATCGGGCAATCCGCTGCTGCAAATGGACGGGCAAGCCGTATTCAAGCTGGCCGTGGGGCTGCTTGAGAAAACCGCACGCACCACGCTGGAAAAAGCGGGTATGGCACAAGAAGAAATTGACTGGCTGGTGCCGCACCAAGCCAATATTCGTATCATGCAGGGTACCGCACGTAAGCTGCATTTGCCGCCTGAGAAAGTGGTCAACACAGTGCAGGAGCATGGCAATACATCGGCTGCATCTATACCGCTGGCGCTGGATCAGTATGTGCGTAGTGGCCAGATTCAACGAGGGCAGAAACTGCTGCTTGAAGGTGTAGGCGGCGGCTTTACCTGGGGTTCTGCACTGGTGCAGTATTAAGGTGTTAACGCCCTTTTGAGACAGCACAGTATTTGTCACAATATCCAGAATTAAACCTGAAGAAAAAATACCATGACACAAGCTTTTGCATTTGTATTTCCTGGCCAAGGCTCACAATCGCCTGGCATGCTTGATGGCTGGGGCGATCACCCTGTTTTGCAGGCTACCTTGCAAGAAGCGTCTGATGCGCTTGGGCAAGACATCGGGCAGCTTATCAGCAGCGGCAGCAAAGAAGAATTGGCGCTAACCACCAATACCCAGCCAGTGATGCTGGTTGCTGGCGTAGCGGCCTACCGTATCTGGCGTGCAGAAGGTGGCACAGAGCCTGCCATCGTAGCAGGGCATTCGCTAGGTGAATACTCTGCATTGGTAGCAGCAGGTGCGCTTACTCTTGCACAAGCTGCACCATTGGTGCGGCTGCGCGCTGCCGCCATGCAAGAAGCAGTGCCTGTAGGCACAGGAGCCATGGCTGCCATATTGGGGCTAGATGCAGGAAAAGTGCAGGAAATATGTGCAGAGCATAAAGCTGCCAGTGGCGAAGTGGTAGAAGCCGTTAATTTCAACGATCCGGGCCAGACAGTCATTGCTGGCAGCAAGGCCGGCGTAGAGCGCGCTTGCGAGCAGCTCAAAGCCGCAGGCGCAAAGCGCGCCTTGTTGCTGCCTGTGTCTGCACCTTTTCACTCTAGTTTGATGCAGCCTGCAGCCGAAAAATTGCGCGCCAGACTTGCTGAAGTTGATTTTGCGGCACCGCAAATACCACTGATCAATAATATTGACGTAGCAGTGGTCGGTGATCCTGCTGCAATCAAAGATGCGCTTTATCGTCAGGCCTTTGGTCCCGTGCGCTGGGTAGAGTGTATGCAGGCAGTCAAGGCACGAGGTATTAACCGCATTGTTGAATGCGGCCCCGGTAAAGTACTCGCTGGCATGTGCAAACGCATTGATGCGGATTTGGTTGCATATACACTATTTGATCAGGCTACCTTGGCAGAGTTAAAAGCTGCCCTGTAAGAATACAAGCATTCAATAAAGGAATTCATGAAATGACATTGCAAAACCAGATCGCTCTTGTGACCGGTGCTACCCGCGGTATTGGTGCGGCGATTGCTGCCGAACTCAAAGCACAGGGAGCAACCGTAATTGGCACAGCCACCACCGCTGAAGGTGCTGCAAAAATCAGTGCGGCAGGTATTGCGGGCATTGTGCTCAACGTCACTGATGGCGAATCTTGCCAAAACGTAATTGATGCTATCGTCAAAGAACATGGCGCTTTGCATATATTGGTTAACAACGCAGGCATCACCCGTGATATGTTGGCCATGCGCATGAAAGACGAAGAATGGGACGCGGTGATTGACACCAACCTGAAAGCCGTATTTCGCATGAGCCGTGCAGCCATCAAGCCCATGATGAAACAGCGTCAAGGCCGCGTCATCAGTATCACCAGCGTAGTAGGCGCATCGGGTAACCCGGGGCAGGCCAACTATGCGGCATCCAAAGCGGGTGTGGCAGGTATGAGCCGTGCCTTGGCGCGTGAACTGGGCAGCCGTGGCATTACAGTCAATAGCGTTGCTCCTGGCTTTATTAGCACCGATATGACGGCAGATTTGGGCGAAGAGCAGCAAAAGGCGCTGCTGGCACAAATTCCGCTGGGGCATTTGGGCAAGCCGCAAGATATTGCGCATGCTGTAGCTTTTCTGGCTTCGCCGCAGGCTGCATATATCACAGGCCAAGAGTTGCACGTCAACGGCGGCATGTATATGTGTTAATTTTGCAAAAACCGTTTTTTATAAAAACAGTTTTTGCAAATTGGACAAACGCTTTTTGGAAATTTTGATGGCGTTTGCTCCTGTTTTCTTCGCTGCATTTAAAGTATGGCCGTGATTTTTCACGGTAAACGTATAGAATGCAGTTTCTTTAACCAACCCTCATAGAGACAAACCATGAGCGATATCGAAGCACGCGTCAAAAAAATCATTGCAGAACAACTCGGTGTTGAAGAAGCACAAGTCACCAACGAAAAATCTTTCGTAGCCGATCTGGGCGCCGATTCACTGGATACGGTAGAACTGGTCATGGCACTGGAAGACGAGTTCAGCATCGAAATCCCCGATGACGAAGCTGAAAAAATCACTACAGTGCAAAACGCCATTGACTACGCACAGAAAAATCAAAAAGCCTGATTTTTTCTTGTCAGAGCTGGCCGTCGCGGGTTCATGTGCCTCGCGACGTGCCTGTGTTTCAGAGATATGCACATACCAGCCTGCCCTTGACAGGCATTTTTCTTTTTAGAGGAAAGTCATGACTCATCGTCGCGTTGTTGTTACTGGTCTGGGCTGTGTTACGCCCGTAGGCAACACGGTAAGCACGGCATGGGCCAATCTGCTGGCTGGCCACAGTGGCATTGCTGCCATTACCCGTTTTGATGCTTCAGAAATAAGCAGTCGCATTGCTGGCGAAGTCAAGAACTTTGAACTTGACAAATATGTCAACAGCAAAGAAGCGCGCACCATGGATACCTTTATCCATTATGGTCTTGCCGCTGCACACGAGGCTGCACAAGATGCTGGCCTGCCATCGGGCGATGCACTTACACCTGAATTTGCCGAACGCATTGGTTGCGTTATTGGCTCAGGCATTGGTGGCCTGCCCATGATTGAGGATACGCACGGCGAACTCATGAAGCGTGGCGCGCGCCGTATTACCCCGTTTTTTGTACCTGCCTCCATCATCAATATGGTGGCAGGGCAGGTTTCTATCCGCATGGGCTACAAAGGCCCGAATCTGTCGATCGTGACTGCTTGTACATCAGGCTTGCACAGTATCGGGCAGGCAGCTCGCATGATTACCCATGGCGACGTGGATGTGGTGCTTGCCGGTGGTGCTGAATCGACCGTATCACCCTTGGGCGTAGGCGGTTTTGCCAGTATGCGGGCGCTCTCCATCCGCAACGACGACCCCGCTACCGCCAGCCGCCCCTGGGACAAAGACCGCGATGGCTTCGTGCTGGGCGAAGGTGCTGGCGTACTGGTGCTGGAAGAATACGAGCACGCCAAGGCACGCGGCGCACGCATTTATGCTGAAGTAGCTGGTTTTGGCATGAGTGCCGATGCCAGCCACATGACTGCACCCAATATGGACGGCCCGCGCCGCGCCATGGTTGCAGCTTTGCGTGATGCAAAAATCAATGCCGACGAGATTGATTACATCAACGCGCACGGCACATCCACCCCGCTGGGCGATTTGAACGAAACCAATGCCATTAAAGCCGCGCTGGGTGACCATGCCAAAAAAATCGTGGTCAACTCAACCAAGAGCATGACAGGCCACCTGCTCGGTGGTGCTGGCGGTGTTGAAAGCGTGTTTACCGTATTGGCATTGCACCACCAAAAATCCCCACCAACCATCAATATCTTCAATCAAGACCCCGAGTGCGATTTGGACTACTGCGCCAATGTTGCACGCGATATGCGTATTGATGTAGCCATGAAAAACAATTTTGGCTTTGGTGGCACCAACGGCACGGTGATTTTCAAGCGGGTTTGATGTTAGCGCCGTGAAGGCTCGCAGCCCTGCACCTGTGCAGTACCGCTTGGATGCAAGCGGCTTGCAAAAATGGGGTCTGCTTGTTGTAGTTGCTTTAGAGGCATTACTGGCAACGCTTTGGATTTTGTTCCAGCGCCAAGCCAGTTATGCCTCTTGGCATTTCTGGGTGGCAGTATTGCTGGCAGAAGCAGGCATGGTTTTTTTAGCGTGGCGCAGTCTGCAAAAGATGCCAGCAGGCTGGTTGCTGTGGACAGGTGCGGTATGGCGGCTGCAAGTAGCTGCGGCTGAGTCTGCTGAGCCAACAGCCACAAAGCCGAATAGGCAAGCGGCTGCACAGGCGTTGAGCGCCAATGCGGGTGCGGGCACACAAGCAGGGGCAGCGTTTTTGCAATGCGCATTGGTGTTTGATGGGCAGAGCTGCATGCTGCTGCGCTTGAGCCAGCCAGCGCAAGTAGCTATGCGCCCTGCGGTGCAGTGGGTGTGGGTTAGCCGCCCGCACATGCCAGCACAGTGGCACGCATTGCGCAGTGCTGTTGTTTGGGCGCAGAGTGCCTCTGCAGCGCCTGATTGCGCGTAGCGGAAATTGTCTGCTAGAAGCTGCGTGCTGGTTTTACAAACCTCGCTAGCGCCCATGTTTACACCGCATACGCCAGCGTTTTACGCGGGGCGCTGTGCAGACTTTGATACAAACGGCGCTATCTGTTGCGCTTTGTGCCCTTGCTTTTGCCAGGCAGCGCCCCAAGTTATGGCTGATAATTTTTAGCGATAGCCAGCAACAGCTTGAAACTGTATATTCTGGCTTGGTATCAGTAATTGACTTGCATTTTTATGAGGTGATGCTCCCATGTCTTTTGATTTTGGCTCTTCTCCTGCAAACCCTGCCGACGCCAAGCGTGACGGGGTTTACTCGCGCCGTGGCTCTTCACGCGCCGTAACCACTGCTGCCTTGCTAACTGGCTTGATTGGCGGCGTGCTATTTGGGTGCAACTATCCAGCATCGGCGCAGCATGCGGCTTCTGGCGCGCAAGCTGCTGTTGTCGCTGCCTCTCAACCCGCAGTGGCAAGCAGCACTGCGCCATTGGTAACAGGCTTGCCAGACTTTACGCCGCTGGTCGAACGCGTGGGGCCTTCCGTCGTCAATATCCGCGTGATGGAAAAAGTGCAGCGCAATCCCTTTGCTGGCAGGAGCTCTGGCGACCCGATGGAAGAGCTGCTGCGCCGTTTTTTCGGTATCACCATCCCAGACAGTGGCTCGCGCCGCCGCCAGCAAGCGCCTGATAGCGGCATGGAGGAGCGTCCCGCAGGCGTGGGTTCTGGTTTTGTGCTCTCGGCCGATGGCTACATCATGACCAATGCCCACGTGGTAGATGATGCCGATGCGCTGGTGGTAACGTTGCCCGACAAGCGCGAGTTCAGAGGCAAGGTGGTAGGCAAAGACAAGCGCACCGATGTGGCTGTAGTCAAAATCGATGCCAAAAACCTGACTCCCGTCAAAGTAGGTAATGTAGACAATCTCAAGGTCGGGCAGTGGGTGGTGGCTATTGGCTCACCTTTTGGCCTTGAAAACTCTGTCACTGCGGGCATTGTGAGCGCCAAACAGCGCGATACGGGCGAATATCTGCCCTTCATTCAGACGGATGTAGCCATTAACCCCGGCAATTCAGGTGGTCCGCTGATTAATATGAGTGGCGAAGTGGTGGGCATCAATAGCCAAATCTACTCGCGCTCGGGCGGCTTTATGGGCATTTCATTTTCTATTCCGATTGACGAAGCTATGCGCATTGCCGACCAGTTGCGCGCCACAGGCAGCGTAACGCGCGGCCGCATTGGGGTGCAGATTGCTCCCGTAGACAAAGAAGTGGCTGAATCGCTGGGATTGGCAGCAGAGCAGGGCGCATTGGTGCGTAGCGTTGAAGCAAACGCGCCTGCCGATAAAGCGGGCATCCAGCCAGGCGACATCATCACCAAATTCAACGGCAAAAACATCGAGCGCACTTCTGATTTGCCACGTCTGGTAGGCGAAACCAAGCCTGGCACCACGGTTTCGGTAACTCTGCTGCGCAATGGCAGCAGCAAAAACGTATCGGTAGTCATAGGCAAATCGCTTGAAGAAGGCCAGCGTGCCGAAGCGGGTGATGCAGATAAAAAGGCAGGCGCTGTGGCCAATGCACGCTCTTTGGGGCTGGAGGTAGCTGATATCAGCGCAGCGCAGCGCAAGCAGTTGCAGGTAAAAGGCGGGGTTTTGGTGCAAGACGTTGCCCCTCGCAGCCGCGCCGAACAAGCTGGCTTGCAAGAGGGCGATGTGATTGTTTCTTTGGGCAACCAGCCCGTTGATTCAGTGAGCAGTTTTAACGCAGCCGTGGCC
>CAZUBE010000007.1:0-73017 GCA_964618495.1 uncultured Allobrachymonas sp. | reverse complement strand
GAATCAGTTGCCAGTTATAGCGGCAAACAGAGTTGTTATCCATGTCGATTTCAAGATCAAATCTGCCAATAAAGTCAGTGCCCACTCCAGCCTGAGCTATAAGAATTTCATTAACCTCGTCGGGCTTTTCAAGGAAAGTATGTGAGTGCCCGCCGATGATGATATCTACACCCAGCTCGGGCTTGATTGCTTGCGCCAGTTTGATGTCTTCATCATGGCCTATATGGGTTAGAACAACCGTCAGATCAATATCCACCGATTTGTAGAGATTGCATATTCTTTCAATTTCCTGAGCTGCTTCATTGACATCAATAAAGGTGCTGATGAGTTCATCTGATTTGTAATTTAAAATTTCTTCGGTAATAATGCCTGTCAGCAAAATATTGATGCCATTCACATCAAGAATCTGATGTGTGCTAAACAGTCTGTTGCTGCTGTTTCGTATTTGCAAATTGGCATTGATAATGGGAAAATTGGCACACCTTTCCAAAAACAGCAGATGCGCCAGACCGTAATCAAATTCATGGTTGCCAAGAGCTACCACATCAGGCTGCAGGGCATTTACCATGTCGATGGTTGAAACGCCTTTGTATTCAGAGTCAATGATAGAGCCCTGAAACATATCGCCTGATATCACATAAATGGTATTGGGCTCGGTTTTTCTGACATGGTTGATGTACCAGGCAAGCTGCGAAACACCACCAGTGAGTTTTTCGTCGAGTTTTTCCGCCAAAAAATCTCCATGCATATCATTAGAGTGCAGAATAGTTAATTTCTTGATATCCATGAGTTTGCTTTCTGAATTTCCGGAAATGTTACGGCCTGCAATGTCGTATCTATTTAAACGGCGAATCAGCTATTTTTTGACATGACAGATTGGGCTTGTTCTGTGAGTCGGCGGTCAGGGTGCAAACTTCCATCCATGGTGGAGCCGAACTGTAACTAAGTGCCATGCGATAGTAACGCAGGGTAAGGACGCCCTTGGATTCAACCCACGATGGATCAGGCTTGCGATTGTCGAAATTGGAATAGTTGTCGTCGCCAGTGGCAAGTGTGATGGCAAGTCTTACACGGTCTGCGAGAGGATATTGCTCGGGATTTTTTCGCATTTTTTGCATACAGTGTGCAAATAGTGCGTCATTTGGCAATGTAATGACCTGTGGGGTGACGCCGGTTCTGACGGCCATCATTTCTTTTTGGGAATCTACATCTATAAGGCCGGGCTGTGGGGGTACGATGGTTTTGATAAAAATCAAATCGTCAAATCCGAATGCGAAATAGGCGTCAGAGTTGGCAGAGATTTTTGATTGCACGGCTTTTAGGGCTTGTACGAGTTGGACGTCTTTGTTAGCCAAGGTATAAAAACCTTGGTGTTTGCTCTCTTCACTGCTATTCATGGCTGTAACGGGTTCTTGTGCATATGCAAAAGTTGGGGAGCAGGCAAGCTGAACAACTGCCAGCAGTAATGTCCGAATGAAGAGCTTCATGTAATGCCTCCGTGTCAATCGTGCAGTATCAGTTGAAACTTGGCATCAATTTCGGGATCATTGCGTCGGTCGTTATCAACTACCCCTCGAATTTGCACCCTTGATTTGTCATTGAAGGGTCTTGCAGGCAGGTATTTCTGGTTGATTTCGACCCTGATTTCGGAGCTGCCATCGGAAAGCACGTATTTTTCTTTGGCAATGCGGCGGGTGATGTATCCATCAACAACTACGGGCGCATCATCGACCGGTTGTTTCAATACTTCGGCAATGGATTTGTATGCGGGTTGTGCGGGAGGTTTAGGAGTGAATGGCCCTGTGGGCCCTGTATATTGCGCCAAGGCGCTGCTGGCAAGTGCAGAGGCGCTTAAAAGTGCAGTCAGGGTAAAGCGTTTGGCTAAGTGCATGGCAACTCTCCTGATTAATGGCAATACAACAAGGCCATTGTATTGTCACATGCAAGGTGCGGGGCAGTGCACTAATGGATTATTTGCACCTGCTTAACGTCAATTTCAGGGTTGCGCAAAATTTCTTTGTCTACTTCGCCACGAATTTGCACTTTGGTTTTCTCATTGACGGGTGTGGGCGGAAAGTGTTTGTTGTCGATTTCAACCTTGATTTCGCTTTTGTCATCAGAGAAGACGTATTTTTCTTTGGCTACTTTTTTGGTGAGGTAGCCTTCAAGTATGACTGGCGCATCTTCTACCGGGTTTTTGAGTACATCTGCTACAGAGTTGTAGGTGGGCACAGCCGCTGAAGGACCAACGTACTGAGCAAAGGCACTGGTGCAGACAAAAACCGAAGCACCGACGATGCTTGCAGCAAGCAGTTTTTTAGACGAGAGCATATTTAACAATCCTTTCAAGATGCTTGTTTGAAAAAAGAAGATGGATGCATGTATATCAGCAACTCAAATCGGTAGAGATGCTATCAGAATGCCATTTAAAGCTATGCCATATTCTTGTTAAATTATGTTATTTTGTTTTACTTATTGAAATGGCATTTTCAAATATTTTCTGGTTGTATGTGTTTGCTATTGCTCGTCTGATGTGAAAAGTATTTCCATATCAGGATATTGGTAAAACGACTTTGGAAAGAGGTATTTGCCACGAAATACTGGTGCATCAACGTGCTGGTAATCAGGTGAGAATGCAAATTGCTTTTTTATTTCATCTTCAAGCAGCGTAGTGCAATACAGGTTTTTTTTGCCTTGCTCAAGTAAAACAAACTGTTCGCCAATACGCTGGTGCAGTGCTTGGGCTATGGCTTTTTTTTGTGTCTGAGATAAAAAGCTGGCCCTGCTAATAGCATAGCGTTTGGCTGTACGCGTAAATTCTGAAAAGCTGCTGCTGATTACTTGATTGGCTCTGCGAGCATCATCATCGGTTGTTGCGTGGATGATTTGTAGCGGCTGCGTTTGTATCACCATGCCGATGTGTGAATAATCAAAGCCGCTTAAATGGGCTATAAGCTCACTGTCAGCATCACTGCCCATACGATAAATAAAGTCACCAATTTCGACTTTTTCAGGAGGGTGCCAGAGCTTGTGTTTACCTATATGGGCAAGAGGAAGATAAGCCCATGGTAATGCAGCCAGTAGGAGCAGTAGCAGCCATTGTTGCCAGATGCAGAAAGTTTTTATGGGTAACTTCGCATTTGTCATGGATCTGAATGATTCTATTGCTGTGGCTTATTTGGTTTTTTGTTATTTTAAAAATCCAGCATCCAGATGGTAATGGATGCTGGTATTTGTGAGTGGCATGGTTGTAATTGGAACAAGCATTATTCCTGCCGCGGGCATGTAAAATCTTTTATGGCTGGAGTTTTACATTTTAACTTTCCATTTGCTATCGACCTTGATGAGGTTTACTTCATCTGAGACGCTGGAGCCGTTGCCAAAAGTGATATTGATGGAAACACGTTTTTGGTCGTCGGGCTGGTTTTCTGTGGCATCCATGGTTTTGGCAGTGATGTCTTTTACGCCGCCTTTTTCATCAGCTTGTTTCTTTTTTACTTCAGCAGCCATTTTGATTTTGCCTGTAAGCAGTTCTGACATGCCAGCGTGGTTTTGGTCGGCGGGTATGTGAATGAAAGAAATCATTTTGTCTGCATCACCTTCGTAACCTGCTTGTACAAAGGCTTTTGCGACGTTTTCGGCCGAGTTTGAGCCAAAGCTGCAAGCGGTGATGCAAAGCAGTACGGCAATGGCGGAGAGTAGTTTTTTCATGATGGATGCGGCCTTCCTGTGGGTTAAATGGGCGGGTTAATCGTTGCGATTGTATGCATGAAAAGCGTGGGTTATGCAGTGGTGTTGTGTGCTTTGTCAAGACGTGTGCATTTTGTGTGGTTTTGCGTTGGCAGCAATGGCGGGTTTGGTTGTTTTTATTTGTGACTGCAATTGCGCGGCTGCTTATGCTTGAGTTATTTTTTTTTGCGCTTTTTTCTGTGTCTGTTAGCGGCTAGTACACGCTGCTTGTAGTAGCTTTTATCGTGGTACAGCACCCAGGCAAATTCGGCCGCCAGCAGCACGATTTGCGAAGAGTAGTACACCCACACCATCAAGGCGACTATCGTGCCTGCTGCGCCATACAGTGAGGTGATGAAAGAGGATTTGATGTATAGGCGGATCAGACGTTTGCCGATGACAAATAACAGTGCTGCCAGTAGTGCGCCAGGCAGCACCATGCGCCACGGTGGGCGGCGCGATGGCAGGCTGCCCATCAAGATGGCAAAAAACGCCAGCAAGATGATGAATGACAGCAGCGGATGCAGCATTTTTGCCAGTTCCAGCGAACTGTTGAGGTAGCTGTTGAGCCAAGTGTCCATGGCGGTTAAAAAAGCAGATGCCAGCAGCGAGGCTAATAGCAGCAGGCCAATGGCGCATAGCACCAGCACAGTGAGCAAGCGGGTGTGCACCAGCCTCCACAGCGTTTGACCGAAAGAAGCCTGTGGTGCTGCAGAAGGTTTGCTGCGCCAGATGTGGTCAAGTACTTCGCGCATTTCTACCAGTACGCCAGTAGCGCCTACGGCCAGCACTCCCAGTGCCATGGCAGAGGCTACCAGTCCTTCGCGCTGTTGTTGTGCAGAGCGCAGCAATGCATCCACCAGCGAGCCAAGGCGTGGACCTAGCGCGGCAGCTTCATGCACCAGTTGCTGGTGCGCTGTGCCATGGCCGAAAAAAAGGCCAACCAGACCGACCAGAAAAATCAGCAGAGATGTCAAACTCAGTACTGCGTAGTATGACAGCGAGGCTCCGTAGCGGGGGCATTGATCGTTGAGCCACTTGTCCACGCTGGTGCGTATCAGCCACCATAAATAAGCTGACAGGCCAGCCAATGCGCGCATACATGTGTGTAGCAGCGTCATGGAGTGTTAACGCAATCAGATGCAGTATCAGGCATTAGGTATCACTCGCGTTTGCAGTTGTTTCGGAGTGTCTGCTTGTTCCGTGCACGGCGGGTGTGGTGGCCAGCAGTTCGTCAAGTGTAGTAGTGCCGTCAGCTACGCGAAGTGAACCCGACAAACGTAACGGGCGCATGCCATCGCGTATGGCTTGACGGCGCAAATTCTCAATATTGGGCTGGGGCACGACATGGGTTTTAAATGCATCTGATACGGTGAGGAGTTCGTATACACCTGTGCGTCCCCGGTAGCCCGTATTGCGGCATTGCAGACAGCCTGTAGACAGGTAACCGCGGTATTCTCCAGTTAGGTTCCAGGGTTTGATGGCATCAACCAGTAAGGCATGCTGCTTGCCTTCGGTATCGGCAGCACGGCAGTGGGGGCAAAGGCAGCGTAACAGGCGCTGCGCCAGTACGCCCAGTAGTGTGGCGTTGATCAGGTAGCTTGGCACACCCAGTTCAATCAGGCGCGTAATGGCTGAAGGCGCATCGTTGGTGTGCAGGGTCGAAAAGACCAGATGGCCTGTGAGCGCAGCCTGTATAGCCATGTCTGCAGTTTCAAGGTCGCGGATTTCGCCCACCATGATGATGTCGGGGTCTTGCCGCATCAGGGTACGCACACCTTCGGCAAAGCCAAAATCAAGCTGGGGCTGTGCCTGGGTTTGGTTGAATGAAGACTCAATCATTTCGATAGGGTCTTCAATTGTGGCGACGTTGACTTCTTCGGTAGCGAGCCGTTTGAGCGTGGAGTACAGCGTGGTAGTTTTACCCGAGCCCGTGGGGCCAGTGACCAGAATGATGCCGTGTGGCTTGGTGGTGAGCTGTTGCCAGCGCTGCTCATCATGCTGCGAAAAGCCCAGTGCATCCCAGGTTTTGACGACGGCTTCGGGGTCGAAAATACGCATAACCAGCTTTTCGCCAAAGGCGGTGGGCATGCTTGAGAGCCGCATTTCAATCTCGTTGCCTTGGGTATTGCGTGTCTTGATGCGGCCGTCTTGCGGGCGGCGGCGCTCAACCACATCCATGCGTGCCAGTAGCTTGATACGCGCTGTCATGGCCGCATTTACGCCAGGCGGCACTTGGTAGACGGTATGCAATACACCGTCAATACGAAAGCGTACAGCTGACTGGTCACGCCGTGGTTCCAGATGGATGTCACTGGCACGTTGTTCGAAAGCGTACTGCCATAGCCAGTCGACCAACTGCACTACACCTTGATCGTTGGCATCCAGAGTCTTGTTTTTACCAAGATCAACCAGTTGCTCGAAACTGCTTATGTTGCTATTGCTGCCCGATCTAGAGGCTGCCCACACCGATTTGGACAAATTGTAAAATTCTGCGGTATAGCGGGCAATGTCTTGTGGGTTGCTCACTACTAGGCTGATCTGGCGATGAGATTGGCGTTCTACCTCTGCAATCCAGTCTGTGACAAATGGCTGCGAGGTTGCCACTACCATATCGGTTGGCGATATTTTCAGCGGCAGTACCTGATGACGCTCGGCATAGGCGTTGCTCATGCCCTCGTCCACCTTGCCAAAATCGGCTTTGAGTGGTTCAATGCGCATATATGGCAGGCCAGCGCGCTTTGCCAGAAATTGTGTCAGGTCTTCAATATCGAGCTTTTTGCCGTCGCTGGCACGAGTCACATCCAGCTGTGACAGGCGTAGTAGAGCATGCTGGTTGCTCTCGACCAGAGAGCAGCGTTTGACAATACGCTGGTGCTCTGATTCAGAGATGATGCCGTCGACCAGCAACCATTTAGCCAGCCGCCGCCAGTCAACCGGGCCAGAAAAAGCAGACTTGGTCACAGAAGCGAGAGTGGGAGCATTCATAGTATTGCCATTATGAAGCCTGAAACTCACATTGCACAGTAGCGCAGGTGGTGGTTGCGGTTATACGCAGGCAAAAAAAAAAGCCGCTGACTGGCAGCGGCAGAAATAATGTTTTTGCGGTTACACAGGATTTACCCCGTTTTGCCGGACAATCAAACACATGAAAGGCTTGATTCAAAAATTTGTTGATGGTGCCCAGGAGAGGACTCGAACCTCCACGCCGTTAAGCGCTAGTACCTGAAACTAGTGCGTCTACCAATTCCGCCACCTGGGCATCAACTAAGCGGAGAATTCTACCAAAAAATATGCAAAAAAAATCTATTACCAAAAAAAATCATTCTGACGAGATCGAAGGTGTTGTGCAAGGTCATCGTGACGGACACGGTTTTTTCGTGCCAGACGACGGAGGAGCCGATATCTATTTGTCTCCCAACGAGATGCGCGCAGTGCTGCACCGTGATCGCGTCAGGGTGCGTATTGCAGCGTTCGACCGTAAAGGCCGACCCGAAGGGCGCGTGCTTGAAATCATTGAGCGCAGCACGCAGCCCATTATTGGGCGCTTGCTGCAAGAAAACGGCATTTGGCTGGTTGCCCCTGAAGACAAGCGCTACGGGCAAGATGTGCTCATACCCAAAGATGCCATTGCCAGAGCCCTGCCTGGGCAGGTTGTGGTTGTAGAGCTCACTGAATCGCCCGCCTTGTATGGCCAGCCCGTTGGTCGCATCAAAGAGGTGCTGGGCGAGGTCGATGACCCTGGCATGGAAATTGAAATCGCCGTGCGCAAATACGGCGTGCCGCACATCTTTTCAGACAACTGCCTGCGCCAAGCCAAGGCGCTGCCCGCCACAGTGCAAGCGGCTGACTGGCATGGTCGTGTGGATTTGACCGATATTGCCTTCGTCACCATTGATGGCGAAGATGCGCGCGACTTTGATGACGCGGTGTATTGCGAGCCAGCCGTTTTATCGGGCAAGGGCAAAGCGGCAAAGCACGGCTGGCGGCTGCTGGTAGCCATTGCTGATGTGAGCTACTACGTTGAAAACGGCAACGCCATTGATATTGATGCTTACGACCGAGCCACCAGCGTGTACTTTCCGCGCCGCGTTATACCCATGCTGCCCGAGAAGCTCTCAAACGGTTTGTGCTCGCTCAATCCGCAGGTAGACCGCCTGTGCATGGTGTGCGACATGCTCATTACCGAGCAGGGCGACATCCACGCCTACCAGTTTTACCCCGCCGTCATGCACAGCCATGCCCGCCTGACTTACACACAAGTGGCCGCCGCACTGAGCAACACCAAAGGGCCTGAAGCCCGCAAGCTCAAAGACCGCCTGCCCGACTTGATGCACCTGTATGGCGCTTACCAGTCGCTTGCGCAAGCGCGGCAGCGCCGTGGAGCAGTAGATTTGGAAACCGTAGAAACCCAAATCGTTTGTGACGAAAACGGCCGCATCGAAAAAATCATTCCCCGCACCCGCAACGAGGCGCACAAGCTCATTGAAGAAGCCATGCTTGCAGCCAACGTCTGCGCTGCCGACTTTATTGGCCAAAGCAAGCAACCCGGCCTGTACCGCGTACACGACGCGCCCCCGCCCGAAAAGGTAGAAACACTGCGCGCCTTTTTACGCACCATGAACGTGCAGCAAAGCGTAAGCGACGAACCCAGCACACACGAGTTTGCCGCCATTGCGCAAGCCACCAAAGACCGCGCCGATGCCGAGCAAATCCACACCATGCTCCTGCGCAGCATGCAGCAAGCCATCTACACGCCATTTAATAGCGGGCACTTTGGTTTGGCCTTTGATGCCTACACCCATTTCACCAGCCCAATTCGCCGCTACCCCGACTTGCTGGTGCACCGCACCATCAAAGCCATATTGCAGGGCGAAAAATACCAACTGCCCGTTTTGCCCGTGCAGGGAGAAGCACAAGCCAAACTCAAGACACGGCTTGAAAAAACTGCGGCCGCCCGCGTGAAAGCACCCACTACTGCACCGAAAAAAGCCAGCGCAGAAATGCTGGCATGGCAGGCTGCTGGCTTGCATTGCAGTGCCAACGAGCGCCGCGCTGACGAAGCCAGCCGCGATGTAGAAGCATGGCTCAAATGCAAATACATGCGTGACTTTCTGGGCGAAGAACTCAGCGGCGTGGTCAGCACCGTTACCAGCTTTGGCCTGTTCGTTACGCTCGATGCCATGTATGTGGAAGGGTTGGTACACATCACTGAACTGGGTGGCGACTATTTCAAATTTGACGAAACACGTCAGGAACTACGCGGCGAACGCACTGGCGTGCGTTTCACACTGGGCAGCCGTGTGCAGGTGCAAGTCAGCCGTGTTGATCTGGATGGGCGCAAAATAGATTTCCGTCTGGTACGCGCGGGTGATGGCGGTGATTTGCAAATGGCCGGCAGTGGGAAAAAAGGTACAGTCAAAGCCAGCACAAAACAGGCTTTGGGCAGACGTTTGCAGTCTGGCGACGAAGAAGCAATTTCTGCTGCAGACTTGGCTGAAGAGCAGACATGGTCAGCGCAAAGTAGCAAACGTGTTGCCATACGTGATAACAGTCGCAGCAACAAAGGTACTGTTTCAGTTGTACCATCTGCACCACGAGGCGGGCGCAGCAAGCCGGCAGACAGCAGTAAAAGCAAACGACGTAAATAAAATTCGTAAAATTGAAAAGGACAAATAAGTGAGATTAATAGTTAGCCCAAGCAACGATCCTTATTTTAATCTTGCCCTTGAGCAATATGCATTTGATGTGCTTAGCAAAGATGAAGAGTATTTCATGCTTTGGCAAAATAAAAATACAATAGTTGTTGGAATTTATCAAAATGCCAATAATGAAATAAAGCACGATGCCGTCAGGGAAAAAGGTATTAAAGTAGTCCGTCGCCTCTCAGGTGGTGGTGCTGTTTACCATGATTTGGGTAATCTGAATTTCACTTTCATTACCAATCAGAAGGAGAAAAACGCCGCTATTGATTTTTCTGTATTCCTTAACCCGGTTGCAGAGGCGCTTTCAAAATTGGGGGTCAAGGCAGAGGTAAATGGTCGCAATGACATAACCATTGACGGGAAAAAAATCAGTGGAAACGCCCAGTACATCAAGCGTGGCAGAGTTATGCATCATGGCACATTGCTGTTTGATTCTGACTTGTCTGTTCTGGGGTCTTGCCTGAATGTTTCCAAGGAGAAGATGGCGGCCAAAGGCGTGCAATCGGTAGCCAGCAGGGTGACGAATATCAAGCCCTATCTGCCTGAGAATATTGATATGCATCAGTTTAAACAGGCCTTGCTGGCATCCATGTTTAATCAGTCAGAAATAAAGGGCTATATTCTGACGGATGAAGATATTAAAAACGTCAATCGGATTGTAGAAGAGAGATATGCTCTGGATGAATGGAATTACGGGAAATCGCCCATTTATAATTTCAAGAGGAAGAAAAGATTTGAAGGCGTGGGCAGCATAGAAGTTTATGCTGAGCTTGATGAGGTAGAAAATAGAATCATAAATCTTACTTTCCACGGTGATTTCTTTAGCAGGTCAGGTATTGAGGATTTTGCCAAAGAATTTCATGGGCTAAAGCTCGATAGGCAGGTGTTTTTCGAGAAGTTCAAAGGCGTTGATGTGTCTGATTTCATTACTGCTTTGACGCTGGAGCAATTGCTTGAGCTTTTTTTTGCTGTTGAGCAAGAGTAAGCGAGAGTAATTAGCCAGATAAAAATGCACTGCTTTTGGCTACCTGAAAGCATGTGCGATGGTGCCAGATGGCTTACACAGTAAGCTGTTTTATCGTTCAATATCCTTTTTATGCACAGCGTTACTGAGTCAGTGTCTACATCTATGCCTTCACAAAAAGGCAGCCGCACGGGTTTTACAACAGGGGCATGTTCAGCGGCAGCAGCGCGAGCTTGTGTGCTAGGGCTTGTGCATGGCACTGTGCCTGCAGAGGTCGAAAGCCTGCTGCCCAATGGCCAGCGTGTGCGCTTTGCAGTTGGTGATGGAGGTATTGCTGGCGTTGGGCTTGAGCGTGTGGCGCATGCGTGGGTAGAAAAATTCGCGGGCGATGATCCCGACTGTACCGACAAGGCGCATTTAACCGCCCGTGTTTGCATCTTGCCTCATGCAGCAGGCAAAATTGTGCTTAAAGGCGGAGATGGTGTAGGCATAGTCACCATGCCAGGCTTGGGGCTGGATATAGGTGGCCCCGCCATCAACCCCGTACCGCGCCGCAACATAGCCGAGAATGCGCGCGAAGCAGGTGCTGCACTGCTGGCAGAGCATGGGCTGGAAATCACCATCAGCGTGCCGGGCGGGCAGGAGATGGCTCGCAAAACCACCAATGCGCGGCTGGGCATACTGGGTGGCATCAGCATATTGGGCACTACTGGCATTGTCAAACCCTATTCCACCAGCGCGTGGCGTGCTAGTGTGGTGCAAGGCATACAGGTGGCTGCCACACTGGGGCACAACATCATTGTGCTTACTACTGGCGGGCGTACCGAAACTTTTGCCATGCAACAGGTGCGGCTTACACGGCCAGATCTGCCCGCTGCCTGCTTTGTGCAGATGGGAGACTTTTTGCGCTACGCGCTGGATGAGGCGGTGGCGCAAGGTATCACCGAGGTGGTCATTGGCGGCATGGCTGGCAAACTTACCAAAATTGCACAGGGCGAGACAATCACCCATGCCAATCGCAATGTGGTTGATACAGAACTTGTCGCCGAAATAGCGCGCAGCATCGGTGCGACAGAAGCCGATTGTTTGCAAATTTCCTCCGCCAAAACAGCCCGTTTTGGTGCAGAGTTGATGGTGGAACGTGGCTTGGGTGCAGCTTTTCATACAGCGCTGGCGCAAGCGGTTATCGCTACATTAACTGCCCCTGATCGCTACGGCAATGCTTTTCAATTACGCGTGCTGGTCTGTGACTTTGATGGCAACAAAGTAGCTGAGGCTGTATCAGCACCAGCTGTGCAGCGCACCAAGCCTGTTACTGCAGGGCGTATCGGTATGGATTTGACGGATTTTTAGCGGCTTATATTGTGGGCATGACACTGTGATGCGCCTGAGTAGTTAAAAGGCTGAGTAAATCATGACGATGCCAGATCCCACCATGGATGTCAAAGCTGTAAGAAACAAAAAGTCAGCCAGTTTTTCAAATAACCATGCAATCTTCTTATTTGTGCTTTTCAATGCCAGAAAAATAAAGTAAGTGCATAGCAAGAATATCAGCGCCGCAGCGGTTAAAAGGTCATCAGCGATGGTTTGCGCCAAAGCGGCTTTTTTCATGGTTCCGAACAGGGTAACGCCAGTGATGCAAAGACCAGCCAGCGTGCCTGCAAGTGACAGCAGCGTTAACAACTCTGATCGTTGCCAAGAATTTCCTGGTTGCTGCGAGTTCATGGGATATATTGCACTAAACACTAAAGAAGTGGCAGTTATAGCATTAATTCAGATTAAACCAAAGCATCAACTTCTGATACGAGTGGTAGTGCATATTGGTAAAAGCACGGATGCGATAAAGCAGGCTTGTATACACCTGTTTTAGTGGGTGATCTTGGCTTGTTATCGGTTTCTGTTTTTCCAGAAACGATTGTCTTGCCGATTGAAGTTATTTCGTGGCTGTATTTTTCGCTCGCTGCGATCTTCACGACGTATCATGCCGCTAGGCGGCCGTTGAATTTGTCCAGCACGGTTGCCATTGCTCCAGTAACCTCCTTGTTTCACCCATTGGTTGCCTCTGCGCTCCCAGTGATAAGGTATCCAGGTGTGTCCAGGTCGAGGCGTTTCCCAATGACCGCGTACCCATTCATGGCGTCTGCCAGTCCAGTTCCAGAAGCCGCCGATCCAGATTTGACCAACAATAGGAGGCGAGCCGACATACTCAACCCGGGGTGGCGGTGGGGCAGTTTCTACGATTTCCTCTGTGTAGTAAACACGGTTTGTTGGTAACGGCCTAACTACGCAGCCGCTGATTGTCAGGATAGCCGCTGCCGCAAAGGCAGTAAACAAAAACCTGTTCTGCACGATGACCTCCTTGCTGTAGAAGGGAGTTTTATCAATCAACGGCATTGATGCAATGAAGTTTCTTGAAGAGCAATGCCATGTCCGCCTTGACTGATGTTGGAATTTGCCGATCACAAAATACCCTAAGTGAAAGGCCAGTAAGTTGCGGTGTGGTGATTTTTACACCAAACTGGTCAAGTTCAAATACTGTAAACCCCTTGATTCTTGGCGAAAATGTATTTTGTCGCCTCAAATTGGATCAAGCTGTATTTTCTTTTGCCGGAGTTGCGCGGGAATCCGCCCATTCTTAGAACTGATTAAAAGTAGAAGGTTGCTGCAGACAAACGCTCAAACCGCAAACTCTTAGAAACAAGCCTGCAGGTTTTATTGGGAATCAAAGTAGTTCACTCTAGCAACAGTATTGCTTGTTGACATGACAATTTGTAGGCCTGTATTGTCTTTATTGCACCAGCGGTACATTCTGACCGTCTTGTTGCCTTCAAAGGGAATTTTTGTAATGCTCACCTCAATACCGTCGCCGCCCAGCAAAGCCTTGACTGATTCATAGGTGTCGCCTTCCTTGATTTTTTCCCCTTGCTCTTTGGTGACTGGTGTTGGTGTCAAGGATGACAGATCTGTGTCTTCATGGAAAAGGACGGTTTTTGACATGGTGTTGTCTTTGCTGTCGTATGTCACATAGACTCCATATTTTCCATCCTTGTCCATGTAGTTAAAGCCATTTTCTCCGTGCGTATCTTTTATTCCTGTTACGCCGAGGCTGGTTTCCACATCTTTTCTGGTTCCCTCCAGAGAAACCTTGTTATACATGGCAAATAGCTGGCTGCGTAAATCGCTGCCAGATTCTTGAGATGGTTTCTGAGCAGATTCCTGAGGTGATTTCTGAGAAGAATCTTGAGGTGAACAGGCTGTCTGGGTAAGTGCCAGCAACGTAATCAGGCACAAAGACAGCAGTAGTTTCATGGGCTGTTGAAGTTTTGTCATGGCATCAACTTTCGATTAAATGATGAGAGATGGTCAGGGCAGCACTGAGGAAGAGAGTTTTTCAAGAAGTTGCAACGTTTCTTCGTAGGTGGAAGGTGGGAATGCGCGTGCTAGCAACAAGAGTTTGCCTTCTGGAGACACAAAGACAACAGGCTCGGTGCCTTCAACAAACTTGGGAGGCCGGTCGGCATTTGTACCTGTAAAACGGGTGTGAAAAGATTTGGGAATATCCTGAGCTTTGCCTTTGTAGAGTTTTACAGGTTCAACCAGAGCTGTTTCAGTTGAAAAAGTTCCCGGCCAAATCGCTGGTTGATTTGTACGCTCGGCTTGTAATACTTTTACCTTGGCCACTGTTTGCGCGTTTTTATATGCAGTAGTGACGGTCTCATTCCATGGTGGAGGAGGAGACAGCAAGGGAGGTAGTGCCAAAGCATGTGGCATACATGCTCCCAGAGATAGAGCTATGGCGATAATTTTTTTGAAATGCAACATAAAACCTTTCTTGTGTTTACAAGCTCAGAGAGGGCTGGTTGGTATGGGTAGAGTGTTGCTTTAACGTTGGAAACTGGCTGCAGGTATTGTTTGCAACGGCTACATGGGCAGCCGCAAAGCCGATAGCTTCCAGGAAAACAGGCCGTGTCGCGTAAAAACGAAACCCAAAGGTTTTTCGTTGGAACCCCTCTTTTTTACTGTCATCACAAAGCGGTTAAAGCTTTCGTAAGACGATGATGATTCAACTTCCTGATCCGGCTTTTTGCCTGAATTTGGAGTGGATTGGTTGGGTTTCTCTGTACTTTTGTCTACTTGAGGCAGCTCACCTTGCATGAATGTCGCTAGACTTTCTGGTGTAACCAGTGTGTCAACCATCGGATTGACGATCGCTGTTGCCAGAGCGATTCCCGCAGCAGAGAGAGGATTGCTATCGTTTTCCTGTCCGATTTCTGATGCAAGTTTGGCGTTAAAGCCTGCTTTCAAATTCTCTTTCAAGGCTGGAAAATCAACGTGGCTGGCCAGCTTGGCAGAATCCTTGACCGCTACAGCAGACTTTATTTCGCGTATGGTTATATACGGCGTGAGATAGAACCAGATACTGAAGACTAAAAACACGACGGAGGCGATTGACGACTTGATTTTGTTGCTCATGGGAATATTTTCACAGTGTGTATTGAATTTTCAGTTGCAACGCGATCCGAAGTGGCGCTTAGCCTCAAGCCAGAGCCTCAGCCAAGAATGGCCGATCCAAAAAATTCTGTTTTCGGTATGTTAATTGTTCGGCACCAGTTCAACACGGCGGTTTTTGGCTTTGCCGGCGTCACTGGTGTTGGCAGCAATCGGGCTGGCAAAAGAAACACCAACTGGCGTGAGGCGTTTGCGGTCAATTCGATACTGTCCTGACAGCGCAGCAACCACCGCTTCGGCTCGGCGTTTGGAAAGATCCATATTCCAGCCAAATTCACCAACGTTGTCAGTATGGCCAACCACCAGTAGTTTCATTGTGGGTGTATTCGTCAACAGTTTAGCAATCTGATCCAGCGTTGCTTTGGACTCAGGCTTGATATCGGCTTTGCCGGAATCGAAATACAGGCCATAAAGCGCCACGCGTCCGTTGGCGTTGATGGATTGCGACATTTCCTCGGCCTTGACGGTGACCATTTTCTGTTCCATGGGTTTGCGTTCAAGCAAATCAACGCGCACGACAGTTCGCTCATGGAAAGCTTTGCAAAAGAGGTCGTCTTTGAGGGCATAGGCCAACACCGATAGGAAGGCGTTTTGTTTGGGCAGTTCAAATGCGGCATAACGTTGGTCGGTGGTTCTGCTTGACAAAGCGCAGTAACCGTTGGAAAAGGTTTTGTCCTTGATGCGATTTTGTGGCCACAGCTTCATGGCCATGCTTTGGTCGCCGCCACCTCCATCACTGCTTCGATTGGGGTCGCCGCCACAGGCGGCATTGGCGCATTCAAACAGCATCTTGCCCTCTTTCCCGAGAAGCTCCTGCTGGTAGTTTCGCAGGGCTTGCAGAGGCGATATGTTGGCTGGCAAAAGGTAAACCAGATGCGTGCGCTTGCCTTCAAGCTGTTTGCTTTGTGCCGGTTCAAAAATCCGGTTGTTGTACGCGTCTGTCTTGTTCTCGTCCGCTATAGGTTTGAGAGGCGAGAGTGGCAGAAAATACTCGTCGAAATCCCTCTTTTCGTAAGAGACGATGTACGAGCCGGCAAAACGGCCGACAAAAGGCGAATCTTTCGCTCCAGCAATGTCGGCCTTGGGAATCGTGGCATCAGCAAAAACATGGCTGGAGAAGAAAAAGCAGGATATGGCAATAATGAGCCGCAACATGACAGTGTCTCCTGAAAAAGGATGTATCTTGTCAGCTTACTAAAGCCAATATCCATGTGTCAAGCACAAATTGATGTTTGGTTTTTCAGCGATTGTGTGTGCAATTTGCTTGCAATGCTTATATGCCAATTGCACATGTATGCATAATTGGTTTGTATCCACCCTTCAGGGAGAATTTTATGCGTATGCGCAGTGTGGTGTTGCTGGTTTTTGCTGTGTTTGTGGCGACTTTTGTCGCATTGAACTGGGGCGAGCTTTCGCGGCCTGTGGTGCTCAATATGGGCGTAACTCAAACGCAGGGACCATTGGGGCTGGTAATGCTGGGCTTGCTGTTGGCCGCCTGTGTTTTATTTGCTGTGTATGCTGTGGCAGCACAGGCAAAGGCACTGCTTGAAATGCGCCAGCACAACAAAGAAATGAAGGCGCAAAAAGACTTGGCTGATGCGGTTGAAACCAGCCGCTTTACCGAGTTGCGAGGCATGATTGAGCGCATCGAAGCCGATTCGCAAGGGCGCAGTGTGCAAACACAGCAATTGTTGCAGCAGCAGCTTGGGCAAATCAAGCTGGATTTAAGCCTTGCCATTGAGCACAGTGGCAATACGCTGGCTGCCTATATGGGCGAGCTGGAAGAACGCTTGGAGCGTGGCGCTGGCAGCAGCGTGGCGCGGTAAAAAGGGCAGCGCGGCACATTGCGACACATTGCGGCACAGCACCGCTTTATGCAGTGGGCTGTGCGGCGTTTCGTGGCAGCAGCTCGCGCACCAGCTTGAATGTGCCGCTGGCTTTGGCGCAAGGTTTGCCATCTGCGCCGTGCAGCGTCACTTCGGCAAAGGCAAGCGTGGCGGTGCGTTGCAGGCAATGCGCGTGCGCGGTAAGAGCGCCTTGTGCGGGGGCAAAAAACTGGGTGTTCATTTGCACCGTAGCAGCACGCAGGGCGGGCGACTGGCTGCGCACGGCAGCAGCCATAGCCATATCCATCAACGCCATGCACGCCCCGCCGTGAACCACGCCAAAAGCATTGAGATGCTCGGGGCGTGGCTGGTAATGCACTTGCGCTTGCCCGTGCTCGGCTTGCGCAACGTCGAAGCCCATAAAGTCTGAGAAAAATATGGGCTGCTTGGTGTGGGGGCTGGTCATGTGGGGCTTGTGGGTGGTTTGCGGGTGACGTGGGGGTGAATTTGGGCAATGCCAGTGGCGCAGTGTTACGCTTGCTGTTGCTTGATTGATTGCTGGGTGCGCAGACTGGTTTAGTCAGGAATTATCTCGTCTTGCGCAGTTTTGCATAGATTTGCACAGACAGCCAGATTCGCCATTCCCGCGCAGGCGGTAATCCACGGCTGCGCGATTTGCTGCAATGGATTGGTGCCTACGCGGGAATGCTGAGCGATTGCGTTTATGCGCAACTGAAATCAATCAGCATAAATCTGCATAAACCAGCATTTTTTTAGCCCGCCAGCAGCGCATTTACGCGGCGCACGTAGGCGGCGGGGTCTTCGGGCAGGCCGCCTTCGGCCAAGAGTGCTTGGTCGAAAATGGTGTGCGCCAAGTCATCAAAGCGGCTGCTTGCAGCGTCTGCGCCCGCCTCGCCTTGCAAGGCTTGCAGCTTTTGCACCAGTGCGTGCTGGGGATTGATTTCAAGCACGGGCTTAACGTTAGGTACAGGCTGGCCAGCTTGCTTGAGCATGCGCGCCAGTTGTGTGCTCATGCCGTGCTCTTGCGAAACGAGGCAGGCGGGTGAATCTACCAAGCGGGTGGTGGCGCGCACGTCTTCGGCTTTGTCTTTGAGCGCTTCTTTGAGTTGCTCAAGCAGCGGGCGGGCGGCTTCTTGCGCGTCTTGTGCGGCTTTTTTCTCGTTTTCGTCTTGCAACTTGCCTAAATCGACTGCGCCTTTGGCTACGCTTTGCAGCGCCGTGCCGTCAAACTCGGGCAGGAAGTTAAGCGCCCATTCGTCTACGCGGTCGGCCATGAGGAGTACTTCAATGCCTTTTTTGCGGAACATTTCCAACTGCGGGCTGCTTTTGGCAGCGGCGAGCGTGTCGGCAGTGATGTAGTAGATGGCTTCTTGCCCTTCTTTCATGCGGGTTTTGTAGTCGGCCAGGCTCACGCTGGTGCTGTCGGTGGTGGTGCTGGCAAAGCGCAGCAGTTTGGCAATGCGCTCGGTGTTGGCATGGTCTTCGCCCAGGCCTTCTTTGAGCACTGCGCCAAATTCGGCGTAAAACTTGGCGTAGTCAGGGGTGGGGCTTTCTTGCGCTTCGCTACTGGTTTCGGCTGCATTGGCGGCGTTGGCGTTGGCTGCTTCGCCCTGCTTTTTGGCCATGTCTTCAAGCATAGCCAGCACGCGGCGGGTGTTGCCTTCGCGTATGGCTTTGACATCGCGGCTTTCTTGCAAAATCTCGCGGCTGACGTTCAAAGGCAAGTCAGAGGCATCAACCACGCCTTTGACAAAACGCAGATACTGCGGCAGCAGTGCCTCTGCATCGTCCATGATAAAGACGCGGCGGATGTAGAGCTTCAAGCCGCGTTTGCTGTCGCGCTGGTACAGGTCAAACGGTGCTTTGGCAGGGATGTAGAGCAACTGGGTGTATTCGGTGTTGCCTTCTACCTTGTTGTGGCTCCATGCCAGCGGGTCGCTGTAGTCGTGCGATATTTGCTGGTAAAAGGCTTTGTATTGCTCGGGCGTGATGTCTTTTTTGGCGCGGCTCCACAAGGCATTGGCCTCATTGACCTGCTCCCATTCGTCGGTGCGCACCATCTCGCCAGGCTGGTCGTTTTCGCCCTCTTTCCATTCTTCTTTGGGCATCAAAATCGGCAGGCTGATATGGTCTGAGTACTGGCTGATGATGCTTTTGAGCTTGTAGCCGTTAAGGTAGTCCAACTGGTCTTCGCGCAGGTGCAAGGTAATGCTGGTGCCGCGTTCGGCGCGGGTAATGGCCTCGGTGCTGAAGTCACCCGTGCCACCGCTTACCCAGCGCACGCCTTCGCTGGCGGGCAGCCCTGCGCGGCGGCTTTCAACCGTGATTTTGTCGGCCACGATAAAGCCAGAATAAAAGCCCACGCCAAACTGGCCGATGAGTTGCGCGTCGGCTTTCTGGTCGCCTGTAAGTCGGCCCATAAAGTCTTTGGTACCGCTTTTGGCAATGGTGCCCAAATGCTCTATGGCCTCTGTTGCGCTCATGCCTATGCCGTTATCGGTGATGGTGATGGTTTTGGCTGCTTTGTCAAAGCTCACACGCACTTGCAAATCAGCCTGGCCTTCGTACAAATCAGGTTGCGCCAGCGCCTCAAAACGCAGTTTGTCGCTGGCATCAGATGCGTTACTAATAAGTTCACGCATGAAAATATCAGGGTTGGAATACAGCGAGTGCGTAACCAGATGCAGCAACTGGGCTACTTCGGCTTGGAAGGAATGGGTTTGGGTGCTTGACATAGTGTTGTAAAAAGAAATGCAAAGGAAAAGGGAAGAAGTAAAAATAGGGGCACGTGGGCGCAATTTCAAGGTCAAAGGCATCAAGCGCGGCGCAACGCGCCCGAAACCATTTTTTCTATTTTTACGTATTCTGCGCAATCTCTGCGACTTTTGCGTCATGAATCGCCCTGAATCGTCGTGAACCGCCCCGAACCCGCATTGGCTACGCCTAAAATACCCCCATGCAAAACGAACTCGACCTCACCCCCCTTACCGCCATTTCGCCACTCGACGGACGCTATGCCGCCAAGCTCAAGCCACTGCGCGCGAGCATGGGCGAATACGGCTACATGCGCGCCCGCGTGCAAGTTGAAGTGGCATGGTTTATTGCCTTGAGCCGCGCTGGTATGGCGCAGTTTGCGCCTTTGTCTGAGCAGGCGCAGGCTTTTTTGCTGGGGCTGGTGCAAAACTTTTCGCCCGCAGATGCCAGCGCCATCAAACAGTTTGAAAAAACCACCAACCACGACGTTAAAGCTGTGGAGTACTGGATTAAAAGCAAATTTGCCGACCAGCCCGAGCTGCAGGCCGCCAGCGAATTTGTGCACTTTGCCTGCACCAGTGAAGACATCAACAACACCAGCCACGCCCTGCAACTCAAGGCCTGCCGCAACGATGTGCTGCTGCCTAGCTTGGACGGCCTGTGCGCCACCCTGCGCGAAATGGCGCACCGCTTTGCCGCCGTGCCTATGCTCAGCCGCACCCACGGCCAAACTGCCAGCCCAACGACTGTGGGCAAAGAAATTGGCAACGTGGTGGTGCGGCTTGAAAAAGCCCGCGCCGCCATTGCTGCTGTGCCTTTGATGGCCAAAATGAACGGTGCTGTGGGCAACTACAACGCCCACATCAGCGCAGCCCCCGAGATTGACTGGGAAGCCTTTAGCCGCGCTGTGGTTGAGTCGCCCGAGCCGCTGGGCCTGGGGCTCACATTCCAGCCCTACAGCATCCAGATAGAGCCGCACGACTACATGGCCGAACTGTTTGATGCCGTAGCGCGTAGCAACACAATTTTGATTGATTTGGCACGCGATATGTGGGGTTATATCAGCTTGGGCTACTTCAAGCAAAAGCTCAAAGATGGCGAAATCGGCTCATCAACCATGCCGCACAAAGTCAACCCGATCGACTTTGAAAACGCCGAAGGCAATTTGGGGCTGGCCAATGCACTGCTGCGCCACTTGAGCGAGAAGCTCCCCATCAGCCGCTGGCAGCGCGACTTGACCGACAGCACCGTGCTACGCAATATGGGTGTGGCGCTGGGCTACGCAGCGCTCGCGCACCAGTCGCTGGCAACGGGCTTGGGCAAATTGCAACTCAACGAAGAGCGCCTGGCCGAAGACCTGGACGCCGCCTGGGAAGTGCTGGCCGAGCCGATTCAAACCGTGATGCGTCGCTACGGCGTAGCAGGCGCTTACGAAAAGCTCAAAGCCGCCACCCGTGGCAAAACTGTGCAAGCTGCCGATATGCACGCGCTTATTGCAGGGCTGGACATTCCCCAAGCCGAAAAAGAGCGCCTGCTTGCCCTTACCCCTGCCACCTACACAGGCAAGGCGCAAGAGCTGGCGCAGCGGGTTTAACAAGTCTTTGCTGTAATAGCAAATTCGAGAACAGACGCAGAGAACGAAAAAGTTGCGCGAAAGACGCAGAAAAAGTCCAAGCAAGTCTGAATAAACATGGCAGGCGCGCACATCGCCTGCCATGTGTTTTTGCCAGTATCACGCTGTAGTTTCATTGCGCCTTTTATGGCACTGTTTATCGCGGCTGGCATTTTTATTTTCTCTCTTCTCCAGACATCTACTTATGCAAACCATCATCCAAAGCATTGCCAGCGAATTGAGCGTGCAAACCAGCCAAGTGCAAGCCGCTGTTGATTTGCTTGACGGCGGAGCCACTGTGCCTTTTATTGCCCGTTATCGCAAAGAAGCCACTGGCGGGCTTGACGATATTCAATTGCGCGAGCTGCAAACGCGGCTTGGTTACTTGCGCGAGCTGCACGAGCGCCGCGCTGCCATTCTCAAAAGCATAGCCGAGCAGGGCAAGCTCACACCCGAGCTGCAAGCAGCCATTGCTGCTGCGCCCACCAAGCAAGAGCTGGAAGACCTGTATTTGCCCTACAAGCCTAAGCGCCGCACCAAAGGTCAGATTGCCCGAGAATTTGGCATAGAGCCACTGGCCGACCTGCTCTGGGCCGACCCCTCGCTCGACCCCACCGCACAGGCGCAGGCGTTTATCAAGCCCGAAAAAGGCGAAGCGGGTGAAGACTTCACCACTGCTGCCGCTGTGCTTGATGGCGTACGCGATATTCTGAGTGAACGCTGGGCTGAAGATGCCGCGCTGGTGCAAGGCTTGCGCGAATGGCTCTGGCAAGAAGGGCTGCTGCAAAGCAAGCTGGCGGCAGGCAAAAACGAAGCCGACCCCGAAATAGCCAAATTCCGCGACTATTTTGATTACGACGAGCCCATTGGCCGCGTGCCTTCGCACCGTGCGCTGGCGGTGTTTCGCGGGCGGCAGCTTGAAATACTCGATGCCAAACTGGTGCTGCCCGAAGCCCTGCTGCCCGATGGCGACGCGCCCAAGCCCGGCACCCCGAGCTTGGCAGAAGGCAAAATTGCCCTGCACTTGGGCTGGAGCCACAAAAGCCGCGCGGCAGATGATTTGCTGCGCAAGTGCGTGGCATGGACATGGCGCGTAAAACTCAGTCTCTCGCTTGAGCGCGACTTGTTTGCCCGCCTGCGCGAAGAAGCCGAAGCCGTGGCAATCAAAGTCTTTGGCGACAACCTGCGCGATTTGCTGCTAGCCGCCCCCGCTGGGCAAAAAGCCGTAATGGGGCTAGACCCTGGCATACGCACGGGCGTAAAAGTAGCCGTGGTAGATGCCACAGGCAAACTGCTTGAAACAGCCACCGTGTACCCGCACGAGCCCAAGCGCGACTGGCAAGGCAGCCTGCACACCTTGGCAAGCTTGTGCGCCAAGCACGGCGTGCACCTCATAGCCATTGGCAACGGCACAGCCAGCCGCGAAACCGACAAGCTGGCGGGCGAAGTCATCGCGTTGATTAAAAAAATGGCAGCAAGCTCGCCCCAAGCCGCGCAAGCTGCTGCCGACTTGGCTCTGCAAAAAGTCGTGGTCAGCGAAGCGGGCGCGTCCGTCTACAGCGCCAGCGAATACGCCTCGCAAGAAATGCCCGATGTGGACGTGAGCTTGCGCGGCGCGGCCAGCATTGCCCGCCGCTTGCAAGACCCGTTGGCCGAGCTCGTAAAAATCGACCCCAAATCCATCGGCGTAGGCCAATACCAGCACGACGTAAACCAAAGCGAACTCGCCCGCACGCTCGACGCAGTGGTGGAAGACTGCGTAAACGGCGTAGGCGTTGATTTAAACACCGCCAGCGCCCCGCTGCTTACCCGCGTATCGGGGCTATCGGGCACGGTTGCCAAGTCAATCGTGAAATGGCGCGAAGCCAATGGCGCATTTGCCAATCGCAAGCAGTTGCTCAAAGTGGCAGGGCTGGGCCCCAAAACATTCGAGCAAAGCGCGGGCTTTTTGCGCATACAAGGCGGCGACAACCCGCTTGATATGACGGGCGTACACCCCGAAACCTACCCTGTGGTGGAGCAAATCATTGCCGCTACGGGCAAACCCATTGCGCAAATCATGGGGCGTGCCGAAGTGCTCAAACAGCTCAAGCCCGAGCAATTTGCCTGCGCCCAGTTTGGAGTAATCACCGTAAAAGACATCTTGGCCGAGCTCGAAAAACCCGGCCGCGACCCGCGTCCCGACTTTGTCGTAGCCCGCTTTAACGAAGGCGTAGAAGACATTGCCGACCTGCAAGAAGGCATGGTGCTGGAAGGCACAGTCAGCAACGTAGCCGCCTTTGGCGCGTTTGTGGATTTGGGCGTACACCAAGACGGGCTGGTGCACGTGAGCCAGTTGGCACACAAGTTTGTCGAAGACGCACGCGAAATCGTTAAAACTGGGCAAATCGTCAAAGTCAAAGTGCTGGAAGTAGATGTACCCCGCAAACGCATCAGCCTCACCATGAAGCTCGACGCGCCCACAGGCAAACGCGAGCCCAGCAGCCGCGACAACCGTTTCGAGCCCGCCAGCCGCGGCCAACAACGCCACCAGCAGCCCCGCAGCGCGAGCACCCAAACACGCCACGCCGCAGCAACGGCAATGGCATCAGCCTTTGAAAAACTCAAGGGTTTGAAATAAGGCAGAGCCCAAAACGGCGAAGCAACGTTGTTGTGCAATGCTGAAGTAATCATAGGAAGCTGAATGCCGCAGGGCCACGAGCTATGCAGAGGCACAAAAATGTCAAAAAATGTCAAAAAAAGCCAATAAATGCCTTTGGGTGTAGCTTAAACACGCTCTCATCGTCATTCCAGCCTGCGCAGAAATGACGGAGGGTGTGATGCGCGCGTTTGGGGTAGGCTGGCGAGCCATATCCCACGCGGGTGTAAAGCGTGTATTTTCGTAATTGAGTGGGTAAACAAGTCACACACTCAACGCTTGCTCCGATACAGGCCATGAAAACTTGGTGCGATACAGAACTTGCGCTGTTTCGCAGGAAGCCAAGAATATCTAATCGTGCCGGATGTGAAAAGCGGTTTCTTTAGCAACTTAGAAAGAATTTGAAAATTGGCACAATTTTTGCTTGCATTGTAATAACTGTGGTTATTGTTTTATTGTTTTCATTAATTATTCGAAAAGGTAATATCAAAAATGAAAGCATCCATGCAAAAAGGCTTTACCCTAATTGAGCTGATGATTGTTGTTGCCATTATTGGTATTTTGGCTGCAATTGCCTTTCCTGCCTACCAAGACTACACCAAACGCGCTCGCGTTACTGAAGGTTTGGCGAGGGTTTCGTATGCCAAGGCGGCTGTGATGGAGTACTATGCTACCCATGGCAAGTGGCCTACTACCAACGAACTTGCTGCAGTTGCCTTCTGGAATACAAATACTGGCAATTCTCTTTCCGCACTGGGAATTCAAGGGTCGCATTCGTCTGGCTTGAGTCTTGGAGATGGAGGACACATTGTCCTTACCTTTAATGAAAAAGTAGCGCCTGCGGGTAGTAATCGAATTTTGTTCGTGCCCACGGATGTCAAAGGCTCGATTGTGTGGCGTTGCAATGGCACTACCTTAAAAGCAGAAAAAGACTTTAATACCTTGCCTGATAAGTATCGTCCATCTGAGTGCCGCCGCTCTAAATAGGGCTTATACCCTCTGTGTCTTTGATACCTTGCCCTTAAAAAATGCATCCCTGCTGAGTGTTTAAATACGGTTTGGTACAGGCAAGGAGAATGGAAATGGCAAAAACAGCAAGGTCACGTTACACGCTGGAATTCAAGCAAGCGTAGGATGGGTGACTTGCTCACCCATGCAATGGCGAAAGTGCCCGATTTGTGCCCGCGAGGGTTAAGGCTTGTAAGCCTAACACCTACGCTTGTTGGGCGTATTTTGCTCATTTATACTACCAAACCCAAATAAGCCTAGACAAGCGCTGCCACACACGTGGCTGCTGTGCTGCATCAACATTGAGGAGAGGTAACCATGTCGCAAACGCCCCATACTGCCATAGACAACATCATCAAAAGCCGCCGTTCCGTGCGTGCTTTTAGCGCGCAGGAAGTGCCGCAAGAAACCGTTCGCGCGCTGCTGGAAACCGCTTCTTATGCCCCATCAGGCACTAACACCCAGTCTTGGAATGTTTATGTGGTACATGGCAAAAAACGCGCCCAAATCGTCGATGCTGTAACCCAAGCCATTAACGCCGCCGCAGCCAATCCTGATACCGCCGCCCTGTATAAAGAGGCATTTCCTTACTATCCCAAAGAATGGATTTCGCCCTACATAGACCGCCGCCGCGAAAACGGCTGGAGTCTGTATGGCTTGCTGGATATTAAAAAAGGCGAAAAAGAAAAAATGCACGCCCAGCATTTGCGCAACTACTGCTTTTTTGACGCGCCCGTAGGCTTGTTTTTTACCGTAAACAAAGTGATGGGCGAAGGCGCAAAAATGGACATTGCCATGATGATGCAAAACCTGATGCTTGCCGCCAAAGCACAGGGGCTTGATACGTGCGTGCAAGCCGCATGGAACGCCTACCACAGCATCGTCATGCCCCTGCTGGGTGCGCCCGAAGATGAAATACTGATAGGCGCAATGGCGCTGGGCTATGCCGACCAAAATCACATCGTCAATACCCTGAAGCCACCGCGTGAAGCCGTTGATAACTTTACCCAATGGCTGTGGGATTGACGCGGCGGGGCGTTGGAGCTAGGCTGAAAGCCAAAGTTTTTCGGTATTCTTCAGCGACTTTTGCGTGACTTTTGCGCTTTCTGCGTTCTGCTCCCGTATTTAGAGAGCAAGCGCAGGCGCTGCCAGCAGAAAACAAAACAGGCACAGTGTTAAAGCTGTGCCTGTTTTGTTTGTGGGCGGGTGCTGCGCCGCTAGTGCGCCGAGCCGCCCGTTGCTTGGTGCGGGTGTTTGTCGGCAGATGAGGGGCAGCAGCTAGCAGTTGCCGTGCAATCTGCAGCACCAGCGGCAAATTTGCCCGCATGCAGGCGCAGCACCCGCGCGTTAAGTGCTTTGAGCAGTGCTTCGTCGTGGCTGATGGCAATCATGGCGACTTTGCGCTCGCGCAGCGTGGCTTGCAGGTTGCGCCAGATTTGCACTTGCGTGATGGGGTCGTGCATGGTGGTGAGTTCGTCAGCAACCAACACGCGTATGCCCGGGATGAGGGCGCGCACAATGGCAATGCGCTGGTTTTCGCCGCCAGAGAGCTCATGCGGGTAGCGTTCGAGCCACTCGGGGCGGATGCCAAAGCGGGCTATTGTTTCGTCATCGGGCTGCCAGCCTTCGCGCAGTGATTGGCCTACGCGCCAGCGCGGGTTGAGCGCCAGCTCGGCGTGCTGCATAACCAGTTGCAGCGGGTGTACGCCTTGGGTGGGCAGGGGTTTGCCGTCGAGCAAGATGCTGCCGTTTTGTAGCGGAAAATGCCCCGTCAAGATACGCGCCAGAGTGGATTTGCCGCAGCCCGAAGGCCCCATGATGCCAACGGTTTCGCCTTCGGCCAGATTGAAGCTGGCACCATTGAGCACGCCAGCGCCGTTGTTTTGCCAACGGAAAGTGATGTCGCGAACTTCAAGCATGGGCCATCTCCTCGGGCAGGGCAAAGCCGTTTTGCGGCAGGGCGTGGTACAGGGCGCGGGTAAAGGGGTGTGTGGCTTGGCCGCTGGCAAAAGTGGTGGCATCTACCGCATCAACCGTGCAGCCGCCTTGCATGACCACAATGCGGTCGGTAAAGTGGCGCACGGCATCCAGGTCGTGGGTGATGACGAGCACGGCCTTGCCCGAGTCTGCCAGCGAGCGCAGGTGGGTGAGTGCCATGTGGCAGACTTCGGGGTCTAGCCCCGAGGTGGGTTCATCAGCAATCAGCAAATCGGCTTGGGATACGGTGGCAATGGCAGTGAGCACGCGCCGCGCCATGCCGCCCGAGAGCTGGTGCGGGAAGCGGCTGTGTGCCACTTCGGGCAGGCCATAGCGCAGCAGCTCATCGTGCGCGAGTTTGCTGGCCACTGCGCCAGTGCCGAGTTTGGCGGCGGTGGCTGCCCAGCTTACTTGGGCGTTGGCGCGGGCGGTGGGGTCGAGGTAGGTGATGGCTTGCGGCACGAGCGCGATGCGCTTGCCGCGCAAGGCGTTTTGGCGTGCGGGGGTGAGGGGCTGGCCTTCAAACTGCATGGTGCCGCTTAATTTTGTGGTGCTGGGCAAAATGCCAAGCACGGCGTGCGCCAGCAGGCTTTTGCCCGCACCGCTGGCACCAATGAGTGAAACCAGTTCACCACGTTGCACCGAAACGCTTACGCCGTTGAGCACGGGTAGCCACTCACGCCGCAGCAAGGTGCGGTAGCGCGAAAAACTCAGGCGCATGTCTTGTACTTCGAGCATGGCGTATTCCTTGTTATCTATAAATTGCTTGTCTGGTAAGTGTAGGGCGGGCAGGTGTTGGCAAGGGCAGAGTGCAGTTGCTACTGCCCCAAGTGCCAATTTACTCTTGCGCCCTGCGTGGGTCGAGCATCAGGCGCAGGCCAAGGGCAACTTGCTCGAAAGTCAGCACCATAGCCAGCAGGCAGATGCCTGGCAGCGCAGCCAGCCACCACCAGCCCGCGCTGATGTAGCGCATGGATTCAGACAGCAGGATGCCAGTTGCAGGCAAGTGCGGTTCCAGACCAAAGCCCAGGAAGGTCATGCCTGCTTCATGCAAGATGGTGTGCGGAAACAGCAGCACCGCACCCACCAGAGCTTGCGGCAGCACATGGGGCAGCACATGGCGCACGGCTACTTGCCAGCCTGTGCGCCCCATCAGGCGCGATACGCGCACGTAGTCAGCCGAGAGCACTTGGCGCACTTCGGCGCGTACCAGACGCGCCAGCCCGGGCCAGTGGGTGCAAGCCACAGCGATGATGACGCCTTTGGTACCGCCGCCCATGGCGAATGAAATCATGATGAGCAGCACCAGATGCGGCAGGGCAATGGTCAGGTCGATGAGCACACCAATGATGGCGTCAAACCATTTGTTGAGCGCCGAAAGTATGCCAAAGGTAATGGCGATGAAGGTAGCTCCCGTGGCGGCAATCATGCCCACGCGCATACTCACAGCCAAGCCTTTGATGGTGCGGGTAAGCATGTCGCGCCCGAGTGGGTCGGTGCCGAAAGGGTGCGCACACGAGGGCGGCAAAATGCGCCCATCCAGATTGGTGCTCAAGCCCGATTCGGGCAGGGCGTAGGCAGCAAGCAGTATGCCAATCAAGGCCAGTAGCGCAACGCTGGCAAAAATGATGGTTACCAGGCGGCTGCTAAACAGCGGCAAGCCAGGACGCTCGGTAATGGTGTGCGCGGCAGTGCTGCTTAAGTCGCGCTCTGGCGGCGGGGGAGGTGCGCCCTTGGCGCAGCAGGGCGGCAGTGTGCTGGCTGAGGCAGATGCTGCAGATGCGGGCGGGGTGGCGGTTTGCTGGCCGCTTGCCAGAGTAGAACTAGTGTCCATGGTGGTGTACTTCCAAACGGTCCAGACGCGGGTCGAGCCAGCGGGCAAAAATGTCGGCAAGGGTGTTGCCAGCAAATACAAACATGGCTGCAAATAGCGCAATGCCCAGCATCAGCGCCACATCGCCTCGGGTGCCTGCTTCCATTGTGGCGTAGCCCAGCCCGGGGTAAGAAAACACCGTTTCAGCCAGCACCGAGCCGCCAAACAACTCGCCCGCGTGCGAGAAGTGCAGGGTAAGCGCGGGCAGTGCGCCATTGCGCAGGCCATGCCGCCAGGCACGTCCCCAGCGCGAAAGGCCTTGCGCCTCGGCCAGTGTGGCGTAGTCGCTGGAGAGCACTTCACGCACTTTGTCGCGGGTGTGCAGTGTGACTTGCGCCACACCGAGCATAGATAAAGCCAGCACAGGTAGCATCAGGTGGTGCAGCCGTTGCGTCCAGCTTACCTCTTCGGGCAGGTAGCCAGGCGGGCTGGCGCAGCATACAGGTGCCCAGCCCAGGTGGACGGCAAATACCATGAGCAGCACAATGGCAACCCAGAAGGTAGGCGCTGAAGCCAAAACCATGGCGTAGCCGCGAATGCAACGGTCAATCAAGCTGCCTTCCAAAGCGCCAGCAAGCAAGCCCAGCGCAAAACCCAGCGCACCCGCCAGGCACCAAGCCAGCGCCATGAGCGAGAGTGAGGCCTTGAAACGCTCGGCAATAACTTGGCTAACGGGCGCGTCATAAATCATGGAGCGCCCCAAGTCGCCCTGCACAGCGCGCGAAGCCCATTTGCCAAAGCGCACATGGGTGGGGTCGTTCAGCCCCCACTTGGCCGAAATCTGCTCGCGCTGCTCGGGGCTTAGGCGCAGCACTTCGGCTTTCACCAGCGCACTGACGGGGTCTACGGGGGAAACAGCAGCAATGGTAAATGCGCCAATGGCCACTAACGACATGAGCAGCACAAAGCGGCGCAACCGCTCCCAAAAAAAGCGCCCCCACGAGTGCGAGCGCACATGGGCGTGGGCGTGGGTTTCGCCATCTTCATGCTGGTGCGTGTGGGTATGCACTTCGGGTGTGGCTTGCGCAGCGGGCAGCACCTCGGCTTGCGCATGCACATGCGTGCACTCGTGGCCGTGGCTGTGCGCATGCCCGTGCTCCGCGCTGTGCGCGTGGTTGTGTGGTGGCGCATCGGTAGGCGGTGCGGTGTCGGTTTGTTTTATTTGCATCTCTGTTTCCATTCTGAAAATTCCAGACAATCGGCAAGCTGTGGTTTTTGAGTTGGCGCAATGTGCATGCGGGTATCAAGGTGCTGGTTTGAAAATAACGCTGCATCCATATTTGCAATGCAGCTTGCACGAGGGGTTTACGTCTAGAGCTGTTTCACATCAGGACTGTTTATTCTGGCTTTAATCGTGATTTGAAACCTACTCTTGCAAAGGCAGCAATGAATTTAGGTTTGTTTTTTCGTGAACACTGAAATCAGAACGTATACGCATGAAACCCCAGAGTTCTTTTAATCTCTGGGGTCACGCCTGTTTGTAGACAAAGGAAGCCGCATTTGCATATTTGCCTGTGCGACGCGCCTAAAGGCCTACATCTGGATTACTTGCAAGTCCATTTCCAGTCTTGCACGTTCCAGGACACAGGGTAGCCGTGGCCATGTGGCTCGATTTGGCGCGGGCCAATGTCCAGACACTTGTCTACAAAATAGACGTGGTCCAGATTAACCAGCCAAGCCCAAGGCGCATCGCCCTTCATGCCAAAACCGGTTTTGCCATCCCAAGCGGCCTTTTTCCAGAGAGGAATGGAAGCAGCAAAATTGGGTGCACGTTCGGCTGCATCCAGATAGCCAGATACGGTTGGGTTGTTATAAAAGCCTGTGTTGTAAGACTCGCGCCCAGCCATAGAGGCGGCGTGGAGCTGGTAAACCTCCAGCGGGCTGTGTGAGCCCCATCCGTAGAGCACCGCATTGCTGTGCTTGAGGCGTTTAACCTCATCACGCGTTTTGCCTGATACATCAATGGCAATACCCAGCGGCTTGACCATATCAGCAACTGCCAGTGCTAGCGACTGGCGGGTGTTGTCGTGAGAGAAATACATCAGGGTAAAGCGGGCGGGCTTGCCGTTTTTAACGCGGATGCCATCTGCGCCTGGTGTCCAGCCAGCTTTGGTCAGCAGGGCTTTGGCACCTTCAATATCCGAGTCAGACAGGCGGCTGCTGGGGTTGTCCCAGGGCAGGCCGTCAGTCAGGCTCCATGCGGGTGTGCCATAGCCGTTGAGTACGCCTTTAACCAGTGCTTGGCGGTTAATAGCGATATTGATGGCTTTGCGAATAGCAACGTCAGAAGTTACGTCGTTGCCCAAATCCAAGCCTGCGCTGGTTTTGCCGCCTGCAGGAACCATGGGGAACATGATGCCGCGGTTATCAACCGATTTGGCCACAACGCGCTTCATTTTTGCAGGAACATCACCAGCATAAGAGTTTGCAACAGATGCCACTTGTACTTGGCCTGCACGGGCAGCAGCCAAGGTTGCATCTGCGGCGGTAAACAAGAAGGTGATGCGCTCGAAATTGGGCTTTTTGCCGTAGTAGTGCGGGTTGGGCTCAACAATCAGTTGCTGGCCAGCCGACCAAGACACAAATTTAAACGGACCCGATCCCATAGGTGCTTTGGCATAGCCTTCGCCGTAAGCGTGCTTGGGCACAATGCCCATGGTCGACAAAATGTGGGTAAAGGTGATTTGCGGCTTTTTCAGGCGCAGTTGCACGGTTTTGGCGTCCACTGCGGTGGCGCTTTCAAGGACGGTTAAATCAACCAAGCCAGCAGCAGATTTGCCAGTCGTGAAAGTAAAGGCCACGTCTTCGGCTGTAAGCGGTTTGCCATCGGCAAATTTCACACCGTCGCGCAGAGTAATAGTCCAAGTGCGCTGGTCAGAAGAAAGCTCCCATTTGGTAGCCAAATCGCCCACCAGTTTGAGGTTGGCATCGTGTTTGATCAGCGTGGACTGAAACAGCGGGTTGCCGTACTCGCCCCAGCCTTTAAGGGGGTCAAAACCCTGCTCTGGCTCGCCTTCAATGGCCAGCACCAGGCGTTTCAATGGAGCAGCTTGCGCTTTTGTCGGCACTGCGCCAGCCAGAATGCCGCCAGCAATAACGGCCACGCCCAAGGCGATTTTGCTAGAAGAAAAAAGTTTTTTCATAAGAACTCCTTTTAAAAGTGGCGTAATCATATATTCATTTAATCTCATAATCGCATCTGCTCTTAAAATTTTCCTAAAAAAAGGCGCTTTTATGCGATAGCGATTTGCGCTGTTTTGTGTATGCTCTGACAAATGGTAGATTCGAAAACACCCCAGCACCATTAACGGCATATGGGGTGCTGTGCAGACGGCAAGCATGCGTGTTTGCAGGCTTGCTGATTTGCTGCTGCGATTATTTACAAGTCCATTTCCAGTCTTGCATGTTCCAGGTAATGGGGTAGCCGTGGCCGTGTGGTTCAATTTGGCGTGGCCCGATGTCCAGACATTTATTGACGAAATAGATGTGCTGGAGATTAACCATCCATGCCCAGGCAGAATCGCCTTTCATGCCAAAGCCGGTTTTGCCGTCCCACATGGCGTTTTTCCAGTGGGAAAGTGATTCTTCAAAGCTATTGGCTTGTTGGGCTTTGTCCAGATGTTGGGTGACGGCAGTGTTGCTGTAATAACCAGCGTTGTAGTACTCGACACCCGCCATTTTTGCGCTATACAGGTTGTAAATCTCAAGCGGGTCATGCGAGCCCCAGCCAAACAGAACGGCGCTGCTGTGCATTTCGCGGTCGATTTCATCCCAGCTTTTGCCAGCAATATCAACCTGAATACCCAGTGGTTTAATCATGTCAATTACCGCAAGAGCCAAAGCCTGGCGTACGTTTTCATTGGCAGGGTAGAGCATGGTAAAGCGGGCAGGTTTACCGTTTTTGCTCAGTTTTCCGTCTTTCTCAACCCAGCCAGCTTGTTTGAGGATGGCTTTTGCGCCTTCTATGTCGCTGTCGGGTAGGCGTTGTTCGGGGTTGTCCCATGGCAGGCCGTCAGCTACGCCCCAGGCTGGAGTGCCGTAGCCACCCAGTACGCCTTCGGTAAGCTTTTTGCGATCAATCGCAATATTGATGGCTTTTCGAATGGCCGGGTCTGCTGTTACATCGTTGCCAATGGGCTTGCCATCAGCTGTTTTTCGTCCAGATGGTTGCATGGGAAACAGAATGCCGCGGTTATCTACCGTTTGAACGACCAGACGCTCCATGCCGGCAGGAATTGTGCCTGCTACCGACGGCGTGACTACGGCAATTTGTGCCTGCCCTGAACGCGCTGCTGCAATAGAGGCATCTTCGCCTGTATACAAGAGGGTGATGCGCTCAAATGGCGATTTGTTGCCATAGTAGTGCGGGTTGGGTTCGATAACCAGTTGCTGGCCTTTATTCCAGGTTACAAACTGGAAAGGGCCTGAGCCCATTGGTTTTTCTGAATAGTCAGCTTTGTAGGCGTGCTTGGGCACGATACCGATGGTGACCATGCTGTTAAGGAAGGTGATGTGTGGTTTGGTGAGTTTGATTTCGACAGTAGTGGGGTTCAGTGCCTTGGCGCTTTCCATACTGCTTAAGTCCAACACACCTGCAGCTTGCTTGCCTGTTTCATAGGTAAAAGCAACGTCCTCAGCAGTGAGTGGTGTGCCATCGGAAAATTTCACGTCATCACGAATGGTGATAGTCCATGTTTTCTTGTCAGCAGACAGTTCCCAATTTGTGGCCAAGTCGCCTGCCATTTCCAGATCTGCTGTACGCTTGAGCAGGGTAGACTGAAACAGAGGGTTGCCATAGCGCCCCCATCCTTTGATGGGGTCAAAACCTTGTTCGGGTTCGCCCATAAGAGCCAGAACCAAACGTTTTCCACCTTCAGTTTGATCGGGTTTGGCTGATGAGGCGGGCTGCTCAGCGCTGGCCGCAGGAGCAGAATTTTCTTGTTTGCTACAGCCTAACAGCAGGCCTGCTGCCAAACAGGTTGTGGCCAAAGCCAAAGAATGGCGAGAAAAGCTACGACGCATAAAAAACTCCAGAAATTTGAGATACGTATGAAGCATATCATTTAAATACTTAATTTCTTGGAGTTGTGATTTTTATGTGCGCCTGTTCTGCCAAGGAGATGCGTAGTTTGTATTTCTAGAAAACACGAACAAAAAAAGTCCCAGACTCTCTAGAAAGAGGCTGGGACTGAATCCACCATAGGTGGAGGAGACAACAGAAAGCTACCGTAATACATCGCAATGTCTGCAGTATAGGCAAATCTGGATTAGTTAATATTAAATAATTGTTGTAATCCGTGTTCTATTGTGTTTTTTGAAACGGAAGCATTTTTCTGACTGGCTTGCTATTTTCTACAGTGCTTCAAGATGATTTAGCGGCGCAAACGCTCTATCAGACCATTGAGCGCGTCAAGAGATCCGAATTGAATGGCAAGCTCTCCAACTTCTTCCAACTTTCCTCGGCGCTTGACACGTTTTTTGATACGAATCTCAACCTCTGCAGCAAGCAGATCAGAGAGTTCGGTTTCAACGCTACGGACATCGGCAGATTTTTCTTTTTTGTTTTTTTCTGCTCTCGGGCTGAAGTTAGCACCGAGTTTCTTAACCAGACTTTCGGCTTCTCGCACGGAGAGTTTTTTGCTGCTGATGGAGTTGGCTGCATTGATTTGCATGGCTTTGTCCAGACTGAGCAAGGCACGGGCATGCCCCATATCCAAATCACCAGCCATGAGCATGGTTTGCACGGGCTGAGCCAGTTGCAGCAAGCGCAGCAAGTTGCTGGCAGCACTGCGGCTTCGGCCTACGGCTTGGGCAGCTTGCTCGTGAGTCAGGCCAAATTCGCTGATGAGACGTTGTAACCCTTGCGCTTCTTCCAGTGCGTTCAGGTCTTCTCGCTGCATATTTTCAATTAGCGCCATGGCAGCAGCAGCCTCGTTAGAGACGTTGCGTACCAAAACGGGGATATCGCTCAGACCAGCCAGATGGGCTGCACGGAAACGACGTTCACCAGCAATGATTTCATACAGTATCGTATCTTGTGGCAGTATGCGGCCTTCCAGCTCTGCCTGCTTCTGACGCTGCAGTTGCGCTTGTTCCTCATCAAGCAGACGCACCAGTATGGGTTGCATGACGCCTTGCTCTCTGATGCTTTCAGCTAGCTCATACAGTGCGCCTTCATCCATGTGTGTGCGAGGCTGATACTGGCCAGGGACCAGTTGCAGCAAAGGCAGTGTGGCAGGCTGTCTGGCAAGATCTGTGCTTTCGCTATCAGTCATGAATACAGGCAAATCTGAGACTTTTGGACCAAGAAGCGACTCCAGTCCGCGACCCAGCCCTTTGTTTTTTTTGCTTGTCATACGCAATATTCCTTGAGTGCTTTCAGCGTTCCATAATGGTTTTTATGCGGACGACAAAGAAAAAAGCTTTACATGCCATCGCATACGAACAGGAAAAAGTTTTTCCGTAAAACATAATAGTTTACTCGCCAGCCTTCCTGTTGCCATGAGGCATTGTTATGAGTGTGTTACACCAGCATGCAATTTGCTGAGAAACACAAGGGGCGCAAGAAATAAGCGCAAAAAAGCCCGGAGCAAAAACCGGGCAGACAGGCATGCCATACAGGTTTGTATCCTGCATGGCAGCTACGCTATCAGGGTTTGATGCCTGTTGGAAAAGGCCAGGCAGCTTGAGGACTGAGTTTGGTCTGTGCAGGAGCGCCTGATGCGGCGGCAGGTTTTGCAGCGGCTTTTGGCATTGCTTTTTTGACTGCTGCAACAGCAGCAGGTTTTGCCGCGGCCTTGGTTGCTACAGGTTTTGCTGCAGCTTTTTTCGCAGCTGGCTTAGCAGCTGTTTTGCTTGCTACGGCTTTTTTCGCAGCGGGTTTTGCTGCAGGTTTTGCCGCGGCCTTGGCTGCTACAGGCTTTGCTGCAGCTTTTTTTACGGCTGGCTTGGCTGCAGTTTTGCTTGCTACGGCTTTTTTTACAGCGGGTTTTGCTGCAGGTTTGGCCACTGACTTGGTTGCAACGGGTTTTGCTGCAGCTTTTTTTACGGCTGGTTTAGCAGTAGTTTTGGCTGGTGCAGCTTTTTTTACAGTGGGTTTTGCAACAGCTTTGGTTGCTACAGGTTTTGCTGCCACTTTTTTCACGGCGGGCTTAACGGCAGTTTTGCTTGCTACGGCTTTTTTCGTAGTGGTTTTTGCTGCAGGTTTTGCCACTGCCTTGGTTGCTACAGGCTTTGCTACAGCTTTTTTCACGGCAGGCTTGGCAGTAGTTTTGGATGGTTCAGCTTTTTTGACTGTGGGTTTTGCAACAGCTTTGACTGCTGCAGGCTTTTTGGTTGCAGCCACCGTTTTAGCAGTGGCTGTTTTCTTCTCTGGTGCTGCTTTTGTAGCAGCCGGTTTTTTCGCAGTTGCCATGGAAAATCTCCTTGATGGTCATGAGGCAAGGAACATTGCCGGCGCGACGAGTGGCCGGTAATGATTCATGACACCGCGTTTGCGTGCAAGCGCAATGTTATGAATAGGGAGTACTGCCAGATGGGCTGATACGGTACGCTCGGGCACGGGTATCTCGGCAGGGAAAATGGGGTGGCTTTGGCGTTGGGCGGCTTGATGCGGCAAAAAACAACGCATAGGGCGAGCAAAGAGATGAGAGCGGCAGGCAAACTGCGAGGCCATAGAAAAAAACGGGGAAGACAAAGCCACCACTGGCTGTACAAGCTTGGCCTGGCTGCAAAAAACGGGTGCTGGTGTTGTTCCTTTGTTCCCTATTGACATGGCGCTTTCCTGATTCTGGATTATGAGAGCAAGCGCTCACGAATGCAAAAGATAATTGCATGGATGATGCGATATTGCACAGAAATGTTGTGCATTGGCATCGTATGGCGCATATGCTGTGTTGAGCAGATACAGTGCCGGCGCATTTATGCGGATGCGCGCGGTAGGAAAAAACAAATATGCAGATTACGGCGCAGCAATGTTTGAGCTTTTATGCAAGAGTGTTTTTGCTGGAAACCATGCTGCAGGCAAGGCACTAATGTTTTGAAATTGACCCCAGTTAAAACCTGGTCCGGGATCGGATTTTCGATCTGGGGCTATATGCTCATGGCCTGCGATGTAGGCTAAAGGGTAATGAGCGGCAATTGATTGCGCAAGTTTTGCCAAGGACTGGTATTGCTCTGCTTCGAAAAAGCTGCCCTCCAGACCTTCTAGTTCAATGCCGATGGAGTCATCATTGCAGTTGTTTCGGCCGCGCCAGCAAGATGTGCCAGCATGCCATGCGCGGTCATCGCAGCTGACAAACTGCAAAATCTGACCGTTGCGCCGAATGACGAAATGTGCTGATACTTCAAGGCCGCGTATTTGCTGAAAGTAGGGGTGCGCATCAAAGTCCAGTGTGTTGGTAAAGAGCTGTTCAATGTATGAGCCACCATATTGCCCTGGCGGCAGGCTGATGGAATGCACTACCAGCAGGTCAATGCATGCACCAACTGGGCGTGCGTTGTAATTGGGAGAGGGGAGATGCTGTGCCATGCTGCACCAACCCTGATGCCATTGTGCACGAGGTGTGCTTGTCATGCTTGTATGCCGTCTTCGCCTTTGTCGTTGTCCACAATGCCAAGACGCTCCATACGGTAGCGAATCTGGCGCAGATTAAGGCCAAGCAAGGCAGCTGCAGCAGTGCGATTAAATTGCACTTGATGCAGTGCGCGTAGCAACAGCGCCTTTTCGTGGGCACTGACAAAAGCATCCAGATCGCAGGGGAAAGCCACTTCATCAGCGAGTAATGGTCGATCGGCGAGGCTGCTTGATACAGCGTTGCGGATTGATGTACTGGCAGTTGGGGCAATGTTTTCTGGCTGTACTTCAGGCACAGCACAGGTCGCAATGGTGGTAGGAGCTGCTATGAATGGCTCAATGTCTTCAGGGGTATCTTGTAAAAGCGTAGCGTCAAGAGTCTTGCCATTGCTGAGTGCCCAGCAGCGGTGCAGGGTGTTTTCGAGTTCACGCATATTACCAGCCAAAGGCAGGTTTTGCAGACGATGGAGAAAATCAGGATCCATGGCAGGAGGTGATTCGCCACTGTCGGCTGTGATTTTGCGCAACAGGGCGGCAGCAATGTCAGGGATGTCTTCGCGCCGTTCGCGCAGTGGCGGCACGCGAACGTCAATCACGTTGAGCCGATAGTACAAGTCTTGACGGAAGCTGCCAGCCTGTACCATTTCAGCCAGATTTTTGTGGGTGGCACTGACGATTCGAACATCAACTGCAATTTCTTGTGCAGCGCCCAGTGGGCGCACTTTCCGCTCCTGAATGACGCGCAGCAGCTTGGCCTGCATGGATAAAGGCAGGTCACCGATTTCATCAAGAAACAAAGTCCCGCCACTGGCGGCTTGGAAAAAGCCTTCGCGGTCTGCGACAGAACCGGTATAAGCACCTTTTTTGGCTCCAAAAAACTCGGCTTCAAGCAGTGTTTCGGGTATGGCGCCACAGTTGACTGCTATAAACGGGCCACCTGCGCGGTGGCTGCAACGGTGCAGTGCGCGAGCCACGAGCTCCTTGCCTGAGCCTGACTCGCCCAGCACCAGTACAGGCGCCATGCTGGGGGCAACTTTGAGCAGGGTGTTTTTGAGTTGTTGCATCAAATTGCCAGAGCCAACCATTTCGGCCAGCGCGGCGGCCTTTTGTGATTCTGCAACAAGGGGCGGCTCAATAGTGGTTGTGCACTGTTCTGCTGCGGGCAGTGCCCCGCTGACTGGGGCAGTGTTGCTGGCAGCGATTGCCTGTGCAACGACTTGCCTGAACTGGTCAAGGTTAATAGGCTTGCTCAGGTAGTCAAACGCTCCAGCCTTGAGGGCGCGTACAGCATTGTCAGTAGAGCCGTAAGCGGTAATGACGATAGATCGCTCGGGTCGTTGTTGTGTTTGTAGCCACTGCACCAGTTCCAGACCCAAGCCGTCTGGTAAACGCATATCGGTAATCATGACATCAAATTGCTGCTGTTTGAGCAAGGCGAGCGCCTGTTGCACATCAGGCGCTGTCTGAACCTGATAGCCCGCACGCTGCAATGTGAGCTCATAGAGTGTGCGCAGATCGGGCTCGTCGTCAATAACCAGTAATCGGGCAGAAGTGTTGATTGATTTTGTCATGGCAGTAGATTTTTCGTGCTGCTGTTTGCTGCATCAGATTGATCGGCGCAGGCTGCTGTTGCTATCGGAAAGGTGATGGAGAAAGTGTTTCCTTCTTCTGTAGAAAGATCGGTTTGGCCGTCAATAACCAGACTTCGCAAAGGTCGCCGATGGTAATGGATGTCGGAATGGTAGCGTTGGCAAAGTTCGCGGCAGATATACAGACCCAGGCCGCTTGATCTGCTGGAGCCTGCGGCAAGAGGCTCAAACAGGCGTGCACGTACTGCATGGGGCAGCGGTGCACCACGACTCCAGACATGAAGTTGCGCCGTTATATCGATTGCGCTGGTAACGATAACAATGCTGGCATCGCTGCCTTGTTGTGCGTGGCGCAGTGCATTGTCAAGCAAGTTGACGATGATGCGGCGCAGGTGCTCGGTGTCGAAGCGTATTTTTGCCGTTCCGGCACGCCAAAGCAGTTGTATTTCACCTTGTGGCTGATTTTGTGCCTTCCATTCTTCATAGATCTTTTGCACGCTTTCATCAAGTGGCAACAGGGTGATTTCATTGAGTGGCTGCTGCTGCATTTTGGCAACATCAAGCACATCGCTGACAATACGGTTGAGGCGTTGCACATTGTCCAGCACCATGGTGTTGAGCTTTTTCTGCAGTGGATCGGCAATTTCTTCGTCCAGCAGTTGCGCTGCCTGACCTATTGCAGCCAGTGGGTTGCGGATTTCATGTGCTACGGCTGCTGACATGCGACCCATGGCAGCCAGTTTTTCTGCACGCACCTGATTTTGCAGTTCCTGCATGTCTTGCATGTAAAGAAGACAAAGCGTTTCATCTTCGGCTTGCTTGTCTTTTTTGGGTACTGACAGTTGTGTACGCACCATGAGATGGGTAGGAGCATCCTCGGAGGAAAAGAACAGTATTTCAGAGGATGTGCCTTCGCCTTCTTCAAAGCTTTGGTTGATCAGGTGCTGTAGCGTTGTTAATTGCGCGATGGTTGCGATAGGTCTGCCTGTCAAACGTGTTTTTGCAGGTATTTTCAGCATATTTTGCGCAGCCTGATTAATGGCTCGCAGCCGCCCACTATTGCCAACGACCAGTACACCATCGCGCACACTTTGCACCACCATATCCTGAATGCGGTTGTGCAGCTTGGCTAACCTTTGGCTGTTGAGTGATTTGACCTGATGGGCATCGTGGTTACGTACCAGGCGGTGCAGTACCGATGTCAATAAAAGCATAGCCAGCATATATAGGGCGATGATGGCGTAGTGCAGAATCTGTTCGTCGTAGTCGTAGCTATGGTATTGATACAGGCTGCTGGCAGCCAGCAAGATGCTTGACAAAAGTACAGTCAGCAAGGTGGTGCGCCCTGTGCCCAGAACTGCGCAAATGATGGGAGGCATAGCCAGCAGCGGGATGTAGTTGGCCATCTCGTTGCGCTCAAGAAACAGCAACAGGGAAATGGTCGCCAGATCCAACCCTATTGTGGGCAGCCAATAGCGTTCAAAAGGTTGTCCCGAAGGAACAGGTTTGAGTAGCAAACGGGTGCTAGAGGTAGCTGCCAGATAAAACGTGCACAGCACAAGCAGCCAGACTGAATGGCGGTCACGCAAATACCAGGTGAGGCCTTGCAGTGTGCACAAGAACACGGCAACGGCCAGCCGTGTTGTCATCATCCCAAACCAGATGCGATCTGATGCAAATTTTTTGTCGGCCTGTACCATGGGCTCGTCGTCTTCCAGGCGATCCTGCATCCAGCCTTCGGCACGGGTGTCAATGTAGTCCGCCAACTGCATGGGTTGTGTTGACGGGTTGAGAAAATCGTCGGAAACATGCATCATGGTTCGAGAAATCCTGATACTGAAATTTAGCCGTTGTGTGTGCCAGTTATTGGAGCATGCGCTGCGCTGCAATAGGGTTGGCCAGCGAAGTAAAACGCATCGCGCTCGGGAATATGTAGGCCGCAATTTTTGCAGCACACCATCATTTGAGTCTTGGGGCTCTGTGTGAGAATGGTTTTGCCCTGCATGCCCTGTATAAGGCGAAATAAATATCGCAGCAGCCAACGCCATGACATGTATGTCAGAAAGCCAAAAGCGGTGAAAATCAGCAGGTATTTCATGCGGGTACCCTGTTGCGGCACTCTGACAAACGGAAGTGAACAGATGCTATGGCTGCAGTTTTGCAGCTTATTTCATAATGGTTGTCAGACAACAATAAAAGCGGTGTGGCATTATCCATGCGTAGAGTTTACTGTTCTTGTGAAAGAGAATGCTAGACTTTAGCGGTTTAAAGATGCTGCAACGGCTGTAGTAGCCCTGTATTGTTGCGGCTTTTTGTATTTTTGTTCGTTTTTCTGTCTGAAAGCAATGTTATGGCATCAGCACTTACCGACAAACTCTCGCGCCTTGTAAAAACCATCAGTGGGCAGGCGCGTATCACCGAAAGCAACGTGTCTGACATGTTGCGCGAAGTGCGCATGGCGCTGCTTGAGGCCGACGTGGCTCTGCCCGTAGTGCGCGACTTTATCGCCCGCGTCAAAGAGCAAGCCTTGGGGCAAGAAGTACTCGGCTCACTCAAGCCTGGGCAGGCGCTGGTAGGTATTGTCAACCGTGAGCTAGCTGCCACCATGGGCGCAGGCGTGGCCGACATCAACCTTGCCGCCCAGCCGCCCGCCGTGATTTTGATGGCAGGCTTGCAAGGCGCAGGTAAAACCACCACCACTGCCAAACTGGCCAAGCACCTGATTGAAAAGCGCAAGAAAAAAGTGCTTACTGTCTCGGGCGACGTCTATCGCCCAGCCGCCATTGAGCAGCTCAAAACCGTCACTAACCAAGTTGGCGCAGAGTGGTTCCCCAGCACACCAGAACAAAAGCCGCAGGATATTGCCCGCGCAGCACTTGACTATGCACGCCGCCACTATTTTGATGTGCTACTGGTCGATACTGCTGGTCGACTGGCCATTGACGAAGCTCTGATGGCCGAAATCAAAGACCTGCACTCTGTTCTCAACCCCGTAGAAACACTGCTGGTAGTCGATGCCATGCAGGGTCAAGACGCAGCCAACACAGCTCGTGCTTTTAAAGACGCACTGCCGCTTACAGGTGTAGTGCTTACCAAGCTCGATGGCGACGCGCGCGGCGGCGCAGCCTTGTCTGTGCGACAGATTGCTGATGCCCCCATTAAATTTGCGGGCATCAGCGAAAAAATGGATGGCCTTGAGGTGTTCGATGCCGAGCGCCACGCTGGTCGCATTCTGGGCATGGGCGACATTGTTGCGCTGGTCGAGCAAGTTACCGCAGGCGTTGATTTAGCCGCAGCCGAGAAACTAGCGGCAAAAGTCAAAAGCGGCACCGGCTTTGATTTGGGCGACTTTCTCGTGCAACTGCAGCAAATGAAACAAATGGGTGGTTTAAGCAATCTGGTAGACAAACTGCCCGCACAGTTGGCCAGTAAAGCCAAGATCACCGACCTGGATAGAGCCGAGCGTGAAGTGCGCCGCAAAGAAGGCATTATCTGCAGCATGACCCCGCTGGAGCGCCGCAAGCCCGAGCTCATCAAAGCCACCCGCAAACGCCGCATAGCCGCTGGTGCGGGCGTGCAAGTGTACGAAGTAAACCGCCTGCTCAAAGAGTTTGATCAAATGCGCGACATGATGAAAAAGATGAAAGGCGGCGGCATGATGAAAATGATGAAGCGCATGGGTGGCATGGCCGGAATGGGTGGAGGTATGTTTTAAGACAGTCAAGCCCGTATTCTGGACTGGATGGCGCTAAATACAGGAAAGACCGGTTTCAGGTTATCGCAAGGCATACTCCCTAGAATCCGTCAGCAGGAGGAATATCATGCTGTCTTTACGAAAAACTGGTTTACTTGCGGCTTGTAGTGCTGCGCTGCTGTTTGCAGGTTGTGCGCAGGTGCCAGAGCGCTCTGTTGGCATACCTATAGATAAGAATGCACAAGTCACTGGCTGCTTGGGCGAAGCGGAGATTTCACAATGGATTGCGGCCTATGTTGCCAAAGAGAAGTTTGCTGATCCGCCTGTGGATTTGTCTGAGCCAGATGCGATTTGTACGCGTGCTGCGTTTCAAGCCAAGCTCGTAGAGATAGAAGGCCCGCTTGCAGGCTACAAGGTTGCCTTGACACATCCCAAGGTACAAAAATCCTTTAACACCACGCAGCCTATCTGGGGTGCTTTGTACCAAAACATGCTGTTGCCTAATCGTAGCAAAGTGCCTGTCAACTATGGAGCCTGGCCTGTGCTTGATGCCGGTTTGCTGGTGCGAGTCAAAAGCAGCGAAATAAATCAGGCCACCACACCAGAGCAGGCGCTGGCGTATATTGATCAAATCGTGCCCTTTATTGAGTTGGCCGATGTGCTGGTGCAAACACCATCCAAGCTGACTCCGCAAGGCATGACTGCTATCAATGCTGGTGCGCGCTTGGGCGTGATGGGCGTGGCTGTACCCGTGCCTTCTGAAGCGCGACAACAAAAGCGTCTGCTACGCGAGTTGGGCAGCATGACAGTGCGCGTACAAACAGGCAAAGGCAAAATGCTCTCACAGGGAAAGGGTAGTGATGTGCCTGTGCACCCGTTGCAGACAGTAATTTGGTTGAGTGGTGTTTTGCGTGAGCAAGGGCAGGCGCTGCAGGAAGGGCAATGGGTAAGCTTGGGGTCTTTTTCTTCCATGCTGCGCCCACAAGCTGGGCAAACCATTACTGTGGTTTATCCAGGCTTAACGGGAGTGCGACCAGTTGAAGTAACGTTCCAATAGTCTCTTATGCACGCGTTTGTGCAGCATGCTGCTGCAATCAACGGACACTAACTTCTGCAAAAATCAATCCGTTTTTGTGATGACTGAAAAAACGCCAGAGCAGCCATTGATAGACAGCTTTATTGACTCGCTTTGGCTGGAAGATGGCCTGTCTGCCAATACCTTGGCTGCCTACCGGCGCGATCTGCAAATGTTTGCTATCTGGTTACAGGGAAAAACCACGCCCGTTGCCTTGCATGCTGCCAGCGAAGTGCTGATACAGCAATACCAGGGGCATATGTTTACCAGCGCATACAAAGCCAGTACCGCCAATCGGCGTCTGACTGTGCTCAAACGCTTTTACCATTGGGCTGTGCGTGAGCGCCATATTGCCCAAGATCCGAGTTTGCGCCTGCAAGCGGCAAAAATGCCATTGCGAGTCCCCAGACTGCTTAGCGAGATTCAGGTTGAAAACCTCTTGGCAGCTCCGGATTGCAATACGCCGTTGGGACTGCGTGACCGTGCCATGTTGGAGTTGATGTATGCCAGCGGCCTGCGAGTAAGTGAGCTGGTTGTACTGACGCTTTTGCAAATCAGCCTTCAAGAGCAGGTACTACGCATCACAGGAAAGGGGAATAAAGAGCGTTTGGTACCCTTTGGCGCACAAGCCAGCGACTGGTTGCAACGCTATCTGAGTGAGGCGCGACCAAGGTTACTGGGTGGCAGGCAAACAGATGCAGTTTTTGTCACCGCACGCGGTAGCCGCGCGGGACAAACCATGTCGCGTGTTATGTTTTGGCAGTTGGTAAAAAAATACGCATTGCAGGCTGATATACATGTGCCACTATCGCCACATTCATTGCGCCACGCTTTTGCAACCCACTTGCTCAACCATGGTGCGGATTTGCGTGTAGTGCAATTGTTGTTAGGGCATGCTGATATCAGCACAACCACCATCTATACCCATATTGCACGGGAGCGCCTTAAGACACTGCACGCACAGCACCATCCGCGTGGTTGAGGATACAAGCAGTGTAAAGAGTAGTACTAACAAAAAAGCCACATCCCTTGTGCAGGGCATGTGGCTTATGGCATAAAACGAGCAAGGCTTTACTTACTTGCATTCCTTGCCAGCGGCAGGCTTAAAGCCTTTGGCTTTGGCATCGGTTTGCTGCATGTATTCACCTTGTTTGGTTTTGCCAAAATGCTGAGAGCCTTGGCAGTGGTAAATCTTGCTGTCTGTATTTACCCAGACTTGGCCAGGCGCAGCCTTAACAGCTTGTTTTGCTGGAGCAGCAGCCGCAGATGAAGCAGCTTTCACGGCAGCAGATGCAGGAACTTTTGCAGCGCCAGCAGCCATGCTGACAGAGGCAGCGAACAAACTCAAAACTGCACACAAAGATTTAACTTGCATGACAAGACCCCTTAATAAAAAAATTAAGCAGCAGAAGCGGATTTAGCAGCAGAAGCAGCTTTTTTGGCAGGAGCAGCTTTAACTGCTTTTTTAACTGCTTTTTTAGCTGCAGCAGATGCAGGAGCAGCAGGAGCGCTAGCAGGGCTAGCAGCCATAACGGTAGAAGCAGCAAACAGGCTCAGAGTAGCGAACAGAACTTTGGATTTCATGGTAAATATCCCGAAAAAGTATATCAATATTTTGATGTGATGCTGGCACATAAAAATGCACATGCATCGCCATTGGGATTTGTCTGCTGCACGCAGACAGCACAACAGCCAACAGTAAACAAACCACCAACACGTTTCATATTGCTTTCATTCACTTGCGTTGATGGATAGCGCAGAAACGTGGATGCAGTGTAGAGTTAAAAATTAATTTGTAGCAAGAGGCTGTCAATTTTCTTTCAGGTTAAATTGTTACCAGATAATTACTTTGTTAATGCGTAAGGCCAAGCATGTAAAAAACGCAACATGTATGTTAAATGCGTCGGGATGCATTTACTTGTTAAACGCAGACGCCTGTACGCCCTGCACCAGCCAGTCCATAGCCAGAATTTGCGCATCGGCCAACACCTGCCCTTTATTGAGCATCACCTTGCCCTTGTTGCTTACTAAAGGGCCTGCAAACGGGTGCAGCACACCAGTGGCAATATCCCCTTGTCGCGCTAGCATTTCTTGCTGCACGTGGGCGGGCACCTTGTGCCCAAAGTCACCCACCCGCACAGCGCCTTGCTTTACCCCCTGCCAAACATTTTGGCTACGCCACTGCCCGCTTTGCAGCGCACGAATGCGGCCGATTTCATAATCGCCCCAATGGTGGGTAATAGCGGCAATCTGGGCATCAGGCGCAAATTTGCGCATATCCGAATGGTAGGTCACCACAAACTTTCCCCGCTCCTGCGCAGCCTGAGCCACGGCGGCAGACACCGCATGAAAAGTCAATACATCTGCGCCCTGGTTGATCAGAGCCATAGCAGCCTCGCGCTCGCGAGCGGGATTAAACCACTCGTTAAGCCATATAACCTTCACCTGCGCTTTTGGATTAACGGACTGCATACCCAGCGCAAACGCATTAATGCCCTGCAACACCTCAGGAATTGGAAATGCCGCTACATACCCAACTTGCTGCGATTGGCTCATGCGGGCAGCGGCAATACCAGCCAGATAGCGCCCCTCGTAATAGCGGGCATTGGCTATAGCCACATTGGCAGCGAGCTTGTAGCCAGTAAGCACCTCAAACTTGACCGCTGGAAACTCGCGCGCCACCCGCATAGCAGGCTCCATATAGCCAAAGCTGGTAGTAAAAATAATCTGGTTACCTTGCCGCGCCAAATCGCGCAACACACGCTCGGCATCGTGACCTTCGGGCACATCGGCGACAAAGGTAGTCTGCACACTGCTGCCAAAGTCCTTTTGCACCTGTCGCCGTGCCTGCTCATGCTGATACGTCCAACCTGCCTCACCTATGGGAGAAACATATATCCAGGCTGCCTTGAGTGCAGACTTGTCAGAAGGGGCTGCAGACACCGTGGTTGTGGTCGGGCTCAATGGTTGGGCTGCGGTTGCCAACTTGGGCGCAATGGCTAAGAAAGCCATAACAATGGCGATAAGGTAATGAAGCATGAAGCAGTAGAAATAACAGGTGAAATAGGCATTAAACCCGTATTTGTTCCCACAGAAATTCCAGTGGACTATTGCTGCAGCACCAATCGTATTTTAGTGGGAGAAATACAGACCCAGAGGGCAGAAAATCAACTCTACGCCTCCGTTTCGCAAGCTGCATTGTAATAACACAGCCTCATGCTTGGCTTGCATACTGGCATATGGCCTTGCTTGGCTTGAGAGCCATTGCAGCAGCAACTGGTTTTTTTGATATTGCTTAGGGAAATTTAACGTGCCCAGCACTCATCCACACTCAACGTACCGGTTTTTGTTTTTGTGCCAGCCTGATTAACAGTTAGATTGCCGCATTCCGCATCGCTGAAACCAGATTTAAGCGTCGCCGTGAGTAAATAGCCACCATTATTGGCAGTGCTTGGCCCTTGCAGGCTGATACTGTAGCGTTTACCTTCTACGTTCAGCATGCTTGCTGGCAGTTCTGAAGGATATACGCCTTGGGCTGTGGCAACGCGTTCCATCCACTGTGCTGCCTGCAGCAGTGCTGATTTTGCATGCTGCCTGTGGGTGCGGGTAATGTAGCGGGTGTAATTAGGGTAGGCAATGGCTGTCAAGATACCAATCACAGCAACGACAAGCATCAGTTCAATCAGGGTAAAGCCTTTGGTAGCGTAGGCTGATCGAAATAAAGAACTTTGAGCCTCTGTTGTACAGAATTTTGAATGATTTTGTTTACTATTAGTATTTGTCATTGTCATTTGAGGCTCCAATGGATATTTTTCATTGCCAGTAACTTTTTTTCAAAAAAACAAACACATTAAATTTGTTTTGATGATTGGCAATCAATTTATGTGCTTGAAGTGCTTGGAAAAATTCAGTTTTCTTGTCTGAGATGCGCTATATTTTCCTCGCCATCCTCGAACGAGAATGGCGAGATGGAAATTATTTAATGATGCGCCAGCCTACAAATTTTCCGGGATTCCTGGGAAAGTTAGCTTCAGCAGAACCGTCTGCTGACTTGAAGCTGCCTGGGCCACTGTGAACAGAAACACCGCCGCTGCCCAGCTTGATGCGGTTGGATTTAAGTGCTAGGCCTGCATTAATGTCTGTTCCGTCAATATATATAGACAGATTTGGGTTTTCTCCAGTAAATACATTAAACAGATTAAATACTGACTGTGCACCAGAATAATTTTGGCTTATGCCGCAGACCTCTTGATTTGGAGAGCCGCTAGTTATTTGCTCACTGGCAACGTTAGTCGATAAAAATTGAATAACATTGTTTCTGCCAAGCACGGGTGTTTCTAGCACTTTGGCTGCGTTTTGGTTGATTACCTCAGGAAAATCAACATACCAGCCCAAGCTGTTGCTGGCAATGGCATCGGTGCTTGATGCGCCCCTGAATATACGGTGAGTAGCATCTTCCGTCATGGCAGGGTTGTTTTTCCACTCTAGTGCAGCAAAACGTGAAGAATTATTTGGCGTTTGCAAAGCACTGCTTACACCTGTGGCACTAGATGCATCAAAGGTAATAGTTGCGCCTGAAAAAGTAAATTTTTGCAGGTCTCTAATGCCATAGAAACTGTTTAAACGGTTGCCATAGGTGGCAATGTTGTTGGTGTCGTGATCTGATCTATCGGTTGTGCTGATATTGCGCCCTGTGCCAAAAGCCACCATCAGGCCGCCATTTGGGTGTGGTAGCACCAATGGTGCAGCAGTAATAGGTTGGCGGAAGGCTGTGCTTAGGTTGTTTTTTGTGTTCTCAGGCAGACCTTTGGCAGTAAACAAGGGGTGGCCGTCCAAGCCAACCCGCCACTCTGTGCTTTTGCTGCTGGAAATATCAAACTTCCACATATTGCCCTGCAAATCACCTGCATAGACAATATCTGCCGCACCATCACCATTGAGGTCAACAGGTGTGGGGGCGAACAAGCCGTTGCTGTCATTGGCGCTGGAGGCCAAAGGCTTTGCGTCGCATCGGGCAGTATTGCCATTGGCGCATGCATCAATTTTGTACAGTGTTTTTTTGTCCTCAAGGCTTTGCACCAAAAGCACAGGGCGACCATTTTCACTATTAATGCCATTGCCCATAATAACGGCCCATTGCTTACGCCCTGGGTTTTCTTTGCTGGGTAGGTTGATCTGCACAATTTGTGCCGATTTGGTTACGTCGGTGCTGGTGGTTGATGCAGCGCCAATTTGCAGACCTATATCGCGGTCAGAACCGTCGGTTTTATCGACCAGCACGATATCGTCTGCTTCGTCTTCTTTGAAATTGTTGGGGTCGGTTACATCCAGCACATAGTAACCCTTGCCACCTGCACCAAGCGAGCCTACCAACACGGTACGCCAGCCATTGAGCTTGCCAGCGCCATTTTCTTTATTCATCTTTTCAATTTGCACATCAGCAGAAAACAGTGCGCCGTCTACAAAGTACTCGTGCTCGTAATCTTTATGCAAATATCTTTGCAATTTGGGCAAAATGCCGCGTGGAATGTATGCCAGCCTCTCGACCCCAGTACCCGGAGTAGATGGCGTGGCTTGACCAGCATCAAAACCATGCAGCATGCCATCATTGGCACCAGCGTACACCATGTGGGTGCGAGCGCTTATTTTGTTGGCAAAATGTCGGTAATCAATGCCTTTGTAAAGACCGCCTGTGGGCTTGCCTACCAAAACGATATTTGAGTTGATAATATCGCCCAGAGGTTTGGCGCGCATATCTTCAACCTGTGCTTGGCTGAGATTTACTTCAGTTTTCTTGGGCGAGCTTTTGTCGTCGAGATCGTCGATTTCATCCCAGGTAAACGCTTCGCCTTCATTATCAATGAAGGTAAGTATGGTTCTATTGTTTGCTGCGGGTATGCTGCTGCTAACTTTTTGGGTTGCGCCGTTTTCGCCCCATTCTGCACTGGCCCAAAAATCAATCTGACCAGTCCACTTGTTATTTTCGGCATCATAGCTGGCAACATAAATCATGGTGTTGCCGCGTAGATTTGAGGCAGAACCAGTAGCTTTTACGTTGGCATTGGATGAACTATCGCTGATGATATTCGAAAGAATGTCAGCAAAGGCATCTCTTAGTGCATCACCTGATTGGGCAGAATAAAACTTACCCCTGCCGTTGTAAGCGGCGTGTTTTAAATCGAATGCCTTTTCGTTGTAAGGGGCAAGCGAGTTGAAGCCAGGGAGTGTTAGTAGCCATGAGGTATTCTCATGGAGGAGGTCTTGAAAATAACTGCCTTCAAACATGGGCTGACTGATGTTGGCATTATTGAAATCTCTCCCAAAACCGATGGTGTATGTTTGCAAGTTTTGCCATGTAGCGGGATTGTTTTTGGGATTCCACCATTCGGGTACTATTTTGCTACTAGAATTTCTGGTAAATGTTTCACTGCCAGCCTGCTTGATAACAGGTTTGATATTGTCTGCTAAATCAGGGCGCAGGTCAGAAGCCCAGTAGTTGAAAACAGTGCTAGCTAATGAGCCAGGAAAGTCATAACTAGAAGCCACGCCAGTAGAAGCCCCAGGTCTTATATAATGCGCGTATGTACTATGATTTATGACCCCATTAGTATTCTGATAATTTATGTTACTGGGATATAGTTCACCTGCATTTTCACGCGCTAACGCTGCTGAGTACGGTACTTTGGTTGCGCTTCTTGCATCAGGCCTGCCAGATATGTTTGGCTGAACAACTGGCAATTCAACACGAGTAGCCGCTGAATCTTGCACCAGCAGACTTGGCTCCCAAGAGGAAGATAGCCCGTCGTTCCATAAACCATCAGTCATTAATATGTGTACAGTTCGTCGGCAGTCCAGGCCGTCGAGCGGGTCGTAGGAGTAGGTTTCCCCGTTGTAGGTGTATGTTTGGTTTAGCGTGTTTTGCCTAGAATCAACAATGTAGTAGGGGTTGCTGGGGTTTGCGCGAAAGCGTATGCTAGAGTAGCCCATAGTGTAGAGTCCAGCACTGGCGACGGCAGATTGCAAAGGAGTGCTGACTAAGGGAATCAAACTGTTGCTCCATGCCAAAAAATCATCGCGATGCGCGCCGCGAAAATACTTCATTAAAGTTGCAGGGCGGCTAAATGCCAGACGTGCTGGTCTACTAGAACCAAACCAAGCAGGAAAGTCCCAAGTATCTGATAACGCTTGGTATGCCAGACGAAATTCGCCATTTTCATAGGCGCCAAAAGTATCACGAACAGAGTCTTGCAAAGCCTGCATGCGAGAAACCTGTATTCCTTCCATGGTAACGTCTGATGTGCTCATGCTTCCAGAATCATCCAGTGTCAGAATAATATTGGGCGCGGGCTCGGATTTGCTTTTCTGAAGCGGCGGCACTTGGCTAACAGGTATGCCGCCTGAGGCATTGCCAAGACAGACGCTGCCAGCGAACAGAGAAATAATTGCAGTGCGTGCAGCGCGGCTGAGGGAGTTTTCGCGGAATTCAGGAGTTTTTTCATGGAATACCTCTGTTTTGCCTCTGTCGTATTAGTAGTTTCGCTTTTATGGTGTGCCAGGTGTTGCGGTTGTTGTGTTAATGCCAATCTCATGCACGGGCACATAAAAGCTGCGCAAAACAACTACGCTACCCGGCTTTAGCCCTTGGGCACGTACGGTTATGCGGTAAATAAACGGGTAGCTTTGGTCTGGTTCAGATTTAGGCATGTTGTCTGGCAGAGGTGCATGACCAAAGCCAAAGCGTTGAAGGTCTTTGTTGTATCTGAATATCTCTACCCAGTATTGCCCTTGTTGTGCACCCAATGCCAGACTGCTCTGACCCGATTGACCTGTGCTTGCAAATGAGCTGTAATCAAGGGCAGCGGCTTCTGACATTTGTATGTCTTGTGTTTCACCTGCTGGTTTGTTATTGATGTAGTCGGTTTGAAATACGCGCGCATCGGGAGACGATGGAATGCATACACCTCTTGGGCTGTTACTGCCAATGGCACCAGTGCCGCATTTGTCGAGCAAGTTGAGGCTTAATTGATTAAATTCTTCGGCATTACGCGGGTAGCGGCACTCGGTTGATGTGCAGTGTGGGCCATTGCTGTAGATGTCGTTGGCGGCATGCTGCATTAGTGCTTCAGCGGCAGCATAGGCACGCTGCTGGTCGGCTTGATTGCCCACAATACTTTCGTTAAAGACGCTTACGCGCAGAGCACCGAGTACCAAAAGTGCCGTTAATAGCAGCAATATAAATACGGTAAAAAGCGAGGCACCACGCTGCTTGTGCAGAGGCCAAGCGTGCAGACCTTTTAAAGTGTGCCGATGCAGGTCTTTTGCATTGCGAAAGCATATTTGCTGGAACATGGCAAAGATCCTGTGCAGTATTACAGCGAAGCGCTGTTGCGGAGTTGAAAAACGTTGCGTACAACGCGATGCAGTTTGCCGTCATTGGCGATTGCATTGCCAGCACAGTTTTTGATTGCTGCGTTGGGTGCTGCAGGTGCGGCTTTGGTGACGTCGCCTGTAAGGTGCAGGCAGATATCAAGACCGTCAATGCCTGCCCAGCCTTCAGAGCTGGCTTCTACTTCAGTAGCAGTAAGTCTGCGCGCCGTGATGCCGTTGTTACGCAGATAATGCACCTTAAATTCAGCCACATTGCTTGCAAGCGGTTGTGGAGTGCCCCCGGGTGTAACGCAAATCAGGTCAAAGCCAGGCCCCGGGTTAGATAGTTTTGTGCGTAACTCGCTGACTACTTGTGCCGATTGTGTTGCGGGGCTAGCACTTGCCAGTGGATATTGAATTGCACCTTCGCCCGCACAATTTTGCGCCATGCCCTGAAAGCTGCCTGCAGCCGTACCTGCAATGGGCTGACTGTATGTGAAAGTAATAGAATCATAATTGGTTGTGCTACCTTTTCCCTTGACAACGATTTTGCGTGAGGTGTAACCGACACCATTGAGGCCAGCAAAATCTTGGTAGCGAACGGGAACCAACATGCCGTTACTGCTACTGACGCCTGGAGGCAGGTTGGCTTCAAGATTGATGGCGCCGGCTTGGCGCACTTGCTCGGCAATCAGGTTCATAACCATATTGGCTTGCTGCTCCAGTCGCGCACTGTCACTAACGACAATACTGGCTTTTTTTGTCATATAGACAGTGCCTAATGCAGCCAATGTAACAAGCAGACCAACGGTAATGCCTACCATAAGCTCAAGCAACGATATGCCGCGTTGCGCAAGCGTGTGCAAGGGCGGACGATCGGCAGACTGTTTAGAGCAGGCGTGTGGCAGTGTCGTTTTCATGGCGCGGCTCATATTTCAAGGTATTGAAGGTGGCAGATGTATTGATTGGGGCAGAGCATGTTGCCGTTTTCGTCTTTAATGGTTAAGCCCGAATCTAACGTCTGAATTGAGTTGGAGTTTGCTTTTTCGTTGAGTTGCCATGCAACGATGATGCGCAGTTGGTTGCCATCTGTACTGGTGCTTATGCGTTCTATGGTGGCGCGCCCTTGAGGCAGGGTGCGCTCTAACGATTTGCGCCATTGCCATACATCACAGATTGCTGCCTCTTCCGTAGTTTTTTCGTTTTTGGTACATTCGTCTGGTGTATCGTTTGCGGCAACACCCCATGCATTGATGTTGTATTTATCTGCCAAAGCGGCAGAGCGGTTGAGTTTGATGCGCTCACCCAAATCGACAATCTGGCGGATGGCTGCAGCACGGCTATTGGTAGTGCGCGTTTCAACCAGTGTGCGGGTTTGTGCAGCGACCAAACCCAAAATGCCCAGCGCGAGAACAAGTAGGGCAACAAGCGATTCGAGCAAGCTCAGGCCACGCTGATTTTTTAGCGCAGCGGCAGAGCGCGCGCGTGCGGGCAACTTTGGTGCTTTGTATGATGGGGTTAAAGTTTGCATCATTGTTTTTTCTGCTTGGGTTGGGGCTGCGATTTATTGACAATTGACTTCGCCAGGCACGCGTCTGATACGGGCTGTGCGTGCAAGACACAGGGTGGTGGTAGCACTTGAAGTAATGCCTGCTTTTTCGGGGGAAATTACAAACCGCCCAGGCGCGTTGTTGGCGTAGCCAGACGGGTTAAAGGTGATGTAATCGTCAGCGCCACCGCCTACATGCATGACGTTAATTCCTTTAAATTCACTGCCTTCGCGCAAAACAGGTTCACTTGCATCAATTTTCTTGTTGTTGTTGGCATCAATGAAAATTTTCCAGCCACAGCTCCAATCTTTTTTGTCGTTGCTTTCTGCAGGGCGACAAGTGTCGAGTTTTGCACCCTGACGCAATGTGACGGCTGCGCTTCTTCTAACGGCTTCGCTACGGGCAAAGTTGATGGCATCGCTGAGTTCGTCAAACGAGTTGCTGACGCGGTTGCGATCCATTACACCTGACCAAGAAGGCAGGGCAAAAGCAGCCAATATGCCGAGAATGAAGACGACAACCATCAGCTCTACAACAGTAAAGCCACGCGCAGCGCCTGCGGCACGTGACTCTTTGGCAAACAGTGCAGAATGAGGGCATTGAATCTTTTCCATACAAACAATGAAGCATATGCTTGGCAAAAACAATCAGAATGGCTGCCTAAATAGAACCAAAGCGTGACAATTTGCACGGTTTGTAGCGAATCTGTTTTTCTATTGGCGCGTATGAAAAATGCACATGCCCATGCAAACATCAGGATTTATGCAGGGAGCTGCATCAGGCATATCTACACAAATCAATCCCGTGAGATTATACCCATTTCCGCAAAATTTATATATTTCTTAGTAAACTGACGTGAAAGGATGGGTATCACACCAATCTTGCATTGCCTGCGCTGGGGTTTTGTGCTTTAGTGCAGCTTGTGGTAGCTGTGTGTTGTATAGATGGATGTCGCTCAGAATGGTTTGCAGCATACTCTCGCTGCTATCAAAGTGGCGCGTTTTGAAAATGTCTGCAAGCTGGTGATTGAAGGGGGCGGCAATGTTGTGATTTGTGCCGTCTGGGTGCTGCACAATGCCAAGTGCTGCGCAGAGTTGTTCAAATGCCAGATTTTCTGCGGCTTCGCTTTGCAGCAATGGATTGCCGAACTCTTTGTTTCCAACCAGAATTTTTACAATGTTCATCGGGCAGGCGATCTGCAACTCTTTGAGAAAGTTTTTTGCATCGGCTGTGCTTCTGGCTTGCATGAATGCGGCGAAAACCCAATGCGTTGCCCTGTCTATGGCAAGCAATAAATGGTTGCAAGGCTCTTGGCCTGTGATTGCTGGAAGACTTTGGATGTCAATCTGGAAGTGCCCCGGGGTGTAGTCTTTGTCGGCTTTTACTGCAAGCTTGGACTTGATCGTTTTGAGTTTGCCCAAGCCGTAACGGTGCAGACACCTGTCGAGTCCTGAGCGCGAAACTTTTGGGCAAATAAGCTTGCGTGTGATAGTAAGCAGGTCATCCAGTGGCAATAGCAGGGTCTTGCGCAAATGCACGACCAAGGCTTCTTGTTCCGGGGTGAGTGTGGCGTGCAAGTGCAGTGGCCTGTGGGATGCGTCCGCAGTTGATGAACGATTTTTCCACTTGCGGATGGTTTTGGCTGTAACGCCGAATTTGCGTGCTAAATCTGTGACAGATAAGGGACTGGATGCAATTTCAGCACGCATTGCTGGCGTGGTGCGTGCATTTTTGTGCAAAGTCGTTTGCATGGCTGGATCCAGCTATAAGGGTGTAGCGTTATTTTTGACTCATTGCAAATACGCATGCACAAGCACTGGCTTTGTGCGTGTGCTGTGAGATGAAGATTGTTTGCTTTTTAGCGCAATTGTTTTTTGTGCTCGCAATCAGGCTTGATGCAGTGTCCGTAAAGGCTTAATGCATGGTCAACGAGGTGATAGCCCTTGGCAGTGGCAATATTGTTCTGAATTTTTTCGATGTTGGGGTCAAAAAATTCTTCAACCCGACCACAGTCAAGGCAGACAAGGTGATCATGGTGCTGACCCAATTCCAGTTCGTAAATGGCTTTGTCACTGTTAAAGGTGCTGCGGCGGAGCAGGCCTGCCTGCTCAAACTGGGTCAGTACACGGTACACGGTAGCCAATCCAACGTCTGATTCCTGTTGCAGCAAGAGACGATAAACATCCTCGGCACTAAGATGGCGCTCTTTGGTAGTCTGGAAAATTTCAAGAATTTTTAGCCGAGGCCCAGTGGCTTTGAGTCCGGAATTCTTGATTTCGTCAAGAGCGCTAGTGCTGTCGGTGGTTTGGATTTCTTCAAACGTGCTCATGTTTCAGTTACCTGTTAAAAGAGATATTGGTTGGCAGCCCGGTTGCTGGATGTGTCTGTTTTGCATCATAGATGCCGCGCTGCCGCTACAATGTCCACGCAAAACGTTTTTGTGCGTCTTGTGCTTTGTATCATCATAGTCCTTTTGCTATTTTCAGGCCTACTTTCATGAAATTAACCTCTTCGGGCATTTTTTCTTTCTTGCGTCCCCGACACATTGCTATGACAGCTATGGTGTGTGGTGTGATGACGCTTTCAGGTTGCAGTATAGGCAATATAGGCGTTTATAAGCCCGAAGTGCTACAGGGCAATTTCATTTCCAAGGAGCAGGCCGCTGCTGTGCAGGTAGGCATGAACCGGATGCAGGTGCGCCAGATTATGGGCACGCCGCTGGTAACCGATTTGTTCCGTTCCGACCGCTGGGATTATATTTTTACAGTAAAAAATCGTCGCGGCTTAGAGCAGCAGAAGTATGCGGTAACAGTTCTGTTTGCGGGTGATCTGGTTTCGCGCATCGAAGGGCGTGATGACCTGCCAACAGAGCAAGATTTTGTTGGCATGCTGGGGGGGGATAAAACGTACAAGCCGCGTAATCTGGAAGCAACTCCCGAGCAACTGCAACGGTTTGCTGAACGAAACAAACCCGTCAATACAGCGCAGCCCACTCCTGATGCGCCTGCTGCAACATCTTACGCACCATTGCCGCAATGAGTACCGCTACAGAAAATATTCGCGTCGCTGTGGTTGGCGCTGGTGGGCGCATGGGGCAAATGCTGATTGAGGCAGTTGCTGCGGCCGATGATTGCGTGCTGCATGGCGCTTTTGACCGTGCTGATAGTGTCTTGCTGGGCAGCGATGCCAGTGCATTTACGGGCAAGCCGTGCGGTGTGCTGGTTTCATCTGAGTTTGCGCAGGGTTTGGCTGGCGCACACGCGCTGATTGACTTTACCCGCCCTGAAGGCACGCTGGAGCATTTGGCTGCTTGCCGCAAGCTGGGCGTGAATATGGTGATTGGCACAACAGGTTTTAGCGAGGCGCAAAAAGCCCAGATTGCCGATGCAGCCAAAGACATTGCCATTGTGATGGCGCCCAATATGAGCGTGGGGGTGAATGTTACTTTCAAGCTGCTGGAGATGGCTGCCAAGGCGTTGTCAAAAGGCTATGACATTGAGGTGATTGAAGCGCACCACCGTCACAAGGTTGATGCCCCCAGCGGCACGGCGCTGAAGATGGGCGAGGTGATTGCCGAGGCGCTGGGGCGCGATTTGAAAGAGTGCGCCGTGTACGAGCGTTACGGGCATACGGGCGAGCGTGAGCCATCAACCATTGGTTTTTCTACGATTCGCGGTGGCGATATTGTGGGCGACCATACGGTACTGTTTGCTGGCACTGGCGAGCGCATTGAGATTACACACAAATCAAGCAGCCGAGCCACTTACGCGCAAGGCAGCTTGCGTGCAGTGCGCTGGCTTGCGGGCAGAAAAAACGGCTTGTACGATATGTTTGATGTGCTGGGGCTGCGTAGCAGTGCACTGTAAGTACGCTGCCGGCTGCGTACAAGGCAAAAAGGGCTTGTTGCAACACAGGCCTTTTTTATGAGAAAAACGGCGTGCCTGTTGCACAATGCACGTTTGCCAGTTTTAAGTGCTTCAGTATATGCAACGAAAAATCACCAACCCCTATGCTGCGCAGGGCTCATGGCGCAGTTTTTTGCGCGACGCTTGGCGTTTGAGTTTGCCGTATTTCAAATCGGGCGAGGGCTTGCGTGCCCGCCTGATGCTGGCGCTGATTGTGGCGCTGAATTTGGGCACGGTGTATATGAGCGTGCAGTTCAACAGTTGGTACAACGTGTTTTACAGTGCGCTGCAAGATAAAAACGCCCCTGTGTTTTGGCAGCAGATGGGCAAGTTTGCATGGTTGGCCTTTATTGCCATTGTGCTGGCGGTGTACAAGTTTTACATCACGCAGTTGCTCAACGTGCGTTGGCGCGCCTGGATGACGCGCACCTATATGGACAAGTGGCTGCACAACTACCGCTATTACCACCTTGAGCTGCTGCGCCAAAGCAGCGGCACCGAGCTGGCAGATAACCCCGACCAGCGCATTCAGGAAGATATCAACAGCTTTACCGCGACGGCGCTAAAAATGAGCATGGGGCTGCTCAATGCGGTGGTAACGCTGGTGTCGTTCATCGGTATTTTGTGGACGGTTTCAGGCAGCATCAGCTTTGTGCTGGCGGGCAGCAGCTACACCGTGCCTGGCTATATGGTGTGGGTGGCAGTGGCTTATTGCGCTGTGGGCAGCGTGATTACGCACTTTATCGGGCGCGCGCTGATTCGGCTTAATTTCTGGCAAGAATGGCGCGAGGCCGATTTTCGCTACGGGCTGGTGCGGGTGCGCGAGTACAGCGAAGCCATTGCCTTTGATCGGGGCGAAGCGGCTTCGCGTGCGCATCTGGACGGCAGCTTTGGCGCGGCGTTGAGCAACTTTGTGCGCTTGCTTAAAACGCAAAAACGGCTGGTGTGGTTTACCTCGTTTTTTCAGCAAGCGGCGATTATTTTCCCGTTTCTGGTGGCTGCGCCGCGTTACTTTAGTGGCGCAATCAAGCTCGGCGGGGTAATGCAGATTGCCAATGCCTTTGGCAAGGTGCAAGATTCACTGAGCTGGTTTGTAGACAGCTACTCCGATTTGAGCAGTTGGCGCGCCACAACCGAGCGCCTGGCCAGCTTTGGGCAGGGTATGGATTGCACGGCTGCGCAAATACAGCAAAGCCAAGCAAGGCAAACAGAGCAGGCAGAACAAGCGGCTAGCTCGCTTGCCGCTGGCTTGCAGCACAGCGAAGCAGGCAACAGGCTTGAATTGCATAGCCTGCAATGCTATTTGCCCAACGGTAAATTGCAGGTGCAAGCGCAAGAGTTGTATATGCAGCCAGGCGATACGGTGCTGCTGCAAGGCGAATCGGGCAGTGGTAAATCTACCCTGCTGCGGGCGCTGGCAGGTATTTGGCCGCTGGCTGCTGGCCGTGTGGTAGTGCCTGAGCACAGCATGTTTTTGCCACAGCAATGCTATTTGCCCATAGGCAGCCTGCGCGCGGCGCTGACCTACCCGCAGGCGGCAGATGCGTATAGCGACGAGGCACTGTGCAGCGTGCTGGAACAAGTGCAAATGGGGCATTTGGCCGCGGCGCTGGATGTGGCTGATAACTGGAGCCACAAACTATCAGGCGGCGAGCAGCAGCGTGTAGCCATTGCCCGCTGCCTGCTGAAAAAGCCGCGCTGGATTTTTGCCGATGAAGCTACCAGCGCACTCGATGAAGACAAACAAGCCGCACTTTACGCCATGCTGGTTGATACCGTGCAGCAAGCGGGCGGCGGCATGCTTTCTATCGCCCACCGTCAAAGCGTGACTGCCTTCCACGCCAAACGCTGGCAGTTGCAGCGGTCTGACGCAGGCGCGGCGTATAACGTGGTAGATATGGGGCAGATTGGCAAAACCGCCTTCTGAAGCAAGCACTTTAAATGTTTTCTTCAGGGGTTTGCAGCGTTTCTGCTTCTTTCACTTGCAGCAGACCAATGAGTTGCTGCAAATCCTGCTGCAGCCGTGTTAAAGCTTGGGGAGAAAGTTTGCCCAGAGCCATAGGCAAGCCGCCTGAAAAGACTTCTGGCACTTGTGTCAGAACATCCAGCCCTTGCTCTGTGCAATACAGTTTGACATTGCGCTTGTCAAGATCACAGCGTTCAGCACAGACAAGCCCCTTGTCTTGCAAGGCTTTAGCCAGATTGCTGGCTGAGGGCTGGCTTAAATCCATGGTTTTTGCCAGTGCATTCATGCCGATGCCTGCATGTGCACGGATAACTCCCAGCGCCCACAGTTGCGCGGTGCCAATGCCTGTCTCGGGATCAACCGCTTTGTAGTTGAGTCGCACAGCCGCATAAATTTGCCTGAAGCTGCGCAACACCTGCATGACTTCAGGGGAATGCTGCACGGATGTTGTGTCTCTCTTTTCTAGATATAACGATGTACTTGGTGGTGAATTTTAAGCACACAAAAAAGCAGATGAATAGTAGCCTCTAATGGCAACAAATTTCAAGAAAAAAGTAACAAGCCTTGAACTACATATATTTCTACAAATATAATCTGCGCGACGCAGATAGTAAGTAAGAGTAACTTTTCACCCCGTGCACACTTAGGAGATCACATGTCGAACCTGCTGAAGTTCTTTGATCTGGATAAGCCCATTGCCTGGCGTACTGAAATTTTAGCGGGGCTTGCGGTGGCCATGACCATGATCCCTGAATCGCTGTCGTTTGCGATATTGGCAGGCTTTCCGCCTTTGTCGGGGCTTTATGCTGCCTTTATCGCAGGGCTGGTTGCGGCCTTGTTTGGAGGCCGCCCGGGGTTGATTTCAGGTGGTGCTGGCGCAACAGTGGTAACGCTGATTGCGCTGATTAAATCGCACGGGCTTGAATACGCCTTTGCAGCTGTGGCATTGGCTGGCGTGATTCAGATTATCGTAGGCATATGCAAGTGGGCAAAATACATCAGGCTGGTGCCCGAAAGTGTGATGTACGGCTTTGTAAACGGCTTGGCTGTGATTATTTTCAGCGCCCAGCTTCAGCAGTTTTTTACGGTTGATGCAGCAGGGCAGAAGGTTTTGCTGCAAGGCAGCGCCATGTTTACCATGTCTGCACTGGTTGCATTGACGGTTGCCATCACATTTCTCTTTCCCAAAATCACCAAAAAATTCCCTGCATCGTTAGCTGCCATCATTGTGGTGTTTGCGGTGGTGCTGATTTTTGGCATTGAAACCAGAACCGTAGGCGATATTTCAGCGGTAAGTGGTTCGCTACCACCCTTTCATATTCCAGCAATTCCATTTACATGGGACACCTTCGTATTGATATTGCCCTACGCTGCCATTGTTGCTGTAGTGGGTTTGACTGAAGGGCTGCTTACGCTCAATTTGGTAGATGAAATTACCGAAACCAAAGGCAACGGCTCGCGTGAAAGTCTGGCGCAAGGCGCATCAAACATTCTGAACGGCTTTTTCACAGGCATGGGCGGCTGCCCCATGATTGCCCAAACGCTGGTTAATATCAACGCTGGCGCACGCAGCCGCGTGGCAGGCGTGGTGGCGGCGCTGGCCATTATCTTTATCGTGCTGGTTGCTGCGCCCGTGATTGAATTGATTCCTATGGCTGCACTTACGGGCGTGATGATGGTGGTTTCATTCTTCACCTTCAAATGGAACAGCTTCAAAATCCTGAACAAAATGCCCTTGCAAGACGTGCTGGTGATGATTGTGGTAACCGCTATTACCATCATCTGGCATAACCTGGCCTTGGCTGTGCTGGTGGGCATTATCATTTCCGCGCTTTCGTTTGCGTGGAAAAAAGCCATTGGCATTCAACTCACTTCAGCTATGCAAGCTGATGGCAGCAAGCACTACGCACTTGAAGGCGATTTGTTTTTTGGCTCAGTGGGTGATTTTGAAAAAGCACTGGATGTTAAAAACGACCCTGAATTGGTTGTTCTGGACTTCAAACACAGCAACATCGCCGACATGGGCGCTTTGGAATCGCTCAACAAGATGATCAAAAAATACCAGGCTCTGGATAAAAAGTTGCTGGTAAAAAATCTGGATGAAAAATCCAAGGCTTTAATCAACAAGGCGGCCAATCTGAGTCTGGTGCACGAGGTTTAATCAGAGCAGGCGGTAAGCCCCGTCTTTCAAGGTGGGGCGTAGTGCATGGACTTTACGCTGCTCTATCCAGTAAATAATGCGCAGGCCAAGGCAGGCATAAGCTATGCCTGTTAACTTGTGCTTGCTGCTTGTCCAGACTTGAGAAAACAAGCAGATGTTGTACAACGAGCGAGATTGGCGCTGTTTGTTTGTGCACGCGCAAAAAAGTAAGAAAAGTAAAAATTTTCTCTGTTTTCTTGCGTATTGTGCTGAGATAGGTAAAGAGTTAACAGGGATGGTTTCGTGCCAGAACACTGATCTGCTAAGGCTCTGGAAAGCATTTTCTCTAAAAACCGCTGTTTGTGATGATTGTACGAGTAATCATAAATATTAGAAAGATATGATATTTTTCAGGTTTCTGCAAGGCATTTTTTTTAGAATGCCCTGCAAAGACAGCCAAGCAGTATTGTGCTGTGCCTGATTTTGAGAGAGGTCTGCTGGCGATAGTGACATTCGCTGGCCTTTGCTACATACGACTTCTCTTTGCCCTTGTTAATCAAAAACGGAATATTTATGCCTCATCTGGCTACCCCGACGGTGCTGGTTGTTACACCCGACCAGACCCGGTCTGTATCTATCAGCCCGCAGTTGTTGTATGCAGCCAAGCCTTTGCTTGCTGCGTTGACTGTTTCTGTTGTTTTATTGAGTCTTGGCTTGGGTGTACTGGGCTGGCGTTATTTCAGCATACATGAGCGGCATGCAGCCACTGTGCAGCAGTTGCAGCAGAAAGTGACGAATCTGGAAAACTTCACTTCGGCTGAAGTAAATGCCAAACTGTCTGCGTTGCAAAAATCTGAGCAGATGGTTGTAGAGCTGCAAAACTATCTGAATGCACGTGGCATACATGTTAAGCCCGCTGTTATTACTCCAGTCCCGGGTAAACCTGTTGCTGCTGCTGGCGGTCCATTACGTACAGGCAGTGGTACAGTGGCTTTTACGGGCAATTTTGCAGGAGAGGCGCAAAGCATATTGCAAGCCATAGAGCGCACACCGCTGGGTGTGCCGCATGGCGGAGCGCTGACATCGCTGTTTGGTAATCGTGCCAACCCCTTTAGTGGTCGTGGCTCAGAAGACCATGGTGGTTTGGACTTTAAAGGCAATACTGGTGACCCTATACGTGCTACTGCTACAGGAAAAATCGCCTTCGCAGGGGTACAGGGCGGCTATGGCAATGTGGTGCGTATCAACCATGGCAATGGCTATGAAACAGTGTTTGCGCATCTTTCAGAAATCAAGGTGAAGGTTGGAGATGCTGTGAAATCAGGAGATGTGGTGGGGCTGCTTGGCTCAACAGGCCGTTCGACAGGGCCTCATCTGCATTACGAGGTTCAGCGCAATGGTGAGCGCCTTGATCCTGAACAGTTTTTGAGTCTGAATGCTCCATTTACACCCAACCCTTGAAACGAGAGCGCACAAAATGTTTGGCAGTAAAAAAAAACAGGCTCCATCTATGCCTGCGCATAATCAACCTGTTGACACGCTGATTTCCCAGCATTGCGTGATTGAGGGCAACCTCGTTACACAAAATTCAATCAAACTGGATGGTCGGGTACACGGTAACCTGCTCGCAAAAGGGCATGTCATTGTTGGTGAAAGTGGTCTGATACAGGGTGATTTACATACCACCGATTTGCTGGTCTTTGGCCGGGTTGAGGGCAATATTCGCGCTCAGAGCGTGCAGCTCAAGCCAACTGCGCATATTCTTGGCAACATTGAAACCGAAATTTTTCAGGTTGAGCCAGGTGCTTATTATCAAGGTGGGGTGAGTATGGGCAAGGCCGATGCTTTACCTGCACTGCCTGATGGCTCAGGAGAAAGCGCGTAAAATTTGCTCAACATTAGACGGCAGATTTTTAAAGACTGCCTTGCCTCGCATTTATCGTGCAGATAAATCAGCAGGTTTGTATATGCTCTCGTCGGCATATACTGTATCGAGCGGAAAGCGGTGGCCGTCCAGATAATCACGCAGTGAACGCAACACCATAGGACTGCGGTGGCGTGAAGCGCTATTGGCAATTTCTTCAGGACTCATCCACAGTGTGCGAACAATAGGCGGGTCAAGCTGGCGGTCTTCATGAAAATCGCCCAGTGTTCCGCAAAAAGCAAAGCGCAAAAAAGTTAAATCACGCAAATTGCTTGTGCGGGGATCAATGCCTCGGTAACGCGACAGGTAAATACCAACCAGTGCGGTAGGTGTAAAGTCATACCCGGTCTCTTCCAATACTTCACGCACACAGCCTTGTATGAGCGACTCGCCACAATCAAGATGGCCTGCGGGATTGTTGAGCACCAGCCCACGCGACTGGCGTTCTTCAACCAGCAAGAAGCGCCCATCGCGCTCAATAACGGCGGCGACAGTGACACGGGGAGTCCAGCGTTTTTCCATGTGCGCAATGATACTGGCTTATAGCCTTAACCAGCGTAGAATTGAAGCATATTCCATGAAAGAACCTGTATGAGTATTAAAAGTGACAAATGGATTCGCCGTATGGCGCAGGAGCACGGCATGATTGAGCCGTTTGAGCCGGGGCAAATCCGTATCAATGAAGCTGGTGAGCGCATTGTTAGCTATGGCACCAGCAGCTACGGCTATGACATTCGCTGTGCGCCCGAGTTCAAGATTTTCACCAATATCCACAGCACCGTGGTAGACCCAAAAAACTTCGACGAGAAGAGCTTTGTTGATTTTGAGGGTGACGTGTGCATTATTCCGCCCAACAGCTTTGCATTGGCACGTACAGTGGAATATTTCCGCATTCCGCGCAGCGTTCTGACAGTCTGCTTAGGTAAAAGCACTTATGCGCGTTGTGGCATCATTGTGAACGTTACACCGTTCGAGCCAGAGTGGGAAGGGTATGTGACGCTGGAATTTTCAAACACCACACCGTTGCCTGCCAAAATCTATGCTGGAGAAGGTTGCGCCCAGGTGCTATTCTTTGAAAGCGATGAGGTTTGTGAAACATCGTACAAAGACCGTGGTGGCAAATACCAAGGGCAGCGTGGTGTGACTTTGCCCAAAGCCTGATACCACGCTATCAACTAAACGCAGCAAGTTGTTGGTTGAAGGGATGCAAGCTGCTCCGGTAAAGTGCAGCACATCCAGCTTGCCACTATTGACAAGCTTTGAGGCGTTACTTTGGGTAGCAATATTTCTGTTTTGGTCGAAGCAGAAAAGACGAGCTGGCTTTCCGCCATAATAGTCAAATAGCCTTAAATAATTCGCATGCATGCAGACATTTGCAGGCATCTTTTTTACAGTATCTTTGCGGTTGTGCTCATTCATGTCTACCAGGTCAGCGCCATTTTCTACCAACCCCACAGAGGCTGCAGCCTTGTGGCATAGCTGCAAGGAAATGCTGGCTCAAGAGATTCCTGCGCAGCAGTTTGCGACCTGGATCAAACCGCTAAAAATGCGTGAATCGGATTCAGCATTGCTCATTGAGGTTTCCAATCGATTCAAGCTGGATTGGATTCGTGCGCAATACCTGCAACGCATTGTTGAAATTCTTGAGCAAACGGCTGGACGCGCAGTACCAGTAGAGCTTTGTATTGCCAGTCGTTCCAGAGCAAGCGCGGCACCTGCACGCAAACAGTCAGATGTGGGTGCACAGCAGCCTGCAACTACAGCAGCATCAACGAAAACAGCCAAAGCAGCTACAAAACCCACATCAAAAGCAGCCCCGAAAGCAGTTGCCACTGTATCCAGCAGCACCCAAACAGACCTTGCTCCAGTGACTGAAGCAGATATACCAGCCTATGGAGTAACGGTTGGCATGCCAGCCGAGCAAGATCCGCGCAGCCGTGCCCGCCTTGATCCGCGCTACACCTTTGATGCGCTGGTTGAGGGCAGTGCCAATCGCATGGCACGTGCAGCAGCCATGCATGTTGCTACTGCGCCAGGCGAGCTGTATAACCCGCTTTTTATCTATGGCGGCGTGGGGCTGGGTAAAACCCACTTGCTGCACGCGGTAGGGCACTTGCTGCTTGACAGAAGGCCACAGGCGCAAGTGCTTTATACCCATGCCGAGCAGTTTGTGACCGATGTGGTAACTGCATCGCGTCGTGGCAGCTTTGATGATTTCAAGGCGCGCTACCACAATCTGGATTTGTTGCTGATTGACGATGTGCAGTTTTTTGGCGGCAAAGACAAAACGCAGGAAGAGTTTTTCAATACTTTCGAGGCGCTGCTCTCCAGAAAAAGCCATATCGTCATGGGCAGCGATACCTACCCTAAAGGGCTGGCCAATATTACTGTGCGGCTGGCATCGCGCTTTGACTCGGGTTTGAGTGTGGCTATAGAGCCGCCCGAGCTTGAAATGCGCGTAGCAATCTTGATGAACAAGGCGCAAGCAGAGGGCAAAGATTTGCCTGAAGAAGTGGCTTTTTTTGTGGCGAAAAACGTGCGCGCTAACGTGCGTGAGCTGGAAGGCGCGCTGCAAAACATATTGGCGTATTCGCGCTTTAGTGGCCGAGCGATCAACATTGATCTGGTACGCGATGCATTGCGCGATTTACTGTCTATTAAAAATCGGCAGATCAGCGTTGAGAATATCCAAAAAACCGTGGCTGACTATTACAAAATCAAAGTGGCCGATATGCACAGCAAAAAGCGCCCTGCCAACATTGCCCGGCCACGCCAGATTGCCATGTATCTGGCCAAAGAGTTAACGCAAAAAAGCTTACCTGAAATTGGCGAGATGTTTGGCGGTCGTGACCACACGACAGTGTTGCATGCAGTACGTAAAATAACCGCCGAGCGTACCAATGACCCTGATATGAATCAGCAACTGCATGTGCTGGAGCAGACGCTTAGAGGCTAAAAGCCAAAACCTTAAGCGACTCTGGCATTTGCATTTGCCTTGCCATGAAAGTCCTCATGCAAACAATGCTCGCTAGCCCTGATGCTGGTTGTGCCTGCCCTGAAAGCACTTCCATTTATCCAGACCTTGCCTGTGCATCTGCTGCTGTCTTGCATGCAGCGCCCAGTCGCCGTCAACTGCTGCACTTGTGCGGGTTTGGCGCAGCCCTGGCTGGCGTGGCTTTGCTGACGGGCTGTGGTGTTGCTCCACCGCGTGCAACTGGCAGGCGCACGGGGGGGCAGGGAACTGTGCGCCGTAGCGCACCAGAAATAGAGGTGCGACATCCACTACAAATTGATCCCAAATTACGCGAGGAAGCGGTTGCGCGTGCCATGTTAGCAATCAACACACCTTACCGCTATGGTGGCAGTACGCTAGCAGGTGGCTTTGATTGCAGTGGTTTGGTGTTTTATGTATTTGGTGCGTTGGTCAGCCAGCCTATGCCGCGCAGTACGCTGCAATGGGCGCGTGCCAGTTTGCCTGTAGCAGAAGAACATTTGCAGCGCGGGGATTTTGTGTTTTTCAACACGTCAGGCGCATCGTTTTCACATATGGGTATTTATGTGGGCGAGCGCCAGTTTGTGCATTCGCCCTCTAGCGGCAAGGTGGTACGCACCGACAGCTTGGATGGAAACTATTACGCAGCACGGTTTGATGGTGCGCGTACTGCGTTTGCGACCTAGTTGGCTGTTTGGATTGCAGCCCGTTGCACGCTTGACGTCAATGCAGGTATGACCGTGCATGCGCCGGGTCTGATTTGCTTTAAGCCAGCGCATCACGCCCTGCCGCGCCCAGTACACGCTCGCGCAGGGCAGCGAGTTGGTCACGGGTGCGGGCGGCTTGCTCGAATTCGAGGTTTTTGGCGTGTTCGAGCATTTGCTTTTCGAGTTTTTTGATTTCTTTGGAGAGGTCTTTTTCGCTTACGTCTTCTGCCCAGGCGCGTTGCATGTCTTGCTGCTGGGCGGCTTTGCTGCTTTTTTCGCTGTATACGCCATCAATCAAATCGCGCACTTGTTTGACGATGGTGCGTGGGGTGATGCCGTGGGCGGTGTTGTAGGCGATTTGCTTGGCGCGGCGGCGTTCGGTTTCGCCAATGGCGCGTTGCATGCTGTCGGTGATGCGGTCGGCATACAAAATGGCTTTGCCTTTGCTGTTGCGGGCGGCGCGGCCTATGGTTTGTATCAGGCTGCGCTCGCTGCGCAAGAAGCCTTCTTTGTCGGCATCCAAAATGGCTACGAGTGAAACTTCGGGTATGTCCAGCCCTTCGCGTAGCAGGTTGATGCCTACGAGTACATCAAAAACCCCAAGGCGCAGGTCGCGCAGGATTTCTACGCGCTCTACGGTGTCGATATCGCTGTGCAGGTAGCGTACTTTTACGCCGTTTTCGCCCAGATAGTCGGTAAGCTGCTCGGCCATGCGTTTGGTAAGCGTGGTGATGAGTACGCGTTCGCCCGCTTGTTCGCGCAGGCGGATTTCTTGCAGTACGTCATCTACCTGATGGGTGGCAGGGCGCACTTCTACCAGTGGGTCTACCAGCCCTGTGGGGCGCACCACTTGTTCTACGACGCGGCCAGAGTGGTTTTTTTCGTAGTCGGCTGGGGTGGCTGATACGAAGATGGCCTGGCGCATGCGGGTTTCGAACTCTTCGAGTTTGAGGGGGCGGTTATCGAGCGCACTGGGCAGGCGAAAGCCGTATTCCACCAGCGTTTGCTTGCGCGAGCGGTCGCCGTTGTACATGCCGCCAAGCTGCCCCATCATGACGTGGCTTTCGTCGAGAAACATGAGCGCGTCGGCGGGCAGGTAGTCGGTCAGTGTGGCGGGTGCTTCGCCTTGCGCTGTGCCTGCCAGGTGGCGCGAGTAGTTTTCAATGCCTTTGCAGTGCCCTACTTCGGCGAGCATTTCCAAGTCAAAGCGGGTGCGCTGCTCTAGCCGCTGGGCTTCTACGAGTTTGCCTTCTTTGTAAAAATATTCCAGACGCGCGGCGAGTTCGGTCTTGATGGTTTCTACCGCAGCGAGTACCTGCTCACGCGGGGTTACATAGTGGCTGCTGGGGTAGACGGTAAAGCGGGGCAGTTTTTGGCGAATTTTGCCAGTGAGCGGGTCGAACAGTTGCAGGGTTTCAATCTCGTCGTCAAACAGCTCAATGCGCAGTGCGAGCTCGCTGTGCTCGGCAGGGAAAATATCAATCGTGTCGCCACGCACGCGGAATTTGCCACGGGTAAATTCAAGCTCGTTGCGCTGGTATTGCATGCGCACCAGTTGGGCAATGATGTCGCGCTGGCCGATTTGGTCGCCCGTGCGCAGCGTCATAATCATGCGGTGGTAGCTTTCGGGCTTGCCTATGCCGTAGATGGCAGAAACGGTTGCCACTATCACCACGTCGCGCCGCTCCAGTATGCTTTTGGTGCAGCTCAGGCGCATTTGCTCGATGTGCTCGTTGATGGCGCTGTCTTTTTCAATAAACAAGTCGCGCTGCGGCACATAGGCTTCGGGCTGGTAGTAGTCGTAGTAGCTGACGAAATACTCCACGGCGTTTTTGGGGAAAAATTCGCGAAACTCGCTGTAGAGCTGCGCGGCCAGCGTTTTGTTGGGCGCAAACACAATGGCAGGGCGACCCAATTGGGCTATGACGTTAGCCATGGTGAAGGTTTTGCCCGAGCCTGTTACGCCCAGCAGGGTTTGGTAGACCTCGCCATCGCGCACGCCTTCGACCAGTTCGCCAATGGCGGTGGGCTGGTCGCCTGCGGGCGGGTAGGGCTGGTACAGCGCAAAGGGCGAATCAGGGTAGTGCACAAACTGCCCTTGTGCTTGGGCAGGGGGTTCGGGGGCAGATAGTGCTGCTGATGCTAAGGGTGATGCTGAACTGGTCATGGGGTAATTGTCACACTATGCGGCGCTTTGTGCTGCGTTACGGTTTGCTGTGTTGTGGATTGCTGGAAAACTGAACGCAGAGGGCCCAGAGCATACGCAGAGTGCGCAGTTTGCGTAGGCTGGCGGGGCGTACCAAGTTGCGTAAGCCAAAAGCCATTTTTTCGGTATTTTTCTGCGTTTTTTGCGTAACCTTTGCGCCCTTTGCGTTCTGCCCCCGTATTTTTCGCCTTTATTTTCCAGCACCCCTTGCGCTTGTCCCTCGCATCAATCTGGCAATTGCCAACTCGCCCCCAGCGCCTGCAAGCCTTGTTGCAGCGCGGTAAAGGCGGCTTGCACCGATTGCTTTGCGCCTTTTACGCCCAGCTCAATATGCGAGCCGTAAACGGGGTGGTTGATGCTGGGCAGGCTAAATACCTTCACATCGGGCCATTGCTGCTCGATGTGCTGCATCAAGGCGGTGAGCACAGCTTCTTGCCTGCCAGAGACGATAAGCGCGAGTTCGCACCAGTCGCGCAGGTGCTGCCATTGGGCGTAGTAGCTATCGAGCACCCACTCCATCATGGGCCAGGTCATGATGGGAAAGCCTGGAAAACAGTGCACATGCCCAACAGAAAAGCCTGGAATGCGGTTGAAAGGGTTAGGAATGATTTGCGCTCCCTGTGGCAAGCATGCCATTTGCAGACGCTGCAAATTGTCGGCACGAGTGGGCTCAAAGGCTTCGTTTTTGCGATCGGAGTGCTCGCGCATACGCTGCTCAATCAAAGCGCGGGCTTGCGGGTGCATGTGCAGGTCTACGCCGAGTGCGGCTGCCGCAGCTTGGCGGGTATGGTCATCAGGTGTAGCACCAATGCCGCCGCAGCACAGCACCACATCGCCGCTGCTACAGGCCTGACGCAAGAGCGTAACGAGGCGCGCGGGCTCATCACCCACGATGTGCGCATACGACAGACTGAGCGCACGCGCCCCTAGCAGCTCAATTACTTTCGGAATGTGTTTGTCAGCACGGCGACCCGAGAGGATTTCATCGCCCACCACAATCAGACCAAAGGCGGGCAGGGCGCTGTGCGGTGCAGGCGGGGTAATGCCTTCGTTGGGGGCATCTGGGTGGGTAATCTGCTGTGCTGGCATGTTAGGCAAGGTGCTTTTGGTGAAACAGGGTGTGCTTTGCATTGGTTGACTAATGCAAAATATAAGCTTGGAGCAGGCGTTATTTTCACGCAGAAAGCTGCCTGAAAACATATCGCATTCAGGCTACAGTGCAAGACTGTATTTTTGTGTATCTGGTAACGTATCCTTGCTGTCAAATAAGTTAGGATAAAAAGTTATTTTTCTGTTTTTTGCATGCCACTTTTGCTGCATGTGAAAAAGCAGTTTGTTATAAAGCGGCTTAAGATACCGCAGTTATGCCGCATGGAACATTCCAATTTACCACCCCGCTCTGAAGATTTAATCGCTGGCATTGTGCAAGCTGCCACCGAGTCTCTTCCTCATCAGCCTGATGTACTTAACAAGGCTCGTGAACTTTTTGGGCCATTGCTAGGCAAACTGCCTTTGCCTAGCGGCGAAAGCACTCTTGCCCATGCCGATGGCGTAGCAAAAATCATTGCGTATATTGGTGGAGCAGACAATCTACAGGCTGTTACATACATGATGTATGCAGCCGAGCACCTCAATCGGCCGCAAGAAGTTATAGAGCAGGCGTTTGGTGAGGAATATGCCAGTTTGGCTATGCAGGCCATGCGGCTAACCCTGCTGCAACGCAACCAGCGTTTGCAGCAAGCTGCAGCGCAAGAAGGCAAAACCGGGCAAATTGAAGTTGTGCGCAAGATGCTGCTGTCATTTGCGCGCGATTTGCGCGTTATCTTGCTGCGCTTGGCATCGCGCCTGCAAACCTTGCGCTATATGGCAGAAAGCAAAGTACCTGTGCCCTATGCGTTGGCGCACGAATCGCTTTTTGTACTTGCTCCACTGGCTAACCGATTGGGTATCTGGCAAATCAAGTGGGAGCTCGAAGACTTGGCCTTTCGCTTTCTTGAGCCAGAGACCTACCAGCAAATTGCACGCAATCTGGGTGAAACCCGCCAGCAACGCGAAGACCACGCCGAATACCTGCGCCTGCGGCTTGAGCAGGAAATGGCAGCTCTGGGCATTAAAGCGCATGTGCAGGCACGCCCCAAGCACATCTACAGCATCATCAAAAAGATGCGTGGCAAAGCCATACCCTTTGAACAAGTCTATGACACCATGGCACTGCGCGTTATCGTGCCCGACGTAAAAGACTGCTACACCGTGCTCGATTGGGCGCACAGCCAGTTTGATGCCATTGCCAGCGAATACGACGACTACATTGCCCGCCCCAAACCCAACGGTTACCAGTCATTGCACACCGTGGTGCTGGAGCATGATGCAGTGCGTGGCGCACGCCCGGTAGAAATCCAAATCCGCACCCGCGCCATGCACGAGCATGCCGAAACAGGCGTAGCCGCGCACTGGGCCTACAAAGAAGCAGGCGCCAAAGGCTACAGCGGCCAAAGCGCAGCCAGCAGCCACGACGCAAAAATGGCCGTACTGCGCCAACTGCTCGCGTGGGAGCGCGAATTTGCCGCAGGCGAAAACAGCCATGCCGCCAACGCATTGCTCACCGAAGGCAGCAAACTGCTGCAAGACAAAATCTACGTGCTCACACCAGATGCGGCAATCGTTGAACTGCCCCAAGGCGCAACACCTGTTGACTTTGCCTACAGCGTACACACCACACTCGGCCACCGCTGCCGTGGTGCGCGTGTTGATGGCGCTATGGTTCCCCTCAACACCCCGCTGCAAAACGGGCAAACCGTAGAAATCATCACCATCAAAGAAGGCGGCCCCTCGCGCGACTGGCTCAACCCCGAGCAAGGCTACATCGCCAGCAACCGCGCCCGCGCCAAAGTGCGCGCATGGTTCAACGCACTAGCCCAGCAAGACGTTATCGCGCGCGGTCGCGAGTCGGTAGAAAAACTCCTGCAACGCGAAGGCAAAACCGCGCTCAAACTCGACGACTTAGCCACCCAGCTAGGCTTTGCCACGGCAGAGGCACTGTTTGAAGTCGTCGGCAAAGACGAGCTATCGCTACGCAGCATAGAAGCCGTCATCAAACCCGCTGCCCCCGCACGCACCCAAGACGAAGTGCTGCTGCACAAACAAAACCAGTGGAACGAGCGCCACCCCAGCCCCAAACAGGGCGCTGGCGCAGGCGTACTTGTAGTAGGCATGGGCTCGCTGCTTACCCAACTGGCTAAATGCTGCAAACCCGCCCCGCCCGATGCCATAGGCGGCTTTGTCACCCGCGGCAAAGGCGTAAGCGTACACCGCAGCGACTGCAGCAACTTTCGCAACATGGTAAGCGACGCACCCGAGCGCACCATAGACGTGCAATGGGCAGGCAGCAGCGGCACGCACACAACCAGCGAAAACAGCGCCCGCTACCCCGTTGATATACAACTGCAAACAGGCAACCGCTCAGGGCTGCTACGCGACATCACCGAGCTCTTTGCCCGCGAAAAAATGCCCATCACCAGCCTGCACACCGACCCAGGCAAAACCGCCAACCACATGACGCTTACCGTGCAAGTAGCCGACACCCACCGCTTGAGCCAAGCACTTGCCGACTTGCGCCGACTCGACGGCATATTCAGCGCCCGCAGACGCTAAAGCACAGGCACAGGCACAGGCACAGGCACAGGCACAGGCACAGGCACAGGCACAGGCACA
>CAZUBE010000006.1:0-74991 GCA_964618495.1 uncultured Allobrachymonas sp. | reverse complement strand
GCCGAACTGGTAGCCCACATGAGCGATGACGAAGTCTGGAGCCTGCGCCGTGGCGGGCATGACGCGCAAAAGGTCTATGCCGCATTTGCCGCTGCCAATGCCCACAGTGGCCAGCCAACCGTTATTTTGATTAAAACCATCAAAGGCTACGGCATGGGCAAAGCAGGTGAAGGCAAAAACACCGTACACCAAACCAAAAAACTCTCGGACGAAGATATTCGAAATTTCCGCGATCGCTTTAACATCCCCGTGCCTGATAGCGAACTGCACAAGCTGCCTTACTACAAACCCGCTGACGACACCCCCGAAATGCGCTACCTGCACGAGTGCCGGCAGGCGCTTGGCGGCTACCTGCCCAAGCGCCGTGTTCGCGCTGATGAGCAGATTGCAGTGCCCGCGTTGGAAACTTTTACTGGAATTTTGGAGCCTACGGCACAGGGGCGTGAAATCAGCACCACCCAAGCCTATGTGCGCTTTTTAACGCAACTGCTGCGCGAGCAGGAAATAGGCCCGCGCGTAGTGCCTATTTTGGTAGACGAAGCCCGCACCTTTGGTATGGAAGGGCTGTTTCGGCAAATTGGTATCTACCACCCACAAGGCCAATTCTACACGCCTGTGGACCGCGATCAGGTCATGTACTACAAAGAGCAGCACAACGGCCAGATTCTGCAAGAAGGCATCAACGAAGCAGGTGCTATGGCAAGCTGGATAGCCGCAGCCACCAGCTACAGCACCAGCAACCGCATCATGGTGCCGTTTTACACCTTCTACTCCATGTTTGGTTTCCAGCGCACGGGCGACCTAGCATGGGTGGCGGGCGACATGCAGGCACGCGGCTTCTTGCTGGGCGGCACCAGCGGGCGCACCACACTCAATGGCGAAGGCTTGCAGCACGAAGATGGCCACAGCCACATGCTGGCCGCCACCATTCCCAACTGCATCAGCTACGACCCTACTTTTGCGCACGAAGTAGCCGTCATCTTGCACCACGGCTTAAAACGCATGGTTGAAAAGCAAGACAACGTCTTTTTCTACCTCACGCTGCTCAACGAAAACTACGCCATGCCAGGCTTGATTGCAGGCACAGAAGCCGAAATCATCCAAGGCATGTACCTGTTGCAACCCTCCGCGCCCGAGCTGCAAGTGCGCGTGCAACTGCTGGGCAGTGGCAGCATTTTGCGCGAAAGCCTTGCCGCGCAACAACTGCTGGCGCAAGACTGGGGCATAGGCGCTGATGTGTGGAGCTGCACCAGCTTTACCGAGCTGGCAAGGCAAGGCCAAGACACCGAGCGCCACAACCTGCTGCACCCCACCGAAGCGCCGCGCCAATCGTTTGTTGCGCAGCAACTAAGCCGCACCAAAGGCCCCGTAGTGGCATCTACCGACTACGTAAAAGCCTATGCCGAGCAAATCCGCCCCTACCTCCCTGCAGGGCGCAGCTACCGCGTGCTGGGCACAGACGGCTTTGGCCGCAGCGACTTCCGCAGTCGCCTGCGCGAGCATTTCGAGGTAAACCGCCACTACATCGTAGTAGCCGCCCTGAAATCTCTCGCCGACGACGGCATGTTGCAGCCCTATAAAGTGGCTCAAGCCATAGCCAAGTACGGCATTGACACCAGCAAGCCTAACCCGCTATACGCCTGATATAACCACAGCACAAGCACCTGCAACTGCCCGAGCCCCCAAGCTGGCTGCACAGCACAAGCTAGCTAAGGGCGCTCAACAGGAGAAACACCATGCCCCTGATAGAAATCCGCGTCCCCGACATTGGCGACATGAATGACGTAACCGTCATTGAACTTTTAGCCAAACCAGGCAGCACTATCGCGCAAGAGCAGTCGCTCATAACCGTTGAAAGCGACAAAGCCTCGATGGAAATACCATCTTCGCACAGCGGCGTACTGCGCGAGCTCAAAGTCCAACTGGGCGATAAAGTCAGCCAAGGCAGCCTATTGGCCGTGCTTGAAACCGCAGATGCCAGTGCAACGGCAAATGATGCAAGCACACAGCTAAGCGTCACGCCAGCTACAGCCGCTTTAGTACCAAGCACACCAGTGCCTACTGCCGAGCCTGCACCCGTTGCAAAGAGCAGCACTGCCGCTGTCGAAGCAGAAAACACTGGTGCAACCCCTGCACCAGCCGCTGCAAGTAGCTCAATTCCGCATGCAGGCCCAGCCGTACGCAAATTTGCGCGTGAGCTGGGAGTGCCGCTGGCCGAAGTGCAAGGCACGGGGCGCAACGGGCGCATACTGGCGCAAGACGTGCAAAACTTTGCCAAAGCAGTAATGGCAGGGCAAACACAAACCAACGCCCAGCGCAGTGCACAAGCAGGCATTGCCCCCGCCTTGCCAGCAGGTGCAAGCACAGGCGCAGAGCTTAACTTGCTGCCTTGGCCGCAAGTGGATTTCTCACGCTACGGCGCAATAGAGCGCAAGCCGCTAAGCCGCATCAAGAAAATCAGCGGAGCTAATCTGCACCGTAACTGGGTCATGATTCCACACGTCACCAATTGCGACGAGGCTGACATTACCGCGCTGGAAGCCCTGCGCCTGCAACTCAACCAGGAAAACGCCAAAGCAGGCATCAAAATTACCATGCTCGCCTTTGTCATCAAAGCATGCGTAGCGGCGCTGAAAAAATTCCCCGAATTCAACGCCTCGCTCGATGGCGACAGCCTTGTTTACAAACAATACTGGCACATTGGCTTTGCTGCCGACACCCCTAACGGGCTGGTTGTGCCCGTGCTCAAAGATGCAGACCAAAAAGGCATTGTGCAAATCAGCAAAGAGCTGGCCGAACTCTCGCAAAAAGGGCGTGAAGGTAAACTCACCCCCAGCGAGATGAGTGGCGCGAGCTTTACCATCAGCAGTCTGGGCGGCATAGGTGGCACCACCTTTACCCCTATCATCAATGCACCAGAAGTAGCCATATTGGGCATCTGCCGCAGTGCCATGAAGCCCGTCTGGAACGGAAGTGGCTTCGACCCGCGCCTGATGCTACCCTTGAGCCTGAGCTACGACCACCGCGTCATCGACGGTGCATCTGCCGCCCGTTTTAACGCCTATCTGGGGCAAGTGCTGGCAGACTTCAGACGGGTGCTGTTGTAATACCCGATGAGGTATTACCCTGTACCTGGTACACCTTGGTGCACCTTAGCGCATGGCAAACAGCTCTTGGTGAAAGCGCGAAGCAGGCCAGCCTTGCGCGGTAAAGTCGGCCAGCAGCGCCTGCCCCAAGGCGTCGGGGCCGCAAAACCACAAGCTGGCTTGTTGCCAGTCTGCTACCAATTGGCGCACATGGGCACCTTGCAGCCTGCCATTGCGCTGCTTGATAAACACATGCAGGCGCACGCGGGCAGCTTGCGCCAGTTGGCCCAGCTCATCAAGCAAGGCGGGGCTGGCGCTGGATGTGCAATAGAAAAGGTCAATCTGCTGGCTGGGTGCGGCGCTGTCTGCATGTTGTGCCATCTCTTGCATGCGAGCCATAAATGGGGTGATGCCGATGCCGCCACCTACCCAGATTTGTGCGGGTTGCTGGTCGTGAAAGGTAAAGCAGCCATAAGGGCCTTCTACGGTAACGGGCATGCCAACTTCAAGCAGCTCGTGCAGCTTGCTGGTATGGTCGCCCAGCGCCTTGATGAGCAGGCGGATAGTTGGCTGAGAGGCAGGATTCCAGCCTGAAGCAATGGTGTAAGGGTGCGCGCCTTCTTGCTTGCTGGTGGTAAGAAATACAAACTGCCCAGCCTTGTGCCCTGCCCATTGCTGAGGAAGACTGATTGTGGCAGATAGCACACCTGCATTGGCATCGTGCTGAAGGGCGTTGATAGTGCCTAGCACCTTGCGCCGAATGCCTGTGCGCCCAAGCAGCACCACTACGGCAGAGATAGAGCCAATAATCAGCAAGGCAGCCGTAAGCCAGCCCACTGGTTGCGCCCAGTACGAAAACTTCAGCAGCACAACGCTGTGGTACACCAAAACAAGATAGGCAGCGGCAAGCAGCTTGTGTGTTTTGGCAAACAGGCGGTATGGAAACCATTTAAGCAATGCCAGCACAAGCAGCAATAAAGAGACTTTAAAGGCAAACTCGCCCATGTCTTCAGCCAGTTTGCGCTGGCTGCCAAACCATTGCTCTAGCGTGAAAAGCGCGGTGGCAGGCAAGCTCGCAGGGCGCACAGGTTTTTGTAACCAGCCCGCTGCTACCATCCATTTGGCGCTTTTAGCTCCAGCCCAGTGCAGCACGCTGGCAAGCAAGGCTGTAATGCCCAACCACTTGTGCAGGCGGTACATCTTGTCCAAACCATTGAGGCGGTGCTCAAGCCAGACAGGGCGAGCAGCCAGCAACATGCTCAGGCTCATCGCGCCAATGGCAATTACGCCACTGTATTGCAGCAAGGCAGCCCGAAACGGGAAAAAGGCAAATGGAGAAGAAAGCCAGAAAGTGTCAGCCGCGAGCCAAGCCACACTCAGAGCCAGCAAAGTAAGCCATAAGGCAAATTTGATGTTGCGCATAATCTGTATTTACAAACAAGTTGCTGCATTCAATATGGTGCAGACTATGGCAAGTTTACAAGTCGCCAGATTAACCGAAGGTGAATGGATAAGCGCAAATAGTTGGCTATGCAACATTGGGCGATCGGAAATAAAAAAGCAGGCTATATGCCTGCTTCTTCACATGACCAACATTGCATTACATCCTGTGCAGCCATGCGCAGGAGGGCGGAGTTGGTTTATTTGGCAGCGGGTGTGGCTGCGTTGTTTTGTGCATCGAGCACGCGGCGAGCGCCATCAAAGCGGCTGACCCAATAGCTAGCGTCAAGATTGTCTACACGGACAGTCGAGCCAGTGCGTGGCGAGTGAATGAATTTACCATCACCGACATAGATACCTACATGGCTAAATGCGCGGCGCATGGTATTGAAGAATACCAAATCACCTGGTTTGAGATCTTCTTTGGCAATAGACTGTGTGGCAGCAGCTTGATCAACAGCACGGCGTGGCAGAACGCGACCAATGGTTTGCTCGAAAGCGGCGCGAACCAGACCGCTGCAATCAAAACCTGTTTCAGCAGAAGTGCCGCCATAACGGTAACGTACGCCTAAAAACTTCATGGCATTGCCTACCAGGTCAGAGGCATTGTTGCTGACGTTTTGGCCTGCGCTTTGGAGCTGCGAGAGCACGTTGTTGTGCTTGATAAGGAATTTTTCCAGCTCGTCGGACTGAGGGGATGCGCTGGCACACGTGGCAGCTAATCCGATTACAAATGAGGAAATCAACTTTTTCATGGGTAGCAAGTGTAGCCTATGAGAATAGTAAATGGAATGGAAAAAATCACATTTATAGTGATTTTGCAATGTTTATTGTTTCAAAAACCAAATACAAGCTGAACCGAAGCTGACAGCGCGTTATAGAGCGCTTCATAATCCGTCAAGATAATGTCAGGTTTGATTCAGGAATGCAATAAATCCAAATAATTCAAGCACATATATTTTCATGATTATGCTGATGCTGACTAGCTATCTGCGATACTTCAGCTGCTTTGTTCTGACCTAACTTATATTGAAGATTTGACCATGTTACTTGACGCTCAATTATCCCAACTGGTATTGGTGGACTACCAAGAAAAGCTCATGCCTGCCATGCACAATGCCGCGCCCGTATTGGCTAATGCCATGCGGCTGGCGCAAGCTGCGCAATGGATTGGCGTGCCCGTGTGGGGCACAGAGCAGTGTCCACAAAAGCTGGGCGGCAACGCGCCTGATTTACGTGCGTTGTGCCGCCAGACGATTGAAAAATCAGCCTTCAGTGGCGTGCACGAGGGTTTGCTTGATTTGGTGCGCCCGCCAGTGCGTGCTTCAGGCAATGCGCGTAGCCTGCCGCGGCATTTGCAAAAAAAGCAGGAAGAGCCTGCTGTTGGGCAAACAGTGGTTATTGCTGGCTGCGAAGCGCATATTTGCCTGCTGCAAACGGCGCTGGAGTTGATGGAGGAAGAGTGCGAGGTTTGGGTCGTAACCGATGCTTGCAGTTCACGCACCGAAGCCAACCGCGATGCCGCTTTTGACCGCTTGGCTGGCGCAGGCGCAGAGTTGGTGACGACTGAAATGGTGCTGTTTGAGTGGATGCGCAGTGCCGAGCATGAGCACTTCAAGGCGATTCAGGCGCTGGTGAAGTGATGAAATGATTGGGCACGCTGTTGGCTGTAAACGCTGGCAGCAGCGCCAAACATTACCCAGATTCTCAAACATCCACACCCAAAAAGCCCCCGCTTTGGTGCGCCCAAAGCCGCGCGTACAGCCCACCTAAGGCAACCAGTTCATCGTGGCTGCCTTGCTCAACGATGCGGCCTTTGTCGAGCACAACGAGCCTGTCCATCGCGGCAATGGTAGACAAGCGGTGCGCTATGGCGATAACGGTTTTGCCTTGCATCAACTGGTACAGGTTGCTTTGAATGGCGTTTTCAATTTCGCTGTCCAAGGCGCTGGTAGCTTCATCAAGCAGCAAAATGGGCGCGTTTTTTAGCATGACGCGCGCAATGGCTATGCGCTGGCGTTGCCCGCCCGAGAGCTTGATGCCGCGCTCGCCCACTTGGGCATCGTAGCCGCAGCGGTTGTGGCTGTCGCGCAGTTCATCGATAAAGTGGTGTGCTTGTGCACGGCGTGCGGCTTGCTCAACTTCTTGCTGGCTGGCATCGGGGCGACCGTACAAGATATTGTCGCGTATGGAGCGGTGCAGCAGCGCCGTATCTTGCGTAACCATGCCTATGGCTTGGCGCAGGCTGTCTTGCGTGACTTGGCGAATGTCTTGCCCGTCAATGCGGATGCTGCCCGTTTGCAGGTCGTAAAAGCGCAGCAGCAGGTTGGTGAGCGTAGATTTGCCCGCGCCCGAAGGCCCCACCAGCCCGATTTTTTCACCTGGGCGCAATGTCAGGTTCAGGTTGTGGATGACGGTTTTGCCGCGTTCTGCGGCGGGTGCGCTGGCTGCTTGCGAATTGTCGGCTTGCGCGTTGGCAGACTGCGTAGCGTCTTGGGCGGGCGCGGTGGTGCGGCTTGCTGGCTCTTCGTAAGTAAAGGTGATGTTCTCAAACACCACTTCGCCACGGGTAACTTGCAAGGGCTTGGCATCGGGCGCATCAAGCACCTGATTGGGGCGGCTAAGCATGTTAATGCCATCGCGCACCGTGCCGATGTGCTCAAACAAGGTAGTTGCTTCCCACATCACCCAGTGCGCCATGCCGTTTAAGCGCAGCGTCATGGCGCCAGCGGCGGCCACTGCGCCAGCGGTAATCTGCCCACGGCTCCACAGCCATAGCGCCAGCGCACTGGTTGCGCCAATCAAGCCCATGTTCAGGGTGTTGTTGCTTAGATGAATGCCGCTAACCAGCCGCATTTGGCGGTAAACGGTTTGCATGAACTCGTGCATGGCTTCTTTGGCATAGCGGGCTTCGCGGCCTGCATGGGCAAAGAGCTTGACGGTGTTGATGTTGGCATAGGCATCGGTAATGCGCCCCGTCATAAGCGAGCGCGCGTCAGCCTGCGTTTGCCCGACTTTGGCCAAGCGGGGAATGAAGTAAACCAAGGCGCACACATAAAACGCCAGCCAGATAAAAAACGGCAGCAGCATTAGTGGATGAAAACTGCCCACAATGCCCAGCAAGGTAGCAAAGTAAATCACCACAAACACCAGCACATCGCACAAGATGATGCACATATCGCGCATGGCCAGCGCCGTTTGCATGACTTTGGCTGCAACGCGGCCCGAGAACTCGTCTTGGTAAAACGCCATGCTTTGCTTGAGCATAAGGTGGTGATACACCCAGCGCAGGCGCATGGGCATATTGCCCGCCAGCATTTGGTGCTTGAGCAAAGTGTGCAGCACTGCAAGCAAAGGCAGGCTTGCCAGCAGAAGTGCCAGTGCAAGCAGCTTGCTGCCTTCGCGCTGCCACAGTTGCGCGGGGGCTACGGTAGCGAGCCAATCGATGATATTGCCCAAAAAGCCAAACAGCATGGCTTCAAGCGCCGCAACAGCGGCAGTAACCACCACCAGCGCCGCCAAATGCCAGCCCATGCCATGCAGCGAAAAACGCACAAAGCCCCAGAATGAATAGGGCGGAATCTGCGCCAGCGGCTGCTGTGCGCTTACATCTGGGTAGGGGTTGATGCGTTTTTCAAAGAAGCGAAACATAGATTTTTTTGGGTGACTTGCTTGTGCCAAACAGAAGCAGCAAGGATAAGCCATTGACATCTACGCATCCCTAAACTGCGGGAATTCCTATGAGCAAGTCACCCATCCTACAAAAAATCAAAAGCAAACAAGCAACACACTCTGGCTTTGGACGTGGCGGGCAAGTTCATTCAGGGCAGCGAGTTGTTGTCTTTGGTGGTCATGTGCCACTGGCTTCGGGCTTGGCTGGCTTGGGCTATCAGGTTTTGCAGGCGTTGTGCGTCGTTGTTGGCTATGCAGGTGGCAAAGGTTTGCAGGGCAAGGACGAGCATATCGGTTTGGCGCAGCATTTCGTCGCGGTTGCACAAAAATATGTCGCGCCATATGGCGGGGTCGCTGGCGGCTATGCGGCTGAAGTCGCGAAAGCCCGAGCCTGCCAGCGCGAGTATGTCGGCGGCGTCGTTTTGCTGCAAGATGCTGTGCATGAGCGCAAAGGCTGCCATGTGCGGCAGGTGGCTGATAGCGGCAAAGGCGGCATCGTGTGCTTGTGGGGTCATGGTTTGCACGCGGCAATCAAGTGCTTCCCACATGGCGGTGATTTGCTGCAAGGCACCGATTTGGGTGCGGCGTGTGGGGGTGAGGATGACTTGCTTGCCGCGGTACAGGTCGGCTTCGGCGTGTTCTATGCCTGCTACTTCTTTGCCTGCAATGGGGTGGGCTGGCACAAATTGCCCCAAGCGGCTGCCCAGTGCCGAGGTGGCAGCATCAACCACGTTTTGCTTGGTGGAGCCCACGTCCATTACCACTGCGCCATCGCGCAGGTACATGCCTATGGATTGCAGCACTTTGCCTGTGGCGGCTACGGGTACGGCGATGACGATAAGGTCGGCACTGGCGGCGGTTTCGGCTGCGCTGGGTGCGGCTGCATGGATTACGCCGTTGCGGTAAGCCACTTCCAGCGTGTGTTGCGAGGTGCTGTAGCCCACGACTTGCTTGACGAGTTGCGCCCGCTGCAATGCCAAAGAGAGTGAGCCGCCCATCAGGCCGCAGCCAATTAGCCCCAAACGGTTGAACATGGTGTGTTTGCCTTTTTGCTTGTTATCCGTTGATGGCGTAAGAGCCCAGCACTTTGTAGAAGGCGCAGATGGGGCGCAGGTCGGTGAGTGTGGCCTGTATTTGCGGCTGGCTGATGTGGCCTTGCAGGTCGATGTAGAAAAAATATTCCCACGGCTGGCCACTGCGGGCGGGGCGCGATTCAAACCGCGTCATAGACACGCCGTGGCGCTTGATGGGCTCAATGAGTTCGTACACAGCGCCTGGGCGATTAACGACTGATACGACCAGACTGGTGCAGTCGTTACCCGATGCTTCTGGCATGGCCAGCGTTTGCGGCAGGCACATTACGGCAAAGCGGGTGCGGTTGTAGGCATCATCCTGAATGGCAGGAGCTGCCACATGCAGCCCAAATTGGCTGCCCGCGCGCAAGCTGGCAATGGCTGCCCAGCGCGGATTGGTAGCGGCCAGACGTGCGCCTTCGGCATTGCTGGATGCGGCATGGCGCTCTGCTTGGGGCAGGTGAGTAGTAAGCCAGTTTTGACATTGGGCAAGTGCTTGCGGGTGTGCGTAAACGGCTTCGATGCCATCCAAATCGGCTTGCAGGCGCAGCAAGTTGTGGCGCACCAGCAGGCTGGTTTCACCAATGATGTGCAGCGGCGAACTGAGAAACAAATCAAGCGAGCGTGCTACGACACCTTCAGTAGAGTTTTCCATCGGCACTACGCCAAAGTCGGCGCGGCCAGATGCTACAGCCTGGAATACTTCGTCAAAGCTGCTGCAAGGCACATGGTCGATACTGACTCCAAAAAACGCTTCAGCGGCTTGCTCGCTAAAAGTGCCTGCGGGCCCCAGATAGGCAACGCGCTGAGGCGCTTCCAGCGCACGGCAGGCCGACATAATCTCGCGCCAGATGTTGGCAATGTTGATGTCTTTGAGTGGGCCGCCATTGGCAGTCTGCATTTTCTGGATGACTTGCGCCTCGCGCTCGGGGCGGAAAATTTGCGAGCCTTCTTTGCGCTTGATGTCACCTACTTCATTGGCCAGTTCTGCGCGCTGGTTGAGTGTTTGCAGCAGTTGCTTATCAAGCGCATCAATGGCTACGCGCAGTTCGGCAATGGTACGTGTCATGGTATGAATGCCTCATTGAAACCAGAATGCGTTAGTTGCGCTGCGCTGGTGCACCAACGATTTGTGCAGCTTTGTGATCAAAAGTCTTGATGCGTGCTTCTACATCGGCGCGGGTAGCTTCAACCAGTTTTTGTGCCAGTTGGTTGGCAAGTTGCGGGTTGGCAGCGTAATATTTTTTAATAACGGGCGACTCGAGAAAAGACACCAGTTGCTTTAACTCCTCGGCACTGAATTTTTCAGCATAAGCGGGCACCAATACTTCCAAGCTGATTTTGTCATTCTTGGCCTTGATGGTGCGCATATTATCGTCATTGAACTTTTTCAGTTCGCTGTCCAACTGGTCGGCGGCGGTCTTTTGCTTTGCAGCGGGCAGTTTGTCGAGTTTGGGTAGCCAATTGCTCACTACGACTTTGTTGGCAGAGCCTGCCAGCTGTGCAATCAGTGCGTCCATGTCTTGCGCTTTTTGCAGATTGACAATACGTGTGGCGAGTTCTTTTTTTGCAGCATCTTGAGCTAATGCTACAGGAGCCAGACAGAGCAAAGAACAGGCTAGCGCCGCAGGCGCAAAGGCGCGGCCGATAAAGGGAAAATGGTTCATGAATTGTGGTCGCTAAAAATTATTCAGTTTAAAAATATTTGGCAAGATGCAGTTTTATTGCTCCGAGCTATCAGGTAGCGTTGCCATCGTCTGCGCTGCCTGCATTATCGATTGGCTCTGCAGCAGAAGCGTTTTCGCCATCTTCATTGCCTGCGTTGCTTTCGCTACCCGCAAGGTAGTCAGAAGCATCGTTTTCAACAATGCGTTGCAAGCCTATCAATTGTGCGCCTTTATCCAGTGCAATCAGCGTTACGCCTTGGGTAGCACGCCCCATTTCGCGGATTTCGATGGCGCGGGTGCGCACCAGCACGCCCGTGTTGGTAATCAGCATGATTTCATCATCGTCATGCACCAAGGTGGCGGCAACCACTTTGCCGTTGCGCTCGCTTTGCTGAATGGCAATCATGCCTTTGGTGCCACGGCCGTGGCGTGTGTATTCGTCAATCAGGGTGCGTTTGCCAAAGCCGTTTTCGGTGGCAGTGAGCACGCTGTTGCGCGTGGTGGGGGCGCTGGATTTTTCACCCGCTTGCCTGCCGCCAGATACCAGCATGGCAATCACGTTTTGCCCTTCTTCGAGCGTCATGCCGCGCACGCCGCGGGCGTTGCGTCCCATAGGGCGCACGTCGTTTTCATCGAAGCGCACGGCTTTGCCGCCATCGCTAAAGAGCATAACGTCGTGCGAGCCATCGGTAAGTGCTGCGCCAATCAGGTAGTCGCCATCGTCCAAGCCAACGGCAATGATGCCTGCTTTGCGCGGGTTGCTAAATTCAGACAGTGCCGTTTTCTTGACTGTGCCTTTGGCGGTAGCCATAAAGGTGTAGCAGTCTTCAGGGAAGCGGCTTGCCTCGCCGGGCAGGGGCAGCACCACGGTGATTTTTTCGTCTTCCTGCAAGGGGAACATATTGACGATGGGCCGACCGCGCGAGCCACGGCTGCCTGTGGGCACTTCCCACACCTTGAGCCAGTACAGCCGCCCACGGTTGCTGAAGCACAAAATGTATTCGTGCGTGTTGGCAATAAAGAGCTGGTCAATCCAGTCGTCTTCTTTGGTGGCAGTAGCCAGTTTGCCGCGCCCGCCGCGTTTTTGTGCGCGGTATTCAGACAGGGGCTGGCTTTTGATGTAACCCGTATGGCTCAAGGTAACGACCATATCGGTAGGCGTAATCAAGTCTTCCGTGCCCAGCTCTTGCGTGTTGTGCTCAATCTGGCTGCGGCGCGCGCCTGCTTTGGTTTGGCCAAATTCGGTTTTGATGGCAATAAGCTCATCAGAAATAAGGGTAGAAACACGCTCGGGCTTGGCCAGAATATCCAGCAAGTCGTCAATTTCAGCCATCACTTCTTTGTATTCGGCAACGATTTTGTCTTGCTCCAAGCCTGTAAGGCGTTGCAAGCGCATCTGCAAAATCTCTTGCGTTTGCACGTCGCTCAGGCGGTACAAGCCGTCTTGCGCCAGACCAAACTGGCGCTCGAGTGACTCGGGGCGGTAGTCATCGGCATTGATGGTGCTGCCATCGGCGCGGGCGCGGGTGAGCATTTCGCGCACCACCTGGCTGTCCCACATGCGGCTCATCAGCTCGGCTTTGGCCACTGGGGGCGTGGGCGATTCGCGGATGATGCGGATAAATTCATCGATATTGGCCAAAGCCACAGCCAAGCCTTCAAGCACATGCCCGCGGTCGCGCGCTTTGCGCAGATTAAAGACTGTGCGCCGTGTAATCACTTCGCGGCGGTGCTGCAGGAAAATGCTGATTAAATCCTTGAGGTTGCACAGCTTGGGCTGCCCTTCAACCAGAGCCACCATGTTGATGCCAAAGGTGTCTTGCAACTGCGTTTGCTTGTACAGGTTGTTGAGCACAACTTCAGGCACTTCGCCACGCTTAAGCTCAATGACCAAACGCATGCCCGATTTGTCAGACTCATCCTGAATGTGGCTGATGCCCTCAATCTTTTTCTCGTGCACCAGCTCGGCAATGCGCTCTTGCAGCGTCTTTTTATTGACCTGATAGGGCAGCTCATCAACGATGATGGCTTGGCGCTGGCCGCGGTCGATATCTTCAAAATGGCACGCCGCACGCATAATGACGCGCCCGCGCCCTGTGCGATACCCTTCGCGCACGCCATGCACGCCATAAATAATGCCAGCGGTTGGAAAATCTGGCGCAGGAATGATTTCCATCAAATCATCAATGCTGGCATCAGGCTGGCGCAACAGGTGCAAACAAGCATCCACCACTTCATTCAAGTTATGCGGCGGAATATTGGTAGCCATACCCACGGCAATGCCAGAGCTGCCATTAATCAGCAAGTTGGGCAAGCGGCTGGGCAGCACCAGGGGTTCTTTTTCTGAGCCGTCGTAGTTGGGGCCAAAATCTACCGTATCTTTGTCAATATCGGTCAGCATTTCGTGCGCGATTTTTGACAGGCGGATTTCGGTGTAACGCATGGCAGCGGCGCTATCACCATCAACCGAGCCGAAGTTGCCCTGCCCATCAACCAGCACATGGCGCAGAGAAAACGGTTGCGCCATACGCACAATGGTGTCGTAAATGGCCAAGTCGCCGTGCGGGTGGTATTTACCCATTACGTCACCCACAATGCGGGCAGACTTGCGGTATGGGCGGTTCCAGTCATTATTCTGGTCGTGCATGCCATACAACACCCGACGGTGCACGGGTTTTAAACCGTCACGGGCATCAGGCAGGGCGCGTCCTACGATTACACTCATGGCGTAGTCAAGGTAGCTGCGTCGCATCTCCTCTTCAAGGCTGATGGGCAGTGTTTCTTTGGCAAATTGGGTCATGCGGAGCTAGCAGTAATGTTACAGAGCAGATAAATTTCTAAGTCATCTATTCTATCCGCTGATAAATGCGGTATATTCCATGGCATTGTCATGCAGGTTGTGTGGCAATGATGCAACAAAGAAGTCGGCTAGACCCGCCTTGATTTGCTGTAAAACATGGATACAGGTTACAGTTGGTGTGTGCTTGTGGCACAATTGGCCTGACGGGTTGAGCTTTAAGCATCGCAAACTCGCATTAATCGTGCAGCTCCTGCTGTGGTATTTTTCAAGAGGATAAACATGAAGAAACTGAATAAACTGGCTGTGTTGTTCGCAACGGTCGCCGTAGCAGGTAGCGCTGTGGCTTCTGATAACTGGAATAACGTTGATAACCAGCAATGGAAAAACGGCACTAACGAGTTGTGCTGGCGTAACAATTTCTGGACACCAGCAACAGCTGCTGCTGGTTGTGATGGTGCATTGGTCGCGTCAAAACCAGTCGTTAAGCCAGAGCCTGCTCCAGTTAGCAGCCGTGTAACTTTCTCTGCTGACGCTTTCTTCGACTTTGATAAGGCTACCCTGAAGCCACAAGGTAAAGCTACACTCAGCGATCTGGCTGCCAAGATCAAAGCTATCAAGCTTGAAACCCTGATTACTACTGGTCATACCGACTCTATCGGTTCTGACGCATACAACCAGCGTCTGTCTGTGCGTCGTGCCAATGCTGTTAAGGCATATCTGGTTGCTCAAGGTATTCCTGCTGATCGCATTGTTGTTGAAGGCAAAGGCGAAACCAAGCCTGTTGCAACCAACAAGACTGCTGCTGGCCGTGCACAAAACCGCCGCGTGGAAGTTGAAGTGGTTGGCTCACGCTAATCTTTGATTTGCTTCTAGCAACAAAAAAGCCCCGTTAAGGGGCTTTTTTGTTGCCTGCAGGGTAGTGCGTTGCTGGAGATGGTGCTTAGGGAGGCACTGATTTATTCTTCATGCAAGAAAAACCCAGCATGTTGTCATTCCCGCCTGTGCGGGAATGACGAGCTATGGCATTTTTATCCAAAACTGGAATAAATCAGCGCCTTCTCAGATTTCCTGTGGATCTACATCAATCATCCAGCGCAGAATGTTGCGTTTGCTTTGTTGATGCAAGACGGATGTGCAGCCATGCAGGAATCGTTGCAAGGCAGATCGGCTGCTGCTCTCAACCAGCATCTGGGCCCGTTCGCGATTGGCTATGCGTTGGGGCGACATGGGCACAGCTGGGTAACAGGTGACGCAAGTGGCATCTGGCAAGTGTTGTGCAGCGAGGCTGGTGGCGTTGAGAAAGTCTTGTGCAGTCTGTTGTTCGCGGCTTTCTGCACGAATGAGTGCCTGAAAGCTGAATGGTGGCATGGCAGCCATCTGGCGCTCTTGAAGCTGCTGCTGTGCAAAAGCCGGGTAGTCGTGCTGTTGCAGTGCTGCAAATAGCGGGTGGGTGGGAAAGTGTGTTTGTATCCACAACTCGCTGCGTGTGTTGATCGCTGCATCGCGTCCAGCGCGGCCACCTGCCTGCATCAACAACGAAAATAACCGTTCGGGGGCACGGAAGTCGCTGCTAAAGAGAGACGTGTCAGGGTTGAGCGCAGCCACGAGTGTGACTCGTCGAAAGTCATGCCCTTTGGCGACCATTTGTGTGCCAACAAGAACATCGACTTCGCCGCTGTGTACGCGTGTGAGTTGCGCGACCAAACTGCCTGCGCGGCGGGTGGTGTCGGCATCAATGCGAATGATGTTTAGTGGCTGGCCATCAGGGCGCTGTATTTGTTGTAGTTGTTGTGCCAGAGCCTCTTCTAGTTGCTCAGTGCCCATGCCCAGTGTGAGCAGGTCTTGATTGCCGCAGCCAGGACAGGTGCGTGGTACGCGCTCGGTGTAGGCGCAATGGTGGCAGCGCAGGCTGCGGTCGCTTTTGTGAAAGACGCGGTAGGCGCTACAGTGGGGGCACTCGCTTTTCCAGCCGCATTCTTTGCAGTGCAGGATGGGGGCGTAGCCACGGCGATTCAGGAGTAGCAGGCTTTGTTCGCCTCGGGCAGCGCGGGCGGTGATTGCTTGGAGCAGGTGCGGGCTTAGTACGGTGTTGCGCGGTTGCTGTGCCATGTTTATCAGGTGCACAGCGGCTGGTGGTGCGTTGCCAATGCGTTGGGGCATTTCAAGCCGGATGTATCGGCCACCATCATCATCTGGAGCAGGAGGACGGCTGTTGTACCAGCTTTCCAGTGAAGGAGTGGCCGAGCCTAAAAGTACCTGCGCGCAGCTGTGGTGCCCACGATAAATGGCTAAATCGCGTGCCGAATAGCGTGCGCCTTCTTGTTGCTTGTAGCTTGGGTCATGCTCTTCGTCGACGATGACAAGACGAAGATGCGGGATGGAAGCCAGAATAGCCATGCGCGTGCCCAACACAATGCGTGCTTTGCCAGTATGTGCGGCCAGCCAGCTTTGCAGGCGCTGTGCTGCCGTCATGCCGCTGTGCAGAGTGGCAAGGTACAGGCCGGGAAAACGGCTGGCAAATCGTTGTTCGAGTTGTGGTGTGAGATTGATTTCAGGCACCATGACCAGTGCTTGCGCATGAGTGTCTTGCTGCAATAGCTGCTCAACAGCATGCAGATACACTTCGGTTTTCCCGCTGCCTGTGCTACCAAAAAGCAGAATAGGTGCTGGTGGAGTTTGGCTTTGTGACGAAGGCAATGTGGCTTTGACAGCCAGTTGTTGCTGTGCTGTTAGCGTGGGTTTGGCTGGCGTAGTGGGGTCAGGGCAGGGAAGGATGGTGTTGCTTTTTGCTAGAGTTTTCATTCTTCTGGCAAGCTGTTTGCTATCGAGTTCCCGTAGTTGTGGCGGTAGGGCTGCTAAAGCCACTTCGCCCATGCTGCGCTGGTAATAGCGGGCTGTAAAAGTTACAAGTTGGCGCCATGCTGCATTGAGTGCAGGCAGATCATTGAAGGCTTCGCTAACATGCTTGAGCGCGCTGCTGTCTGGTGCTGTACTGTCTATTTGGGTAGATGCATCCCAGACGATGCCCAGAACTTGACGCTTTCCCAGCGGAACGCGTACTAGAGTACCAGGCAACAGAGGTGTTGCGTACAAATAGTGCAATGGCGCTGCTGCCAATGCAATATGTGCGGGAAGAGCAACCAGTACGTTGAGAACGATGCTGCTAGTGTCTGTGCTGGCAGCAGTAACGGATGCAGGCATCAATGGAGTGATTGTCACAGGGGGATATGCAAATCGGCTCGGTAAAAGGCTGCCTAGCTTTTTCTTTCACGGCCAAAAGGCATATCAAGCTGTTTGAGTTTTCGATACAAGTGGGTACGTTCAAGCCCTGTTTTTATCGCAACACGGGTCATGGAGCCGTTTTCGCGCTGCAGGTGAAAATTGAAGTAGGCGCGTTCAAATGTATCTCGTGCTTCGCGTAGAGGCTTGTCAAGTTCAAAACTCTGGATGGCTGCCAGTTGCGTAGGTGCTATAGCGCCAGCAACTGGGGCAGGCTCTGAGGTGGTGGCAGGTGTTGCAGGCGTGGATGTGGTTGGTGTTACTGACGTGCTGCTATTGTTGGTTTGTGCGGGCCGTTGCGCTTGATCGCGTGCAAGCCCAAGCTCAACAGCCTTGAGCAGCTTGTTCATCGTAATGGGTTTTTCAAGGAAGGAAAGGGCACCGATTTTTGTGGCTTCAACAGCTGTTTCAATGGTGGCATGTCCACTCATCATGACTACGGGCATAGTAAGCAGACCGTTGGTTGCCCACTCTTTGAGCAGGGTAACACCGTCGGTATCTGGCATCCAGATATCAAGCAGTACCAGATCGTAGCTGTTTTGCAGACGTGCCTGCCGAGCCTGTGCTGCATTTTCGGCCAAATCAACCGAGTGACCTTCATCATTGAGTATTTCGGAGAGGAGGTCTCGAATACCGTGTTCGTCATCCACTACCAGAATGTTTGCCATTGCTGTGCGTTGCCTTTCGCTGACATAAGTCTTTAGTCTGAATGATACAGGTAAAAACTGTTTTTGTAACGTATAGAAAAAGCGTTAAGCCTCTGTTGCGGCAGAGGCGTTTTGTTGCTGCGTGGCCAGCAGGATGCTGACTTGTGCGCCTTGTATTTCGCCGTCTTGCACGCGGTTGCTGATGCTGATGCGTGCGCCGTGTTCATCGGCAATTTTTTTGACGACGGCTAGCCCCAAGCCTGTGCCTTTGGTTTTGGTGGTGACGTAGGGTTCGAAGGCGCGTTGCAGGATGTGCTCGGGAAAGCCTGGCCCGTTGTCGTTGATGCTTAGGCGTACGCGCTGTGTGGCAGGGCGCCATTGGGTTTGGATGGTGACGGCTTGCTTGCTGTGGCCTGTTTGCTCTTGGGCGTCTTGGGCGTTTTGCAGCAGGTTGTGGATGATTTGGCGCAGTTGTTCGGCGTCGGCTAAAACGGGCAGGCACTCTGGGTCAAGCTCAGCCACGATGGGGACGATGGCATTGTCTGCTTCGTAAAGCTGCAAGATGTCGGTAATGAGTGCGTTGAGGTCTATGGGCAGCAGGTGTGCGGCAGGCAGGCGGGCGTAGTCGCGAAATTCGTTGACTAGACGCTTCATGGCTTCGACTTGGTCTACGATGGTGCGAACTGATTTGGATAGGATGGCTTGCTGCTCGGCTGGCAGACTGCCACCGAGTTTCATTTCGAGGCGCTCGGCCGATAGTTGTATGGGGGTGAGCGGGTTTTTGATTTCGTGTGCGAGCCGCCGAGCGACTTCGCCCCAGGCTTGGGCGCGCTGGGCAGAGACAATGGCTGAGATGTCTTCAAATACCAGCAGGCGCATATCGGGTACGGCACCTTCGGGCAGTAGGGCGCCGCGCAGCACCAGCGTCATGGTGTCTTGCTGCAGGCCTTCGTGCGCGGGTGGGTTGAGCTCCATGGAATGCTGCCAGTAGCCGTTGTGCGCGGTGCTGTTGGGGCTTGTCGGGGCTGGGCTTTCTGGCTCGGTAGCTGGCGCGGGCAGGTTGGCGCTGGTTGTTTGTGTCTGCTCGGGGTCGAGCAGGCTTTCAAATTGCTGTTGTACGACTTCGCCCATGACTTGCAAGGCCGGGATGTTGGTCAGCATTTGCCCTTGTAGCTGTGCTTGTGTAATGCCCAAAATACGGCTGGCTCCTGGGTTGGCTGACAAGATGGTGCCATTGGCTTGCAGCACGAGTACGCCCGAGGTGAGGTTGTCTAAAATAGTTTGCAGCTCACAGCGTGATGCGTCAAGCTCGCTCATACTGCTGGTCAGTGCCTGGCGGGTGTCGGCTAGTTGCTGCGTCATTTGGGCAAAAGAGCGCGTGAGGCCGCCCAGCTCGTCTTGTGCGGTGTCGATGTTTTTGGGGCTGAGGTCGCCAGCGGCGACTTGGCGCACGCCTTCAGCCAGATACAGCAAAGGGCGTGCGAGTTGTGCAGCCAGCAGTGAAGCGAGCAGCACTGCGCCAAATACGGCTAAAAACAAGGTGAGCGTGAGTGTGCCGATGAACATGCGTTGCAGGCCAAGGCGGGCTAGTGCGCGTTCTTGGTAGTCGCGGTTGGCTTCTTGCACCATGATGGCGTTTTGCAGCAGCTCTGGCGGTATAGATTGCTCTAGCTGCAATACCCATGCCTGACTTTGCAGACCGAATTGCGCAGGCCGCACCAAGCTGTAGACCACGATGCGGGTAGGCGTGAGTGGTTTGGCTTGTGTGTGGCTGGTAGTGCTGCTTGTGGCTGGGTCAAGCGCATCATCAAGCCCCTCGATAAAGGCAATTACTGGTTGGGTTTTAAGGGTTTCAAATACGTCAGCCGAAGGGGGGGTGTTTGCAGGCAAAAAACGCACTACGGATGAAGATGCAATCTGCGTGCCAGTCTGGCTCCAGATAACCAGCCTATCTGCATTTTGCTGGCTACGCAGGCGTTCTAGCGTAAGTCCCATATCAAATACCGTTTGATTGCCCATTTCCTGCGCGATGGCGCGGGTTTTGTTAGAGGCGTCTGTGGTGAGCGTATCAAGCACGCTGCGCCCAAGGCTCAGGCCTGCATTCAAGGCGGTTTCTACTTTTACGTCAAACCAGCTTTCGATAGAGCGTGTGACGAACTGGTATGACACCAAATACAGCAGCGCCCCGGGCACACTGGCAACCAGTACAAAGACCATGGCTAGTTTGAGCAGCAAACGGCTGCCGAATTTGCCTTTGCGCAGGCGCTGCCACATATGCCATGCCAGCCAGAAAAGTACAGCCAGCAGCGCGGCGACCACGACCAGATTGGCAATGAGCAAACGTTGGTAATTGCGTTCGTAAATGGCGCTGTTGTTGGTGGTTGCCTGCGTCAGCAAATAAATCATGGCCAGAGCAATCATGCCCAATATCGCGACCCAGCCAGCCGTAGACCAGCGCAGGGCGCGAGAGTTTTGCCAAAGGCGTTTGAATGTGGCAATCATGGCAATTGGCGCACGCAATAGCTGGCGGGAGGGCAAGCTACGCTGCTGATGCAAGGTGTTGTCAAGGGGCTATGTATGGGCATGGCGCTAGTTACCTGCAAAAGCCTTGCCCAAGTCTTGTTGAGTCAGGCGAAAGCTGCGCTCTATATCGAGCTTCCACTCCGATTGCCCTACAGTGCCCAGTTGCAGCGGGCGCTGGAGTTGCGATAAATCCAGCCGAAAGCGGGCGCGTACGGTGTAGCTGCCGTCGCCCGACCAGTCTGGCGCGTCGAGCACTTGCCAGTTGGATATGCGCTGGATAGAGCTGAGTGCAGCGTCTAGCGAGTCGTAATTTTGGTTGAGCACCACACCAACCAGCCCACGGCTAAATGGCTCACTGCTCACATTTACGCGCCAGCGGCGTGTTAGTGGTTGGTACATCAGGCGAATATGGCGCTTGCTGCTGTGAATTACCTTGTCTGCCCAATACCAGCGGCTGCGCGATGTGCTGGTTTCAAACAGGAAGTAAACAGGCACTCCTTTGTCAAGCGTGCCATGAAGCGAATCAGATAAGGTAAAGCGCACGTTGCCACTCATGCGCACGGCATCATCTATGCTCTCAAAACGCACGTCGGTGATGGTGTTGGTGCTGCCTTGTGCGTAAGCGTAGCGTGCGGGCAGGCAGAAAAAGACGGCCAGCAGGCATGCAGCCATGCAGAGATAGCTGCGCCAACTATGCCGCAGGCGCTTGAGGGCGTGCAGACAATCAGTCGGTTTTGGCAAGTAGGGCATAGAAAAAACCGTCATGATCGAAGGTGTGCTTAATACAGGGTGATTGTGCCGCATTTGCCGAGCTTGCTGAATTATCGGCGTTAAGCGCATGATTTTCTGGCGTTATTTTATGGGTGTAGCGCAAAGCGGGTAATAAGTGCCCGGGAGCAGGCAGGCGCTTGGCGTTGCGGTGGCGCGCGCAAAATGCCTGTATTTGCGTTTCGCCTTCGGCCTTGAATACCGAGCAAGTGCAGTACAGCATAACGCCGCCCACAGCCAGCAGCGGCCATAGCGCCTCAAGCAAGCGTTGCTGCTGGGCGGCCAAGCTGGCAATGTCTTGCGGTCTGCGTAGCCAGACAATATCGGGGTGGCGGCGCACAATGCCTGAAGCGGTGCAGGGTGCATCAAGCAAAATGCCGTCAAATGGCTTGCCATCCCACCAGTCTTGCGGTGCGGCTGCATCTGCCGTGCGCAGACTGGCTTGTAGCCCCAAGCGTTGCAGGGTTTCGGCAACGCGCTGGCAGCGCTGGGCATCTATATCCAGCGCGGTAACGGTGTGGTTGGCCAGTTCGAGCAGGTGCGCGGTTTTGCCGCCTGGGGCAGAGCAGGCATCAAGCAGGCGCAGCGGGGCTGGCTGGGCAGCGTGCTGGCTGGTGCGGGCGCTGAGGGCATCAAGCAGCAACGGGGCTGCGAGCTGTGCGCCAGCGTCTTGGACTGAGACCCTGCCTTGCGCAAAGCCAGGCAAGTGCTGCACAGCGCAAGGCTGGTGTAACACAATGCCTGCGCTGCCCGTTAATGTGCCAGACAGGCCAGCGGCTTGCAAATGCGTGTGCAAGTAAGTGTGGGCTGACATATGCTGCGCATTAACGCGCAGCGTCATGGGTGCTTGCTGTTGGCCTGCCAGAGCGATTTCGGTTGCGTTGCTGGGGTGGTCGTGTTGCAGTTGCTTGAGCCACCAGTTAGGCAGGTTGAGCAAGGCGGTTTGTCCCTGTGGGCTAGCTTGTTGGCAGCGTTGTAGCCAAAGCGCTCGCTCTCGCAAAAAGCGGCGCAGGCAGGCATTAACCAAGCTGGCTTGGTGCTGCATTTGTGGGTGGCGCTTGGCGGCTTCAACCGCTTGGCTGACCAGCGTAAAGTCGGTGTACTCTGGCAGGGCGCTGCTGGCACTGCTGGCATGTGTTGTGGGTGTGGTGGCTGATGGCGTGACAGCGGCGGGTTGGGCTAGCTGCTTGCCATTGCCGCTGCCAGTGTTAGTACATGCTTCTTGCTCGGCTGGCTTGTGTGCAGGGCTTTGCCATGCCAAAGCCAGTGCCGAGCAAAGTAGCGCCAGCACTGGGGCGGGTGGTTTGCGTTGCACCAGTTGCCCAAGCAGCCATTGCGCCACACCCAAATTACGCAGCACGGCATAGCCCAATGCCTGCACGCCAGGGCGATGCGCCGCATCCATTTGTTCAAGCACGGCGGTGGCGCTGCTGCCCGCTTGCACCGCCTGCACCAAAGCCGCCACTTGTTGCAATTGCTGCCACAGAGCGCGGGGAGAGTCGCTGCGTATGCTGGTGCTGCCGTGCGCGTGGGTGCGCGGCTGGCTATTGCGGGCGCTGGTGGCAGTGCGTGGCTTTGGGGCTGAAGGTCGGCTCATCGGGTTTTTTGGGGGCAAAGTGGTGGTGGGTGGCGCTGCCAATGCAAGGGCTGTAAACAAGAGCTGCAAACAGGAGCAGAACCAAAGATAGCAGCATATGGCATGCGAAGAGCTAAAAAATGGGCGGCTTTGGCAAAAAACTTCTGTTTTTTATTGTTTGTTAGACTGGTGCGCTTTTCTTTCAGAGCAAAAAAGTCATGTCCAAGCAAGCCCTTATTCAAGTTAGCATGTCGCCCAAAACCCGCCGCGTTGTTTATGCGGTGCTATATGAAATTGTTGCGATTTTGGGGATGGGGCCTGTTATGGCGCACCTGAGCGGCAAGCCCATGCTGTCGGCACTGGGTTTTTCGGCTGCCATTTCGGGCATTGCTTTGGCGTGGAATTATGTATTTAACACCTTGTTTGAGCGTTGGGAGAGCCGCCAGGCAGACAAAAACCGCACCTTCTTGCGCCGCGCCGTGCATGGCTTGGGTTTTGAAGGCGGGCTGGTTTTTATATTGGTTCCTGTTATGGCGTGGTGGATGAAGGTGTCGCTGTTTGATGCGTTTTTGCTTGAATTGGGGATATTTGTCTTCTTCTTCGTCTATACCATCGTTTTTACTTGGGTTTTTGACAGGGTTTTTGGCCTGCCGCAAGCGCTTGCCTGAAGTATGCCGTGAGTAGGCTAGGCTATATATCTTGAAAAAGATAATGGGTTTTATCGCCGTTTTGTAGCCAATGTTATTGCAGACATAGGCCGCGCCACTTGCAAAATCTGGCAAGCACCCCATCTTTTAGAAATCTTTTTAAAAAACAGAAACTTCAAGCAGATATGGAACAGTACCACGGAACCACAATTATCAGCGTGCGCCGCAACACACCACAAGGCTTGCAACTTGCCATAGGCGGCGACGGGCAGGTTACGCTGGGCAATATCGTTGTGAAAGGCACGGCACGTAAAGTGCGCAAACTCTACAAAGACCAGGTTTTGGCTGGTTTTGCGGGCGCTACGGCCGATGCTTTTACCCTGTTTGAGCGCTTTGAGGCCAAGCTCGAAAAGCACCAAGGGCATCTTGTGCGCGCAGCCATTGAGCTGACCAAAGACTGGCGTACCGACCGCGTACTGCGCAAGCTCGAAGCCATGCTGGCCGTAGCCAACAAAGATGCCTCCCTCATCATCACAGGCAATGGTGACGTGCTTGAGCCTGAAAACGGCATTGTTGCCATCGGCTCGGGCGGTGCTTATGCCCAATCTGCTGCCAAGGCATTGCTCGATAACACCGAGCTTTCAGCCGAAGAAATCGTGCGCAAGTCGCTTGCCATAGCTGGCGAGCTGTGCATTTACACCAATATGCAGCACACGATAGAAACGCTGTAACGACTAGCACGCAGCACAATCTTTTTTCTGTTACCCGCGTATTTAGCCTTTGCGGCTTAAATGCCCGTTTTCCCCTTTGACCCGTAGCACACAACACATAGCCATGTCTTCCATGACCCCGCAGGAAATCGTCTCCGAACTCGACCGCCACATTGTTGGCCAACAACAAGCCAAACGCGCTGTAGCCATTGCTTTGCGTAACCGCTGGCGCAGGCAGCAGGTGGATGAAAAATTACGCCCTGAAATTACGCCCAAAAACATCTTGATGATTGGGCCCACAGGCGTTGGCAAAACAGAAATTGCGCGTCGGCTGGCACGGCTGGCCGATGCACCCTTTATCAAGGTTGAGGCTACCAAGTTCACCGAAGTGGGCTATGTGGGCAAAGATGTAGATGCCATCATCCGCGATTTGGCCGAAGTAGCTGTCAAGCAAACCCGCGAAGTAGCCATGCGCGAAGTGCGCACCAAGGCTGAGGCTGCTGCTGAGGAGCGCATACTTGATGCACTGCTGCCAGGCGCACGCACGGCCGAAGACGCGCCTGCCAGCGAAGGCAGTAGCGAGAGCAATACGCGCCAGATATTTCGCAAAAAACTGCGCGAAGGTCAACTCAACGACAAAGACATTGAAATTGACTTGGCAGATGCTGCGCCAGCCATGCAAATCATGGGTCCTGCGGGCATGGAAGAAATGGCCGAGCAATTGCGGGGCATGTTTAGCAGCATGGGGCAAGACAAGCGCAAAACGCGCCGTATCAAGGTGGCTGAGGCTTTGCGCCAACTCGCCGACGAAGAAGCAGCCAAACTGGTCAATGAAGAAGAAATACGCAGCCACGCGCTAGAAAACGCCGAGCAAAACGGCATCGTTTTTATTGACGAAATTGACAAAGTAGCAGGCAGCAACGAGCGCAGCGGCGCAGATGTATCGCGCCAAGGCGTGCAGCGCGACTTGCTGCCGCTGGTTGAAGGCACTACGGTAAGCACCAAATACGGCATGATCAAGACCGACCACATCCTGTTTGTGGCCTCGGGCGCTTTCCATTTGAGCAAACCCAGCGACCTGATACCCGAGCTGCAAGGGCGCTTTCCGATACGGGTGGAGTTGCAAAGCCTGTCGGTGCAAGACTTCGAGGCCATCCTCACGCAAACCCATGCTTCGCTGGTCAAGCAATACCAAGCCTTGCTTGCAACCGAAGGCGTGACGCTGCAGTTTGAGCCAGAAGGCATTACCAGATTGGCGCATATTGCATTCTCGGTAAACGAGCGCACCGAAAACATTGGAGCTAGGCGGCTAGCTACCGTAATGGAGCGCTTGCTTGATGACATCAGCTTCACCGCCAGCAATCTGCAGGGCCAAACCATGGTGATTGATGCTGCCTATGTCGACGCACGCCTGGCGGAGCTAAGTTGCAACGAAGACCTGTCGCGCTACATTTTGTAAATATGACAAACATGTTTAAGGCAGCACTTTGATAGTGTTGCCTAAGTTGTTATTTTTAGCGGGTTTATTTGTTTGCAGAGCTTGCTAGTCAGCTTGCCCAAGCGTGACTAATGCATTGATTTCATTAAATTTTTTTCTTGATAAGGTTGTATTGAGCCTTCTTTGCTGGTAAAGTGGCGAAAGGTGGAGAGAAGTGGCAAAAAGAGCCATTTTTGTTAATTTTTAACTCCATTCTTGAACCTCTTTGATCGGAACTGTCGTGTTTGAAGGCGCAACCGCTCTTTCTGTTGATGTTAAAGGCCGGGTATCTATCCCGACCCGCTACCGCGAAGCATTGCTTGCGATGGGTGGCGGCCGCCTGCACATCACACGGCATTTTCAAGAAGATTGCTTGCTGCTTTTCCCTGAAGTGGAGTGGGAAACATTCCGCGACCGCGTTGCCGCATGGCCCATGTCTGCCAGTTGGCAAAAGCGCATCGTGCTAGGCAACGCAGTGGGGCTGGATATGGATCAGAGCAGCGGCCGCATTTTGATATCGCCTGAGCTGCGTGAGGCCTGCATGCTGGGCAAAGATGCCATGCTGCTAGGCAATGGCAGCCATTTCGAGTTGTGGGACAAGCAAGTCTACGCAGCCAAAGAGGCACTGGCGCGCCAGCAGCCCTTGCCTGAAACATTGGCCAATTTCGTGTTCTAGGAGTGGCTGCCATGAATCTGGAAACAAGCCACATTCCCGTACTGCTCAATGAGGCGGTTGATGCGTTGGTGCATACCGCATCGGGCTGCTATGTGGATGGTACTTTTGGCCGTGGCGGGCATAGCCGCGCCATTTTGGGCAGGCTGGAGCTTGGCGGGCGCTTGATTGCTTTTGACAAAGACCCGCAAGCGATTGCTTGCGCCAATGCGATTGAAGACACCCGTTTTTCCATTCGGCACGAAAGCTTTACAGCCCTTGCCGCCTTACCAGCGCACAGCGTAGATGGAGTGCTGCTGGATTTGGGAGTGAGCTCCCCGCAAATTGATACGCCAGAGCGGGGTTTTTCTTTCAGGCACGACGGCCCGCTCGATATGCGCATGGACACCACGCGCGGCGTGAGCGTGGCCGACTGGCTGGCGACGGCGAAAACTGAACACATTGCGGAGGTGATACGTGACTATGGCGAAGAACGGTTTGCTACACAAATTGCAAAGGCGATTGATGCTCGCCGACAAGAGCGGGGCGCTATTACAAGCACAGCCGAACTGGCCAGCATCGTGGCTGGTGCGGTCAAAACCCGCGAGCCGGGTAAGGACCCTGCAACGCGGACATTTCAGGCTTTTAGGATTTACATCAACGCCGAGCTTGAGGAGTTGCGGCAGGCGCTAGAGTCGGCGCTCACCGTGCTCAAACCCGAAGGGCGCTTGGCGGTGATTACTTTCCATTCGCTGGAAGACCGCATAGTCAAGCAATTCATGGTGCAGCATTCGCGCGAAGTTTTCGATAGGCGTTTGCCTGCCGCTTTTGCGCAAGCGCCTGTGCCTATGCCGCTGCGCGATGTGGTGCGCTTGCGCCCCAGCAGCGATGAGGTGCAGCAAAACCCGCGTGCGCGTAGCGCTATTTTGCGCGTGGCGGTGCGTAACATGCCACGCAGTGAGGTGCGGGTATGACGCGCATCAGCCTTTTGTTGCTTGGCGCAGTGCTGGCAAGCGCCTTTTATTTGGTGCGTTTGCAGTACCAGTCGCGGACTTTGTATACCGCAATGGACAGGGCGCAAGCCGCGGCGCGCAAGCTCGAAACTGAGCGTGAAACACTTCAAGTGCAAAAACGTGCGCAAGCTGCTGCCCTGAGGGTAGAAAGTATGGCGCGTACCAAGCTGGGGATGCGCGAGACAACTCCTGCTATTACGCAATATGTTTCCATAAAAGGTGGTGTCGTGCAGGTGAGTGCACCGAACGTGACTGCCGCTGCAGTGCGTTCTGCTCCTGTGGAGAAAAAGCCATGATGCCGTGGTTGCGCTTACCAGGGGGCAAGCAGAGCAGGCAAGACAAGGCGCTGCAGAAAAGCCTGCGCGGAATTACCAGCGTCAAAGGCGTCAATAACATTTCTCTAGGAGTTAATCCTCTGCTGACAAGCTATACGCCCGTATGGCGTAGCCAGTTGATGCTGATCTGTTTGGCCTTGGGTTTCTTGGGGCTTGCAGGACGTGCAGCCTATGTGCAAATCATAGGCAATGATTTCTTTATCAAACAAGGTGAAGTGCGATTTGTGCGCACATTGGAGTTGCCTGCAAATCGTGGGCGTATTCTTGATCGTAATGGATTGATTCTGGCTTCAAGCGTTCCAGCGCAGGCTATTTGGGCTTTTCCTGAAGAGGTTGCGCAGCAGGCTGATCACGAAAAAATTGTGAAAATGGCACGGTTGTTGGGAATGCCACTGAAAGAGGTGAAAAGCAGACTGTCCAATGATGAAAAAAATTTTGTTTATATCAAGCGGCAGGTGGATGAGGATATTTCCAAGCAGATAGCTGCGCTGGGGATTAAAGGTATTTATCAGCGCAAGGAATACCGTCGGCAATATCCCGAGGGCAGTGCTGTAGCGCATATCGTTGGCTTTACCGATGTTGAGGACAAAGGCCAAGAGGGAATGGAGCGCACTTTCAATGCACAGTTGGCGGGGCGCACGGGTTCGCGGCGAGTGATTCGTGACAGGCTGGGGCGTGTGGTGGAAAGTATCGGTGATGAAGTGCCACCAATGGATGGGAAGGATATTCATCTGACGATTGATAGCAAAGTGCAGTATTTTGCTTGGCAGAAATTGCGAGATGCTGTTTTGGCGCAACGTGCCAAAGGTGGCAGTGTAGTAGTGCTGGATGTGCAAACGGGTGAGGTTTTGGCGTTGGCTAATTACCCCAGCTACGATCCCGGCAACCGCAAGAATTTGAGTGGGGAGCAATTGCGTAACCGTGCGTTGACGGATATTTATGAACCAGGCTCAACCATCAAGCCTTTAACGGTGGCTCTGGCGCTGGAGCAGCAAAAAGTAACACCGAATACGCAAATCGTTACCGAGCCCGGAAAAATGACCATCAATGGCGCAACCATTGGCGATGTGCATAACTACGGTTCATTAACTGTTAGTGGTGTTATTCAGAAATCAAGCAACGTGGGGGTTGTCAAAATTGCACAGCGCATGTCTGCCCGTGATATGTGGGAGAGCTTCCATAGTGTTGGCTTGGGTCAAAAGCCTGATCTGCCATTTCCTGGTATGGCAAGTGGTCGCTTGCGGCCCTGGAAGAGTTGGCGTCCCATTGAGCATGCGACTATGTCGTATGGCTATGGTTTGTCAACCAGTCTGTTTCAGTTAACGCGCATGTATTCTGTTTTTGCACGTGATGGCATATTGATGCCTGTCACGCTGGTGCGTGACGGAGCGGCAGATAAGGCAGGAAAAATTCAGCCACTTGCAGCCCAGCAGGGGACGCGTGTTTTTAGCGGCAAGGTTGCCAAAGACGTGCTTCGCATGCTGCATAACGTTACTTTGCCAGGTGGTACAGCGCAGCAGGCGCAAACGGTGGGGTATTCGGTCGGAGGCAAAACCGGTACTGCACGCAAGCAGGTAGGCAAAAGCTATGCAGGCGGCAAATACAGGGCTTCGTTTGTTGGCATCGCGCCGATTGAAGCGCCACGTGTGGTTATTGGTGTGATGATTGACGAGCCTCAGGGTAGTATTTATGGCAGTACAGTGGCAGCGCCTGTTTTTAGTGATGTGACGCAACAAACCCTGCGTTTGCTGGGTGTCTCACCAGACATGTCGGTGCAACCAGGTATTATTGTTGATGCAGCGCAGGAGTCACTATGAAGCAGCAATATGTATTGCCTTTATTGAATAGTGTCCAAGCTGCCGCAGACTGGTTGCTGCGACATGCTGCAGTATTGCAGACTGACAGTCGCCGATTGCAAGCAGGGCAAGCCTTTATTGCATGGCCAGGCGCGGCGCACGATGCCCGCGCGCATGTGGAAGCCGCGTTGCAGCGTGGCGCAACAGCCTGTCTAGCAGAAGCTGATGGTGCCAGTGCATTTGCCTTTGCCCAGCCGCAGGCAGCCGCAAGCCATGCAGGCAAAGTGGCTCTGTACCAAGGCTTGCGCGAAGCTACAGCACTGATTGCAGCCGAGTTTTACCGCCATCCATCGCAAGCAATGGACGTGATTGCCGTAACAGGTACCAATGGTAAAACCAGCACAGCGTGGTGGTTGGCACAGGTGCTGGCACGCCAACATGCAGCTGGCGCAGGCATGGTCGGCACGCTGGGAGTAGGGCGCTTTACGGGGCAAGATGCAGCCATTACCGCCACAGGCCTGACTACACCAGACCCCGTAGCACTACAACACCACCTGCACTCTTTGCTGGAGCAAGGTGTGCGCACCTGCGTGATGGAGGCTTCCTCCATTGGCATTGAAGAGCACAGGCTAGACGGCACGCGCATAGGCATGGCGCTGTTTACCAATTTCACGCAAGACCACTTGGACTACCACAGCAGCATGGCCGCCTACTGGCAAGCCAAGCGTAAACTGTTTGACTGGCAAGGGCTGCGTGCTGCCATCATCAACTGCGACGATGCCCACGGCAGGCAATTGGCGCAAGAGTTGCAACAACTGCAACAATACAACAATCTGGACATCTGGACGCTTACCTGCCAGCCAGAGCAAAACCCCAGCGCCCGTTTGCAAGCCAGCAACATCCGCTACGGCCAAGATGGGCTGATTTTTGACCTGCGCGAGCAAATCGCACAAGGCGGGCAAGAGGCACAAGAGGCACAAACCATCACCGTACACAGCGCCCTGATTGGACACTACAACGTAGCCAACCTGCTGGGCGTGCTCGCCTGCTTGCGTGCGCGAGGCACGTCTTTGGCGCAAGCCGTGGCTCTGTGCGATGGCTTGCAGCCCGTGCCTGGCCGCATGGAATGTATAAACCAAGCTGGGCAGCCGCTGGTGGCAGTGGACTATGCCCACACGCCTGACGCAGTAGCCAAAGCCCTGCAAGCCTTGCGCCCGCTGGCTGCACAGCGTGGCGGGCGGCTCTGGTGCGTATTTGGCTGCGGTGGCAACCGCGACCCACTCAAGCGCCCGCTTATGGCGCAGGAAGCCGAAAGCGGCGCAGACAGCATCGTGCTCACCAGCGACAACCCACGCAACGAAGCGCCACAAACCATCATGGCGCAAATCGCAGCAGGCTTTAGCGCAGGCGCAAACGTACACAGCGAGCCAGACCGCGCCCGCGCCATTGGCCACGCCATCAATCAAGCCGCAGCAGCAGACATCGTGCTGGTAGCAGGCAAAGGCCACGAAGACTACCAGGAAATATGCGGCGTGCGCCACCCGTTTAGCGACCAGCAGCACGTGCGCCTTGCCCTGCAAGCACGCACAGATGGCGCTGGCTGCACCGCCAAGAAAGAGCCACAACCATGAACCAGCAGCCCATGACCACCTTGGCACAACTGGCAGGCTTGCTGCTACAAAACACGCAAGCCACTTTGGTAGGCGATGGCGCACTAGCGATTAACCGCGTGCACACCGACACCCGCACCCTGCAAGCAGGCGACTTGTTTGTTGCCTTGCGCGGCGAGCGCTTTGATGCCAACAATTTTTTAGAGCAAGCCCGCGCCGCAGGAGCTGCTGCCGCGCTATGCCACCGTGCACATTTGCAAGCTATGGGCTGGAGCGGGCTGGAAGTGAGCGACACCCACCAAGCCTTGCAGCAACTCGCCAGCGCATGGCGCAAGCAGTTTGCCTTGCCACTCATTGCCGTAACAGGCAGCAATGGCAAAACCACCGTTACACAGATGATTGCCAGCATACTGCACGCAGCTACATCTGACGCATCAAACAACGCCACAGCAGCCAATACAGAAAACGATGCTGCGCTGGCAACACAGGGCAACCTGAATAACGACATTGGCGTGCCACTCACTCTGCTGCGCTTACGTCCCACGCACAAGCTCGCCGTAGTTGAGCTGGGCATGAACCATCCAGGTGAAATTGCAGCCTTGGCTGCTATGGCAGCACCCACGGTAGCACTGGTAAATAACGCGCAGCGTGAGCATCAGGAATTTATGGGAACGGTCGAAGCCGTAGCCCACGAAAACGGGCAAGCCATAGCCAGCCTGCCAGAAAACGGTATAGCCGTATTTCCTGCCGACGATACCTACAGCCAACTATGGCAACAAATGGCAGGGCAGCGCCAGTGCCTGCGCTTTGCGTTAGATGCAAGCATGCCCGCGTCTGCGCCAAGCTGCGCAGCCGACATCTACGCCAGCGCCCTCATATGGCAAGGCGACCATTGGCAAGTGCTGGCACACACCCCTGCTGGTGCGTGCCAGTTTGCCTTGCACATAGCAGGCAAGCACAATGTAAAAAACGCGCTGGCCGCTGCAGCTTGCGCCTTGGCAGCAGGGGTGGGTCTGCCTCACATTGCACAGGGGCTTACCGCCTTCACTCCAGTGGCAGGACGCTCGCGCGCAGTGACTTTGCACTGGCAAGGCAGGCCTTTAACGCTGGTGGATGACAGCTACAACGCCAACCCCGACTCGGTACTCGCCGCCATTGACGTATTGCGCGAGCTACCCGCGCCGCGCCTGCTGGTGCTGGGCGATATGGGCGAAGTGGGCAATCAGGGCGCTACTTTTCATGCCGAAGTGGGGCAATACGCCGCGCAACAGGGCATTGAGCACTTGCTCACCTTGGGCGCACTGGCGCAGCACAGCGCCTTGCAGCATCCCGCTGCACAGCATTGCGGCGATAGCGCCAGCAACGCAGAACACATCAACACACTGTGGCAAGCCGTGCAAACGCTGCTACCGCAAGTCAAAAGCATCGTCGTGAAAGGTTCGCGTTTTATGCAGATGGACAGGATAGCCAGCCAACTGGTGCAAGCCGCTTCAGAGCAAGCCGCACACAAGGAGGCAGGCACATGCTGATGAAGCTGACGCAATGGCTCTTGCAGATGCACCCCGAGCTGGGTTTTCTTCGCGTTTTTCAGTACCTGACATTTCGTGCAGTTATGGCAGCCATGACTGCGCTGCTCATCGGCCTGCTAGCGGGCCCTTGGGTGATTAACCGCTTGCGCGCCCTGAAAATTGGCCAGCCCGTGCGTGGCTACGCCATGGAAACCCATCTGGTTAAAAGCGGCACGCCTACCATGGGCGGTGTGCTGATTTTGCTGGCGATAGCAGTTTCAACCCTGCTGTGGGTTGATTTGAATAACCGTTTTGTCTGGACGGTGTTGATTGTGACCTTTGGCTTTGGCGCAGTAGGCTGGTCAGACGACTGGCGCAAAGTAGTGCGTAAAGACCCCGAAGGCATGCCATCTCGCGAAAAATTCATGTGGCAAAGCCTGATTGGTCTGGGTGCTTCGCTGTTTTTGGTTTTTAGTATTTCAGAGAGTAATAACTACCGGGTTCTACAACTGATTATGGAGTGGATCAGCTCGGGTTTTAGTGTCAATTTACCACCGAAGGCAGGGCTGATGCTCCCGTTTATCAAGCAAATCAGCTATCCGTTGGGCGTATGGGGCTTTGTGGCGCTGACCTTTATGGTGATAGTGGGCAGCAGCAATGCAGTGAATTTGACAGACGGTCTTGACGGACTGGCCATCATGCCTGTAGTCATGGTGGGCTCGGCCTTGGGCATTTTTGCCTATGTGACAGGCAGCAAGGTTTATTCAGAATATCTGTTTTTGCCGCACATCGCGGGCGCAGGAGAGCTGCTGGTATTTTGTGGCGCCATGATGGGTGCAGGCTTGGCTTTTTTATGGTTTAACACGCACCCTGCACAGGTGTTTATGGGTGATGTAGGTGCGTTGGCCCTGGGCGGGGCACTGGGCACTATTGCGGTGATTGTGCGGCAAGAAATTGTGTTTGCCATCATGGGCGGTATCTTTGTGGTCGAGGCGCTTTCAGTCATGTTGCAGGTAACGTATTTTCGCTATACCAAAAAGCGTTACGGCACGGGACAGCGACTGTTCAAAATGGCGCCGCTGCATCACCATTTCGAAAAAAACGGATGGCGTGAAACACAGGTTGTTGTGCGCTTTTGGATTATCACCATACTGCTGTGTTTGGCAGGCTTGTCAACTTTGAAACTGCGTTAAAACATGGAGCAAACTATCTCCAACACACTTTCGCAACGCCATGTACTGGTGCTCGGGCTGGGCGCTTCAGGGCTGGCTATGGCGCGTTGGTGCGCACGTTGTGGGGCGCAGCTGACCGTGGCAGATAGCCGTGATACGCCGCCTCAGCTGGCAGCCTTGCAGCACGATGTGCCACAGGTGCGCTTTGTAGCAGGCCGTTTTACGATTGATCTGTTGCAGCCTGATGTGTGTGCAGTCTTTGTCAGCCCCGGGCTTAGCCCCGCAGATACGCGTGACGTGCTGGATGCTGCACGCCAAAAAGGGTTGTGGGTGGGCGGTGAGCTTGATTTGTTCGTCCATGCTTTAGGACAATTGCAGCAAGAGCGTGGTTATGCGCCCAAGGTGCTGGGCATTACAGGTACCAATGGCAAAACCACAGTGACATCCCTAACAGGGCAACTGTTGGCGCGCGCAGGGCAAACGGTAGCCGTGGCGGGCAATATTGGCCCGACCCTGCTTGGAACACTGACGCAGGCGCTGGATGCAGATGCTTTGCCTCAAAGCTGGGTGCTGGAACTCTCGAGCTTTCAGCTCAATACATGTACGGTATTTGAGCCTGCAGCGGCTACCATTTTGAATATCACGCAAGACCATCTTGACTGGCACGGTAGTATTGAAAACTACACAGCAGCCAAGGCCAACATCTTTGGCAAACATGGCACGGCCATACTTAATCGTGATGACCCTGCAGTGATGGCGCTGCTAGAGCAATTGCTGCCAGTTGCTGCCAATGAGCCTAAAGCCGTTAAAAGCAGTAAAACGCAGGCTGTGCGGGCATGGTTCAGCTTTGGAGCGGGCTTGCCCGAACGCGCAGGAGATTTTGGTCTAGAACACGTCAATGGCATGACATGGCTGGTACGCGCTGCAGCTACTGACGATGCGGCACCAGCCAAAGCCATTCGCACGGCAGTGGTAGCAGGCGCTACAAGCAGCGCCGAGAATATTTACATCCAGCGTCTGATGCCAGCAGACGCACTGCGTATTCGTGGCCGCCACAATGCCTGCAACGCACTGGCTGCTCTGGCGCTGGCGGAGCAAGCGGGCGCGGCTTTGGCTCCTATGCTTTACGGCTTGCGTGAATACCGAGGTGAGCCGCACCGCGTTGAACCCGTAGGCAGTATTGCAAGCGTGGAATATTTTGATGACAGCAAAGGCACCAACGTAGGCGCAACACTGGCAGCGTTGCAAGGGTTGGGTGCCGAGCGCAAGCTGGTTGCCATCTTGGGCGGTGAAGGCAAAGGGCAGGACTTTGCAGCGCTTGCCGCAGCTGTGCGCGCAAGTTGCCGTGCTGTTGTGCTTATTGGGCGCGATGCGCCTCTGATCGCGCAAGCACTGCAAGAAGCAGGTGTACCGTTAATCCATGCATCCAGCATGGATGAAGCAGTACAAATCGCTAGCGCACAGGCGCAGGCAGGCGATGCGGTGTTGCTGTCGCCAGCATGCGCCAGTTTTGATATGTTCAAAGATTACGCTCATCGCGCCGAAGTATTCAGGCAAGCCGTGCAGATTTATGCGCAGGATAAAGGTGTAATGCTGGAGGGAGGGGTATGAGCGCAGTATTGCCACCCACACGCCCGAGCTTGATGCAGCGTATGTTGGCACTGCTGCCAGCGCGTTGGCGGACAGCTGGCAGCAATCAGAGCGATGATTTGCCAGTGCGTATGCATATGCGTTGCTATGGGCAAAGTAAAGCGCCCTCCTTGACGGTGGCACAGCTTGGTATCGATCAGGGCTTGCTGTGGAGTGTGGTGTTGCTGCTGTTGTGGGGGCTGGTCATGGTGTATTCAGCCTCTATTGCTATGCCAGACAACCCACGCTTTGCCAAATATGCGGCTACACATTTTCTGACGCGCCATTTATTTGCCTTGGCAATGGGGTCTGTATTGTCTGTGCTGGCGTTTCATATACCAGTGAAGATTTGGGAAAAATATGCGATCTGGCTTTTTGTGTTGTCTCTGGTATTGCTGGTCGCAGTGTTGATTCCGGGGATTGGTAAAGGTGTGAATGGTGCCAGACGCTGGATTAGTCTGGGCATTATCAATTTTCAACCTTCAGAGCTGGCTAAATTTGCCACTGTGCTCTATGCCGCTGATTACATTCGCCGCAAGATGGATGTGCAGGAGAAAAGCACGCATATGGGCGATGCTGAACGCTTTTTCCGTGCTGTAGCGCCTATTGCCTTCACCATAGCCTTTATGGGCGGATTGTTGCTGGCAGAGCCAGATATGGGAGCTTTTCTGGTCATTGCTGTGGTGGCCATGGGCATTTTATTCCTGGGCGGAGTCAATGCACGCATGTTTTTTCTGATAGCTGTTGTTTTGGTGGGTGTGTTTGCGCTCATCATTGCCATGTCTCCTTTCAGGCGCGAGCGCATTTTTGCCTACCTCAACCCTTGGGCAGCCGAGCATGTGCTGGGCAAAGGTTATCAGCTTTCACATGCGCTGATTGCAGTGGGGCGAGGTGAGTGGTTTGGGGTAGGGCTCGGTGGCAGCGTAGAGAAATTGCACTGGTTGCCAGAGGCTCATACCGACTTTTTGCTGGCAGTCATAGGTGAAGAGTTTGGCTTTGCAGGCATTGTGTTGTTGATAGGCATGTTTTTCTGGCTAACGCGGAGAGTGATCGTGATTGGCCGCCAAGCCATAGGTCTGGAGCGGGTTTTTGCTGGGCTTACAGCACAGGGTATAGGCCTGTGGATAGGTTTTCAGGCATTTATCAATATTGGGGTTAATTTGGGCGCCTTGCCAACCAAAGGGCTTACTTTGCCTTTAATGAGCTATGGCGGCTCAGCGATTTTGCTCAATATGGTGGCACTTGCTGTAGTCATGCGTATCGACCATGAGAACCGTACCTTGATGCACGGGGGGCGCTTATGACGAAGCTGGGTATAAACAAAACCGCTGTCATCATGGCAGGAGGCACGGGCGGGCACATTTTCCCGGGGCTGGCTGTGGCCGAAGCTTTGCGTACCCAAGGTTGGGCGGTGCATTGGCTGGGCGGGCCTGATAGCATGGAAAGTAAGTTGGTGCCAGCACGCGGCTTTGCCTTTGAATGCGTGCACTTTTCTGGCGTGCGCGGTAAAGGCATGGGCGCTTTATTGCGTCTGCCATTGCGCATGCTGGGCGCTATGCAACAAAGCCGTGCTGTACTGCGTAGATTGCAGCCCGCCGTTGTTATCGGCTTTGGTGGCTACATTACTGCGCCTGCGGGGTTGGTGGCAGCCAGTTTAGGCATACCATTGATGCTGCATGAACAAAATTCGGTTGCAGGCATGGCTAACAAATGGCTCTCGCGCTTTGCCAAGCGGGTCTTTACAGCTTACCCCAATGTGCTGGGTGCAAGCAGCCATACTGACAAGGGCGCAGCCTTTGCAGGCGGCACAGGCAAAGCCTGCTGGGTAGGCAACCCCTTGCGCACCATCTTTTTGCAGCAAGACGCACCACAGCAGCGCATGGCAGGGCGCACAGGCAAACTGCAATTGCTGGTGGTGGGTGGCAGCCTGGGAGCCAAAGCGTTAAACGACACCGTACCGCAGGCGCTCGCACTGCTTGATGAAGCACATCGCCCGCACGTTATGCACCAAAGCGGTGCCAAGCAGATTGATGCACTGCGTCAAGCCTATGCGCAAGCAGGCGTTGTAGCTACGCTGCTGCCTTTTATCGACAACACCGCCGAGGCTTTTGCCCAAGCCGATTTGGTGGTTTGCCGCGCAGGAGCCAGCACTGTGACCGAGCTGGCAGCCGTAGGCGCTGCGGCGGTATTTGTGCCATTTCCCTACGCGGTAGATGACCACCAAACCGCCAACGCCCGCTATCTGGTTGATGCCAACGCGGCATGGTTGCAGCCGCAAGCGCAATTTACCGCGCAGTGGCTGGCAGACTTTTTAAGCGGCATCACCCGTGAGCAACTGCTGGAAAAAGCACAAAAAGCCAAAACAATGGAAAAACTGCACGCCACCGAATACATCATAGCCGCGTGCGAGGAGCTAATAGCATGAAAAACGCCGTAAAACACATCCACTTCGTAGGCATAGGCGGCTCAGGCATGAGTGGCATTGCCGAAATTTTGCACCATCTGGGCTATGCCGTATCAGGCTCAGATCAGGCAGACAACGCCACCACGCGCCGTTTGGCAGCGCTGGGTATGCGCGTTTTTACAGGGCACGACAAAAGCCACATGCAAGGCGCAGACGTGCTGGTGGCATCCACCGCCGTTAAAGACGATAACCCCGAAGTGCTTGCGGCTCGTCAGGCGCGTATTCCAGTCATTCCGCGTGCGCTCATGCTGGCCGAGTTGATGCGCTTTCGCCACGGCATAGCCATTGCTGGCACGCATGGCAAAACCACCACCACCAGCCTTGTAACCAGTGTGCTGGCCGAAGCGGGGCTAGACCCCACGTTTGTCATTGGCGGCAAGCTCAACAGTGCGGGCGCTAACGCGCGGCTGGGCAAAGGCGAGCACATCGTAGTTGAAGCAGACGAATCTGATGCATCCTTCCTCAAGCTCTTGCCAGTTATGGCCGTAGTCACCAACATCGACACCGACCATATGGAAACCTACGGGCACGACTTTGGCAGCCTGAAAAAAGCCTTTGTCGATTTTCTGCACCGCATGCCGTTTTATGGCCACGCCATGCTGTGCATAGACAGCCCCGCCTTGCGCGACATCTTGCCCATGGTGACTTGCCCCGTTACCACTTACGGCATGTCTGAAGATGCCCAGATTCGCGCCATCAACGTGCAGCCCGATAACGGCAAAATGCGATTTACCGTGCGCCGCTGCAACCGCGTCACAGGCGAATGCCTGCCCGATTTGCCCGTAGTGCTCAACCTGCCTGGCGAACACAACGTACTCAATGCGCTATCAGCCATCGGCATTGCACAAACACTCAATATCCCAGACGAAGCCGTGCTCAAAGCACTAGCCAATTTCAAAGGCGTAGGGCGGCGCTTTCAAAACTACGGCGACGTGGCTTTGCAATGCGGTGGCAGCTTTACCGTGATTGACGACTACGGCCACCACCCCGTAGAAATGGCAGCAACACTAGCCGCCGCGCGAGGTGCGTACCCTGGTCGCAGGCTGCTGCTGGCTTTTCAGCCGCACCGCTATAGCCGCACGCGCGACTGTTTTGAAGACTTCGTCAAAGTGCTGGGGCAAGCCGATATGGTGCTGCTGGGCGAAGTTTATGCCGCTGGCGAAGAGCCCATTGTGGCGGCCGACAGCCGCGCCTTGATGCGCGCCTTGCGTGTAGCGGGCAAAGTCGAGCCTTATTTCGTAGAGCAAGTAGCCGATTTTCCTGCCGCTGTGCACCGCGTGGCACGCGCTGGCGACGTCGTCATTTGCATGGGCGCTGGCACCATCGGCGCCATACCCGCCAAACTGGCAGCAGGCGAAGGCAGAGAAGAAAACCAAGAAGCAAGCAACATAGCAGGCAAAGGAGATGCAGCATGAGCAACGCCGCCGACAACACCGCAACACACATCGACCCACGCGCTATGGGCAAAGTCGCCGTGCTGATGGGCGGGCGCTCCGCCGAGCGCGAAATCTCGCTCATGTCAGGCAATGGCGTGCTACAAGCCCTGCGTGACAAAGGCGTAGATGCACATGCTTTCGACCCAAACAGCCAAAACCTGTTTGCCCTGAAAGAGCAAGGCTTTGAGCGCTGCTTTATCACCCTGCACGGCCGCTACGGTGAAGACGGCACGGTGCAAGGTGCGCTGGAATTGATGGGCATACCCTACACGGGCCCAGGCGTAATGGCCTCCAGCGTCGGCATGGACAAAATCATGACCAAACGTATTTGGCTCGCACAAGGCATATCCACACCCGCCTACTGGCAAATCGACGCGCACGACTTCACCCAAGCCAGCAGCGCCGCGCAAGCGCAACTGGTGCAGCAAGCCGTTGCCAAAGTTGGCTTGCCCATGGTTGTCAAAGCCCCGCGCGAAGGCTCGTCCATTGGCGTGTACAAAGTCCACACCGTGGCTGAAACCGCACAAGCCATGCAAGCCGTAGCAGCAATTGACCAAGCCATCTTGTGCGAAGCCATGGTGCAAGGCGAAGAATACACCTGCCCCATTTTGGGCAGCGGCGCACAGGCACGCGCCTTGCCGCTGGTACACATTTGCCCGCCAGAAGGCAACTACGACTACCAGCAAAAATACTTTACCGACGAAGTGCGCTACATCTGCCCGCCCGCAAACATGCCCGCCGAGCTGCAAGCCCGTATCCAGCAAGAAGCCTTGCAGGCATACCGTGCGCTGGGCTGTCGCGGCTGGGGTAGGGTTGATGTCATGGTAAACAGCCGCGACCAACAACCCTACTTGCTCGAAATCAACACCTCCCCTGGCATGACTGGACACTCGCTCGTGCCTATGTCTGCACAGTCGATCGGCATTGCCTATGCGGATTTATGCATGCTGATTTTGGCCAGTGCCAGTTTGGACAATGCACAGCCTGCTGTGTCTAGTCCTGCAGGCTAACATAAAGGGAAACTGTCCATGACATCTTCTTCGCAAGCACAAACATCAAGCATTGAAACTGTCAGCATCAGGGTGATGAACGTCATCGCTGCTGCGCTGTTTGCGTTGGTGTTTGTTGCTGCGTTGCTCGCAATGTTATGGCGCCTCATTCATTTGCCAGTATTTAGCATAGCCCAGATTCGTATTACAGGGCAAACCACGCACAGCAATGTGTTTGCGGTACGAAATCAGGTGCTGCCACAGTTGCGGGGTAATTTTTTCACTATCAGGCTTGACGATGTTCGCAAGACTTTTTTAGCCCAGCCGTGGATTCGCCAGGCAACTGTTCGCAGGGAGTTTCCCAATCAGCTGGTAGTGCAACTGCAGGAGCACGAAGAAGCGGCTTTCTGGGGCAATGAAGAGCAAGGTTTTCGCCTGCTCAATACCGAAGGCATTATTTTCGATGCCAATCCAGACGAAGTAGGCCGAGAAAACCTGCCCGAGCTTGATGGCCCGGATGATGCAGCGCAGCAGGTGCTGGCAACCTGGAGGCAGCTCAATCCGTTGTTAGAGCCTTTGCATAGCCGCATTGCGCGTTTGTCTGTTGACAGCCGTGGTGGTTGGACATTGGTATTTGATCAGGACACCACACTGGTACTGGGCAACACTTCTGCAGCAGAAATGCAACAGCGTATCAACCAATTTGTACAAACCATTGGCGCTGTAGTAGCGCGTTACAACAGAAGTATGGCCGATGTGCAATATGCCGACCTGCGTTACAAGGCCGGGTATGCGCTTCGACTTAAAGGCGTTGGCACTGTGGGTGACAGCGAAGTGGCAAAAAAATCTACCCAAAAACCTGAATCAATACGGAGCATGTAAAACAACATGGCCAAGGAATACAAAGATTTAATTGTCGGGCTCGATATAGGAACCAGCAAAATCATGGCCGTAGTGGCCGAGATGCAGGCTGGTACAGGTATCAGAGTACTGGGTATGGGCGTGGCACCAAGCACTGGTATGAAGCGTGGTGTTGTGGTCAATATCGAAGCGTGCGTGCAAAGCATACAGCAGGCAGTACGTGAAGCAGAAATGATGGCAGCTTGCAAAATCACGCGCGTCATCACAGGCATCACTGGCAGCCATATTCGGGGACGCAATTCAGTAGGAATGGTGGCAGTGCGCGATCGAGAGGTCTCGCCCAGTGATGTCGCCAAAGTTCTTGAAACTGCGCGCGCCATCAATATCAGCACAGATCAGCGTCCATTGTTGATTGAGCCTCAGGAGTTTGTCATTGATGGTCAGGAAGTCAAAGAACCCATAGGCATGAGTGGGCTGCGCCTTGAATCCAAAGTGCATATCGTCACCTGCGCCCAAAGTGCAGCTGAAAACATTATCAAATGTGTGCGTCGATGCGGTCTGGAGGTAGATCATCTCATGCTCAATCCGCTTGCAGCCAGCATGGCGACACTGACCGAAGATGAGCGTGAATTGGGCGTAGTGTTGGTAGATATAGGTGCAGGCACTACCGACGTGGCAGTTTTTTCTGGCGGTGCTATCCGTCATACAGCCGTACTGCCAGTGGCAGGTGGCTCAATAACCAGCGATATCGCCATGGCGTTTCGCACGCCAACCGACGATGCAGAAGATATCAAACTGCAGCATGGGTGCGCCAAACAGCTATTGGCTGACCCCGATGCGCGTATTGAAGTAGCCGGCTTGAGCGGCCGGCGTCAACCCCCTCAACTTAGCAAGCAGGTGCTCGCTGGAGTTATTGAGCCGCGCGTAGAAGAAATTTTTGAACTCGTGCAAAAAGAAGTGCAGAAATCCGGCTTTGAGCATCTTGCTTCATCAGGGGTAGTGTTGACTGGCGGCAGTGCGATGATGCCAGGCATGGTCGAGCTGGGTGAAGACATATTCCTGAAGCCCGTACGCATAGGCATGCCGCAATACAGCAGCACGCTGGCTGACATGCTGTGCCAATCGCGTGCCTCAGTGGTAATGGGCATGCTTGAAGATACCTGGATGTCGCAGCAGCGTGGCTATGCGCCAGCCAGAAAAAGTGATCCATCGCGTGGCTGGTTTGGCCGCATCAGGGAATTTGTTGTGAGGAACTTTTAATCATGGCAGGCAATCCATTTCATTTTTCCCGTATCCGCTGGGCACGCGGCAGCCCGTTTCGATGCTGGCATATTGCCGCACAGGAAAGGAAGCTTTATCAGATATGTCGTTAAATATTTTTATCCTTGCAGCAATGGTTAATCCATTTTCAGCATAAACACTTTTTCCATTTAAACTATCCAGAAACTGAGAGGAGCAACATGATGCCCATTGAAATGATTAATACTGAAGAATTCCATTCTGGCACCCAAATCAAGGTCTTGGGGGTTGGCGGCGGTGGCGGCAATGCGGTGCAGCATATGATTGATCGCCATGTAGAAGGCGTTGAGTTTATTTGTGCCAATACCGATGCGCAGGCATTGAGTCATAGCAGCGCACATCGCATTATTCAGCTCGGCAGCTCGGGTCTGGGTGCAGGAAGCAAACCCGATAAAGGGCGCGATGCTGCTGAAGTGGCCGTAGAAGAAATACGCAGCGTACTTGATGGTGCCAACATGGTATTTATCACTGCAGGTATGGGCGGCGGCACAGGCACTGGAGCTGCACCTGTCATCGCACGGGTAGCGCGTGAAATGGGCATCCTCACCGTAGGCGTAGTTACCAAACCGTTTGAATGGGAAGGTGGCCGCCGCATGGCCAATGCCGACGCAGGCGTTGCCGAGCTGGAAGAAAACGTCGATTCGCTGATTGTGGTGCTCAACGAGAAACTGCAAGAAGTGCTTGGCGATGACGTCACCCAGGATGAAGCCTTCGCGCATGCCAATGACGTTTTGAAAAACGCCGTAGGCGGCATTGCAGAAATCATCAATGAGTCTGGCCAGATTAACGTTGACTTTGAAGACGTCAAAACCATCATGAGTGAGCCAGGCAAAGCCATGATGGGCACAGCCATAGCCAGCGGCCCCGATCGCGCACGCATTGCGGCAGAGCAGGCCGTAGCCTGCCCACTGCTTGAGGGTATTGACCTGTCAGGCGCACGTGGTGTGCTGGTGCTGATTACAGCCGCACAAGGCTCGCTCAAACTCAATGAGTCCAAGTTGGCGATGAATACCATTCGTGCCTATGCCTCGCCAGATGCACACATTATTTATGGCGCAGCTTATGACAACAGCATAGGTGACAACATTCGTGTCACTGTGGTTGCGACCGGCCTGAGCAGGCAAAGTGTTCGCCGCCATGTCCCCCCTATGCAAGTCATCAGCCGCACGGGCACTGATGACGTTGCAGGTAGTTTTGTCCCGTCTTCAGCTACTCCGCCAGCAGGCGTAACCATTCCGGTTATGACCAATGTTTCTCCTGCAGGAACAGTTGGTGCCAGTGTCTGGCAGACTGGGCGCGTTGCCGAAGCCAATCCGGCATCTGTACGCGTAAGCCAGCTGGCTTCAAGTGGTCTGGATGATTACGAGATACCAGCATTCTTGCGTAAACAGGCAGATTGAGCTTTGGGCATCGGTTAAAACGGCGTATGTTGTTTTCAATGTGCGCCGTTTGTACATATGCCAGATGTGTAGGTCAAGGTTGTTAGTTATGCTGCCTGCATTGGGCACAGCAGTGAGAAGTAGTTGTTTCGCATATGGAGATGCTTTAGCAAAAGCTTTCTTTAAAGATGGCCATAGGCATTTATAAACACCTGATGGCAGCATAACTTTTACAATAGCGCCATGATTGAACAAAGAACCATTAAAACCATTACGCGCGCAGTAGGTGTAGGCTTGCATAGCGGCCAGCGGGTGGAGCTGACATTGCGCCCAGCTGCAATTGATACGGGCATTGTTTTTCGCCGTGTCGATCTGCCGCATCCGGTGGATATTCCTGTGTCAGCGCACTCTGTTACTGATACCCGCATGGCATCTACCATATCCAATGGTGCAGCCAAGGTGCATACGGTTGAGCATCTGATGTCGGCTTGTGCAGGGTTGGGGTTGGACAATCTTTACATTGACATTACTGCTGAGGAAGTGCCAATTCTGGATGGTTCTGCCGCCTCTTTTGTTTACCTGTTGCAAAGTGCTGGCATTGTCAAACAGCGCTCTGCGCGTAAATTTATCCGTGTATTGCGCCCAGTAGAAGTGCGTGAGGGAGAAGGTGCGCAAGGTAAATGGGCACGTCTGGAGCCATACCATGGGTATCGTTTGCGGTTTGAAATCGACTTTGCACATCCTGCGGTAGATAGTACAGGGCAATGTGTTGAGTTTGATTTGTCAACAAACAATTATGTGCGCGATATTGCCCGAGCCCGTACTTTTGGATTTACCCGCGATGTTGAAATGATGCGTTCGCGTGGTTTGGCGCTGGGCGGCAGCCTTGATAACGCGATTGTGCTGGATGATTACCGGGTACTCAACAGTGAAGGGCTACGCTACGATGACGAATTTGCCAAGCACAAAATTCTTGATGCCATGGGTGATCTGTATCTGATTGGTCGGCCTTTACTGGCAAGCTATACAGCGTATCGCAGTGGGCATGCGCTCAATAATCTGCTGTTGCGCGCCTTGCTGGAGCAGCAAGATGCGTTTGAAGAGGTGACTTTCGAGCGGGAAGCTGCTGCTCCCGTCGGGTTTGGCGAGATGGCTCTGCAATGGTAAGCAAGTAGAAACATTTGGTAACTTAAAAGTCATGATGCACACCTACTATTTCTATGCAGCTTTTTAAAAGCTAAAACTTGTCAATGTATTTCGGGACGGGTCAAGGGATAAAAAAAGGGAGTCACTATGACTCCCTTTTTTACAGACAAAAATCAATTCGTCTTATGCTTGTGCAGAGGCTTTACGCAAAATCTGGTAGAGCTCATCTTTCAGGGCAAGTTTTTCTTTTTTCAGGGTATCAATCTCTTCGCTGCTAGCGGAAATGATACGTGCCTCCATATTTTTGATTTGCTGGTCAAGCTCGTTGTGTTTGTCAAACAAACGCTCAAAACGGGCATCTTCGGTCTTGAGCTTGCTAATCAGGTCGCGATACTCTGGAAACATGAACATCCTTTCGGGCAAAAAACAGAAAAAAACTATCAGCTGACACCTCTAGTATAGCTGCCCTTGAGGTGGGATGTTACGCTAAAGTGTGCATGATTTTGTCATAAGGTGCTGGTTTAACGTAATCGTTTTTCCAGCGCATGTTTCAGCACTTTGTCCTGACCATAGACGTCAGGCAGGAAATACAGATTCTTGTCTTCGCCAATAACGGTGGTCAGGTAGGTAATTACTACTGGTATGGGCTGTTTGAGGTGCACAGTGCCGCCAGCATGCCTGTCTATGGCATTGCTGATACGCTGTGCAGTCCATTCCGGGTCATCTTGCAATACATATTTTGCAAGAGCTTTAGGCTCCTCAACACGCACGCAGCCGTGGCTCAAGGCGCGGTAATCACGTTTGAACAGGCCGGGCGATGAGGTGTGATGCAGGTAGATGTTGTCGTTGTTGGGGAATACAAACTTGACACCACCCAGTGCGTTGCCACGCCCGGGGCGCTGGCGCACACGCATGGAGCCGTTGGCAAGCCCGGCCAGAGTTTCGGGTGTGACATCAACTTTTTTGCCATTGCGCCCTACGACTTCATAATTGCCGCGCTGAAGATAGTTGGGATCGCGTTGTAGACGCGGCAGCATCTCCTTGCGCAAAATGGATGGTGGTACGTTCCAGAATGGGCTGAATTCGACATATTGCATGTCTTTGTTGAATAAAGGTGTGGGGTTGCTGTGTGCGCGGCCAACTATGACGTTGATAGGCACTGTTTGTATGGCTTTGTAGTTGTACAGCGTATAGGCGCGCAGACGGTATTCTGGGATATTGACCACAATCATGCGCTGAGTTTGTTGCAATGGAGCCCAGCGCAGGCGTTCTAGTGTTTGTGCTATTTGTGCTGCACGTTCAGTCGGTGAAATATTTATGCTTTCAACGGTTGCGCGGTCAATCAGTCCGCTTTGCTTCAGGCTATGGAATTTTTGGTAAGTTGCAACAGCTTGCTGAAGTTCAGGTGTGAATTTAACAGGGTCCTTAGCTGTATTTGCGGACAAATAGCCTAAAGCAACAAGGCGCTGTGCCAGTATGGGTAACCCAGACCATTCTTGCTCAGGGCGAATATTCGCTGTTTTGGCCAGTGCAGGCAACGGAGTGCTCCAGGCTGGATTACTGCGCAGACGCAAGTAGCGTTGCAGCTCCGTGCGTAGCTCATCGTACATGGGGGCTTTTGGGGTGGCAGCCAGCCATAATGGCTTGAGGTCGCCTGCTGCCAGCGATTGTGTGAGCAACACATTGGCATCGAAAGGCACACGTGCATCAGCAGAATAATTTTCGCGAATGGTTTTAGGGTCTATACGACCATGGTGCAGTTCGTTGGAATAACGCAATACGCTTTGGGTGAGTAATGCATCGAGTTTTATGGCTTCTTCGGGCGAAAGAGGCACTTTGCTTGCAGAAGCCACAGCGCTGGCAATCTTGGCTGCTTCATAGTCTGCGGGTAGTAAGCCATCGTTTTCTGCAGCGGTCAGCTGCGTGGCGGCCTGTATTGCAACAGGGCGCGGTTGGTTTCTTGTGTCTAGCCAGCGGAAATCTGCACTTTGTGCAGATTGTGACAGTGTAGCCAGTGCGAAAGCAACGAATAGGATGCTCTGGCGGGCAAAGGAAAGAGGTGGGTTCATGGCGTGGATGCAGGATGCGGTAGTAGGTCTGGTAATGGTAGCGCGATTTCTGGTTTACGGAATTGCGGCTGTAAATTAACTGTCAGGAAACTGGTCTGGTGTTGTTTTTTTCGAGAGTAATAGTAGCTGGATACATTGACTCGGTGTGGCAAGTTTATGACTGTAGCAGTTGTAATGTATATTGGGGTATCTCAACCAACTGCATTCGCTGCAGACTTGAAAGTTACTTTTTATGCCTTTGCCTCCTCCCCCCCAAAAGCGTGCCAGTACTCTGTCAAAAAGCAGTTTTTCTAATGCCCCTGCTGAAGCGTCAAAGCCTGCTGCAGTTATAAACCGTGGAGGGAGTGCGGCGGCACCCAAAAAGCGTGCTGCAACGACTTCAGCTTTAATGAGTGCGAAGCCAGTGGAGCAGGTTCTCAGCAATGAGGTAGCCGCGCCAATGGAGATGTCTCCTGCTGCTGCGGTGAAGCGAAAAGGTCGTCAGGCTGCCTCAGCGCCAATACCCCCTGTTGTAGCGCCAAGTGATCGTGCAGTAGTTGGCAAGGCAGAAGCACGCCCTGTAACTAGAAAAGCTGCTGCCTCCAAAGTGGCTACAGGTGTAAGCAAGCTGTTTGTACTTGATACCAACGTGCTGATGCACGACCCGACTTGCCTGTTTCGCTTTGAGGAGCATGACGTTTATCTGGCGCTGATTGTGCTGGAGGAGATGGATAGCCACAAAAAAGGCGCCAATGAAGTAGCGCGCAACGTGCGCCAAGCCAGCCGCATGCTCGATGCGCTGGTGGCAACTGCGCCTAAAGACCAGTTGGGCGAAGGCATGCCGCTATCTGCCATTGGCAACAGAGAGGCAACAGGGCGGCTATTTTTCCAGACGCAAATGCTGGACTACAGCCTGCCGCTGAATGCGCTGCCGCAAGGCAAGGCAGACAACCAGATTCTGGGCGTAGTTGCCGCGCTCGAGAAGCAGCACGCGGGGCGCGAAGTGGTGCTGGTGTCTAAAGACATCAATATGCGCGTAAAAGCGCGTGCCTTGGGGCTGGCAGCAGAAGACTACCAAAACGACAAGGCGCTGGAAGACGATGAGCTGCTCTACAACGGCATGCTGGCGCTACCTGCCAACTTTTGGGAAACACAGCCCGAGCAGATGGAAAGCTGGAAAGAGGGCGCACACACCTTCTATCGCATTCATGGTGAGCTGGTGCAGCAGCTTTTAATCAACCAGTTCGTCTATTTTGAGCAGCCTGGCGAGACTAGCCTGTATGCCCGCGTGGTTGAAATTCGCGGCAGCAGTGCCGTGCTTAAAACCTTGCGTGATTGCACCCACCCCAAACAAAGCGCATGGGGAGTTACGGCACGCAACCGCGAGCAAAACTTTGCCATGAACCTGCTGCTCGACCCCGAAATTGACTTCGTTACGCTGGCGGGCAATGCAGGCACGGGCAAAACCCTGCTGGCGCTGGCTTGCGGCTTAACGCAGGTGCTTGATGAGCGCCGCTACAGCGAAATCATCATGACCCGCGCCACAGTCAGCGTGGGCGAAGATATTGGCTTTTTACCCGGCACAGAAGAAGAAAAAATGGGCCCGTGGATGGGTGCGCTCGATGACAACCTTGAGTTTCTCATCAAGGGCGATGGCTCCGCAGGTGCAGGCGGCGCAGGCGAATGGGGACGCGCCGCTACGCAAGAGCTGGTGCGCAGCCGCATCAAAATCAAAAGCATGAACTTTATGCGCGGGCGCACTTTCATGAACAAGTACGTCATCATCGATGAGGCGCAAAACCTCACGCCCAAACAACTCAAAACACTGATAACCCGCGCGGGCCCTGGAAGCAAAATCATCTGCATGGGCAACTTGGCGCAGATTGATACGCCCTATTTAACCGAAGGCTCCTCGGGCTTGACTGCCGTGGTAGATAAATTCAAAGGCTGGCCGCACAGCGGGCATATCACACTGGCGCGCGGTGAGCGTTCGCGCTTGGCAGACTTTGCCAATGAGGTGCTGTAATGCGCTACAAGAGATAAGCGGATATGCGCCTTTTGTAGCGTCTTTTGTAGCGCCTTGCGTTTGCTTATGCGGGCAAAAGGCACGCGGCAGGGTTGTAGGTGGCTTGTGCGCGTTACGAGAATGTGGATTGGGTTTTGATTTCAAATCCGAGAAAAAGCACATTTGATTTACGCCATTACCGCGCGGGCGGGAATCTACAACAGTGCCACTTGCACACATAGATTCTCGCCCCATGCTTTCGTGCATGGCGTGGCTCTGCGCGGGAATGCGGCTAGAGGGTTTAATCCGTTTAACCTGAAGACTATGGCTGCGAGCTGCTATGCCAGTCTAGCTGCCATGCGCCGCTGGCAAGCTGTTGCGCCCAAAGCAGGGCGGTTAGGGTTTTGGCATCTGTTAGCGTGCCTTCGCGCGCGCGTTGCAGCAGGTCGGCCAAAGTAGCCGTGTGGATTTGCAAAAACTCACCCGCATCAAGCTGCTGCCCTTGAAACTGCAAATCGCGGGCAAACCAGATTTCTATACGCTCGTCAGAGTAGCCAATGCAGTTGTGCATCGTGCCAGCGTGCGCCCAAAGCCCTGCGGTAAAGCCCGTTTCTTCGCGCAATTCGCGCTGGGCGCAGAGCAGCTCAGGCTCGCCCGCTTCGAGCTTGCCAGCGGGAAACTCAATCATGGCGCGGCGCATGGGGTGGCGGTATTGGTATTCAACCAGATAAAGCCCATCGCCCAAACAAGGCACGATAACGGCTGCCCCAGGGTGCTGGATGTATTCGCGCATGGCTGTGTTGCCATCGGGCAGGCGCACCGTATCGCGCACGGCATGCAGAAAGCGGCCAGTGAGTATTTTTTCTTGCGCAACAGTGGTTTCAAGCAAACAGTCGGGCGCTGGTGGCAAGTTGCGGGGCAGGGCGGTAAAGGGGTGCGACATGGTTGGGGCAGGTGGGCGGTGTTGGCGGGGGTAAATACGGGGGCGGGACGCAGAGGGCGCAGAAGTTGCGCAGAGGACACAGAAAAAATACCAGAAAAAGGGGTGGGATTTGAACTTGGGCTTAAGCACACGCCCCATTCGTCACTCCCGCTCAGGCGCAATTCTGGATTCCCGCCTTCGCGGGAATGACGGCTTTCTGATATTTTTCTTGCTTGAAGAATAAATCAGTGTTTCCTCAACACCTACACTGCGCTTGTTGAAGCCGAGAACCAGTGTTTATGAGCCTTGCAGCCAGATTGTTCCCTACAAGCCGCATAAACACGGCTATCAGATTTTTCTCAGTATAAGCAAAACATGGCTTTTTGGGGAAGTGCGTTGTTTATTCTTTTACGCAATCGGCAAAGTACGATACTTTGCCGTCGCTATCAACTTCTTCAACCAAACCGTGGATGTCGGTTTCAAAGCCCGGGCATTCTTTGGAGAGGTTGCGCGAGAATTTAAGGTAGTCCACGATTTTTTTGTTGAAGACTTCGCCTGGGATGAGCAGCGGTATGCCTGGCGGGTAGGGCGTGACTAGGCTGGTGGTGATGCGGCCTTCGAGCTGGTCGATGGGTACGCGCTCGGTTTCGCGGCGGGCGATGGCTGCGTAAGCGTCTGCGGGGCGCATGGCGGGGGTGAGGTCGCTTAGGTACATTTCGGTGGTGAGCCGTGCTATGTCGTGGCGGGCGTACATTTGGTGCACCATTTGGCACATATCGCGCAAGCCCATGCCTTCGTAGCGGTTGCCACCCGGGCGGCGCGACATTTGCTCGCAAAATTCGGGCATGATGCGGCGCAGGGGCTGGTTTTTGTCGTAGTCGTCTTTAAACTGCTGCAGGGCGGTGACGAGTGTGTTCCAGCGGCCTTTGGTGATGCCGATGGTAAACATGATGAAGAAGCTGTAGAGGCCAGTTTTTTCAACGACTACGCCGTTTTCAGTGAGGTATTTGCTCACGATGCTGGCGGGTATGCCCGTTTTGGCAAAGCGCCCGTCCATATTCAGCCCGGGGGTGACGATGGTGGATTTGATGGGGTCGAGCATGTTAAAGCCCGCTGCCAGGTTGCCAAAGCCGTGCCAGTTGGCGCTGCGGCTGGAGCCTACTTTCAAAATCCAGTCTTCGGCACGGCCTAGGCCGTCTTCGGCGAGTTTGTCTGGGCCCCAGACTTGAAACCACCAGTCGTCTTTGCCAAAGTCGTCATCTACTTTGCGCATGGCGCGGCGAAAATCGAGCGCTTCGGCAATGCTTTCTTCAACCAGCGATGTGCCTGCGGGTGGCTCCATCATGGCAGCGGCCACGTCGCAACTGGCAATGATGCTGTATTGTGGGCTGGTGCTGGTGTGCATGAGGTAAGACTCGTTAAACAGGTGGCGGTCGAGCTTGGTGGTTTGCGAGTTTTGCACCAGCACATGGCTGGCTTGGCTGATGCCCGCGAGCAGCTTGTGGATGGATTGGGTGGAGTAGACCACCGATTTTTTAGGCCGTGGGCGCTTTCTGCCCATGGCGTGAAACGTGCCGTAGAACGGGTGAAAGGCTGCGTGCGGCAGCCATGCTTCGTCAAAATGCAGGTTTTCAACGTAGCCGTCGAGCATTTTTTTGATGGTTTCGGTGTTGTAGAGCACGCCGTCGTAGGTGGATTGCGTGAGCGTGAGCACGCGCGGCTTGATGGTTTGAGCGTCTACGCCTTTGAGCAGCGGGTTGGCACGGATTTTTGCGCGGATTTTGGCTGGCTCAAATTCGCTTTTGGGTATGGGGCCGATGATGCCGTAGTGGTTGCGCGTGGGTTTTAAAAATACGGGAATTGCACCCGTCATGATGATGCTGTGCAGGATGGATTTGTGGCAGTTGCGGTCTACCACCACCACGTCGCCAGGGGCTACGGTGTGGTGCCACACGATTTTGTTGCTGGTGCTGGTGCCGTTGGTGACGAAAAAGCAGTGGTCTGAATTGAATATGCGGGCGGCGTTGCGCTCGCTTTCGCCAATAGCGCCGTTGTGGTCAAGCAACTGGCCGAGTTCTTCTACGGCATTGCACACGTCGGCGCGGAGCATGTTTTCGCCGTAAAACTGGTGGTACATCTGCCCGATGGGGCTTTTGAGGAACGCCACGCCGCCCGAGTGCCCGGGGCAGTGCCATGAGTATGAGCCGTCTTCGGCGTAATCGAGCAGGGCTTTGAAAAACGGCGGCTGTATGCCTTCAAGGTAGGTTTTTGCCTCGCGGATGATGTGACGCGCCACAAATTCGGGCGTGTCCTCGAACATGTGGATAAAGCCGTGCAGCTCGCGCAAAATGTCGTTGGGCAAGTGCTGGCTGGTTTTGGTTTCGCCGTAGATGTAGATGGGCACATCGGGGTTTTTGCGGCGCACTTCTTCGATGAAGGTGCTCAGGTTGAGCACGGCTGGGTCCATCTCGGGGCCTGGGCTGAATTCGTCGTCATCAATCGCCAAGATAAACGCGCTGGCGCGGCTTTGCTGCTGGGCAAACTGGCTCAAGTCGCCATAGCTGGTTACGCCAAGCACCTCGAAGCCTTCTTCTTTTATGGCTTCTGCCAAGGCGCGTATGCCAAAGCCCGAGGTGTTTTCGGTGCGGTAATCTTCGTCGATGATGACTATGGGGAAGCGAAATTTCAAGGCCAGTCTCCACAGAAGTAGGCAAAAAGGGATGGTTTTAAACGGGCAGATGCGGGCAAGCCTGATTTGGCGTGCTACCAGCCACACTTGCATCATACGGCTTAGAGTTGCCAATGCGTGACAAAACGGTGTCTGTTTGGGTGATTTTTGGCTGCTGGTGTGGTTGCTGGTTGGCTACAGAGCCGATATGCAAAAAACGGGAGTGAACGTTGCGTCCATTCCCGTATTTGTCATTGCGCCTTGGCTTTTTAGGGAGGCGCTGATTTGTTTTTCATGCAAGAGAAAAACGCAGCATGTTGTCATTCCCGCGCAGGCGGGAATCCATTGCAATAAGAAGCGCAGCCGTGGATTCCCGCCTGCGCGGGAATGACGGGCTATGGCATTTTTATCTGAAGCTGGAATAAACCAGCGCCTTCTAAGCTTTTGGTTTTAGCGGCTTGAGCGGTTTTCGCGGCGTTTATTGCGCTGCAGCGCCCAGTTGCTCGCGCCAGCCGGGGTAGAGCTTGTCGGCATCAGCGGGGAAGCTGGCAAAGGCGCGGGCAAATTCGCGGTGCTGTTTGGCCCATGCGATGGGGTCTGCGCCTGCTTTCCAGCATTCGTAGGCTTGGCGTAGTGAGCGTGCGCCTGCTGCGGGGCTGTCGATGTGGCCGTAGCTGCCGCCGCCAGCGGTGTTAATCACGTTGCCATGCCCCAGATTCTGGAAGAAACCGGGCAGGCGCAGTGCATTCATGCCGCCGCTGATGATGGGGGTGGTGGGCTTCATGCCGTACCATTCTTGGTGGTAGATGGGGCCGGTGTAGCTGTCGCGCTCGATGATGTAGGCAATGGCGCGGTCGTCTTTCTCGCCTTCCATCTTGCCGTAGCCCATAGTGCCGACGTGGATGCCGCTTGCCCCTTGCAGACGGCTCATTTTGGCCAGTACATAGGCGGTGTAGCCGCGCTTGCTGCTGGGGCTGGTTACAGCGCCGTGGCCTGCGCGGTGGTAGTGCAGGTATTGGTTGGGGAAGTTGCGCCGCGCAGTGGTAATCATGCCTGGGCCGCCTACGTAGCCATCAACCAGAAATGCCACTTTGTCGGCATCTGCGCCAAAGGCTTCGAGAATAAATTCGCCGCGTGCCAGCATTTCGTAGTGGTCGTCGGCGGTGATATTGGCAGAAAAAAGCTTGGCTTCGCCAGTTTCATCCATGGCGCGCTTCATGGCATCGGCTACCAGCGGGATGGTTTTTTTCATGGGGGCAAAAACCTGGTTGCCTTGTGGTTCGTCGTTTTTGATGAAGTCGCCACCCAGCCAAAATTCATAAGCCGCCTTGGCAAACGGCTCGGGGCGCAAGCCCAGCTTGGGCTTGATGATGGTGCCGCTGATGTAGCCGCCGTCTTTCACGGGGCGACCCAGAATGCGCCACAAGTCAGAAATGTCTTTGGCGGGGCCGTCAAATAGCTCAATGGCGCGGCGAGGCATGTAGAAATCAATCATCTTGGCGTGCTCGATATCGCCCATGCCTTGGTTGTTGCCAATGGTCAGCGTCAGGAAGCTGGCCAGCATCATGCGGCCATCAATCATGTTGCGGTCAAACAAGTCTAGCGGGTAGGCAATGCGCATGTCTTCGCTGGCTTCGTCAATGTAGTAAACCAGCGCATCTACGCCTTTGGTGAAGTCGTCGGTGGTGGAGACTTCTACGTTGGTGCCAGTGGATGATTCAGCCGCAAAGTGGGCTGCTGCTTCCAGATAGCTGCCGCTTTTGGGTTTCATTTTGTAGGCACACAGAATATGGCGGCCACCTGCGATCAGGTCTGCTTCTTTCAGGCTCAGGTCGGCGTAGCGTTGGGATTGATCCATGGAGTATCTCCTTTGTCTGCATGGTTGGGGGGTGAGTGAATCTGCCGCTACTGTAACCAGTCTTACCTATCAGATAAATTTATTCTGCAGCGCAAATCATCACTTTTTATTTATATAAACGAGTCCATCAATGCGCCACCTTGCTCGATAAGAAAGGCCTTGAATGCACGCGCAGCAGGCGAAAGCGTTTTACTTGCCATATGGGTAACAAACCATTGGCCAATGATAGGCATGCCGTTGATATCAAGCTGAACCAGATGACCGCCAGCCAGCTCTTGGCGTACCGTGCGCATGGATAGAAAGCTCAAGCCCATGCCTGCCATCACAGCTTGCTTGATGGTTTCGTTGCTGGGCATTTCCATAGCCACTTTCAGCGGCACTTCATGCTGGGCAAACAGGCGCTCCATGGCGGCGCGTGTGCCCGAGCCCGATTCGCGCATGACAAAAGCATAGTCTGCCATTGCGGAAAATGGCAGGTTTTTGCGTGTGGCCAGGGCATGGGTGGGAGCCGCAATAATGCCCATGGGGTTGGTAGCAAAAGCTACGGCCTCGGTCGTTATGTTGCGCGGCGCACGCCCCATGATGACCAGATCGGCTTCGCTGCGCTCAAGCAAGCCCAGTACGCTTTCGCGGTTTTCGATGTGCAGCACTACGTCAATATCCGGGTACAGGCGTGCAAAGCGTACCAGCAGCATGGGAACAAAATACTTGGCTGTGCTCACAACTGCTAGCGCGATACGGCCTTTTTTTGCGCCGGCATATTCCGCCATCAGCGATTCGAGTTCGTGCAGCTCGGCCATTACCGTAATGGCGCGTCCTGCAAAAGTGCGCCCAGCATCGGTGAGCCTGATACCTCTGCCTTGTGCTTCAAACAGGGCTACACCAAAAGCCTCTTCAAGCTGGCGAATATGCATGGAAACGGCTGGTTGCGTTACGCACAGTTTCTCGGCCGCTTTAGATACAGAGCCTTGGCGGGTTACCTCAATAAAGGTCTGAATTTGCTTTAAGGTGTAGTTGCGCACTATTAAGTATCAGAAATTATTGATGTATAAAATAGAAAACATGACTTGTTTTGATGATTTTACCCAACTACAGTTGGTACCGTGTAGGTAAGCAATGCACGCCACGTTTTAAATCACAATTTTTTTCTTATTCAGCAATACCATGTCCATGTTACAGGCACTTATTTTTGACGTAGACGGCACCTTGGCAGACACTGAGTCAGCGCATCTGGCCGCTTTCAATCAGGCCTTCGCCGAAGAAGGTCTGGACTGGCACTGGAGCGAAACTGAATACACCAAGCTGCTTGAAATATCAGGCGGCAAAGAGCGTATCTTGCATTACTGGAAAAGCATTCAGCCTGATTTGGTTGATTTGGGCGCAGGTGTGCGAGATACGGTATTGCGACTGCACTCCATAAAAACAGCGTATTACGAGCAGGCTGTACAGCAAGGCGAGGTGAAACTGCGTATCGGCGCACTTGATTTGTTGCAAGAGGCACGTGCTGCCGGCTTGACGCTGGCCATTGCTACCACCACATCGCCTGTCAACATTGTGGCTTTGTTGCGCCATGCCTTGGGCGAAGCGTGGCAGGAGAATTTTGCAGTGATTGAAGATGCCAGTACTGCGCCGCACAAAAAACCGCATCCGCAGGTTTACCTGCAAACATTGGCACAGCTTAAATTGCCTGCCAGTGCCTGCTTGGCATTTGAAGATTCGGCCAACGGCCTGAGATCTGCTCTGGCTGCAGGCTTGCACACGGTAGTGACTTGCAACCGTTTTACTGTTAAGCATGACTTTACAGGCGCTTTGCGGGTGTTGCCCAGTCTTGCTGGCGTAACGCTTGAGCAATTGCGTGCTTGGCATGAGGCAGAGCCTTTGCCAGAGCCCGCAGCATGATGCCATAGTTGCCGTTGATTGTTTTTGGCCTTTTTTAACTTTCGTCTGTCTTTTATTCACCATGAACCAACCTGTCCGCCTTGCACCCTCTATCCTCTCTGCCGATTTTGCCCGCTTGGGCGAAGAAGTGCGTGCCATTGAAGCTGCTGGTTGTGATCTGGTGCATTTTGATGTGATGGACAACCACTACGTGCCCAACCTTACCATCGGCCCCTTGGTGTGTGAGGCCATCCGTCCGCATGTGCAAATTCCTATTGATGTGCACCTGATGGTTGAGCCTGTCGATAGCCTTATCCCCATGTTTGCCAAGGCTGGTGCCAACATCATCACCTTTCACCCTGAAGCCAGCCGCCATGTTGACCGCACACTGCAACTGATACGCGACCACGGCTGCAAGGCAGGCATTGTGCTCACCCCTGCCAGCCCCTTGCAGTGGATGGATCACATCATGGACAAGCTCGATATTGTGCTGCTGATGAGCGTCAACCCGGGCTTTGGTGGCCAATCGTTCATACCCAGCGCTTTGCCCAAGCTGCGCGAGGCGCGCCGCCGCATTGATGCCTATATGGCCGATGGTGGTCAGCCCATCTGGCTGGAAGTCGATGGCGGCGTCAAGGTCAGCAATATCGGCGCAATAGCTGCCGCTGGTGCAGATACCTTTGTTGCCGGCAGTGCTGTGTTTGGCGCCCCCGATGCTGATGGTGGTTACCGCTCCGTCATGCAGTCGTTGCGCCAAGCAGCCGCCGCGCCTGCTGCGGCATAAGCCCGTTTGCCGCGTACCTGCGCCCGTATCTACAGCTCTGTTGCAAGCTGCCAAAGTTTTTTAACCTTGTCCCAGAAAGCCCGCCATGCCACTGCACCGCCGCATTACTTTTACGCAATACTTGATTGATAACCGCAAGCACTTTCCACATGCCAGCGGTACCTTTAACGCCTTGATGCACGATGTGGCTCTGGCCTGCAAAGCCATTTCGCGTGCGGTCGCCTTTGGCAAGCTGGGCGCCATGCCCGGGCAGCCCATCAATAGCATGGATGCCACTGCTGGCATAGACTGTGTGCAAACGGGTGTCAATATACAGGGCGAAGAGCAAAAAGAGCTTGATGTCATCAGCAACGAATACTTCACCCAAATGAACGACTGGGGCGGTCATTTGGCAGGCATGGCATCTGAAGAAATGGAGCACCCCTACCAAATCCCAGAAGGACAGGTACGTGGTAAATACCTGCTGGTATTTGATCCGCTTGATGGCTCCAGCAATATCGACGTAAACGTTACCGTAGGCAGTATCTTCTCGGTTCTGCGCGCCCCGCAAGAAGTGATTGACAGCGGCCGCGACGTAGTAGCTGCCGACTTTTTGCAGCCCGGCTGCGAGCAGGTTGCTGCAGGCTACGCCCTGTATGGCCCCACCACCATGCTGGTCTTAAGCGTGGGGCGTGGCGTGGTCGGCTTCACACTTGACCCCAACCTGAGCCAGTTCATGCTCACCCACCCCAATATGGTCATACCGCCCGATACACAAGAATTTGCCATCAACGCCAGCAATGCCCGCTTTTGGGAAGCGCCCGTTAAACGCTATGTAGATGAATGTCTGGCAGGCAAAACCGGCACACGCGGCAAAGACTTCAATATGCGGTGGATTGCCAGCATGGTGGCTGAAGCGCATCGTATTTTGATGCGTGGCGGCGTATTCATGTACCCGCGCGACACCAAAGACCCCTGCAAACCCGGCCGTCTGCGCCTGCTCTACGAGGCCAACCCGATCGGCTTCATCATCGAGCAGGCTGGTGGCCGTGCCTCTACAGGCCGTTGCCCTATTTTGCAAGTGCAGCCCGAATCGCTGCATCAACGCATCGGGCTGGTGTTTGGCTCAAAAAATGAAGTGGAGCGTATTGAGCGCTACCACACTGAAAAATCGCAATGTGAGCTGCACAACCCGCTGTTTGCACAGCGCGGCCTGTTTAGGCACTGATACACAGCAACCTGCTTTTGGGGCAGGTGCTACACGTTTTTTTAACCATTCCATAAGGACACCGAACCATGTCTGAACGTCACCCCATCATTGCCATCACAGGTTCTTCTGGTGCAGGCACAACTACCGTTACGCGCACCTTTGCGGGCATTTTTAATCGCGAAGGAGTCAAAGCGGCCAATATCGAAGGCGACAGCTTTCACCGCTACAACCGCAAGGAAATGAAGGTCATGCAGGCGCAGGCCGAGCAGCAGGGCAATGCACACTTCAGCCATTTTGGTCTGGACAACAACCTGCTTGACGAATTGCAAGCCCTGTTTGCCTCTTACGCCGAAACTGGGCAGGGCAGGGCGCGCCGCTACCTGCACGACGCTGGCGAAGCCGCACCCTACAAGCAAGAGCCCGGCACCTTTACCGAGTGGCAAGACCTGCCTGCAGATACCGACATCCTCTTCTACGAAGGCCTGCATGGTGGTGTCGTCACGCCAGAAATCAACATCGCCCAATACCCCGATTTGCTGATTGGTGTAGTACCTGTCATCAACCTTGAGTGGATACAAAAACTCTGGCGCGACCAAAAACTGCGCGGCTACAGCAGCGAAGCCGTAACCGACACCATTCTGCGTCGCATGCCCGACTATGTAAACGTCATCTGCCCGCAATTCTCGCGTACGCACGTCAATTTCCAGCGCGTGCCGGTGGTTGATACTTCCAACCCCTTCATCGCTAAAGACATCCCCAGCGCTGACGAAAGCATGGTTGTTATCCGCTTTGCCAACCCCAAAGGCATCGACTTCCCCTATCTGCTTTCGATGATTCATGACAGCTACATGAGCCGTGCCAACACCATCGTTGTACCCGGCGGCAAAATGGAGCTCGCCATGCAGCTCATCTTTACGCCCTTTGTCTGGCGCATGATGGAGTTGCGTAAACGCGCACTGGCCTAAAGCTGTGATAGCGCCTTGCGGCAGCCCCAAGCCAGCACATGGCTACAAGGCAGCCGCGTGCAGCGCATGCACGCCACTTATTCCATTTCCACCTTCAAAAACAATAACTGCTATCCCCGCGCAGAGCCTTGCTTTACGCACATAGCGTCATTCCCGCCTAAGCGGAAATGACGGAAATCTAGTGCATTTTTTGTCTGGAATCGGAATCACACGCACCCATACGCGCCCATAAGCACTGCACACGCGCTACACTGCGCCGCACCATGTTTAACATCATCCTCTACCAGCCGGAAATACCGCCCAATACCGGCAACATCATTCGCCTTGCGGCCAACACGGGCTGCACCCTGCACTTGATAGAACCCTTGGGCTTTGACATGCAAGACAAGCAAATGCGCCGCGCTGGTCTTGACTACCACGAATACGCCAGCGTACAGCGGCACGCCAACTGGCAGGCTTTTCTCGATACTGCCCAACCCAACCCGCAGCGCCTGTTTGCCCTCACCACCAAAGGCCAGCAGCATGTGCACCAAACCTGTTTCCAGCCTGGCGACTGGTTGCTGTTTGGCCGCGAAAGCGCTGGCTTGCCGCCCGCAGTGCGCGAAAGCATTGCCCCCGCGCAGCGCCTGCGCCTGCCCATGCTTCCCGAGCAGCGCAGTCTCAATTTGTCAAACGCCGTAGCCGTAGTCGTGTTTGAAGCATGGCGGCAATGCGGCTTTGCGGGCAGTGCCAATGCCAAGGGCGGCTAATAGCCATTGAGCAAACATCTGGTAAACATCTGGCGAAGATTTGGTAAAACGGGTTTTAACTATGGCAATCAAACACATCCCCACAGAAGCCATGCCACGCGAAAAACTGCTGGCACGCGGCGCAGCGGCGCTGAGCGATGCCGAGCTACTCGCCTTGCTGCTACGCACAGGCACAGCAGGCCGCAACGTCCTCATCATGGCGCAAGAAGTGCTTGAGCACTGCGGCGGCATGGCGGGTTTGCTCAATGCCAGCGCCGAGCAACTCAAAAACATCAAAGGGCTGGGCGGCACAGCCAAACGCGCTGAGCTATTAGCCGTAATGGAGCTGGCTCGCCGTGCCATCACCCAGCAAATGCAACAGCGCCCCCACCTTAACCAGCCCGAGCTTGCCGCCCAATACGCGCAAATGCACCTTGCACACTTGCCACACGAGTGTTTTGCCGTGCTGTTTCTCGACTCCCAGCACCAGCTTATCTGCATGGAAACACTCTTTACCGGCACCCTCAACCAAACCAGCGTCTACCCCCGCGAAGTAGCCCGCCGCGCCCTGCACCACCACGCCGCCAGCGTGCTACTGGCTCACAACCACCCCAGCGGCTGCGCCGAGCCTTCATCTGCCGATATAGCCCTTACCCGCCACTTGCAACAAGCACTGGGCTTGCTAGAAATAGCCGTGCTCGACCACCTCATCGTGGCGCAAGGCCGTACCACCTCTATGGCGCAAAGTGGGTTAATGCCGTTGGTGTAATCGGTGGGGTGCGTGCCGCTTGGGTATGGCTTGGCAAGAAGCTAGCTTGCAGCATCGTTCATAGGCCTGTGAGTTGGGTCAGCAAGCGTAGCGTGGGAGACATAGCGCGGGTGACTTGCACATCCGCACAGTTAAGAAAGAATGCAGAAAACCGTCATTCCCGCGCAGGCGGGAATCCACAGCTGCGCCCCTTATGCGAGTAGATTCCCGCCTGCGCGGGAATGACAACGTGCGGAGCTTTTTCTTGCATGAAAAACAAGTTAGCGCATCCCGAAATTATTATTTTGGCAAAATCATTTCAGCAAATTCTTCAAGTTCTGAATGGTGCAGTAAATATACATTGGCTGTATCGGCTAATTGTCTGGCAGATTTTGTAAACGTGCTGTTGCTTACAACGGCTGCATATTGGGCTTGTGCAAAAGTTTTTCCAGCAATTACTTCTTGCACTGCGGCATTGCCAACTGGTTGCGAATATCTTTTGCATTGAAAAACAGCAGTAATGCCATTTATTTTTCCGATAATGTCTATGCCTTGATCGCCCGTTGCCGTTGTGGGGTTTGCATCCCATCCGTGTTTGTTCAATAGAGAGGCGCAATAGCGCTCATATTCTTCGCCTGTCAGAGTATCAACGTCGAGATATTCATCTGAAGCTGCATCAAGCATTCTTTCAGTTTCTTTGTGAGCTATATCAGACACCATTTCCCTTACAGTGGCAAGACGTTGGTTATCAACATCAAAATTCCCTGAATTTAAAAACTGGCGTGCCACATCATCTTGCAGGAGTACACTGGTAATAAAATATTCGACTTCTCTATCCCAATCATCAAAGATGTAATTCCCGTAATCATCTTTATAGGGCAGCTGATCCCATTTGATGGCAAGCGTTCGGGCATGCGGGAGAATGATAGACTCAATATGTTCTACTGTTTGCGTTAATTTTTCAACTTTTTGTTTTTCACTTTTATGTTTTTTGTCATCAATATTAATGGCAAAAACCAAGATGGCCACAAAAGCAGCAACTATTAATAAGATTACTTCCATACAGCCCTCAGTTGTATATATAACGTAAAATAAAAACAAAACCTCTTAAAGAAACGCCGATTTATTTTTTACAAGAAAGAGTTCAGAAAGCCGTCATTCCCGCGCAGGCGGGAATCCATCCGTATAAGGGGCATAGCTGTAGATTCCCGCCTGCGCGTGAATGGCGAGCGATTGCGTTCTTATACGAAACTGGCGCAAATCAGCGCGTGCTTAAAACCGCTTGCCTGTCCACTTGCTGTTTTTGGCGTAGTTGCGCTTGGCTGTAGCGGTGTCGCTGGCGGGCACAAAGTTTTCGCAAGCACATGCGTGGGTTACGGCTTGAAAGTTTAATCCATTCGACACTGATTTTTTGAAAATAGTTTTTTGCTTTCGAAAAAATCTTTTAAAAATGCAGAAACAAGGGAAAGACTAAGCCCTAATACAAAGGCGATGGAGAGTTTAGATCGAATATTTCCTCCATAATAAAATTCAGTAGTACTTATTTCTGATATTTGCTGTGTTGCATTAGAAGAAGATGCCGAATCAAGCATGTTGAGCATATTTTTTTTGTTAGGGGCCAAGTCTTTATTATAGATTTCATTGGCATATTTTAAAAAATCCGATCTTTTTTTATCAAAGATTGACGCATGTTCATTGATAATTTTTTCTATCGTATTATTTACTTGATGCTTAGATTCTTCAGAGTTTGTTGATGTGGATATGACCTCTATAATGCGTGTATTTTTTATGGGTCTTATTTCCAAAACTGTAGAGTAGCGATATTTTATGGATTCTTGACTTTCTATAGGTTGTGTCTCAAAAAAAAAGCAGCTCTCCAATCATAACGCTGGCTTGGCTTTGATAGAGTGTTGGGCGGCTTGTAATATATATAATAGAGATTGTTGTCACCAGAGTAAATACAGCGATTATTGTCTTTTTTTGGCGAATTAGACATTCCCATAAGTTAAATGTATCAAGATAATAACATCTTTCATTGTTAAATGTTTTCATGTTTAACTCCAAATAGTTTGAATTTGTGTTTTCTGGTGTGTAACTAAAATTTTTCAAGCCTCCCTATGGAAGCCTTGAAATTACCTTTTAGGCATATTTGGTATAGTTGATATGTAGCGCATCCTGACTGTTTGGAACTCTTTCCTACTTATTGCCAGGGGCTCTGCGTCTCAGGTTGGTGCAGCTTAAAACCGCTTGCCCGTCCACTTGCTGTTTTTGGCGTAGTTGCGCTTGGCTGTAGCGGTGTCGCTGGCGGGCACAAAGTTTTCGCAGGCGCCTGCACGGGCGGCTGCATTGGCGTAGCGTGCTTTGCTTCCACGCAACTCTTGCCATTCGGCATCAATGTTTTCCCATGCGGGCGGGTTTGCATCAAAACGGTAGCGGGCGTAAGTGCGGCCCGTGTAGTTGGCGCAATGCACGCCTTGGTAGTAGGCCGAAAGCGAGCCATCAGCGCCTTGCAGCACGGTAACGTAGCGCACCACGCCATCGTTTGGGGTAACGTTTACGCTATCTACATCCACGCCTACCAACAAGTCGGAGTAAGAGGGCATGTCGATCTGCACCATGTTTTTGCTGCTCAGGGCTGGGGGCTGGGGCACTTCGCCTTCGCGCCAGTGGGTATCAGCGTCTGAAAACAGTTGTGCATGCGCTGCGCTTGCAAGCAAGCAGCTAGACAGACAAAGCACAGCATGGCGCGGCCAGTTTGGCAAAGATGTCATTTGGGCTCTTCCTTAGTCAAAGGGCAGTGCAATGCCGTTGCTGGCACAAATAGCTGGGGAGCTGCCTGCGCCGTTTGTGGCAAGGCATTGGGCACATAAAGCTGTTGGCTAAACGGTTCGCGCTCTTGCTCCATGTTGCGCTCGCGCCCTTTGTGGTTGGCGCGCAGGTAGCGGTTGCGCGATTCGTGGCGTGGCACGTAGCGCGCCAGCTCGGTGAGCGCCATTTCGTACACGCCGCGTTTGAATTCGATGACTACGTCTAGCGGCACCCAGTAGTCGTTCCAGCGCCAAGCGTCAAACTCGGGGTGGTTGGTGGCGCGCAGGTTCAAATCCCAGTCTTGCCCCAGCATTTGCAGCAAGTACCAGATTTGTTTTTGGCCTTTGTAGTGGCCGCGCGCGTCGCGGCGAATGTAGCGGTCGGGCACCTCATAGCGCAACCAATCACGGGTTCTGGCCACAATGCGCACATGGTGCGGTTGCAGACCAACTTCTTCGTGCAGCTCGCGAAACATAGCCTGTTCAGGCGATTCGCCCCTGTCTATGCCTCCTTGTGGAAACTGCCAGCTATGCGTACGGATACGCTTGCCCCAGAAGACCTGATTCTTACGGTTGAGCAAAATGATGCCGACGTTGGGGCGAAAGCCCTCTTGGTCCAGCATGATTAACTCCAGATTCTTGAATTATGTGCATTATGCACGGCAACGCGCCGATATCAAGGAAAATATGGCTACATTCCTGTTATTGCCTGTACAAAGTGCAGCGCACGATTTCTTCATTCTTACCCAGATACTGCCATGAAAGCTTCTCAATTTCACTTCACCACCCTGCGCGATGCGCCTGCCGATGCCGAAGTCGTTAGCCACCAACTGATGATGCGCGCTGGTTTTATCAAGCGTTTGGGCGCAGGTATTTACACTTATATGCCTATGGGCTTGCGCGTGATTCGCAAGGTTGAAGCCATTGTGCGCGAGGAGATGAACCGCGCGGGCGCGATTGAATGCACCATGCCCATCGTGCAGCCTGCCGAGTTGTGGCAGGAAACAGGGCGCTTCGAGAAAATGGGCCCCGAGCTGCTGCGTATTCAAGACCGCCACGAAAACCAGTTCGTAATTCAGCCCACCAGCGAAGAAGTGGTTACTGACATTGCGCGGCAAGATTTGCGCAGCTACAAGCAGTTGCCTAAAAACTTTTATCAGATTCAAACCAAATTCCGCGACGAACGCCGCCCCCGTTTTGGCCTGATGCGTGGGCGCGAGTTCATCATGAAAGACGCCTACAGCTTTGACAAAGACGCTGCCAGCGCCCAGCTCAGCTACCAAAACATGGCGCAGGCATACCGCTGCATTTTTGACCGTTTTGGTCTGAACTACCGCGCTGTAGCGGCTGACAGCGGCGCAATTGGTGGCGATTTGAGCGAGGAGTTTCAGGTTATTGCCGCTACGGGTGAAGATGCCATTGTGTATTGCCCCCAAAGCAGCTATGCCGCCAATATGGAAAAAGCCGAAGCGCAAGCGCCCACTCACACACGCCCAGCCGCTTCGCAAGCCATGCAAGTTGTGCCTACGCCCGGGCAAAGCACCTGCGCCGATGTTGCCGCTTTTCTCAAGCTGCCGCTGCAAAACACCGTTAAATCGCTGGTGCTGGCAACGGATGAATGCAACGAGCAAGGCGCTGTGGTGGAAAGCCATATCTGGCTGCTGCTGCTGCGTGGCGACCGCGATATGAACGAAGTCAAGGTCGGCAAATTGCCCGGGTTTGAAAAGGGCTTTCGCTTTGCCACCGAAGAAGAAGTGCTGGCTCACTTTGGCACCAAGCCTGGCTATTTGGGGCCTGTAAATACCCGCAAGCCCGTTACCGTGGTGGCAGACCGCGAAGTGGTGCTGATGGCAGACTGGGTGTGCGGAGCCAACGAAGCAGACGCTCACATCACAGGCGTAAACTGGTCGCGCGACTTGCCCGAGCCGCAACTGGTGGCAGACTTGCGCAACGTGGTTGATGGCGACTTGTCACCCTGCGGCAACGGCACGCTGGCGGTTGAGCGCGGCATTGAGGTGGGGCATGTGTTTTACCTCGGCACCAAATACAGCCAAATTATGAACGCTACTTTTTTGGATGCCAACGGCAAGAGCCAGTTCTTCGAGATGGGGTGCTATGGCATCGGCGTATCGCGCCTGCCCGCTGCCGCCATTGAGCAAAACCACGACGAGCGCGGCATGATTTGGCCTGATGCCATTGCGCCGTTTACCGTGGTGATTTGCCCCATCGGCATGGAGCGCAGCGAAGTCGTTAAAACCGAAGCCTTGCGCCTGTACGAAACCTTGCTGGCTGCAGGTGTGGATGTCATGCTTGACGACCGTGGCGAGCGCCCTGGCGTGATGTTTGCCGACTGGGAGCTAATCGGCGTGCCGCACCGCGTGGTGTTTTCAGACAAAGGCATTGCCGCCGACGAGTGCGAATACCTGCACCGCCGCGCAGGTGAAGCGCAAAAAATCGCTCTGGCCGATATTGCCAGCTTCGTTCAAACACAAGTCAAACTATAAGGAGGGTTGTAGCCGTGCGTTTTGTCAGTCGCCGCAATGTATTGCAAAGTTTAGGTGGAGTAGCAGCTTCTGGCAGCCTGATGGGCTTGCTGGGGTCAGCATTGGGCAGCTTGCACAGCCCCGTCCACGCGGGCGCACAAAAAGAAGAGCATATGGTGGACTCGGTGCGCACCGCACTGAGCGCAGCAATCAGCAACAGTGCGCCACCCATACCGCACTTTACCGATGCCAAAAGCCAGCGCGAATACCAGTATTGGCTCACCACCATGAGCGCGCGCATTGGCAACCGCATGGTAGATGAGCTCAGCAGGCAAGAGTTTTTGCAAACCGTTTGGTACGAAGCCGCGCGCGCGGGGCTGGAAATATCGCTCGTGCTTGGGCTCATACAGGTAGAGAGCAACTTTCGCAAATACGCTATTTCTTACGCAGGCGCACGCGGGCTGATGCAGGTCATGCCATTTTGGGCGCGCGTCATTGGTGATGGCGACGCGGGCAAGCTGTTTCACATGCAAACCAATCTGCGCTTTGGCTGCAGCATTTTGCGCCACTACCTGCACCGTGAAAACGGCAATATGTACATGGCGCTGGGGCGCTACAACGGCTCACGTGGTCAGCCACAGTATCCCAATGCCGTATTTGCCGCACAGAAACGCTGGCTCATGCCCAGCGAAACAGCGCCCTGAATTTGCAGCATGCGGCTTGAAAAAGCAACTTGCATTTTTAGCCACAATTCATGTGGATAACTTTGTGTATGACTGCGTTGACAAGTTTTTAAAGCCTGCAAAATCAAGGGTTTGCACAATCTGCCGATAAATGAGGCAGATTTGTGAAAGCAAATAAAATCAATGACTTACCTTGTTTTTGTACTTGATGCAGGGGCAATAGCCAGACAATGCCGTTGAGTCATGGCATGAGTCTTGTATACGCATGGCAGTGTTTTTTTCAAGCGAACCCAATTACTCGCAGCATCTGCTCTACAAGACACGAAATTGAGTACCAATTAACTTAAAAGCATTCGTTTTACCGCTAATTTATGAAGTTTTTTTGCGAAAGATACGCTAAACCCGCTTTGCACAAAGGTTTTTTCTGCCTGTGCATAACTTTGTGAATAAAAAAACAGTGAGCGAATCCTAATGCTTTGAAATCAATGGCTTAGAAACTCTTTCGAAATTTGTGTAATCATGGAAATATTAATATAATCAATGGGTTAGCGATCTATATTGAAATGCCGATACAGCTTCGAAAAGTGTCTGAAATGCTTTTGCTGCAAGATATCAACACTGTGCATAAATCAAAATTTATTGTTGATAGAGTGCGATTTTTCAGATGAAAGCATGCTATGACAAAAAAAAGTGGCATGCTGCTCTTGAGCATGCCACTTTGGTAGCCATAAGGCGCAAACAAGGTGCAAGAATGATGCAGATATGCTGCATCAATGCGCCTGTTTAGGGAAGCGTTGATTTATTCTTCATGCAAGAGAAAAATCAGAAAGTCGTCATTCCCGCGTAGGCGGGAATCCATCCGCATATTGGCGCAGCTGTGGATTCCCGCCTACGCGGGAATGACGGGCGATTGCGTTTTTATACGAAACTGCAATAAATCAGCGCTTCCTTAAGCCTTTGCCGATTTTGAGTTATTCGGCTGCTTTTTTGCGTTTGCGCGGGGTGGGCTTTTTGGGCTCTTGGGCAGGCGTGGCAGAAGTATCGGCAAAGCGCGGGTCAATATCATCCTCGCTTATGGGCTGCTCGGCTACTTGCTGCTGGTGCACGTGCGCGTAAATCTCGCGGATAAGCTGCTCGCAGCCTTCGCGTGTGAGTGCAGAAATCTGGTGCACAGCACCTTTCCACTTCAGGCGTTTGACAAAGTCTTTAACCAGTGCTTCGCGCTGCTCTAGCGGCACCATATCGAGTTTGTTGAGCACCAGCCAGCGTGGCTTGTGATAGAGCTCGGCATCGTATTTTTTCAACTCCGCAACAATGGCTTTGGCTTGTGCTACGGGGTCGATAGAGTCGTCAAACGGAGCCATATCCACCACATGCAGCAGCAGGCGCGTGCGCTGCAAGTGGCGCAAAAACTGGTGCCCCAAGCCCGCGCCTTCGCTAGCGCCTTCAATCAGGCCCGGAATATCTGCCACCACAAAACTTTGCTCAGGCCCCACACGCACCACGCCCAGATTGGGATACAGGGTGGTAAACGGGTAGTCGGCAATTTTGGGGCGCGCGTTGCTTACTGCGGCGATAAAGGTCGATTTGCCCGCATTGGGCATGCCCAGCAAGCCCACATCGGCCAGCACTTTGAGCTCTAGCTTGACGCTTTTGCGCTCGCCAGGGTAGCCCAGTGTTTTTTGGCGCGGGGCGCGGTTGATGGAGCTTTTAAAGCGCAGGTTGCCAAAGCCGCCATCGCCACCTTTGGCAATCAGCACGGGTTCATTGGGGGTGAGCAGCTCGTAGAGCACTTCGCCTGTTTCGGCATCACTGATGACGGTGCCAGGTGGTACTTTCAAGGTGACATCGGCACCTGCCGCGCCAAACATATCGCTGCCCATGCCGTGCTGGCCGCGCTTGGCTTCAAAGCGGCGCGCGTAGCGGTAATCGACCAGAGTGTTGAGGTTAACATCAGCCACTGCCCAGACATGCCCGCCACGGCCGCCATCGCCACCGTCAGGCCCGCCAAATTCTTTGTATTTTTCATGGCGAAACGATGCACAGCCATTGCCGCCGTCGCCCGCAGCGATATCGATAAATGCTTCGTCTACAAATTTCATGCTAATACTCAGATGGTGATGCTGGTGAAAGGGCGGCAATGCGTGCGCGAAGGCCGTTATGCTGTGGTTTGCTTGGGGGCGTGCAGAAAAGCCAACGAAGACAGGCGCAATGAACAACCGCCAATAAACAATTGCCAACGTCCTATTATTAATCAGCAGATGCTAACAAATAGGGGCAATAAGCCATACAGCCCAAAAAACAAAGCCCCGAATTATCGGGGCTTTGCGGTGTGATACAACAGGGCTTAGGCAGCCGGTGTAACATCAACTACGTGGCGATTCAACGCACCGCGATGCCCGAAGGAGACGTGACCGTCAACCAGAGCAAACAAGGTGTGGTCTTTGCCCACGCCCACGTTGTTGCCAGCGTGAAAGCGTGTACCGCGCTGGCGCACGATGATGGAGCCAGCACTGATGAGTTCGCCGCCAAATGCTTTGACGCCGAGCATTTTGGGCTTGGAATCTCGCCCGTTTCGCGTAGAGCCGCCGCCTTTTTTCTGTGCCATTGTTTACTCTCCCTAGAGCCTTCAGGCGTTAATAGAAGCAATTTCCAGCTCGGTGAAAAGCTGGCGATGCCCTTGACGTTTTTGATAATGCTTGCGACGGCGCATTTTGAAAATGTGCACTTTGTCGTGCTTGCCGTGTGTGAGCACTTTGGCTACTACTGTTGCGCCGGACACCAAGGGAGTTCCCACGGTCAGGGTTTCGCCATTACCAATGGCCAGCACCTGATCGATGGTGATCTCTTTACCTTCGTCCGCAGCAATCTGTTCTACCTTGATTTTGTCGCCAGCGGCAACGCGATACTGCTTGCCTCCGGTTTTTATGACTGCGTACATGATGAGAAACCTCGTCGTAAATGATTGACTCTGCTGAAGAATTTCAAACAGAGCCAAGCATTTTAGCATAGCATGGGCGTATTGTGCAAGAATCTATCAACAGTGAGCGTAACTGTTTGATAAGTCTATAAAAAAACAGGTTCTTGTGTATTGGGGATTGGCAGTAAATAGAACCCATAAAAGCGGGGCATATTATTTGTAGGCTCTGGCTATAGCTCGGCTATGTCTGTGTGGAATGTGCAAGAATTTAAAAATCTTTTTTCGGAGAAAGAAAATGCAGCAAGGGCTGATCGCGCAAAGGTGTTGGAGGCAGTGGCGGGTGGTGTTGGGTGTGTGCATGCTTTTATGTTTGGCATTGGCACCTGTTTCGGCCAGTGCCTCAGCGCCGCGCAAGATATTGGTTTTGGGCGACTCTATCAGCGCTGAATATGGCATGGCACGGGGAGCGGGCTGGGTGGCTTTGCTGCAGAAAAAGCTTGATGCCGAAAAACGCCCTTGGCAAGTTGTCAATGCCAGCATCAGTGGCGACACCACCGCTGGCGGCCGTGCGCGGTTGGCACAGTTACTGGCACAACACCAGCCGCAAGTGCTGATTGTGGAACTGGGCGCTAACGATGCCCTGCGCGGCTTGCCCTTGCAGCAAACCCAAGCCAACCTTGCAGCCATTACAGACATGGCGCAAAAAGCCAGAACACAGGTGCTGTTGCTAGGTATGCAAGTGCCTCCTAACTACGGCGCAGACTACAGTCGTGCCTTTGCACAAACCTTTGTTGAAGTAGCCAAAGCCAAAAAAACAGCGTTGGTGCCGTTTTTACTCAAAGGCGTGGGCGACGTGCCCGACAGCCAAAAATGGTTCCAGAGCGACCGCATCCACCCCAACGCACAGGCGCAATCGCTGCTGCTTGCCAACGCATGGCCGCAGCTTGTGCGACTGCTGCGCTAGGGCTGAAGTGGTGCAATGTTTTGTTAAGGGAGACCAATAAAAAAGACACCGTCAGGTAGATCGGTGTCTTTTAGAAGTGGCTTTGTTTTGGTGGGCGGTACTGGGAACGAATTTGCAACTTAACCTGTTGATTTATAAAGTAGTGGCGTTGCAGTAAGTCAAATTGCGCCATGTTTTCCGCCATGTTTTTGAAAAGTACCCCCCTGTTTTGCCTGTTTTTAACCACTGGCAAAAGTCACGGCATGGGGCTGGGTTTCTGTGCGCACCTGCTTGCGCACCTCGTTTTGCGTACCAGTTTGCGTTGCTTGGTTAAATTTCACCAATTCAAAAAACCAGTGTCTAGATTTTCAACGAGGGGCGAATCACCCTCACGCCCGTTTGCTCCAAGAGTACCTATAGCCCCCCCTATTGCCTGCCTGTGCTGCTGTAGTGGCATGGTTGATGGTCTGGCTGCCAAACATCTGCAAGCCCCATGCAAGCATCAGAGTAGCACGGTGCTGGCATGGTGCAGATACACCCAGCCCCAATACATGTGCCAATAAAAAAGGGAACGCATGCGCTGCGCTCCCCTCGATGTCGTGCCAGTGGTGAAGCTGGCTTTATGCGTGCTGGTGCTGCATGGTGGCTGTGCTTATGGCTTGCTCTGCCCATTTGTTTAAGCTCGTGCCACTGCGCGCGGCGGCTTTGAGCGCGGCGGCGTGTATCTCTGGCGCTATGCGTAGCATTACCTTTCCACTGGCTGGCTTGTCTGCTGCTTGCCCTAGCTGCGCACATGCTGCCAAGTAATCATCTATTGCAGCATGAAAGCTGCTTTCAAACTCTGCTACTGATTCACCGTGAAAGGTGATTACGTCTGCAATGTCTAGCACGCGCCCGATTATGAGCATGTCTTCTGCGTCGTAATTCATGCTGGCGGTGTAGCCTTTGTAGTGCATGGTGTTGTTGGTGGCGTTATTCATGGTTGCTCTCCTAGTCGCTCTATGTAGTCTCTGGCTGCCTTTACGCGGTAGCGTAGGGCTTGCCTGTTTGGGTGTGGTCGGTGAAAGGTTGCCCGCATGGAATCGCGCTCAAAGGTTACCGACGAACCCGCGCCCTCTATTACCCTACACCCTAGCCCAATCAATAGCGCCTCTATGCGCCCCCATTCCATGCCGCCATTGATGGGGTCGGTAAATAGCTCTTGCAGGGCTTTTCTGTGTTTGTTGTTCATGGCTTAATGATAGCACTTTGCAATAAACATGATAGCGCATTGAGGGCATCACCCAGCCCCAAACCCAGCCAATAAAAAAGGGAACGCATGGCGGCGCTCTTTTTAGGCACTCCGAAAATTTCCCGCCGATGTGCAGGAAGCGGCCACATCGGGAATAAATCGTGGCTATAAAAAAGGGGCCGAAGCCCCTTGTTTAATTCCTGCGCCTGCTGGCGTTTCTTTTTCACCAGCGGCGATTAGCGCCTAGCAATTGTTGCGGTTGTCCGCCCATCGCTCCTAAAACTACATTCAGCCCAAGAGTCCAACTTGGCCCCAAAGTCATTTTGGGCAGTGAATTGGAAGCGAACGATCATTGAACCAGTACGAGCCAGTCGAGTCTCGGTATCGGATCTAGCCCTATCAAAAGAAGATGGATTCTTGAGTTGCGCCTTAATTCTGTTTTCGCATTCTGTGAGGTATTCACCTGCGCTCCGCGACTCCATTTTTTCGCGCTCTGAGCCGGATGATTTGCCGCTGGCAATTTCAGCCTCTGTCACATAGAAGCGCTCTTTGTTGGCGCAGTCCACAAAAAATACTGCCTCCTTTGGAGGGCTGCTGCGGGAATCGGAAATTTCAATCACTTCTACGCGGTCACAGCTTTGGTGCGCCGCCACAGCAAGCGCAGCTTTTGGCTTAAGCTCATTTATGCGTTTCATCCCGGCATCGCCCCATGCCTTGTGCAACTTTGGATAGCGCGCCTTGGTGTAGACGTCAACGATCCCAGATGCAATCTTTTGTTCAGGCGGGATTGCGGCGGCAGCCGGCTTCTCATTCATGGCACCTTTATTTTCTCCGCGTGTTGCCATCAAGATCAGAAAGACAACGGCTATGGCCGCAAAGGCCGCAAATTTGATGCGCTGCCTCTTCTTGCCTTCTGGCGTCTTTGCGTACTCGATAGCGGCCTGAGTTTTTGCTTTTTGCTCGGCCTTTACTCGGGCCCACTTACTCTGCACAGCGCCGCAATGCGGGCATGACTGCGCTTGGTCGCTCACGTCTGCACCACATTCATAACACTGGATTATCGCCATATCAACCTCTTTGTTTCCACCCTATTTTTGATCCTCTTGCGAGGAACCGGATAGGCCACCTATGCATGTATACCCGCAATCTTAGATTATTGCCGAGCCCGTCAGCGCCGACTTTCCGATTTTGCGAAACAGATTCAGCGGACCAGATTTTTAAGCGTATCAAGGCCCAATCCGTTCAGCGTTGGCTATCATGATAATGCAGTATGGCCCCCAGCGCTTCACCCGATAGTCGTTGAATCCAGTCGGTATACAGTTCGCCGGGCAGGGAATCCGGCACTTCCAGCCCCTGCGGTGCGAGAATTTCACGAACCGCACCAGCCACGTCCACAGCGTAGCGCTGGGATGGTTGGCCCTTGATATTGGCCTCCAGTGCGGCGATGCGGGTTTTAAGTCCTTGCATGGTGCCCCTCCAGTTTTTCGATACGTTCGGTCAATTCGTCGATTTCAGCCACGCGCGCTAGGGCACCAATGGCGGCGAGTAGCTGCGCTCCTTGGCCTGGGGCCAGATCGCCCATGCTCACAGCAGACAGCACGGCGCGGCCTTGATCGGTCAGACTTCCATCGGGCAGCGCCAATGATTGCGTGGGCTCTACAGCCCTTAACGGGGCCACAGAGCGATCTAAAAGCAATCTAGCTGCCTGTACATCGCCATCCAATGCCTGGGTTGTCAGGCGCTCGAGAATGGCGGGTACATGGCTTTTAATCGCATCGCGTAGCTTGCTCACTTCACCGGTGCCTTTCGGCCTGCCGTTTGGGTTGCCGCTTTCCCCAGCTTTCCATCGGCCCCGTTTCTTTGGTTCGCTCATCTTGTTTTATCCCTGTTCAATCAATAGTGCCTTTAGCCGTTCGCGTGCCCGCGCATCTCTGTCGCGTTGCTTGCTTCGAATAGGGCCAGCAGGTTTCTAATGCTCGCGTCCACATCCACTACAAATGCAGGTTTAAGCTCTGGCATTGCTGGCGCAAAAAATAGCTGGCCACAGTTGCTACTGCTAATTCCGCTACTTTTGCTACTTTCATCCTGGTAGCGGTTGTCAGAATTAGCAGAATTAGCAGGAATAGCAGTAGCAGGCGTCGTTTCTGGTTTTTTAACTATGGCAAGCCCCCCGCCTTTTTCAATCAGCCAGCGGCGGCGCTTAAGCTCGTCGATAGCCGCGTTGCGGCGGTCTGTCATTTTGCGTAGTGCATTCGGGCCATGTTGCGCGATGTGGCTTCGTGTGACGTTTTCCAGCTCCTTACGGTGCATCCACGTCAGCAGATCGCGCGCATCGCGCTCGGTGGCAGACAGAATTGCGCTGTCGCCCTGACGCCGCCATTCATCGAGCGAATAGCTCACCAGTGAAACCGCTTGCCGCATGTCGGTAACATTTATCACGGTCTTGCCTGGTGTTGCGCCATCCATGCCACAGCACCGCCACAGCGCATATACCGCGGCCACCCGCGCAGCCAATTCGCCTGCACGCGAAGCAAATGGACGTAGTGCGTCCATGTCGTTGCCGACTGCCTGCCGCGCTTCGGTTGCGTTGTAAAACTCTAGCCAAACTTCGACAGCATCATTAGTCATGCCGGGCGTAGTCAGCAGCAAACCGCCGTGCTCGTCGGTACATACGGCCATTTCATCTATGCGGCGCAAGGCATCCCAATAATCGACAATCCGGGCATCGTCGCTGGCGCGGCGGCTTTGAGCGCGGCGGCGTGTATCTCTGGCGCTATGCGTAGCATTACCTTTCCACTGGCTGGCTTGTCTGCTGCTTGCCCTAGCTGCGCACATGCTGCCAAGTAATCATCTATTGCAGCATGAAAGCTGCTTTCAAACTCTGCTACTGATTCACCGTGAAAGGTGATTACGTCTGCAATGTCTAGCACGCGCCCGATTATGAGCATGTCTTCTGCGTCGTAATTCATGCTGGCGGTGTAGCCTTTGTAGTGCATGGTGTTGTTGGTGGCGTTATTCATGGTTGCTCTCCTAGTCGCTCTATGTAGTCTCTGGCTGCCTTTACGCGGTAGCGTAGGGCTTGCCTGTTTGGGTGTGGTCGGTGAAAGGTTGCCCGCATGGAATCGCGCTCAAAGGTTACCGACGAACCCGCGCCCTCTATTACCCTACACCCTAGCCCAATCAATAGCGCCTCTATGCGCCCCCATTCCATGCCGCCATTGATGGGGTCGGTAAATAGCTCTTGCAGGGCTTTTCTGTGTTTGTTGTTCATGGCTTAATGATAGCACTTTGCAATAAACATGATAGCGCATTGAGGGCATCACCCAGCCCCAAACCCAGCCCAATAAAAAAGGGAACGCATGGCGGCGCTCCCTTGGTGGTTAGGTCTGCCAGTGGTGAAGCTGGCTTACTGCTGCTGGCTGGCCTGCCTGCGCTTGGTGTATTGGTAGGCGGTCATTACTTGGCTGGCTACCATGT
>CAZUBE010000005.1:0-78891 GCA_964618495.1 uncultured Allobrachymonas sp. | reverse complement strand
CGAAGCGGGTGATGATTCTGCCCTGATAGCCTCTGCGCTGGGTGATATTGCCCGTGCCCGTGGTATGTCAGAGCTTGCCAGAAAAACAGGGCTAAACCGTGAAGGGCTGTATAAGTCGCTGTCTGGCGAAGGCAATCCCAGTTTTGATACTGTGCTGAAGGTGGCGCATGCGCTGGGTTTGACTTTGAGCGTAGCGGCGCAAACGGCTACGGCATGAATCGCACATCACCAAAAAGCCGTGCAGCATGGAAATGGGCACGCGCTAAGGCGGCGGCAAGGTCTGCGCCTGCTGGCTCTGGCAAGGTACGTATTACCCTACGCATTGAAGCCGAAGCCCTAGCCCGTTGGCGTGCCAGTGGTGAAGGCTGGCAAACGCGGGTCGCTGCGCTGCTGGCTGCGAATGCGCCATGAATCCAGACTTGGATTAGTACCTGCATCATTTGAAAAGTGGTGACTATTAAACGCGCGTGAGTTGAGCGCGTTATTCAAATGCCCGCCCATCATGCGCGGGCTTTTTTGTGCTCGATGCCGTGGCAAGCTCCAGCCCCGTGAATGCTAACTTTTGTTGATGTTGCGGCGGCTTGTGTAGCAGCGTAGTTATTAAGGTTTATTAAGGTTGGTGCTGCATCATCTGCTGCTGGCATGTTAGGTTTTGTTAGGATTTTTCCAGCATTGCCGCGTGGGGTTTTGTAGGTTTTGTAGGTAGGGGCTGGGTAGGTTTACGGGGACATTTCGGGGATGGGGCTAGGGTGTTTCTGTAGTTTTTGTAGGTAGGGGGTAGGGGCACTTTCCAGAATTTGCAGGGCAATGCTTCATGCGGTTTTTGTTGGCAGATACAGCACGCGCCCTGCTGGCTTGCCATCTTTGAGCGCGTCAAGGTAGTCTGCCCATTCCTGCATCATCTGCACACGCTGGCGCATGTATTGGGCGCGGTCGTATGCAGCGCCAAGCGGGTTAATGCCTTTTTTGCTGTGTGCGAGTTGCGCCTCAATCGCTCCATAGTGTGCATTGGGGAAATGGTCTAGCATCACTGTTTTAGCCATTGCCCTGAAACCATGCGGCGTTTGCTTGCCGCCATAGCCCATGCTTTTAAGCGCGCCATTGAGCGTGCCATCACTCATGCAGCGGTTGGCGTGGCGCTCGCTCTGGAATACATAATCAGGCACACCCGCTGGCACTGCCCGCCTGTATTGCTCCAAGCTGCGCAGTATGCCTATTGCCTGCCTCGACAAGGGGACAACATGCGGCGGCTTGTCTGCCTTTGCCTGCAAGGTGTCTTTTACGCCTTTGGCTGGTATGGTTAGCGTGGCATTGTTCCAGTCAATCCAGCCCCATTGCATCTGCCTGATATTGCCAGGGCGCTGAAACAACAGGGCAGACAATGCCAATGCTGCGCTGGTGTAGGTAGAGCGCCCCGCGTAGCTATACATATCAAGCAATAGTTGCTGTATCTCTGCTGGCGTGGTTAGGGCTGGGTAATGGTTCACGATGTGCGCCTGTAATGCTCCAGACAATGCGCGGGCTGGGTTGGCAATACATCTCGCAGTCTGCATGGCGTAATCAAACACCTGCCCCGCTTGTGACTTCAGGCGGTGCGCTGTATCGGTGTTGCCTTTACCCTCTGGCACACGCAAAACCGATAGCAGCATAGGCGTTGTAATGTTGGCAATGGGCATGCTGCCAAGCACGGGGAATAGGTGCTTGCGCATGATGAGTAGCCATTTATCCGCGTAACTCTCGCTCCAGCCTTTGCGCTTGGTGTTGAACATCTCAAGCGTTACCGCTTCAAACGTTGCCGCTGCTGCCGTGTTTTGTTCCAGCAACTGCGCCCGTTTGTTAATGTTTGGGTCTATGCCTTGCACCAATAGCGCCTTGGCATCATCTCTGGCTTTGCGTGCCTGTGCTGCTGATAGGGCAGGGTAAGCGCCAAGGCGTAATGTTTTCTGCTTGCCTGCATGCGCATAGTTAAATTGCCAACTCTTGCCGCCTGCTGTGCTGACAAGGAAATAAAGCCCGCCCCCGTCTGAATGCGTATCTGCGCGGGTGGTTTTGCCGCTGTGCTTGGCTGTGCGTAAAAACGAATCTGATAACTTGCTGGTAGCTCTGCCCATAGCTGCCCCCATCTAAAAAGGTAAACAAGCCCAAAACATGGCGCATTGGCTAGCGGGTGCAGCATTGCGCCATGTTTGCGCCATAAATGCGCCATGTTTGGGTATAGCGCAATAGGTGGCTGGTGCAGTGTCTGCCAGAGGGAAACCATAGGCAAAACACCGCAAAACATGGCGCATTGTAGAGCGCCTGCCCATTGCGCCATGTTTTGCGCCATGTTTTATAGCGTATTGTGTGCTGGTTTAAAGTAGCTATTGAGACAACAAAAAGCCCGCAATGCTAGTAAACATGCGGGCTTTGGGACTTTTTGATATTTTAAAAAATGTCAATTTGGTGGGCGGTACTGGGATCGAACCAGTGGCTTCCACCGTGTGAAGGTGGCACTCTACCGCTGAGTTAACCGCCCGATTTGTTCGGGTTTTGCAGCTTTTTCTAGTCTTGATAGGGCTTATTTTTACCTATTTTTTCTTGGCTGGCCTGTTTGCTAAAGCTGCGAAAGGGCGCAATTATGGCACAGTTTTTATTCGGCTTGCGTGCTTTCTTGCAGCTTTTTCCACAGGGTGGCGTTGCCGCTGGCTTTGTCGATGGCTTGCAGCATAGCGGTGTGGGCGGCTAGCTCTTCTGCGCTGGGGTGGAGCACGGGCAGGCTGATTTGGCTGTAGTCGCTTGCGGGTTGGTGTGTGATGAGGGTGCTGTGGCTGTCGGCCTCACTGTCGTCCATGACGAGGGATTCTTGGCCACGGGTGAGGTTGATGAATACTTCGGCCAGCAGTTCTGCATCAAGCAAAGCACCGTGCAGGGTGCGGTGGGTGTTGTCTACTTCCAGGCGGGAGCACAGGGCATCGAGCGAGTTGCGTTTGCCAGGGTAGAGTTCTTTGGCTAAAGCAAGCGTGTCTGTGATTTTGCTGACGTAGTGGGTGAATGCTTCGCGCCCGCAGTTTTGCAGTTCGTGGTTTAAAAAGCCTACGTCAAACGGGGCGTTGTGGATGATGACTTCAGCATCTTGTACAAAGGCGATGAATTCGTCGGCGATTGCTTCAAAAGCAGGTTTGTCGCTTAAGAATGCGGTCGTCAGGCCATGTACCTGCAGTGCCTTTTCTTCACTGTCGCGCCCAGGGTTGATGTACAGGTGCAGTTGGTTGCCGGTACGTTGACGGTTGATGAGCTCAATGCAGCCGATTTCAACGATACGGTTGCCGTCTTTGACTTCAATGCCAGTGGTTTCGGTGTCCAGAACAATTTGGCGCATGGTTGTATAGTTTTTTAGAAAGAAGCTGTGTGTTGGCGAAGATTGAGCTTTGGTGCATTGGCACAGTTTAATGGTTTTCTTTGGCGTGGTTGATGGAGTATTTGGGGATTTCAACTACGAGGTCTTGCTGGCCTACTACAGCCTGACATGACAGGCGTGACTGAGATGTGAGTCCCCAGGCGCGGTCAAGCATGTCGTCTTCAAATTCGTCAGAGGGGTTAAGGCTGGTTCCGCCTTCGCGCACGATGACGTGGCAGGTGGTGCAGGCGCAGCTCATGTCGCAGGCATGTTCGATGTTGATGTTGTTGTCGAGGAGCGCTTGGCAGATGCTGGTGCCGGCAGGGGCAGTAATTTCAGTTCCTTCGGGGCAGTATTCGGCGTGGGGCAGGATTTTGATGGTGGCCATATGGATGTGGTGTGTAGTAAGTGTTTAAATCAAAGGGATGCAATGCTTTTGCCTGCCAATGCCTGCTGTACGCTGCGGTTCATGCGTTTGCCAGCAAAGGCTTCGGTTACATCGGCCAGATCGCAGGTTGCGCCTTCAATGGCGATGGTGTCTTCGCTGCTGCGGGCGGTTTGTAGCAGGCCGATATAGGTGTTAATGCGCTGGCGTTCGGCATCATCAAGCAGGTCGCCGTCGGCGGCCAAGGCGTTTTGTACGGCGAGCAGTAGGCGGTCGGCATCAAGACGGGCTTCGGCCAGTGCGCGTGCCGCCATGTCTTCTTTGGCGGTGGCGATGCTGTCTTGCAGCATTTGGGTGATGGCTTGGTCGCTTAAGCCGTAGCTTGGTTTGACTTCAATGCTGGCTTGCACGCCACTGGTTTGCTCGCGTGCTTCGACTTGCAGCAGGCCGTCGGCATCAACGGTGAAGGTGACGCGGATGCGCGCCGCACCCGCAGTCATGGGCGGGATGCCGCGCAGTGTAAAGCGTGCCAAGCTGCGGCAGTCTTTTACCATGTCGCGCTCGCCTTGCACCACATGCAGGCTCATGGCGGTTTGGCCGTCCTGGTAGGTGGTGAAGTTTTGCGCCATGGCAACAGGTATGGTTTGGTTGCGCGGGATGATGCGTTCAACCAGCCCGCCCATGGTTTCTATGCCGAGCGATAGTGGGGTAACGTCGAGCAGCAGCACGTCGTGTGCGTTGGCGTTGCCTAGCAATTGGTTGGCTTGTATGGCTGCGCCAAGTGCTACGACTTCATCGGGGTTAAGGTTGTTAAGCAAGGGCTGCGCAAAGAAGGCAGCAACGGCTTGCTGCACGGCTGGCATGCGGGTTGAGCCGCCAACCATGACTATGCCCTGGATATCTTCAGGGTGCAACTCGGCATCGTGCAAGGTGGCGTACACCACTTGCAGGCAGCGCTCGGTAAGTGCGGTGGTGGCTAGGGCAAAGTCGGCGCGGCTAACAGGGTGTTGCAGCGTGGCGCCATCGGCCAGCGTGGCGCTGAAGGTAGTGCTGGCTGATTGGGTGAGGGCGTGTTTGCAGGCGCGGGCAGCGAGTTGCAAGGTAAGGTGGTCGGCTGGAGCAATGGTTTTGCCGCTGCTTTGCAGGGCAGCTTGCTGCACCCATTGCGCCAGTGCGCGGTCGTAATCGTCGCCGCCCAGAGCCGAGTCTCCGCCTGTGGCTAGCACCTGAAACACACCTTTTTCCATCCGTAAAATGGAGATGTCGAAAGTGCCGCCGCCCAGATCAAATACGGCGTAAACGCCTTCGCTGGCGTTGTCTAGCCCGTAGGCTATTGCTGCAGCGGTAGGTTCATTAATCAGGCGCAGCAAAGGCAGGCCGGCAATCTGTGCTGCGTCTTTGGTGGCTTGGCGCTGGGCATCGTCAAAATAAGCAGGTACTGTGATGACTACGCCATCAATATCGCCAGCCAAATTGTTTTGAGCCTGCAGGCGCAAAGCCGAGAGAATTTCGGCGCTGACTTCAACGGGAGATTTGTCGCCTGCACGGGTGCGGATACGCACCATGCCTTGTTGCGGGTCGTCTGCTACCAAGTCGCAATGCTGCCACGCACCTTGGCTGCTTTGAATGTCGTGCAGGCTGCGCCCCATCAGGCGCTTGACTGAGGTGATGGTGTTAAGCGGGTCGCTGGCCTGCATTTGCAAGGCCGCATCACCTGTTTGAACTAGACCGTTATCGCCGTAATGAACGGCAGAAGGCTGCATGGTGTGCCCTTGTGCATCAGGCAAACACTCGGGCAGGCTGTGGCGCATGGCTGCAACCAGAGAGTGCGTGGTGCCCAAGTCAATGCCGATACCAAGGCGTCGTTGGTGGGGAGCAGGCGTGGCGCCTGGTTCTGAAATCTGTAAAAGAGACATGGTTGCAAAACCTGATGGCTGGCACTATGACAACAAGCCCAAGTGCTACCGTAAACGATGGAAAGGTGCGATTATTGTCCAGACCAGCTAGAGTCTCCAATAGTATTGCGCTATATCCTCAATCGCTGTGCGTGCATGCTGGCCGACGATATGCATGGCATGTATTTTGATGCAGCAACTTTATGGGAGCTATTGCATAAAATTTAGCCTTGTTGTGTCTGTGGAGTCATGGTTGCTGGGATAATTTAGAGATATGAACAATATTCCTATCAAAACCCCAGCGCAGATTGAAGCTATGCGCGTTAGCGGCAAGCTCGGTGCCGAAGTGCTTGATTTCATTGCTCCTTATGTGCAGCCCGGCGTTACAACCAACCAGCTTGACAAACTTTGCCATGATTACATGGTTGATGTGCAAGGCACTATTCCCGCGCCACTCAATTACGCTCCAGAGGGGCACACGCCTTATCCTAAGTCAGTGTGTACTTCGGTTAATCATCAGGTGTGCCACGGCATACCTAATGACAAGCCACTCAAAAAGGGCGATATCGTCAATATCGACGTAACGGTAATCAAAGACGGCTGGCATGGCGATAACAGCCGCATGTACATTGTTGGCGGGCAAGAAGCTGGCAGCATTGCTGCGCGCCGCCTGTGCCGCGTTACGCACGAGGCAATGTGGAAGGGCATAGTGGAGGTTAAGCCTGGTGCGCGGCTGGGCGATATTGGGCACGCGATTCAAAAATTTGCCGAAGCCCACGGCTACAGCGTGGTGCGCGAGTTTTGCGGCCACGGCATTGGGCTGGGTTTTCATGAAGACCCGCAGGTGCTGCACTATGGCAAGCCTGGCACGGGGGTGGAGCTGAAAGAAGGCATGATTTTTACCATCGAGCCCATGATTAATGCGGGGCGGCGCGATTTGAAAGAGTCGGGTGATGGCTGGTCGATTGTGACCAAAGACCGTTCTCTTTCGGCGCAGTGGGAGCACACCATAGTGGTTACGCCAACAGGCTATGAAGTGCTCACTATTTCGGCAGGCATGGAGCCAGTGCCTGATTTTGCCCCTGGCATTGCCTGCTAGCCAGACGAAAAAGCCACTTGCATGTGCTAACCACTCCGCCACAACCCTTTGCCGAGCTACGCCAGCAGTACCAGAGCGATAAAAAGGCACTACTGGCCAGTTTGCTTGCACCGCAGCGGCGTAGTGCGGCGGCAGTGCGTGGTGCCTTGCAGCGGCTTACCCGACTGGCAGACCGCACCTTGCTGCAATTGTGGCAGGCACACCACTTGCACGAGGCAGAGTTGGCGCTTGTTGCCGTAGGTGGCTTTGGGCGCAAAGAGCTTTTTCCTTATTCTGATATTGACGTGCTGGTGCTGCTGCCCGATGCGGCGTTGCCCGATGGGCTGGAAGCGCGTATTGCTGCTTTTGTAGGCGCATGCTGGGATGTGGGGCTGGATATTGGCTCAAGCACCCGCACCGTGGCCGACTGCCTGCAAGCCAGCGCACAAGATATTACGGTGCAAACGGCTTTGCTTGAGCGCCGTTTGCTGGCTGGCTCAGCGGGGCTTTATCAGAAGCTGCACGCTGTCTGCGATGCCGCCATGCAGCCGTATGCTTTTTATCAGGCCAAAATGCTGGAAATGCGCCAGCGCCACACGCGCTTTGACAACACGCCTTATGCGCTTGAGCCTGATTGCAAAGAGTCGTCAGGCGGCTTGCGCGATTTGCATGTGGTGCGCTGGGTGGCGCGAGCGGCGGGCTATGGCAGCAGTTGGGATGCCTTGTACCAGCAAGGGCTTGTTACACAGTTTGAACTGCGCCAGTTGCGCCGCGCTCAGGCTTTGCTGCACTTGGTGCGGCTGCATTTGCACATGGCAGCGGGGCGGCGTGAAGACAAATTGCTGTTTGACTTGCAGGCGCAAGTAGCGCAGCAGCTTTTGGCGCAACCCGCTGCTGGCAATCCAGTGGCAAACCAATCGAGCCAATCAAGCCAGCCACAAAGCGCAAGCCAGAGCATTACTGCACCCATGCGCACCAGCGAGCGGCTTATGCGGCGCTACTACCGCGCTGCCAAAGCAGTAATGCAATTGAGCCAGATTGTGCTGCTCAATCTGGCAGACCGCTTGCGCGAGCAAAGCCGCCCCGCCCATGCGATAACGCCAGCACTGCCAGCCATAAACCCGCGTTTTTTTGATAACAACGGCTTGCTTGAAGTGGCCAGCGACCAGCTCTACATAGAGCATCCGCACAGCATTCTTGAAACCTTTTGGCTCTGCCAGCAGCAAGCGGGCATTAGTGGCTTGTCTGCGCGTACATTGCGGGCGCTGTATAACGCACGCCCCATTATGGATAGCGCCTTTCGCGCCGACCCCGTCAATCGCCAGCAGTTTTTACGCATATTGCAAGCGCCGCGCGGGGTGGCAGCGGCTTTGCAGTTGATGAACCAAACTTCAGTCTTGGAGCATTACCTGCTGGCGTTTCGCAAAATCGTGGGGCAGATGCAGCATGATTTGTTTCATGTCTACACCGTAGACCAGCACACTTTGCGCGTAGTGCGCAACGTGCGCAATTATTTCTCGCCCAACCATGCCCACGAAAACCCCCTGTGGGCGCAACTGGCAGCAGGTTGCCAGTCGCCCTGGCTGCTTACGGTGGCAGCACTGTTTCATGACATAGCCAAAGGGCGCGGTGGCGACCATTCGGTGCTAGGCGAGCGCGAATTGCGCCTGTTTGCGCGGCAGCACCAAATCGGGGCAGAAGACACTGAACTGATGGCGTTTTTGGTACGCGAGCACCTCACATTAAGCAAAACCGCCCAAAAGCAAGACTTGGGCAACCCCGCTGTGATTGCGCAATTTGCAAAAAAAATGGGCAGCGAGCGCAGGCTGGCAGCACTGTATCTGCTCACCGTAGCCGACATACGCGGCACCAGCCCCAAAGTATGGAGTAGCTGGAAGGCCAAACTGCTGCAAGACCTGTATCTGGCCGCGCGCGACGTGCTAGGCGGCCACGTGCCCGACCGCGATTCGCTGCTGGTAGCACGCCGCAGCGGGGCATTGATTGAAATGGCGCGGCAAGGCATGCCCTTGGCAGGCCACCTCAAACTGTGGCAAACGCTGGATGCAGGCTACTTTATGCGCCACGAAGCCAGCGAAATTGCTTGGCACACAGGGCAAATTGCCCGCTACGCCAGCCAAGGTAAAACCATAGTCCGCGCCCGCCTTGCGCCGCACGCTAGCGGGAAAGAGGGGCAAGATGGGCAAGATGGGCAAGATGGGCAAAGCGAAACAAGCAGGCAAGGCGCTCTGGAAGTGCTGGTTTACACGCCCGACCAAGAGGCGCTCTTTGCGCGGATATGCGGCTTCTTTCAGCAAGCATCATTCAGCATATTAGACGCACGAGCGCACACCAGCAGCGACGGCTACGCGCTCGACACTTTTCAAATCGTAAACCCCCATCTGGCAGGCGGCTACGCAGCGCACATCAGCACCCTGCAAGCCGCACTCACCCGCACGCTAGAGCAGGCAGCGCCCCTGCCCGAGCTGCGCCCAACGCGCCTCTCGCGCCGCGCCAGAAACTTTCCGCTAGAGCCATTTGTACACATCCAGCCCGAAGAAGGCGCACAGCGCTGGCACTTAACCATCCACGCCAGCGACCGCATAGGCCTGCTCTACAGCATTGCCCGCGTACTGGCAAACCACGGCGTGCGGCTGCAACTGGCCAAAATATCCACCATGGGCGACAGGGTAGAAGACACCTTCTTAATCGAAGGCAACGCCCTGCAATCGCCCCAATACCAAGCCGCACTGGAGCGCGATTTGCTGGCGGCGGTGACGGGGTAAATGCGGGGGTGGGCGCAGAGGATTCGCAGAGGAATACGGGGGCGAACGCAAAAGGCGCAAAAGTTACGCAGAAGTCGCAAAAAGGAATACCAAAATTGGTTGTGAAAGGCTAGAAGCAGTATTGATGCGGGTTGCATGGCAAAAGAGGCTTGAAACCCGCATGGGGGCTGGTTGTGTGACTTTTTGGTTGGGCTGGTGGATTAGGTCGTCAAGCCGTAGCACGCACGGCGCAGCGTTTATGGGCTGGTGGGCGCTCGGTCATCCGCCTTGCTGGCGTTTATTACCCTTACCATAGCTACGCTTGCTCAAAGCGGATGGATGACTCTTTTCCAAGCATTTTCCGCTGATGGCATATTTGCCGTTATTGCAAACAATAATTTGGGAGGTGTTTACCAATGGCAGTTATCAGCAGAAAAAAACAGGCTCGCAAAGGACCCTTTGTAACCTTTTATGAGCAGGAAGAATGTGGCAATCACAGGTTAATTCTTGAACTTTCAGATGAGTTGCTTACGACGTATTGCGAGATTACCAATACCTACCTCCCATTCGACTCGCATAGTGGTGGGAAATTGACCAGAAGGCAGGATATCAGGCTGCTTGCCCGTGAGTTTTTTGGCTGGGCAACGCATCTCTCGTACTGTCGCATCTTTAGCCCGGAAATTGATGGTATTGCAGACATGTATTTTCCAGAAAAACGTGCGGTGAACCATCAACGGTATGAGGCAATTATTGGAATCATCCGTGAGGACATGCTTGATACCGCCGTGTTTCTGGGCAAAGAGCTGTTGAAAGTTGCAAAAAGAGGCAATACTTTGCTGATTGAAGGGCTGTGATTGTTTTGCCCCTGACCGTGCCACCATGCTGCCCGCCACTTTGCTACTGGCAGCTTGCCAAAATATGCTGGGCAATGGCGGCTATGCCCGTGTCAGACAAGTCGTTGCAGGCGATAGGTGCACAGGGGCGCGTGCCTTGGTAATTTTTGTGTTGCGACTGGCGGTAAAGCGGGTCGTAATGCTTGGCAAGTAGCTCGTGCACCAGTTCTGGCCATTGCTGGCGCTCAATGAGCGATTCCCAGTCTGCAATGGTTTGCCGCCCCAATCGCTCTTTCAGGCGTGTGAGTTGGGCAGTGAGAGCCGCTGTGTCTTGTTGCAGATAGGGATAGTCGCGCAGCAGAAAATCCACACGGGCAGCGGTGCTGGCTTCAATATCAATGCAATGCCCGCTGCGTAGGGGCAGTAGCAGGGGTTCGGGGATTTGCAGGTTGCCGATTTTGCGGCTTTCTGCTTCGGCAAATACGGGCAGTGCGGGGTTAAAGCCTTGAAGTTGTTGCCAGATGGCTGTTTCAAAGGCTTTTTGGCTGGGCTGCGGGGTGTGGGGCACTGCGCCTAGTACCGAGCCTTTGTGGGCGGCAAGCTGCTCTAAATCAAGCACTTGTCCGCCTTGCGCAGCTATGGCTTGCAAGATGCGCGTTTTGCCGCTGCCTGTAGCGGCGCACAATATATGCCAGCGCAAGTGGGAGGCGATGTGGGCAGTTTGCTCTATGACATGGTGGCGAAAGGCTTTGTAACCGCCAGCTAGTTTGTCGGCCTGCCAGCCAATTTGCCGCAGAATAATTTGCATGGCACCACTGCGTTGCCCCCCACGCCAGCAATACACCAGCGGGCGCCAGTGCTTGGGGTGGCTGTGAAAATGCTGCGCGATATGGTCGGCAACGTTACGGGCAACCAGCGTTGCGCCCAGTTTGCGAGCTTCAAATGGCGATACTTGCTTGTAGAGCGTGCCAACGCGGGCGCGTTCGTCGTTGCTGAATACGGGGCAGTTAATAGCGCCTGGGATGTGGTCTTGGGCAAACTCGGCTGGGGTGCGGGTGTCGATAATGGCGTCGTAGTGGGCAAGGCCAATGGCGTGTGGCGGTATTTGCCAAGATGGGTTCATGGTGTGCGTTTGTTGCTAGGGTGGCAGGCAGTGCAGCTAGGGTATTTGCACAGTGGCTAAAGCGTGGCAGGGCAAGAACCCTACAATCAGGCATTACCCAGCAGGGCTAGCCCCGTGCAAAAATGCTGCCAATGTGCCGAATATGGGAATTGGCGCTGCCTTGTAACGATTGTACGCTTCGCAAACGCAGGCGTTTTTCTGTTCACAATAGAGACCTGCAGGTTTTTTTACAGGAATTGCCAGATAGCTTGCCATTTTTTCTTGTCTGCTTTGTTATTTTCCATTGATATGACTGCTATTGCTACAAAACGCGCATTTGAATACCCGCTGCCACAAGCCAGCGGCCTGACTTGCACTGCCAATGCCTGGGCCAAGGTGCCACCTGTACCCACCAAGCAAGAGCGCGATGCGCTGATGCAGCGTGCTAGCGACTTGCTCAAGAAGCATGGCGCAGTGCTGGCAGCGCACTACTATGTAGATGGCGACTTGCAGGATTTGGCGCTGGCTACAGGCGGCTGCGTGGCCGATTCGCTGGAGATGGCACGCTTTGGTCGCGACCATGCCGCGCAAACGCTGGTAGTGGCTGGCGTGCGCTTTATGGGGGAAACAGCCAAAATACTCAGCCCCGAAAAAAACATCTACATGCCTGATTTGGATGCCACTTGCTCACTTGACTTGGGTTGTCCTGCAGACGATTTTGCTGCCTTTTGCGACCAACACCCTGATCGCACCGTAGTGGTGTATGCCAATACTAGCGCGGCAGTCAAGGCGCGGGCTGACTGGATGGTGACCAGCTCATGTGCGCTGGCCATAGCCAGCTATTTGAAAAGTCAGGGCAAAAAAATCCTCTGGGCGCCTGACAGACATTTGGGTGGCTACATTCAACAGCAAACAGGCGCAGATATGCTGCTGTGGCAGGGCGCGTGCATTGTGCATGACGAGTTCAAAGAGCTGGAGCTTGATTTGTTGCGCAAAGAATACCCGCAAGCCAAGGTGCTGGTACACCCCGAATCACCAGTAGGAGTGGTGCGGCAGGCCGATGTGGTGGGCTCTACATCGCAAATGCTCAAAGCCGTTATAGATGGCAAACAAGGCGATGTTTTTATTGTGGCTACCGACAACGGCATATTGCATCGCATGCGCCAGTTGGCTCCTGGTCGCACCCTGATAGAAGCGCCTACGGCGGGCAATAGCGCCACTTGCAAAAGCTGTGCGCACTGCCCTTGGATGGCGATGAATACGCTGCAAGGCGTGGTTGATTGCCTGGAGCGACGCACGGGCGAAATCAGCGTGGAAGAGGGCATCAGACAACAGGCTGCAGGCTGCATTAACCGTATGCTTGATTTTGTGGCGGCCAACCCTGATGCGCTGGTGGTAAAAAACAGCGGGCGACTGGCTGGCATGGCGGCAGGGATTGGGGCGGCTTAAAGGGGCTGGGTCTCACAGCAAGCACCTGCAAGCAGCCTAAAACAACACAATATCGTATTGCTCTTGCGCCAGACTGCTGTCGGCGCGCAGGGCAATAGGTTTGCCGATAAAGGCGCTCAAGCCGGCCAGATGCTGGCTTTCTTCATCTTGCAGTAATTCGATAACTTGCGGGGCGGCGATGACGCGAAATTCGCGTGGGCAGAATTGGCGTGCTTCGCGCAGTATTTCGCGCAAGATGTCATACACCACGGTGCGTGCGGTTTTTACCATGCCGCGCCCAGAGCAGGCGGGGCAGGGTTCGCACAAGAGGCGTGCCAGCGATTCGCGGGTGCGTTTGCGGGTGAGCTCAAGCAAGCCGAGTTGCGAAAAATCGCCCAGCATGGTTTTGATGCGGTCGCGCTGCAATTGTTTGCGTAGCTCGGCGAGCACGGCTTGCTGGTGCTCGGGCTGGGTCATGTCGATAAAGTCGATGATGATGATGCCGCCCAGGTTGCGCAGGCGCAATTGGCGGGCTATGGCCTGAGCCGCTTCCAGATTGGTTTTGAATATGGTTTCGTCGAAATTGCGTGCGCCAACAAAGCCGCCCGTGTTGATGTCGATGGTGGTGAGTGCTTCGGTTTGGTCGATGATGAGGTAGCCGCCTGATTTGAGGTTTACCCGCCGCCCCAGTGCATGCGCCATTTCTTCATCAATGGCAAACAAGTCAAAAATGGGGCGTTCGCCGTAGTAGTGCTGGATTTTGGGCACGGTGCCTGGCATGAACGATTGGGCAAAGGCCAGCAATGCAGTGTGCTGCTCTTGTGAGTCGATACGGATGGTTTGCGTGTCTTCGCAAGCGATGTCGCGCAATACGCGCTGTATCAGGCTCAAATCCTGGTGCAGAAGGCTGGGCGCAGGCTGGCTTTGGCTGGCTTGCCTGATGCGTGCCCACATGGTGCGCAGATAGTGCATGTCTTGCAGTAGCTCGGTATCGGTGGCGTCTTCGGCGTTGGTGCGCACGATGTAGCCGCAGGGGCGTGTGGGCTGGTTGTTGCAGTTTTTTTCGGCGTTGATGCCTTGCATAAGCTGCATGACGCGTTCGCGCAGTGTGTCGCGCTGGGGCAGGGGTATTTTTTGCGAGATGCCGATGTAGTTTTCATCGTGCGGCAGCAGCACCATGAGCCGCCCGGCAATGCTAACTTGGGCAGACAGGCGCGCGCCTTTGCTGCCCAGCGGGTCTTTGATGACTTGCACCATCAGCGTTTGGCCTTCAAATACCAGTTGCTCAATGGGTTTTGTAGGGGGGGCTGCCGAGGAAGGGTCTTTTTCGTCGCCGTTGTGGGGGCGTTGGGCAATGTCGGCAACGTGCAAAAAGGCCGAGCGCTCTAGCCCGATATCTATAAAGGCCGATTGCATGCCAGGCAAAACGCGCATGACTTTGCCCAGGTAGATGTTGCCTACGATGCCGCGTTGCAACGGGCGCTCGATGTGCATTTCCTGCAAAGCGCCGTGTTCAACTACGGCGACGCGGGTCTCTTGGGGAGACCAATTAATCAGAATGTCTTGTTGCATGAGCCGTATTGTCGCTGTTGTTGCCGGTGGCAGCGAAGTATCGGCTATTTTTTATCAGTAATTAAAACGGGGTATCGACGCTGGATTGGGCAGACAGTACACGTTGAAAGCATTTGGCTACATGGGCTTTGTCAGACTTATAAGCATGGGGTTGCTTGATATCGAATACGTGCCCACGGGTAAGCAAATGTAGATTGCAGTTTTTCTCATAAGCCACTGTCTGTAATTCAGCCATGTCTTTGAGAATAGCAGAACGGTTACAGGGCTTGAGATGGGTTAGATACAAGTCGAAATTGCCAGTATGCAGAAGCTGCATGTCTTGTGCCAGACTGTGTGGTGTGTAGTGTCCAGTCAGTTCTGCAAAAGACTGTTTCTCACTGGCGAATGTAGCTTCTGCCACCAGCCAACGCAAAAACAGCCCTCGCTCGGGCAGCTGGTTGATGTATTGCCATAAAAGCGGGTTGCAGCCGGTATCACCCGTAAAGACCCATGATTGGCCATGCTGATGTACCGCATAACCAACGGTTGGTACGTTGTGCACGGCAGGAATGGCTTCAATCACGCAGTCGTCAGGCAGAGTGATCTTGTCGCCTACTGCAATGGGTATACATTCAAGCGTGGGAGCCTGAGAAGAGGGCAGTTGGGTAAAGTCAGGCCAGATACGGTTGTTGAAAATGCATTGGTGCAGATCATCCAGCACAGACGCAAGCGCATAGATCTTGATAGGTGGCAAATTTTCTTTGTGGCAATGGCGCGAAACACTGTCAGCTAGAAAAGGTAAACCAGCAAGATGGTCAAAATGCGAATGGGTAAGGAAAACATGCCTGATGCCCATCTGCATTTGCAAGGACAGGTCACATACGCCAGTCCCTGCATCAATCAGCGCATCGTTATTGAGCAGAAAGCTGGTGGTGCGGGTATTGGTATCAATGCCGCCTGAGCATCCTAATACTTTTATCTGCATACCTGTACCTGTTAGAAAAATAAAAACAATACCTGATTGGTTGTGCCACACACAGACAAGCTCTGTTTTGTAGGTAGCTAAAACAGGCAGCACGATATTGCACTAATAACTGCATACTGTACTAATATTGTACTAATAATATCCTATACAAATTGCATATAGATTTTGCGATCACTTATGTGCAGAACTGATGTTGCAGAAGAAGGAATCAGGTGAAAACCGTGAAGTAATTCACGTATTTGCGCACAATCTGATTTTCTGGCAACAGTTTCTCTTGTGCTTTTGCGCGGGATTTTACAGAGGCATTTGCGATGGGCTACAAGGCTGCACAGTGCAGCCTGTAATGTGCGCGTACTATCGGCAAATTGTGCAATGCAGCAGAGCAGGCCAACTCGCACGCAAATATCTGCGTGCCAATATACAACAGGCCTTCAGTGCATTTGTCGTTGTTTAAAACGGGAAAAGCTGGTTTTTCTCAGTTGGCGTTCGCATTGGCCACAGTAACGGCTGTCATGTTGACAATACGCCTTACTGTTGCACTGGCCGTGAGTACGTTTACCGGCTTGGATGCACCCAGCAGCACCGGGCCAATGGCAATGTTGTTGCCCGAAGCTGTTTTGAGCAGGTTGTACGCAATGTTGGCAGCATCCAGATTCGGCATGACCAGCAGGTTGGCACTGCCTTGCAGCGTATTGTCGGGCATGATGGAGTTGCGCAAAGCCGCGTCAAGTGCCACATCGCCATGCATTTCACCATCAACCTCAAGCCAGGGTGCTGTTTGGCGCAGTATGCCAAGTGCGCGACGCATTTTTTCGGCTGTAGGATGGTTGGTTGAGCCAAAGTTGGAGTGTGATAGCAGTGCTGCCTTGGGCGTAATGCCAAAGCGTTGCATTTCTTGCGCGGCCATGATGGTGTATTCGGCGATTTGCTCGGCGGTAGGGTCGTAGTTAATGTGCGTGTCAACAATAAAAACCTGGTGATTAGGCAGCAGCAACCCATTCATTGCAGCGTAGGTGCTTGCGCCAGCACGTTTGCCAATGACCTGATCAATGTAGTACATGTGCATGTCTACCCGGCCCCAAGTGCCGCAAATCATGCCGTCAGCATAGCCGTTGTGAACCATCATGGCACCGATCAGCACCAGACGGCGGCGCATTTCGATCTTGGCCATGGGAATGGTCATGCCTTTGCGTGCTGTCATGCTGTGGTAGCCTTGCCAGAACTCTTTATAGCGTTCGTGCCATTCGACGTTGACGACTTCGTAATGCTCGTCTTGCTTCAAGCGCAGGCCAAAACGTTCGATATGTTCGGTAATAACTGCTGGTCGGCCGATCAAGATGGGGAAAGCCAGCTTTTCGTCAACCACAATCTGCACAGCACGCAGTACACGCTCTTCTTCGCCTTCGGAGAAAACGATGCGTTTTTTCGCGGCTTGCTTTGCAGCCAGGAAGATGGGGCGCATGATGGAGCCAGAGGCATACATAAAGGCTTGCAGCTTTTCGCGGTAAGCCTCCATGTCGGTAATTGGGCGTGCGGCTACGCCATCGTCCATTGCAGCTTGAGCCACGGCGCTGGCAATTTTGAGCATCAGGCGCGGGTCAAAGGGCTTGGGGATAAGGTATTCGGGGCCAAAGGCCAGCTTTTGCCCCACATAGGCAGCAGCGACCACTTCACTTTGCTCGGCTTGTGCCAGTTCAGCAATGGCGTGCACAGCGGCAATTTCCATGCCCGAGGTGATGGTGGTAGCGCCGCAGTCCAGCGCTCCGCGAAAGATGTAGGGGAAGCACAGTACGTTATTGACCTGATTGGGGTAGTCGGTGCGGCCTGTTGCCATGATGGCGTCGTTGCGTACGCTGTGCACTTCTTCTGGGGTGATTTCTGGCTTGGGGTTGGCAAGGGCAAAAATCAGTGGCTTGGCTGCCATGGTGGCGACCATTTCAGGCTTGAGTACTCCGCCAGCTGAAAGACCCAGAAAGACATCAGCTCCTGTGATGACTTCGGCCAGTGTGCGCATGGGGGTGTCTTGCATGAACTTGGCTTTGTCTTCGTCCATTAGCTCGGTGCGCCCCTGATAAACCACGCCAGCCAGATCGGTTACCCAGATATTTTGGCGTGGCAGGCCGAGCTTGACCAGCAGGTTGATGCAGGCCAGTGCAGCAGCACCTGCGCCAGAGGTTACCAGCTTGACTTGCGTAATGTCTTTGCCCACAACTTTCAGGCCATTGAGCAGGGCGGCACCTACCACAATGGCCGTGCCATGCTGGTCGTCGTGAAAGACGGGGATTTTCATGCGCTCGCGCAGTTTGCGTTCAATGTAAAAACAGTCGGGCGCTTTAATGTCTTCAAGGTTGATGCCGCCAAATGTTGGCTCCAGTGCAGCGATGATTTCAATCAGTTTGTCAGGGTCTTTTTCATTGATTTCGATGTCGAATACATCAATGCCCGAAAATTTCTTGAATAGAACGCCTTTGCCTTCCATCACAGGCTTGCCTGCTAGCGGGCCAATATCACCCAGCCCCAGCACTGCGGTGCCGTTGGTAACCACGCCCACCAGATTGCCGCGCGCGGTGTAGCGAAAGGCGGCAGCGGGGTCTTTGACGATTTCTTCGCAAGGAGCCGCAACGCCTGGTGAGTAGGCCAATGCCAGATCGTGCTGGTTGACCATTTGTTTGCTGGCCTCAACGCTGATTTTGCCTGGTTGTGGCAGTTCGTGGTAGTCAAGTGCGGCCTGGCGCAAGATGGTTTGGCGGTCGGATGCGGGTTGGGATGAGGTAGATGAGGACATAGCGCAGGCCAGATTCTGAAAATAAATTTGAAATGGAATTTGGTAATTCAGCTAAAGCTTTAAGGGGTGATTGTAGAACGCGTGGAGAGTGTATTGCCATGTTGCATAACATGCTGGCACATTTAAAAGGCTGGATTCTTGATGTATGGCAGTTGTTTGCCATTGTTGCGGCTGTTTTGATCAAGACACTGTGGTATTTGTCAGCAGGTGTTGCAATACCAGTTGTTTGAGCAGTGGCAACTGGCCGTGGAAAAAATGTCCACCGCCTGGTATCATGGTAACAGGCAGAGTTTTTTGTGGGCGCGCCCAATCCAGCACGGCTGCCAAAGGGACTACATCGTCGTGCTCACAGTGAAGCAGCAGAGTGTTTGGGTGCAGCGTGGGTGCTATGGGCGGGGCGGCAAAACGGCTGGCTGCCAGACCTGCCAGTGCCAGATATTGCAGGCGCGGTGCGGCGCTGGTTTGCATGATGTGCTGCGCGGCAGAGCAGGCCAAAAAAGCACCAAACGAAAAGCCTGCCAACGCCAAAGGCTCATGTGGCGCAGTTTGTTCAATCACTTGCAGCATATCGGTCAGTTCACCCCTGCCTTCGTCATAGGTTCCGCTACTAGCACCTACACCACGGCAGTTAAAACGTATCGCCACCCAGCCTGCTTGCAGAAATGCCCGTGCCAGCGTTTGCGCCACCTTGTTGTGCATGGTGCCGCCATACAAGGGATGCGGGTGTGCGATGACAGCAACGCCACGCGGAGTTACACCGGGAGCCGGTAACTCCCGTAATGCTTCGATAACGCCAACACTGCCTTGCAAGGTAAGAGGGTGGGACTGAGGTTTCATGAGGCTAATGTGCGGTTTGATGATTGTTTGCGGGCTTTGCCGCGCTTTGGCCAGAGTTGGTGGAGCAGATATAGCAGCAGCGCATATGGCCATAGCCATCCCAGCCATTGTGTGATGCCGTAAAAGCGAACCAGTTGTGCTGGCAGCCAGTCATCCATACTCCAATCGAAATAGGGCGATACGCTTGAGCTATTGACCAAGTACAGCTGCACCAGCAATGCAGGTACTGCCAATAGCTGGCACAACCAGCGAGGCAGCCAGAGGCAGAGAGCAGACAGTATGCAGGCAGCCAGAAGACCGAGCTGCACAGGTGGCCAGAGCCACTCCCATGAGAGTTGGGGGCCGCCGCGCAGTGCATTGCTAAAGGCGGTTGTTGTGACGCCGAGTATTAGCAAAGCAATTGCAATCTGGGCACGCTTGCGCCACGCGGGCATGATGCTGTATGCCAGCAGGCATGGCAAGCATAGCCCCAGTGCTGTAGTTACAGTAATTTGCCAGGGTAACAGGGGTTGAAACTCGATATCACGCAATGGCAGCCAATGTGCAAAAGGCGTTTCCGCCAGCCAAAGTCCAACTTGTGTTTCTAGCCGCTCCTGAATTTGGCCCAAACCCCAAGGCAGGGGTATGGGGTAGAGCAGAGCCACAGGCCAAAGCAACATCAAGACCAGCCCCTGCTGTGCTTCAGGAGCAAACCAGTTGGCGCGAAAATCACTCCAGAAGTTCAGTGCGCCAGCTCTGCCAAGTAGCCACGCCAATACAGAGCCGAGGCAACTACCAGAGGTGTTCAGAAACCAGTCCGTGTTGGAAGGCACTCGGGTTGGTAAAAAATTTTGTAAAAACTCCATGCAAAATGACAGCAACAGCCCAGCCAAAATGCCTAACAGCAGCGCATGGCGCGGTAGCCTGTTTACGCCGTCGCGCAAGGCAGCAAGTGTGATACCAAAGCCCAGCGGTATATAGCCCAGAACATTGATCCATAGATCGAATCTGGAAAAATAACGCGGGAGCAACGGCTGTGAGATGAAGGTGAGCCACGGTAGCCCATTGTCTTCCAACGGATGAAACGGATACAGAGACGCATATAACACCAGTGCCACATATGTAGCAACCAGCCCCCATACAGCACTGTACTTGCCAGATTCTGGGCGGCGTACAAAAGGTGCTTGTTTTATGGAAGGTGGTGTTTGTTTTTTATGCATGGCGATGCATGAAACTGAATTTTTTTAAAGTGAGGTCATACACTCAAACTCAGGCATGTATACCACAGGGAAGCGCTGATTTATCCTTCAAGAAAGAGAATTCAGAAAGCCGTCATTCCCGAGCAGGCGGGCATCTACTCGCATAAGGGGCGCAGCTGTGGATTCCCGCCTGCGCAGGAATGACGAGCTATGGCGTTTTTTATCTGAAACTGGAATAAATAAATCGGTGCTTCCTCAAGAAAATCAATCCCGTGTTTTTTTTGGACTATGCAAAGCAAGCACGTTTCGCGCACAATGTAGAGCTCTTTTTTCATTTTTTCTATCAGCGCACCCATGTCTACGCAAACCCGGTTCAAGATCAGGATGAAAACTACTTCACTGCGTGATAGTTTGATTTTGTTGCTGCTGGTGCCGCAGTTGCTGGCGTGGTTGTTGGGCAGCATGGTGGCTTGGCAGATTTCGCAAAATTATCATGAAGATCAACTGGAAACATTGATGACCAACCAGATGCAGGTGATTAGCCGGATTATGCAGGCCAACAAGCCGACCGAGTTGCGTTTGCGTCACGCTGAAGAAACACTGGCTCTGATGGATGCTCTGGAAGATTCTGTAGAACTGAATTACCAAATCAGCACACAGACTGGAAAGATACTTCTTGGTAATCCGAATATACCGAAGCCAGATATGAAGCTGAACCGTGGGCAAGAGCTGTTTTACAACGGCCTGCTGGATGGGAAAAAGCGCCGTATTCTGGCCATGGAAATACCCGATGGGTCTGCTGACCCAAATCAGGATCAGCATATACGCATCATTTTGGCCAAAGACAGCAAAACTTACTATGACCGTGCTGGCAGGTTAGCGCGAAATATGCTTTTTCCTTTAGCAGGCCTGGCGTTGTTGTACATTGTTTTATTGTATTTTGGTGTACGTCGCGGCCTGAAACCGCTGTGTAAACTGGTTGAAGAAATTGGTGATATTCAAAACGGTAGCATGCAACGCGTAAGTATCAAGAATGCGCCTGTTGAAATTGAGTCGGTTACCAATGCGCTCAATCATCTGCTCGACACCATGAACAGTCAGGTTGACAATGAAAAACGCTTTATCAATGATGCGGCCCACCAGCTACGCACCCCGCTGGCAGGGCTGATTAGCCAAGCCGAACTGGCTATGGGCGAAAGCGACCCGCAAAAGCTGCGTGAGCGTATTGACAAAATGCATGGAGCCGCCTTGCGAAGTTCGCATCTCGTGCAGCAGTTGCTGTCTTTAGCGCGTAGCGAAGGCAAGGCAGGTCGTCATCCAGGAAGTTACGATTTGGCGGCTTTGGCGCGAGAGGTAGCGCGAGAGTGGATACCAAAAAGCATAGTCAGGCGCATTGATATGGGCTACGAAGGCGTAAATATTGCCATGGTGCGTGGTGACCGCTTGCTGATGCGTGAAGCTATCAGCAACCTGATTGACAATGCCTTGATGTACTCGGAAGAAAGCAGCGTTGTCAATGTGAGCGTCAGACGGCTGGAGAATGAATACCCGCCGCAAGTGGTGCTTGAAGTGGCTGATAATGGCCCTGGAGTGCCGCCTGACCAGTTGTCTGAAGTGTTCAAACGATTTTGGCGTGCCAATAACCACATTGCTGGGGGTTGCGGTCTGGGGTTGCCGCTGGTAGGCCGCGTTGCAGAGCAGCATGACGGCATCGCCACAGCACATAGCGCCGATCCGCACGGGTTTATTGTGCGCCTGACTATACCTGAGGCAGCGCAACCAGATGCATCGCAGACGCTTGAATCCAGTTTTACCTCTCTGCGCCGTGGTGTAAATTAGCAGCAAGGCTGTTGTCGATGTAGCTTACGGCTTTATGCCAGAGATATCTGCATTAGCACCACGGCCATTGCTGGTCAGCGCTGGCGCTCTGCTCATCAGCAGGGGCAGCCACAAGTTTGTAGCTTTGTAGTGTGCTTGCCGGCAGTTGCATGGGCAGGCGTAGCATGCGTTTGTCGCGGGCAATGATAGCGGTAAATGCTGGCGGTTTGTTTTTGCTTTTACTTTTGCCTTTGTTTGCGTCTGTGCTTGGCAGGTAGCTTTGCACTTCAGCCAAGCTGCCTATGCGCCATGCGCTTGGGTTGGCGCTGTGGTTGCTTGCAGATGCGGGCAGCTCTATGCCCAACCATTCGTCACCTGCTGCCATGCCAGCGGCTTCGGCAATACTGCCGCGTAGCACGGCTTGTATGGCAATGCTGTTGCCTTCTTTGCAGCGCAAACCCCATTGTTGAGCCAGTGGTGCAGGGGTTTGGCTGATGCGAATGGCAGTGTTTGCCAGCAGTTGCTCAAGCGGCAATTCTTCAGTGCCGTGCACCCATTGGCGCAGTTCGTGGGCAAAGCTGCGCCCGCCGAGTTCGTGCAGCACTGCTGCTAGATCTGCTTCTGTTATGCCAAAGGGGGTTTTCTGGGTGGCAAAGCAGCGCTGGTAGAGCGTTTGCATGACTGCATCAAGCGTGGTGCGTCCTTCGCGGCGCAGGGTTAAATCCAGACACAGGGCAATGAGTGCGCCTTTGGTGTAGTAGTTGGTGGTGGCGTTGGGGCTATTTTCGTCGGGGCGGTAGAGTTTGGTCCAGGCTTCAAGGCTGGCAAGGGCGGCGCTTTGGATGTGGCGCCCAGGACTGTTTTGTACGCTGTCGAGTGTTTTTTGCAACTGCCCGATGTAGCTTTCCAAATCAATGCAGCCTGCACGCAGTAGCAGCAAGTCGTCGTAGTAGCTGGTGAAGCCTTCAAAAAACCATAGCAGGGTGGTGTAGTTTTCTTTGGCGTAGTTGTAGGGGCTAAAGCAGGCGGGTTTGAGGCGTTTGATGTTCCAGGCGTGGAAGTATTCGTGGCTGATGAGGCCGAGCAAGGTGGTGTAGTCGCTGCCTGTGGGCTGGTTGGTTTGCGGCAGGCATTTGCGGCTGGCAATGAGTGCGGTGCTGTTGCTGTGCTCAAGGCCGCCGTAGCCGTCGCCCACGGCGTTGAGCATGAAGGTGTAGTGTTTGAACGGGATGTGCTTTTGCGGCTTGTTGCCGTGCCACAAGCGCATGGCGGCTTGGCAGATGCGGCGGGTGTCTGCCAGCAGGCGCTGGGCATCAAACGCGGGCGGGGGTGTGGCTATGACGAAGCGGTGTGGCACGCCGCAGGCGGTGAATGTGCCACTCCAGAAGTTGCCCATTTCTACGGGGCAGTCGGCCAAGGTGTCGTAGTCGGGGGCGAGGTAGGTGCCAAAGCCGTTTTTGTCTACATCCAGCGCTTGCAGCCCTGTGGCAAGGTGCCAGTTTTTGCAGGCGGGGCTGATGTGGATGTGGTGGGGCTTGTGGGTAAGCCCTTGCGCCATCAGGCACAGGCTGGTGGCGTTGAAAAAGCCGCGTTCGCTATCAAGCCAGGCGCTGCGTACCGAGTTGTCGCGGGCATAGACTTGGTAGCTGATTTGTACGGGCTTGTCGGCTTGGCAGTGCAGTTGCCAGCGGTGTTTGTCAAGCTGCTCATAAGTGCAGGCGCGCTTGCCTTGCCGTGCCTGCAAGCATTGCAGGTGCTTGGCAAATTCGCGTATCAGGTAGCTGCCGGGTATCCAAACGGGCAGCATCAGCACTTGGCTGGCTTGTGGGCGCGCAATGGTGAGCGTGACGTTGTAGAGGTGGTTGTTGGGCTGCGGCGCCGTAATGGCGTAGTGGATGGCAGGGGTCTTTTTTACGGGCATGGTCTTTCTGACGTGTGTGTAGGCCATGACAGGCACTGCCTGCCCCGGCAGATTTGTACTGGGGGGATATGGCCGGGGCTTACATGGTGCCAGCTGCACCAATCAGGCAACTTACAACGGCAACTACAGTAGTGTTGAAGCGTAGCCCCAGCCAGTCTCCCAAACTAACGCGTGGCCAACTGCGATGGTCGGCAATGTAAGTTGCTGCAAACATGATAGCCAGAAAAGGCATGCCTGCACCAGGCAGCATCAACATGCCAAACCAGCCGCCAAAGGCGGCAATAGCTCCCCAGATAAAGTGAAACTTTGGCGCACGGTCACCTAAACGTAGTGCAATGCCCCAGTGAACTCCGCCAGAAAAGGCCACCAATAAACCAGCCAGAGTGGTCAGTGCCATGGCAACAAAACCGTGTACGGCATGGTCGTTTACCAGCCACATCAGCATAGCCAGAATCGCCAGAGGCACAACCCCCAGATAATTACATGCACGGATAAAGGTTCGATTGGAAACAGAGAGCATGGCGAATCTTTGAAAAAACAGTACAGAGCAGGGTGCGTTACGCAAAGAAGAAAGGCAAGAAAGTAGCCAGCGGCTTATTTGTTTTCAGCCAGCAGCTTTTCCAGAGTAGCAGTATCGGCAGCGCCTGGTACACGTTTGCCATTGGCAAAAATCAGTGCAGGGGTACCGTTTATGCGGTATTTACGGCCAAATTCCACATTGCGGGCAAGGGCGGATACATCGCATTGAGCGGGTGCAGCAGGCGGCGTGACTTTGCGCAGCATCCAGTCTTGCCAGACTTTGGCTTTGTCTTTGGCGCACCAGATGTCTTTAGACATGGCGCTGGATTTTGCACCCAGAATGGGGTAAAGGAATACATAGACGGTGACATCTTTCACCTTGGCCAATGCAGCTTCAAAATGGTGGCAATAGGAGCAGCTTGGGTCTTCAAATACGGCCAGCTTGCGGCTACCGTTGCCGTATTTGAGCACAATGGCATCTTTAACAGGCAGTGCTTTGAAATTAATAGCTGTAAGTTGGTCCAGACGTGCCTGTGTCAGATTGTTGCGGGTTTTTGTGTCCAGCATTTCACCCTGCAGCAGATAATCTCCTTTGGCATCAGAATAAAAAATATCTGAAGCGCCCAAACGCAACTCATACAGACCCGCAATGGGCGTAGCACGTACTTCTTCAATTTTGGGTAGATTGGGCAGCCGTTGAGCCAGTGCCTTGCGAATTTGTGGCTCGGCTTGTGCCAGCGTAGCTGGGGCTGCGGGCGCAGGTTTTTGTGCTTGTGCAACCAAGGGTAAAGTACCAAGCAGCAGCGTAGCCAAAGGCAAAGAAAATTTCATCAGGGTATCTTTCTGGGAGAGAAAACTTTGGGGCAAAAAATGCTGACAGAAATCTGTCAAGCAGGCATTATCGGCCAGATGCGGAAAATTTGTTGAAAACTTTTGTACAGCCAATCTCAGGTTTGGGCAATGTCGGATATTGTGAGCCTGCAGTACTCTTTTTGAGGCTGAAATATGCCTAGCAAGGGTTAACACCCAGTAAACGCAGGCATATAAGCAGCATAACAATGGGCTGGTTTTTTATAATTTTCAAATCTCTGAATTTTTAAAGTTTTTCGCATCTTCAAGGGGTTTTACCATGCAATTCATCCGTTTTTCAGACCTTTGCGCCAACGGGCAAGCGCAAGGCAAACGTGTATTTATCCGTGCCGACCTCAACGTGCCGCAAGACGAAACTGGCCGCATTACCGAAGATACGCGTATCCGCGCCTCGTTGCCGTGCATACGCATGGCGCTGGAGGCGGGCGCTGCTGTTATGGTCACATCGCACCTGGGTCGCCCCACCGAAGGGCAATGCCAGCCGCAAGACTCACTCGCCCCCGTAGCCGCACGTTTGGGCGAGCTGCTTGGGCGCGAAGTGCCGCTGCAAGCCTGCTGGACTGAGGGCGTAGCCGTGCAGCCCGGGCAAATTGTGCTGCTTGAAAATTGCCGCACCAACGCGGGCGAGAAGAAAAACGCGCCTGAACTGGCGCAAAAAATCGCCCAACTGTGCGACATCTTTGTGCATGATGCCTTTGGCACCGCCCACCGTGCCGAATGCACCACCTACGGTATTGCCCAATACGCCCCTATAGCCTGCGCGGGCCCGTTGCTGGCCGCAGAAATGGATGCCATCAGCACCGCACTGGCCAACCCCAAGCGCCCCCTTATTGCCATCGTTGCTGGTAGCAAGGTATCTACCAAACTCACCATTTTGCAAAGTCTGGCAGACAAGGTCGATGGGCTCATAGTAGGTGGCGGCATAGCCAACACTTTTATGCTGGCAGCAGGGCTCAATATTGGTAAATCACTGGCCGAGCCCGATTTGCTCGAAGCAGCCCGTGCCGTAATGCAAACCATGAAAGCGCGTGGCGCAGAAGTGCCTATTCCCGTTGATGTAGTTACCGCCAAAGCCTTTGCCGCTGATGCACCCGCTGAAATCAAGCCTGCTAGCGCCGTTGCCGATGATGACCTGATACTGGACATTGGCCCGCAAACCGCACAAATACTGGCTGACAAGCTCAAAGCCGCAGGCACTATCGTATGGAACGGGCCCGTTGGCGTGTTTGAGTTTGACCAGTTTGCCCAAGGCACAGAAGCAATCGCCCGCGCCATAGCGGCATCCAGCGCCTTTAGCATTGCAGGCGGTGGCGACACACTGGCCGCCATTGCCAAGTACGGCATTGAAAAAGATGTGAGCTACATCTCAACAGGCGGCGGCGCGTTTTTAGAAGTGCTAGAAGGCAAAACTCTGCCCGCCTTTGAAATACTAGCTAAACGCGCGGCGGCGTAGCCTTGTGTGGGTTGTTCAGAATGCAGAGCCTACGCAAAGGGCTCAAAGAAAATGTCTTAGAAGGCTTGTGCTTTGCATAGTGCCGCACGCCAAGGCAAGCTCCAAGCTGGATTGTGCTTTGGCAGGCAGCCTTGCCCTTGATTGCGCCACTTTGCGCTATTTCTGGGCAAGCAAAATCCCATTGTCGTCATTCCCGCGCAGGCGGGAATCTACAGCAGCGTTTCGTAAATACATGGATTCCCACCTGCGCGGGAATGACAAGTGCCGATATTTTTTATGTTATCGCTCTGGTTTTAAAGAGCCCGCTTTCTTCAAACTGCAGCCCTATGCCCAGCAGCCATTCTTCGCGGCCTTTGGGAGCGGTGAAGTGGATGCCCAGCGGTAGGCCGTTGGCGGCGATGTGGGTAGGTAGGCTGATAGCAGGTTGACCCGTAAGGTTGGCCTGTTGGGTAAAGGGAGAGAGGGTAAGGCTGGGCTCAAACATGTCCCAGATGAGTTGCAGCTGGCTGGAGTTGTTGAGGGTGTCGGTTTTCTCCATCAATGCGATGCATTCGTCAGTTTGCAGTTGTGCGCTGATTAAAGGTGCGGTGTGGGCTGTGGTGGGTGTCAGGTACAGATCAAACTGCTGGTTGAAGTTGGCCATTTGTTCTGCGGCTACGTCCCACGCGGCAAGGCTGATGGAGTAATCGGCGGCTGAGAGTTTTTTGCCTGTTTGCCATAGAGCCCATGTGATGAGCTCCATGTCTTCGCGTAGCAAAGGGCGGCCAAATGCAGCTTCCATTTGCTGGAACATGGCGGCTGTTTCTCCTGCGTTCATGGCGAAGTAGCTTTGCATCAGGGCTACGCCATCAATGCCATTATCTTGCTCTACGACCTGGTGGCCGTTGTCTTTAAGGAAGCTTACGGCCTGCAGCACTGCGGCTTGTGCATCGGGGCTTACGGGGGTGTTTACCGGGGATTTGAGCGAGTAGGCGATTTTGAATTTGCGGTTTTTGAATGTTGCCAGATTGTTGAGGTAGCCCGGCTGGTAAACAGGGGTGAGAAAGGCGGCAGCAGGTTGTTCGATTTGTAATGCGTCGAGCATGGCGGCGGTGTCGCGCATGGTGCGGGTGAGGGCAAAGTTGATGGCGGCACCTTGCCAGTTGCGCCCCACGCCAGGGCCCACGGGGGTTTTGCCACGGGTTGGTTTAAGCCCAATCAAGCCGCTAAATGAGGCAGGTATGCGAATGGAGCCGCCGCCATCGCTAGCGGCTGCTACGGGGCTGATGCCTGCTGCAACTACGGCTGCTGCACCGCCACTGGAGCCGCCTGCGCTGTGCTGCAGGTTCCACGGGTTGCGGGTAGGGCCGTAAAGCTGTGGGTCAGTGATATTTTTGAAACCAAATTCGGGGGTGTTGGTTTGCCCCAGTACGATAAAGCCGGCTTGCTCTAATGCGCTGACAAAGGCACTGGTGCGTGTTGCTACCGATTGCGCCAATAATTTTGCGCCTGCGGTGTTGGGTTCGCCTGCGAGGTCTTGCCCCAGGCCTTTAATCAGAATGGGTACGCCACCAAAGGGAAGACCGTCAAAGCTTCTGCTGCTTGCTTCATCAAGGGCTTTTTCCAGCCGTGTGGAGGTGATGGCGTTGAGTGTTGGGTTGTGTTGCTGGATTTTTTCCCAAGTTTCTTGTAGCAGTTGAGCGGGGGTGGTTTCGCGGTTTTTGATTTTTGCGGCAAGGCTGAGGGCATCGTTATGGGTCATGGGTACTGAGTTTTTCCAGAGAAGGGGTTGGATAAAGCAAGCACTTGCGTGGCAAGTGCAAGCTGGCGGGGAGGTAGATAAATGTGCGTTGGTTGCGGGCAACGGTGTTATTCATGGCTGATGGTGCGTAGTGCTTTGGCTGGTGCATGCGAAGCCCCAGACTGGGCGCAGTTTTTGGTTGACTGGCAGTTTTGTTGGATGGGGTAGCGCTAATTGTTCAGCTTGGGGCATTGGGCCAGTAAAGCTAAGGTTGGCCCCAAAGTCGCATGGTATTGTCATCATTTCCCGAGAGCGCAAATCTGCCATCAGGAGAAAAAGCCACGGAGGTAACCCAAGTAGAATGGCCTTGGAAAGAGCGCAGACACTGTCCGGTGGCGACATTCCACAGCCGCATCATGCTGTCAAAGCCTGCCGAGAGCGCGAATTGTCCGTCGGGTGAAAAAGTTACGGCGGTAACTGCACTGGAATGCTCTTGAAAAGACCGCAGGCATTGCCCAGTCTCGACATTCCAGAGTCGCACCGTATTGTCCCCACTTCCAGAAAGCGCGAACTGCCCATCAGGTGAAAAATCTACAGACCAAACCGAGCCAGAGTGCCCTTGGAAAGATCGCAGACTTTGCCCGGTGGAGATGTTCCACAGCAGCATGGTCTTGTCATAGCTTCCCGAAAGCGCAAATTGCCCGTCGGGTGAAAAAGCTACTGAAACAGCCTTGTCGGAATGCCCTTGGAAAGACCGCAAACATTGCCCGGTAGCGACATCCCACAGCAGTATGGTTGCGTCATAGCTGGCCGAGAGCGCGAGCTGGCCATCGGGCGAAAAAGCCACGGATGCAATTGCATTGGAGTGTTCTTGAAAAGATCGCAGACATTGCCCGGTAGCGACATCCCATAGCCGCATGCTACTGTCTAAACTGCCAGAGAGCGCTTGCTGCCCATCGGGCGAAAAAGCCACGGAGGCTACGCAAGCGCAATGCCCTTGAAAAGATCTCAGACATTGCCCGGTAGCGATACTCCACAACCGCATGCTGTTGTCAAAGCTTGCCGAGAGTGCGAATTTCCCGTCGGGCGAAAAAGCCACGGAGTTAATCCAGTCAGTATGACCTTGAAAAGAAAGCAGGTTTTCCCATTGTGCAAAATCTGCAGGCTGGGGTTGGGTGGGATTTAGCGACTCAGATTGTGTTTCTGCATCTGCAGCAGAGGTGTTGTGGGCGGGTGAAGCGGACATGGTTGAGGAGCTGCTTTGCTTTGTTGTGTTGGTAGTGTTTTGGCGTATGGTAGCAAATTGGCATGTATATTTTTACGCGGAGCAGCAGAATCAGTACCTGAACACAGTCTTGCTGGAAGTGTGACAGCGCGCGTTGCCCCAGCTTTGGGCTGCAGCAAAGTGCGGTGCCGGCAGGGGCAAAAAGGTTATTTGGGCCACAGCGCCCACAGGTACAAAGGCTGCTTGAGGCGGTGCGCTAGTTGCGCGGCTTCGGGCGACCAGCCTGCAAAGTAGTCGGCTCGCACCGCGCCTGTGATGGCGCTGCCTGTGTCTTGGGCAATTACCAAGCGGTTGAGCGTGGTCGCCGCCCCCGTGCTTGATAGCCATAGTGGTGTGCCGTAGGGGATGCTGGCGCGGTCTACCGCAATGGAGCGCCCCGGGGTGAGTGCTACGCCTTGTGCGCCGCGCGGGCCCGTGTCGGCATCGGTAATGGTTTCTTCGCGGAAAAAGACGTAGCGTGGGTTGCTCCAGAGCATGTCGTTTAGGCGGCTGGGGTTTTGGGCTGCCCATTGGCGCAGGTTGTCCCAACTGCCGCCACGTCCGCCTTGCGCTGTAACCCATGCCGAGGGGCTTTTGAAGGGCTGGTTATTGGTGCCGGCAAAGGCCATGCGCACGGTGCGGGTCTGGCCGCCTGGTTCTTGCACTTGCACGCGGCCTGAGCCTTGCACATGCAAAATCATGGCATCAATCGGGTCTGCCATATACATCAGGGCGCGGCCTTGCAGGGCAGCGCGGGCGGCGGGCGCAGTGTCAATTTGCTGGCGGGTAAACCACGGCTGGCGCGGTGCGCCACCAGCGGGCGGGGCGTAGAGTGGCACGGTGTGTCTGGCTGTAGGCTGGCGGCTGGCCTGCATCACGGGCTCGTAGTAGCTGGTAAGCGTGCCTTGCGTTTCGCCATTGAAGGCTTCAATGCGGTAGGGTTGCAGGCGGCGTAGCAGCCAGTTGCGCTTGTCATCATCGCTGGCATTGCCCAACTGCTGTGCTTCAGCACATACGCTGGCAAATATGGGGCCGGGTTTTTGGCAACTGCGCAACCATGCGCCCCAAGCCTGCCCGACTTGGTCTTGCGCCACACCGGGCAGCGATGACCACGGCACAGGCACCCAGCGGCTTTTTTCGCGCTGGATGGTGTTGCCCATAGGTGGCTCATCAGGCACGGCGGGTTTGCGGCTGGCGCAGCCTGATAAAACAGCCAAGGTGAGCAAGAAAAGGGCTAGCCAAAGAGCCAAGCGGCGCTGGTGGTTGGCGTTGGATTGGGGCAAAGGCAGGGCAGGGGTGTGAGGCATGGTCGAGAGCAAAAAATCCTGAAAAAACGCGCCGAGATGCATGGCGCAAGTGTTGGGATAGTACCAGCTTGCAGTTTGGCAAAGCGGGGGCGGCTGGTGTGCTGGGTGTGGTTTGTGGCAACTCTGCCAGAAAAACAAGCGCATAAGCAGGCGTGACAGTAAGTGTGGCTAACAAGTCTGCCGCCAAATGCCACTAGATGCAACCAGATAAGCCGCCCAGAGTACCCATTGCCCAAACGCAGCCAAAGCACTTTCTTTTACAATCTGCCCCGTTGGTGCTGGCGTGGCAATTCTTGCCATGCAGCTTAAACGGGAAGCAGGGCTTTGGTGGGCATACCGCTGTGTATCTCGCGTGCATATACCGCCAAAACGGCCTGCGCTGCCCCCGCAACGGTGAAACGGTTTGCGCATTGCATGTGCAGTGCGTAGCAGCGGCAAATAAGCCACTGGCGGCGTGCCCAGCCGCTGGGAAGGTGTCGCTTGCAGTTGTGTTGTTGTTGGATGGCGCTTGTTGCAAGCTTGTTGCCCATCCAATGTAAACGCAGCGCCGTCAGCCCGGATACCGGCCAACACGAGCGGCTTGCCTGCCTTGGTGCGTGCAAGCCGATGCCAGAACGCGCGGTGGCGGGGTTGCCAGGTGAGCGTTTGTTTTTGCTGGAAATAGCCGTATGGCTGCTGCTGATAATTCCCCTTTGCCCGTTTGCGCGCCTTGCGAACCTGGCTTGCCGTGCGCGCCTGCCGCACCTGCTGGCGCGCCTTGCCCTGTGTTGCTGGTGGCAGCGCCCTCATCGGGGCAGGGCAAAACCACGGTTACGGCTGCGCTGGCACGCTTTTGGAGCAGGCAGGGCTTGCGCGTGCAGGTGTTTAAGTGCGGGCCAGACTTTATTGATGCAGGCTGGCACGCGCTTGCCAGCGGGCAGAGCGTGTACCAGCTTGATTTGTGGATGGCGGGCGCTGCCGCTTGCCGCGCCATGCTGCAACACGCTTGCATGCATAACGATGTGGTGCTGGTTGAAGGCGTAATGGGCTTGTTTGACGGCGAGCCGAGCAGTGCCGATGTGGCTGTGCAGTTTGGCTTGCCTGTGCTGGCAGTGGTAGACGCTGGCCGCATGGCTGGCACGCTGGGCGCGGTAATCTATGGCTTGCAGCACTACCAGCAGGGCTTGCCCTGGGCAGGTGTGCTGGCTAACCGCGTAGCCAGTGCCAACCATGCCCAGATGCTGCGCGAGTCGCTGCGAGAGCCTGCGCATTGGCTCGGCGGCATAGCGCGTAGCGAGGCTTTTGCGCTGGGCAGCAGGCATTTGGGGCTATTGCAAGCGCACGAGCTGCATGATGCCTTGCAACGGCTTGATGCCGCTGCCGATGCGCTGAACAATACCCCGCTGGCAACCATGTCAGCCGCGCAATTGCAGCAATTTCGCCCCAGTCGCCTGTGGGAGGGACAAGCATCAGGCAGTGCCGCTGCAAGCACAGCCGATACTGCGCCCATCAGTACGCCAAGTGGCGTTTCCCTTGGCACGGCAAATAGCACCCCCAGTAGCACAGCTAACGGCGCGGCCAGCGCCACATGCAACGCCACCCCCCACGGCGTATTAAGCGCCTACCTGCAAACACAAATACCCAGCCCCACTTTGCAAGGCTGCACCATAGCCATAGCGCGTGATGCGGCTTGCTGCTTTATCTACCCCGCCAATCTCGAAACCTTGCACGCGCTGGGCGCAAAACTGGTGTTTTTCTCGCCACTGGCAGATGCCAGCCTGCCACCGTGCGATGCGCTTTGGTTGCCTGGTGGCTACCCCGAGTTGCACCTGCCCCAACTTGCAGCCAACACCGCCATGCGCCAAAGTGTGGCGCAGCATATAGCCGCAGGCAAACCTGTTTGGGCAGAAGGCGGCGGCATGCTGCTGTTATGCCAGAGCATCACCCCCGCACAAGCTGCATCAACTACGCCTGCCCAGAGCCACGCGGCAAGCGCCCCACAAGCCGCAACACAAGCCACACCAACCCCCGCTGCCGAGCAGCCCGCATGGGGCATATTGCCAGCCACCGCGCACATGCACAGTCGCCTGCAAGGGCTGGGCTTGCAGGCGCTGGTTGTGCCAGCGGTAACAGCGGCAGGCGGCGCACAGGAGTTAGACAACGCACATGCCACAGGCGCACAGGGCGCAGAGCCACAGCATCTACCCCTGCGTGGCCACACCTTTCACTATGCCAGCATCAGCACCGCACTGCCCGAGCTTGCCCGCACCACCAGCGCCCGTGCCAATAGCCGCAACCAAGCGGGTGAGGCGCTGTACCAATATGGGCCTGCTGGCAACGTTTGGGCAAGCCACTTTCACCCCTGGTTTGCCAGCAGCCCGCAAGCGGCGGCGCAGTTGTTTTTGCCGCGCCTGCAAACGCCTTCGGCAGCCCATCCCGAAACCCACATCCAGACCCAACCATGCAGCCCCACCACGAATTGATACTGGGCGGCCAAAAAAGCGGCAAAACCGCCCGCGCCGAGCACATGGCAGCGCACTGGCTGGCAGCAGCCCAAGCGCCAACGCAGGCATTGGCGGAGAATATCGCAACTGCCCCACAAGCCGCAGCCCAGCCGCGCCGCGCCATCTACATCGCCACCGCCCAGCCGTGGGATGAAGAAATGCGCCAGCGCATAGCCCGCCACCAAAGCGACCGCGCCCAGCGCGTGCCAAGCATGGTCACCCTTGAAACCACTGACTTGCCCGCCGCCCTGCACGCGCACAGCCACCCGCACACACTGCTGGTGATAGATTGCCTCACCCTCTGGCTTACCCACCTGCTTATGCCCATGCACGGCAAGCCAGATGCAGCACAGGCGCAAAGCGGCATCACCGCGTTGTTGCAGGCGCTCAAGGCGTGTCAGGCGCAGGTCTATCTGGTTAGCAATGAAATTGGCTTGGGGCTTATCCCGCTGGGGCAAGAAAACCGCGCTTTTGTTGATGCACTGGGCATGCTCAACCAGCGCGTAGCTGCTGCATGCAGCCATGTCACCTTCATGGCGGCAGGCTTGCCGCTGCCGCTAAAACGCCCTTGAATACTGAATACGCCACACTACCCATCTGGCGCAATATGCGCCCATACAAGCAAAAACCAGCAGGAGCCAACCATGCAAATCGAAAACCCACCCACCGCAAAGCCATATGAAAAGCCAGCAGGCGAGCGCCGTGGGCTGCTCCTAGTCAATACGGGCGACGGCAAAGGCAAAAGCACAGCCGCATTTGGGCTGGCACTACGCGCTACGGGGCGCGGCAAGGCGGTAAAAATCTACCAATTCATGAAAACCCAAGGCGCACGCTTTGGCGAGCACCGCATGTTTGAGCAAATCGGCATACCTGTTGAAAGTCTGGGCGATGGCTTTAGCTGGGACAGCCGCGATTTAGACCACTCCGCCCAACTGGCACGCAACGGCTGGCAAAAAGCCAAAGCCGCCATTTTGAGCGGTGAATACTTTCTAGTCGTATGCGACGAAATCACCTACCCGCTTATCTACGGCTGGCTTGATTTGCAAGACGTGCTCGAAACCCTGCAAAACCGCCCGAAAGACGTACACGTCTGCCTCACAGGCCGCCGCTGCCCGCAAGAAATTATCGACATGGCCGACACCGTTACCGAAATGCGCCCCATCAAACACGCTTTTGATGCAGGCATACCCGCGCAGCGCGGGATTGAGGATTGATAGATGCAAGATGTTCTGAAAAGGTAACTGGAGCACATGATGGCTTTTTGGCAAGGTCTGTTTTTAATCACTTCTGTTCACTTGTTGGCCGCAGCATCACCAGGCCCTGACTTTTTGATGGTGACGCAGCAAACGCTAGTGCATGGCAGGCGCACAGGGTTATGGTGCAGTGCGGGCATTGCGTTGGGGTTGGGTGTGCATATTGCTTACTCTATTGGTGGGCTTGCTGCCACCATCGCGCACTCGTTGTCGCTGCTGTGGGCAATTAAGTTGCTGGGTGGCAGCTATCTGGTATTTATTGGTGTTAAGGCATTGCGTTCGCAAGCAGATACTGGTGTGCCTGCCAGCGCAGAAACAGCCCGGATACAGGCGCATACGCTACCAATACAGCTCTCTGCTTGGCGAAGCTTTGCTAAAGGATTTTTGTGCAATGTGCTCAACCCTAAAGCGCCAGTTTATTTTGTCTCGCTTTTTACGGTGGTGCTATCGCCTGATATGCCCTTGCGTCAGTTGCTAGCTTATGGTTTGTGGATGATGGTGTTGCAAATGGGGTGGTTTAGTGCGGTGGTTTTGCTGCTGGCTCAGCCGCGTTTGCAAGGCGTATTTAGGAGCTATAGCCACTGGATTAACCGTGTTTGCGGAGCAGTCATGCTGGCTCTGGGTGTACGGGTCTTAGGTACGCTGAAATAACAGCCATGCAAACGATAACAAGCTTGCAATTCGTAGCCGCAGCCTACGCCGCCGTGCTGCTTGCCCTCTTCATTGATCAGTGGATAGGCGAGCCGCCGCCGCGTTGGCATCCTGTGGTGTGGATGGGCAACTATCTGGGCTGGGCTGGGCGTTGGTTGCAGGCGCGGGTGGTGATTGGGCAAAGCGGGGCGGGTGATGTGGCTGGCGCGGCAGATAAGGCTGATGCAGCCGATTGGGCATCGTTTTGGCGCGGCGCTGCTGCTTGGTGGCTGGGTGCAGTGCTGGTGCTGTTGGTGGCGGGTGGGCTGCAATGGCTGCTGCTGCAATTGCCATTGGGCTGGGCAGTGTTGCTGCTGGGCGTGGCGCTCAAGCCCTTGCTGGCGTGGCGTATGTTGACTGATGAAGTTGCCGCCGTTGAGCAGCAACTGGGGCAATCGCTGCAAGCGGGGCAGCAGCAATTGGCGCGTATTGTGAGCCGCGATGTGGCGGTGCTGGACGTGGTGCAGGTGCGCGAAAGTGCGCTGGAAAGTTTGGCCGAAAACCTCAACGATTCTGTTGTTGCCCCCCTGTTTTGGTTTGCTTTGCTGGGCTTGCCAGGCGCGGCGCTGTGCCGCTTTGCTGATACGGCAGACTCCATGTGGGGCTATCGCGGCAACTACCGCGGGCAGTGCTGGGAATGGGCAGGCAAATGGGCTGCACGCGCTGATGATGTGCTGGCGTGGTTGCCCGCACGCATTACGGCGGCGGTGCTGGCGCTGGCTGGGGTGGTTGCATCGTGGCGCAAAGCGCGGCCAGCATGCCACCTTGCAGCTGGCAGCAGCAGTGCTGCCAGCGCAAGTCAAGCGGCTGATGCTGAAACCATCACGCAATCAAAAGAAAAAGCAGCAAAACAAACAAAAACGCACGCCAACCAGCAATCCAGCACGCAAAGCAGCAGCATTTGCCAGCGTCTGGCGCAACTGCCGCGTCAGGCGCGTTGCACTCCTTCGCCCAATAGCGGCTGGCCTATGGCGGCGCTGGCGCTGGTGCTTGATGTGCGCCTGTGCAAGCCCCACACCTACACCCTGCACGCCCAAGGTCAAACCGCGCAAGCGTGCCACATAGCGCAGGCGGTGCGGCTGGTGCATGGCGCACTGCTGGGGCTGGTGGCTTTGTGGGGGCTGGCTTGGGTGGTGGCGTGGTGGGTGAAATGGTGGGTGAAATGGTGGGTGGTGGTTGAGAGCGTGGCAGTTTCGAGTGCGGCTGGAAATATGCCGCAAGCTCTGGCCAGGCTGCTGCCAGCTCTGGTGTAATAACGCAATGAACACGCACCCCGCACGCAACTGCAAAACGTCACCCATGCTGCCTACGTTAGCAGCGCAGCCCACGCAGCCGCAGCATGGCGGCAGCGATGCGCTGGGCGTGCCGCAGTGGGATTTTTCTACCAACAGCAACGCCACGGGCCCTTGCCCACATACTGTAGTGGCACTGGCTGGCGCAGACATCACTCGCTACCCCGACCCCGCCTACACCGCATTGCGCCACACGCTCGCCGCTTGGCACGGGGTAGATAGCGGGCGCATTGTTTTTGGCAGCAGCGGCAGTGAGCTGATTGCACGGCTAACAGCCTGGGTAAGCGCGCAAGTCCGCACAAGCGACAAAGGCTGTAGCAACAACGGCAGCGGCAACACTGCACAGCCCGCTGTGTGGCTGCCCGCGCACCACTATGCCGACTACGCCCACGCGGCGGCGCTGCATGGCATGGCGCAAGTGGCAGATGTTGGGCAAGCCGATTTAATCTGGCTATGCGCCCCCAGCAGCCCCTTGGGGCAGGCGCTTGCTTTGCCGCAGCAGTGGGCGCAACGCCGCCAGAGCAGCACGGTGGTGCTTGATTGCGCCTACGCCCCGCTACAGCTTACAGATAGCCCCCTGCTGCCAGAGGCATTCAAGCGCCAGTCGGCTTGGCAAATTTTTACCCCCAACAAGGCGCTGGGCGTGTGCGGCTTGCGGGCGGCTTATGCCATAGCGCCGCAGCATTTGCCAGATGAGGCAGTGCAAAGCGTGGCGGCGCGGGCAGCATCATGGCCGCTGGGGGCGTATGGGCTGGCTTTGCTGCATAACTGGTGCAGCACAGCCACGCAAGACTGGCTGGCGCAATCGCGCCAAACCCTGCAAGGCTACAAGGCAGCACAGTTGCAATCCCTGCAAGCCTTGGGCTGGGAATGTTACCCGAGCGAAACCAGCTTTTTTGTAGCGCGCCCAAGCCTGCCCGCAGGCATGGATTTGGCGCAAATGCTCTCGGCACTGCGCTCCCAAGGCGTCAAACTGCGCGATTGTGCTTCGTTTGGCCTAAGCGGGCATGTGCGCCTGTGCGTACACACGCCACAAGCGCAAGCCGTGCTGCTGCAAGCCTTGCGGGGGCTGGGCTGCAAGGGCTAGCGAAGCACGGCTTTATGCTTTCAGCAAGCGGGTATTTAAAAAACCGTTACTCCCGCACAGGCGGCAATTCACAGCCACGCTCTTTATGCGGATGGATTCCCGCCTGCGCGGGAATGACGAGCCATGGCGTTTTTATCTGAAGCTGGAATAAATCAGCGCTTCGCTAACAAAGGCAAGTTTGGGGCTTGCTGCGCTTTAGCCGCGCCAGTTACGCAGCATGTGGCGCATGTGTACCAAGTCAATGGTGGTTGCGCCCGTTTCGTCGCTGCTTTGGCTCGATTGCATAGCGTGACCGTAGATGACCTCGAAAGTCAGCGGCAAACTGCCATCTGCCTGCGCCAATGTGCTGATGGCTTGGTGTAACTCTGCCAGCCAGCCGTGGCCGTGGGTGGCGTGGCTGCGGGTGGCGGCAAGGTTGCGGCCAAGTTCGCGCAACTCTTGCAGCAGGCGTTGCGGGGTGGCAAAGGTTAGGGTGATGCGTTCGGTGTCTATTACGGGGTCGGCAAAGCCAGCGTGCAGCAGCATATCGCCCCAGTCGTGCATGTCGGTAAAGCTGTGGCAGGGCGGCGGCCAGCCGCGTTGCAGGTAGAGCTGGCGCAGTTCGTGCAGGGTATCGGGCCCGAGGGTGGAGAACATGACAAAGCCAGTGGGCGAGAGCCATTGCCGCCATTGCTTTAAAACAACCAAGGGGTCGGTGGCAGTGTGCAGTGCCATGTTTGCCCAGAGCATGTCTATGCTGTGGGTGGCAGGTGGTGGTGTGCTTGATGCTACGTTAGATGAGGGTACGTGCCAAGCGGTGGCTTGCGGGTAGCGTTGTTGCAGGGCGGTGTGCGCCTGCAAGCCGCCTTGTGCGGCGTGCCAGTGCAGCCAGTTGTGCGGTTGCAGGGTGATGAAATCGAGCCGCTGCATCATGCGCCGTGCTATTTCTTCGTGCAGCCAGGGGCTTTGTGTGTGGCTGCGCTGCTGCCAGCGGGCGGCGGCTTGGGGGTCGATGTGGTTTTTTGGGTGGGGTGCGCCCGAGGCTGGCGGGGGTGTCATGGTTGTGGCGTATAGGGCTTGGTTTTGCAGGGCTTGGGCTGCTGCTGGCCTTGTTCTGGTGTGTTGTGTTGCTTGTTTGCTGAGGGCAGCAAATCGGGGCGGTGGCGGCGGGTTATTTGCAGGCTTTGTGCCTGCCGCCATTGGGCGATTTCGGCATGGTTGCCGCCCAGCAATACGGCTGGAACGGGCTGCTCGCGCCAGACTTCGGGGCGGGTGTAGTGGGGGCAGTCAAGCAGGCCGCCAAGTGCGGGGTTAAAGCTGTCTTGTATGTGGCTGTCTTGGTCGTGCAGCACGCCAGGTTGCAGGCGGGCAATGGCATCGAGCAGGGCAATGGCGGGTATTTCGCCGCCAGACAGCACAAAGTCGCCCAAGCTGATTTGGGCGTTTACGCAAGTGTCGATAAAACGCTGGTCTATGCCTTCGTAGCGGCCACATACCAAAATAGCGCCAGTGCTGCTGGCTGCATCTGCCCAGTGCTGCACTTGCGCGTGGTCAAGGCGCTGGCCGATGGGTGAAAACAAAACGACGGGTGCAGCTTGCGCGGGTGCTTCAGCGCGGCTGGCTCGTATGGCTTGCAGACACTGCCATAGCGGCTCGGCCTGCATCACCATACCCGGGCCGCCACCAAAGGGGCGGTCATCTACGCGGCGGTAGTTGCCTTGGGCGAAGTCGCGCAATTGCCAGAGTTTGAGTTCGATTTGCCCTGTTTCGTAAGCACGGCGGGTTACGCCTGTTTGTAAAAAAGGCTCAAACAGTTCAGGAAACAGGGTGATGACATCAAAGCGCATGGCACAACGGGAAGTGCAAGGTGTGGCAAAAAGCGGTGTTCAATAGATTGCTTTTAATCATAGTCGGCCTGCCAATCAACCACGATGGTTTTGGCAGAGGTATCTACGCTATCAACAAAGGCATTAACGAAGGGAATCAGGCGCTCGGCGGGCTTGCTGTTGGCCTCAAAAGCGAGTACCAGCGTGGTTTGCGGGCCTGTGGGCAGCAGGTCTTGCACTACGCCTAAATCTGCGCCTTGGCGATTGCTTACGCGGCAGCCAATCAAATCGACCCAGTAGTATTCGCCCTCGTCAGGGGTAGGAAAGCTCGAGCGCGGTATAAACACCCGTGCGCCGCGCAGCAGCTCGGCAGCCGTGCGGTCGGCAATAGGCAAAGATTGCGCAACCAGCGTGTCGCCATGCGTTTTAACCTGGCTGATGGGCAGGCGCAGCGTGCCGCTAAAGGTAATAGCGCCGCGTTGTGCGGGCTGCAAATACCAGCGTTTGCTGGAAAAAACCGCTTCGGGCATTTTGCTGTGCGCCACCACCTTGAACCAGCCTTTAACGCCCCACGCCTCGCCAATGCGGGCTACTTCAATGGCATCTTCGGGCAAGGGGTGCGACTCAAGGATGGATTGCAAATCAACTAAAGACATGGTGCGGATTTTGACGGGTTAAAAGTGGAACGTTGCACGGAGCATGGCACGATAGTATAAAAAAACAAAGCCCGATGGGTTAAGCATCGGGCTTTGCGAAGAAAAACAGCGCTTAAAAATTAAGCAGCAGCTTTTTTGGCGTGCTGTTTAACCAGACGCTCAACTGTAGGAGATGGCTGTGCGCCAACGCTTTTCCAGTAAGTCAGACGGTCTTGCGCAATACGCAGACCTTCTTCTTTTTCGGTAGCGGTGGGGTTGTAAAAACCGATGCGCTCGATAAAGCTGCCATCGCGACGCACGCGCTTGTCAGCAACAACTACGTTGAAAAAAGGGCGGCCTTTGCTGCCGCTACGGGAAAGTCGAATAACGACCATGATGCAATCCTTCGGGTGGAGAATCTTCCAGCGATTGAGACACGCAACTGGCCACCCGGCCAGCGGCACGCTGAAAAGCTGCTGATTATAGTGGCTTATTGGCTGCGAGCACCAGAGCTTGTGCCAGATAGTGGCAATAAACAACCGCCGCGCCAACCAAAAGAGCGAATAAAGAACGAATATCACGGGCAGATGTATCACTTTCGAGACAAAAAGCAGGCAAACCGTGCATGTTTTGGCGTGATGAAGACCCGCCAACATCGCAGTTAAACGAGGGAGGCAGCAGCGGTATTTTTCAAGCATTGCGCGGTGCGGCGTGCCAGATGCAAGCCACACATGGGACAATGCCGCCCATGCATCCTAAAAACCTGTTAGACCATTGCGCGGCGCTGCTAGAGCAAGTGCTGCAATTTCGCCAACCTGCTGATGCGGTGTTGTCCCAGTATTTCCGCGACCAGCGCACGCTGGGCTCGCGCGAACGCGCCACGCTTGCCGAGACTGTCTACAGCGTGTTGCGGCAAAAAAACCTGTTTGATGCGCTGGCCGAGACTGGCGCTGGCAGCGTGAGCTGCAACAAGGCAGGTAGCCACAAAGGCAGCAACAAGGCGCGCTGCTTGGCGATTTTGGGCTTTGCAGGCGAGCGTGCATTTTTGCAAACGCTTTTAACTGCGCCCGAGCAGCAATGGCTAGCCACCTGTGAGCAGGCGCGCGCTGGCGATTTGCCACCCGCGCAGCGGCATAATTTGCCGCCATGGTTGGCTCAAGCCATAGCCGCGCAGGTAGGCACACGCTTTGATGCGGTAGCGTTGGCATTGTTGCAACAGGCAGAGCTGGACGTGCGCGTAAACACCCTGCTTGCCAAGCGCACGCAAGCCATACAAAGCCTGCAGCAAGCAGGGCTGCAAGCACAAGCCACGCCTTACTCGCCTTGGGGCATACGCTTGGCGGGCAAGCCCAAGCTCGCGCAGCTTGATGCAATGCGCAATGGACAAATCGAGGTGCAAGACGAAGGCTCGCAACTGCTGGCCGTGCTGCTGGATGCCAAGCGTGGCGAGATAGTGGTTGATTTTTGCGCAGGCGCTGGCGGCAAAACGCTGGCACTGGGAGCAGCCATGCGCAATACAGGGCGCTTGTACGCGCTGGATGTGTCGGCGCACAGGCTTGAAAAACTCAAGCCACGGCTGGCACGCAGCGGATTAAACAACGTGCACCTGATGGCGATTGCCGATGAGAGCGATGAACGCATCAGCCGCCTTGCGGGCAAGGTCGACCGCGTATTGGTAGACGCGCCCTGCTCAGGGCTGGGTACTTTGCGCCGTAGCCCCGATTTGAAATGGCGGCAAACCCCGCAAACGGTGCAGGAGATGGCGCAAAAGCAAGCTGCCATTTTAAAAAGCGCTGCCCGCTTGCTCAAACCAGGCGGGCGCTTGGTGTACGCCACTTGCAGCGTGCTAGAAGCTGAAAATGAGGTAGTTGCAGCCGCTTTCACCGCTGCCCAGCCGCAGTTTGAGGCGCTTAACGCCGCGCAAGTGCTGGAAGCACTGAAAGCGCCACACGCTGCTACGCTGTGCTCGCAGCAACTCACACAGCAACCCGCGCCGCAAACGGAGCAGCAAGACGGCGCGTGCGCTGGCGTGCCCGCAGGCCAGTATTTGCGCCTGTGGCCTGATGTGCATGGCACAGATGGTTTTTTTGCGGCAGTCTGGCAGAAAAAAGCCTAAGGGAAACGCTGGTGCATTTCAGTTTTTTATCAAAACGCAATCGCCTGCCATTCCCGCGCAGGCGCTAACCCACCGTTGCGCCCTTATGTTGCTGGATTTCCGCCAGCACGGGAGTGACAACTACTGCGGCACTTGCAAGCGGCGCTACAAGTAGCGCTAAAAGCGCAATGAAAAACGCAATGAAAAGCGGCTGTTGTGGGCAGCCACCTCTTTAATTTGTAAATAGCCATCGGGGATGTATCGCAAAACAGGCAAATGCTTACAAATACATGCACAATAGCTGCTTTCCCCTTTGGGGTGTTTGGGCGCATTGGCATTTAATTCATTGCTGGTGCAACCCGAGGAAAAGTAAATATGCAAAACAGTTCACCGCACAAGTCTTCTCTGCCCGCTTTGATGCTGGGCGCTATCGGTGTGGTCTATGGCGATATTGGCACGAGCGTGCTGTATTCCATGCAGACCGTGTTCCACTTCAACCATTTGCCCGTGACACCTGCCAACGTCTACGGCATTGTTTCGCTCTTTTTCTGGACGCTCACGCTGCTGGTGGCAGTCAAGTACGTGCTGCTGATTTTGCGTGCCGACAACCACGGCGAGGGCGGCTTGGTGGCTATGTTTGCGCTGGTTTCCAACTCCATACAGGGGCGACCCAAGCTGCGCTATGTGCTGCTGCTGCTGGGCTTGATGGGGGCGTGCCTGTTTTATGGCGACGGCGTGATTACGCCTGCCATTTCGGTGCTCTCAGCGGTTGAGGGGCTGGAAGTGGCCTCTGAAGCGTTTAAGCACTACATCATTCCTATCACGCTGAGTATTTTGCTGGTGCTGTTTGTGATGCAGAAAAAAGGCACGGCGGGCATTGGCAAGCTCTTTGGCCCTGTGATGCTGCTGTGGTTTATCACCATTGGCTCGCTGGGCGTGATGCAAATTGTGCAGCAGCCAGGCATTGTGGCGGCATTGAGCCCGCTGCACGCCTTGCGCTTTATTGCAGAGCAGCCGCGCACCACGTTTTTTATTCTGGGCGCGGTGGTGTTGTGCGTAACGGGCGGCGAGGCGCTGTATGCCGATATGGGGCATTTTGGCCGCAAGCCTATTCAATGGGCATGGTTCCTCATTGTGATGCCGCCGCTGGCAATGAACTATCTGGGGCAGGGCGCTTTGTTGCTGAGCAACCCTGAAGCGGCTGAAAATCCGTTTTTCATGATGGCACCCAAATGGGCGCTGTACCCGCTGGTTGGCTTGGCAACGGCAGCCACGGTGATTGCTTCGCAGGCGCTTATTTCGGGCGCATACAGTGCTACCAAGCAGATTATTCAACTGGGCTACTTGCCGCGCTTGCGCATTTTGCACACCAGCGAGCACGAGACAGGGCAAATCTACATGCCTTTTGTCAATTGGGCGCTGTTTGTGGCGATTGTGCTGGTGGTGATGATGTTTCGTTCATCGGCTAACTTGTCGGGCGCTTACGGCATTGCCGTGACGACCAATATGGTCATTACCACGCTGATGACTTATTTTGTGCTGCGCTATGTCTGGAAGTGGTCGCTGCCGCTGGTGGTAATTCCCATCGCGTTTTTCCTGGTGATTGATGGCGCATTCTGGCTCTCGAACATGATGAAATTCATGCACGGCGGCTGGTTCCCGCTGGCTGTAGCGGGGCTGATTTTCCTGCTGATGATGACTTGGTACCGTGGCCGCGCCCTGCTGGCTGCAAGGCTGGTCTCCGAGAGTTTGCAGCTTAAAGAGTTTCTGGCTTCGGTTTTTGCCGACCCACTGCAGCGCGTAGCAGGCATGGCGGTGTTTATGCACGCCAACCAAGTCAGCGTGCCACACGCGCTGCTGCATAACCTCAAGCACAACAAGGTGCTGCACGAGCAAAACCTGTTTGTAACGGTTAAAAACCACGAAGTGCCTTGGATTGCCGAGGAGCAGCGGCTGGAAGTAAACCCGCTGGGCAATGCATGCTGGCAGGTGCTGGTGCATTACGGCTTTATGGACCAGATTGATTTGCCCAAAGCGCTGCTGGAGCTGCACAAGCATGGCTGTGTGTTTGAGCCCATGCAGGCGAGCTATTTCCTCTCGCGCGATAACATCGTGCCATCGAACTTGCCAGGCATGGCACGTTGGCGCGAAAAACTGTTTGCCCATATGCACCACAACGCCAGCGCAGCGGCAGAGTATTTGAATCTGCCTAACAACGCCGTGGTGGAGCTGGGAGCGAAGGTCGAGATTTAGCAAACGGCAAGAAGCCAGCTTGGGTTGCGCGGCTGGCTTCTTTGCTGCAAATGCAGAGTTGCCGCCGCAGCCGTGCTTTTGCGCAAGCGCACTCAGGGAAAGCCCTGAACAAGCAGCGTCGATTTTCGTCCTGATTGGCATAGCCGCTAAAATCCCCGCGTCAATCTGTACTTTTAGATAGCGTTTGAGCCTGCAAAGGCTTTTTCTTTACCCCAATGATTAACGGAGCAGCCATGTACCAGCACATCAAAGTCCCCGCCAACGGGCAAAAAATCACCGTCAATGCCGATATGTCGTTGAATGTGCCTGACCAGCCCATCATCCCCTTTATCGAAGGCGACGGCACGGGCTTTGACATCACCCCCGTCATGATTAAAGTGGTAGATGCGGCTGTAGCCAAAGCCTACGGCGGCAAGCGCCAAATCTGCTGGATGGAAGTCTATGCAGGCGAAAAATCTACCCGCATTTATGGGCCCGATGTGTGGCTGCCAGCAGAAACCATGCAGGCGCTCAAAGAATATGTGGTTTCTATCAAAGGGCCGCTAACCACGCCTGTGGGCGGCGGCATTCGTTCGCTCAACGTGGCTTTGCGCCAAGAGCTGGATTTGTACGTCTGCCTGCGCCCCATTCGTTATTTTGATGGCGTGCCTTCGCCTGTAAAAGAGCCACATAAAACCGACATGGTTATCTTCCGCGAAAACAGCGAAGACATCTATGCAGGTATTGAATACGAAGCTGAAAGCGATAACGCGAAAAAACTGATTGATTTCCTCATCAAGGAAATGGGTGTAACCAAGATTCGTTTCCCAGCCACATCAGGCATAGGCATCAAGCCTGTGAGCCGCGAAGGTACCGAGCGTTTGGTACGCAAAGCCATCCAGTACGCCATTGATAACGACAAGCCCAGCGTAACGCTGGTGCACAAGGGCAACATCATGAAATACACCGAAGGCGGTTTTCGTGATTGGGGCTATGCGCTGGCGCAGCGCGAGTTTGGCGCAGAGCTGCTTGATGGCGGGCCGTGGATGGCGTTTAAAAACCCCAAGACAGGCAAAGAAATCACCATCAAAGACAGCATTGCTGATGCCTTCTTGCAGCAAATTTTGTTGCGCCCTGCCGAATACAGCGTGATTGCCACGCTCAACCTCAATGGCGACTACATTTCTGACGCGCTTGCCGCGCAAGTGGGCGGCATTGGCATAGCGCCTGGCGCAAACCTGAGCGACGACATCGCCATGTTCGAGGCCACCCACGGCACAGCCCCCAAATATGCAGGCAAAGACTACGTCAATCCTGGCAGTGAAATTTTGTCAGCCGAAATGATGTTGCGCCATATGGGCTGGGGCGAAGCTGCCGATTTGATTATCAGCAGCATGGGCAAAGCCATTGCCAGCAAGCAAGTGACTTACGATTTTGCCCGCCTGATAGAGGGTGCCACGCAGGTGAGCTGCTCGGCCTTTGGGCAGGTGATGATTGACCATATGTAATGCGTTACTGCATCTGTAGCCATTAGGCGGTCTTGCCGCGCAGACAAAGCACATTGTTTGCGCGGCAAATTGCATAAGAAAAACCAATCTAGCTTTTAATCCAATATGAAACCTCTTTGCAAAGCCATATTCCCCGTAGCAGGCTTGGGCAGCCGCTTTTTGCCAGCGACTAAGTCCATACCGAAAGAAATGCTCACGGTGGTAGACCGCCCCCTGATTCAATACGCGGTAGATGAGGCGGTGGAAGCGGGTATTGATACGCTGATATTCGTTACGGGCCGCAGCAAAAACGCCATTGTCGATTACTTCGACCGCTCGCCTGAACTGGAAGCCGAACTCGAAGCCAAAGGCAAAATGCAGGCATTGGAGCTGGTGCGCAATGTGATACCGCCGCACGTCAAATGCTTTTACGTGCGCCAGCCACAGCCGCTGGGCTTGGGGCATGCGGTAATGTGTGCGGCCGATTTGCTGCAGCCCGATGAGCCTTTCGCCGTGCTTTTGCCCGACGACTTAATTGACAGCGCTCCCACGGGCACACTGGCGCAAATGGCTGAAATACACCGTCGCACCAACAAAGCTGTGCTGGCTGTAGAAGAAGTCCCCCTGTCTGAAGTGCACCAGTACGGCATTATCCGCCCGCTGGATAAAGACAGCTATCCGCTACAAATTGAAGCCATCGTAGAAAAACCCAAAGCCGAAAACGCCCCGTCTAACTGGAGCGTGGTTGGGCGTTACATCCTCACGCCTGACGTGATGCAAGCCTTGAAAACACAGCAACCAGGTGCAGGTGGTGAAATACAATTGACTGACGCTATTGCCACCTGCTTGGGCAGCGGCCAGTTTCTGGGGCACCCGCTGCACGGCAAACGCTTTGACTGCGGCAGCAAACGCGGCTTTTTGGCGGCGAATATGCACTTTGGTATCAGGGATGCAGCCTTGTAAGCCGATGATGGCTTGCGCAAACCATTGCTGAACGTTGGGTAAGCTGAGGCTTGTGATTGCTGGCTTTACCTTGCCTTGCCTGCCTTTTTGTATAAGTCGTATTACTGATTTAACTGCTCTATTTTTATCATGCCTTCAACCTCTGCTCTTGCCTCCTCGCAACTCCACTCCCTGCCTTTATTGGCGCGTGGCAAGGTGCGTGATAACTATGCCGTTGGCAACGACCGCTTGCTGATGGTGGCTAGCGACCGTATCAGCGCCTTTGATGTCATCATGAGCGAGCCTATTCCAGGCAAGGGTACGTTGCTTACGCAAATGGCGCAGTTTTGGTTCGATAAATTAGGGCACATCTGCCCCAATCACTTAACGGGGCAAGCGCCTGAAAGCGTGGTTGCTCCCGATGAGGTGGCACAGGTGCAAGGGCGCAGCATGTTGGTCAAGCGGCTTAAACCCCTGCCCGTTGAGGCAGTAGTGCGTGGCTACCTGGCAGGCAGTGGCTGGGCTGAATACCAGCAAAATCAAAGCGTTTGCGGTGTGCCGCTGCCTGCGGGCTTGCGCAATGCACAACGCCTGCCCGAGCCTATTTTTACCCCCGCTGCCAAGGCTGCCGTGGGCGAGCACGATGAAAACATCAGCTTTGCGCAGGTTGAGGCGATGGTAGGCAAGGATTTGGCCGAGCGCATTCGCAGCATCAGCATTGCCTTGTACCAAGAGGCGAGCGCCTATGCGCTGACTAAAGGCATCATCATTGCTGATACCAAGTTTGAATTTGGGCTGGATGCCGATGGCACGCTTACCTTGATGGATGAGGTGCTCACGCCTGACAGCTCACGCTACTGGCCGCTGCAAGGCTACCAGCAGGCGTTTGATGCGGGGCAAAACCCGCCCAGCTACGACAAGCAGTATTTGCGCGACTGGCTGCAAACGGCTACGGTCAATGGCCAGCCGTGGAGCAAAACCCCGCCCGCGCCCACGCTGCCCGAAGATGTCATTGCCAACACTGCTGCCAAATACCGCGAAGCCTTGCAGGTGCTTACGCGCTAAAGTTGGCGGGTTGGCAAGTTAGAGCAGTTTTTGCGCAAAGGCGCTGTGCCGTGCAGCGGCGCTGTTTTAATGAGGGTTGCGTTATTTGAGGGTTACCGAGTTTTGCTCTTTAAGTGCGACAAGCAGTATTCATGCGGGTTGTAGGGCATTTATGCCCTGTAGGGCGCATAAATGCTGCTTGTTTGGTTTTTGGCTTGTTTGGATGCGCTGTGGTGCTTGGCGTGGTTTTTGCACCAATAGCTCCAAGCAGCGCAAAAATACCCCGCCCGCTGCGTAGCGTACCGCTGCTGAGAAATGTGAAAATTGCCCAACTGCGCTACAGTTCGCAGTCAGGTTTGTATTTTGGTTAGCAAAGAAGAAAGCACAACATGTTTATAGTTCATATAGTTTTAACTCTCGCACTCGGTGCAGGCGCTGCCTGGTATGCGCACAGGTCTGGCATAGGCGTAGCGGGTATGCAAAAAAACGGCACGCTGATTGCGGGCGCTCTGGGCGCTTTTATCGTTGCCTATCCGCTTACGGCAATTGGTGTCTATGAGGTGGGAGGCGTTATTTACTACATCTCTGCTGCCACAGGCGGCGTAATGGGCTTGCTGGCATACGGCGTTATGAAAGCCGAAGATTAACGCGCCTGCCGCATTTTTCAGGCGCAGCCATATACGGAGCAAGCTGTTTTGAGCGGATTTACCCAGCACCCAAGCGGCAAGCAGCAAGGCGAAGCCGCGCCTGCCAAAGCAGCGCCAGAGCTTGCAGCCCATCAAGCGCTTGCTGTGCCTGCCACGCCTGCCGCCGAGCAGCAAACAGATGGCGTTATCCGCATCCGTGGCGCGCGCCAGAATAATCTGCGCGGTGTAGATGTAGACATTCGCACGGGCGAGCTTACCGTGGTAACGGGGCCGAGTGGCTCGGGCAAATCCAGTCTGGTTTTTGACACGCTCTACGCCGAAGGCCAGCGCCGCTATGTAGAAACCTTCAGCGCCTACGCCCGCCAGTTTCTCGACCGCATGGACAAACCCGCGGTAGACAAGGTTGAAGGCGTACCGCCCGCAATCGCCATCGACCAAACCAACCCCGTACGCACCAGCCGCTCCACCGTGGGCACGATGACAGAGCTGAACGACCACCTCAAGCTCTTTTTCGCCCGCTTTGCCCACCTGCACGACCGCGCCACGGCTTTGCCCGTGCAGCATGACAATACCGACAGCATCTACGCCGATTTGCAAGCGCGGTGCGCCGCCATGCTTGCAGCAGGGCAGAGCGAGCCCAGGCTCATCATCACCTTTGCCGTGGTGCTGCCCGCACACATTGGCGACGATGAAATCGCCCAGTGGCTAAGTGCCAGCGGTTTTACCCGCATCCATAGCCAGCAGCGCGTGCTTTTGCCTGAAAATGAGGCTAACGCAGCCGATGCCGTAGACATTGGCAACGGGCAGAGCCAAGAAAAAGAAGAAAAACTGCGCCTGCATATCGTTGCCGACCGCCTGCGCCTGTCAGCCGTCGAACCTGCCCGCGTGCGCGAGGCACTAGAGCTGGCTTTGCGCCACGGGCAAGGGCAGATTACGGTATTTGTGCAAGCGGCTAACCAGCCAGCGAGCAGCGCCAATAACAGCGCAACAAACGATGCCATAAACGGCGCTACAAACAGCATCACAAGCAACGCCACAGACAGGTTCGCAGACGGCGCCGCAGACAAGGCAGACACCGCGCCCGAGCAGCAGTGGGCATACTCCAGCGGGCTGCATTGCCCGCAAAGCGGCATCAGCTACCGCGCTGCGCTGCCAGGCATGTTCTCGTTTAACTCGGCCGCAGGTGCTTGCGCGGCCTGCAAGGGCTTTGGGCGCGTCATAGGGGTGGACTGGGGGCTGGTCATACCCGATGAAAAGCTCACCTTGCGCCAAGGCGCCATCAAGCCAATACAAACCCCTGCATGGGTAGAAAGCCAGCACGACTTGCTGCACCACGCCGAAATTGCAGGCATACCGCGCGATACGCCGTGGAACAAGCTCACCGAAGCGCAGCGGCGCTGGGTGATAGACGGCGCACCCAATTTCAAAGAGGGCAACTGGAGCAAGCAGTGGTACGGCATAGCGCGTTTTTTTGGCTATCTGGAGAGCAAAGCCTACAAAATGCACATTCGGGTCATGCTTGCCAAATACCGCAGCTACACCGAATGCCCCATCTGCCAAGGCGCGCGCCTGCAAGCCGAAAGCCTGCTGTGGCGCGTAGGCAGCAAGGCCGATGCCGACGCCGTTTTGCCCCCCGCGCAGCGCCACATGCCGCACGGCACGCAATGGAGCCGCGCCCAGCTTGAAAGCTTGCCAGGGCTGTGCCTGCACGACATGATGCAGTTGCCGCTGGAGCGACTGCACGCGTTTTTTGAGAGGCTGGCACAGGGCAATGCCGTGTTGAATGCCGAAAGCAATACCGAACGCAGAAAACGCAAAAACTACGCAGAAGACGCAAAAGAAACACAAGAAGTTGCTGCTGGTTTTTCTGCGCCCTCTGCGCCACCTCTGCGTCCTGACCTCGCCTCCATTCCCGATTCGGCATCCGCCGCCACCCAAGCCCAAAAGCTGCTGTTTGAAGAAATCACCCACCGCCTGCATTACCTGTGCGATGTGGGCTTGGGCTACCTCACGCTCGACCGCCAAAGCCGCACCCTAAGCGGTGGCGAAGTGCAGCGCATTAACTTGACTACGGCGCTTGGCACATCGCTGGTCAATACCCTGTTTGTGCTTGATGAGCCCAGCATAGGCCTGCACCCGCGCGATATGCAGCGCATCATCACCGCCATGCAGCGCCTGCGCGATGCGGGCAATACGCTGGTGGTGGTGGAGCACGACCCTGCCATCATGTGGGCGGCTGACCGTATGCTCGACATGGGCCCAGGGCCAGGTGCGCGTGGCGGCCAGATTGTGTTTGACGGCAGCACCGCCGCACTCAAGCAAGCACATACGCTTACGGGCGACTATTTAAGCGGGCGCAAGCAGGTAATTGACCTGCACAGCACGCAAGCAGGCGCTTGGCGGCAACGCGCTGTGCAGCCCAACACCCCGCGCCTGCTGCTTGAAGGCGCACGCCAGCACAACCTGCAAAACATTTCGCTTGAAATACCCTTGCAGCGGCTGGTTTGCATTACGGGCGTAAGCGGCTCGGGCAAATCTACCTTGATGCAAGACGTGCTTGCCCCCGCACTGCTGCGCCACTTTGGCAAAGCCACCGAAGCGCCTGGCGCACACGATAGGCTGCTGGGCGCAGATTATTTATCTGACGTGGTATTTGTAGACCAAAGCCCCATCGGTAAAACAGCACGCTCCAACCCCGCCAGCTACGTAGGCGCGTGGGATGCCATACGCCAACTCTTTGCCACCGCGCCACTGGCGCAAGAGCGCGGCTACACAGCCAGCAAATTCAGCTTTAACAGTGGCGACGGGCGCTGCCCCACTTGTGGCGGCAGTGGCTTTGAGCATGTAGAAATGCAGTTTTTAAGCGATGTGTACTTGCGCTGCCCTGATTGCAATGGCCAGCGTTACCGCCCCGAACTGCTCGAAGTGCGCATCCAGCGCGCAGACCGCGCCTTGAATGTGGCAGACGTGCTGGAGCTCACCGTGCACGAAGCCACGCAACTGTTTGCCGCCGACCGCCACGTGCTACGGGCCCTGCAACCCATTGTGGATGTGGGGCTGGACTACGTCAAACTCGGCCAGCCCGTGCCAACGCTTAGCGGCGGCGAGGCGCAGCGCCTGAAACTGGCAGGCTTTTTGGCGCAAGCCGCACAAACCACAGCCAAAAGCAAACAGCCACTTGCCAGCAAAGGCACATTGTTCCTGTTTGACGAACCCACCACAGGGCTGCACTTTGATGACATCGCCAAACTGATGCGTGCCTTTGCCCAATTGCTTGATATCGGTCACTCGCTGATAGTCATTGAGCACAATTTAGACGTTATCCGCGCCAGCGATTGGCTCATAGACATGGGCCCAGAAGGTGGCAGCGCAGGCGGGCAAATAGTAGCGCAAGGCACGCCCGATACGGTGCGCCAGCACGCAAGCAGCCATACGGGGGCGGCATTGCGCGATTACGATGTGGCGATGGGGGTGGATAGCTATGCCGAATGCAATACCGAACGCAAAAGTCGCGAAAACTACGCAAAAGACGCAGAAGAAATACAAAAAAATTTAGGCAATTCTTTTGCGACTTCTGAGCAACCTTTGCGACTTTTGCGTTCTGAATTTGAGCCATATCAACACAACACCGAACGCGAAAACCACGCCTTAAAAGCAGCCGAAGCACAGCCTGTTTATGGCGATTTTTCTGCGACCTCTGCGCAATCTTTGCGCCCTCTGCGTCGAGAACCCGAATCCGCCTGTATCGACATCCGCAACGCCCACGAGCACAACCTTAAAAACCTCTCGGTACGCATACCGCGCGGGCAGTTTAATGTGATTACGGGGGTAAGCGGCTCGGGTAAATCCACACTGGCGTTTGACATTATTTTCAACGAAGGCCAGCGCCGCTACCTTGAAAGCCTAAACGCTTACGCCCGCAGCTTGGTGCAGCCAGCAGGCCGCCCCGATGTAGATGCCGTCTATGGCATACCGCCAGCCGTAGCCATTGAGCAGCGCCTCTCGCGCGGCGGGCGCAAATCCACCGTTGGCACTACAACCGAAGTCTGGCACTTTCTGCGGTTGCTCTACGTCAAACTGGGTGTGCAGCATTGCATTCACGACGGCCACCCCGTGCAGCCCCAAACGCCCGAGCGCATCGTGGCGCAAATCATGCAACAGTACCGAGGCCAGCACATTGGCCTGCTGGCTCCGCTGGTCACTGCCCGCAAAGGCATTTACACCGAGCTGGCGGACTGGGCGCTGCAACGCGGCTACAGCCATTTGCGCGTAGACGGCGAATTTTTGCCCACACAGGGCTTTGCCCGCCTTGACCGCTTTAAAGAGCACAACATCGAGCTGCCCGTACTCAGTCTGGACATCTCCCCCGCCAACGAAGACACACTGCGCCAAGCCGTACACGCCGCCTTGCAACATGGCAAAGGCGTGCTGCACGTGTTAAGCGAGCTGCACGGGCTGGAACATGCCATGCAAACGGGCGCGAGCACTGCCGCCATAGGCCGCCAGCACATCTACTCCACCCTGCGCGCCTGCCCCGTGTGCAGCACCAGCTACGCCGAGCTAGACCCGCGCCTGTTTAGCTACAACAGCAAACACGGCTGGTGCGCCCAATGCGTAGGCACGGGCGTGCAACTGAGCAAAGAGCAACGCAAGCTGCTTGATGACACCGTACAAGCCGCCGACCAAAAAGGCCGCGAGCAAAGTTTTGCCGAGCCAGATGTGGCAGACATTGGCGAGCAGCCCTGCACCGCTTGCCAAGGCACACGGCTCAATGCCACGGCGCGGGCGGTGTTGCTGCATGGCTATGAGGAGCAAAATTCTGGACGCAGAGAACGCAAAAGCTGCGCAGAAGACGCAAAAGAAATACAAGAAATTTCTGGCGATTGTTCTGCGACCTCTGCGCAACCTTTGCGCCCTCTGCTTCCTGAAATTCTGCCTGCTGACCAAGGCATCTCCATCACCGAATTGGCGCATTTAAGCGTAAGCGACTTGCGCTGCTGGCTCCAAGGGCTGCAACTGGCAGGGCGCGATGCCGACATTGCCCGCGACTTGCTGCCCGAAATTGCTGCGCGTCTGGACTTTTTAGAGCAAGTAGGCTTGGGCTACCTCACGCTAGACCGTGGCGCACCCACTTTAAGCGGGGGCGAAGCGCAGCGTATCCGTCTGGCGGCGCAACTGGGCAGCAACCTGCAAGGCGTGTGCTACGTGCTCGATGAGCCCACCATTGGCCTGCACCCGCGTGATAACCGCATTTTGATTAACGCCCTGCAAGCCTTGAGCAGCAAAGGCAACACGTTGCTGGTGGTTGAGCACGACGAAGACACCATCCGCGCGGCCAGCCACATCATTGATATTGGTCCAGGCGCTGGCGTGCGCGGTGGCACGCTGGTAGCGCAAGGCACGGCGGGCGATATAGCCGCCTGCGAGCAATCCATTACAGGCCGCTACCTGCGAGCGCCCATGCGCCACCCCTTGCAGCCGCGCCGCGCAGTAGCCTTGCCGCCAGTTGGCGCTGGTTCAGAGCCAAACAAAGCACCAGCCTCCAAGCAAAACAGTAAGCAAGACAGCAAGCAAAACAGCGCACAACCCCAAGTAAACCAGCCCTGCCTTATCGTGCAACAAGCCAGCCTGCACAACCTGCAACACCTCACCGTGCAAGTACCCCTGCACAGGCTGGTCGCGGTAACAGGCGTAAGCGGCTCGGGCAAATCTACCCTGGCGCGTGATGTGCTGCTGGCCAATGTGCAAGCAGTAGTGCAGCAACGCGCCACCAAAGCAGGCAGAGATGCAGACGCAGCAGGCCAGCGCCCCGCATGGCTCGGGTGCAGCGCCATCACAGGCTACGAAGCCATAGCGCGGGTGCTCGAAGTAGACCAAACCCCCATCGGCAAAACCCCGCGCAGCTGCCCTGCCACCTACATCGGCTTTTGGGACGACATCCGCAAACTCTTTGCCCAAACCCTGCAAGCCAAAGCACACGGCTTTGCCGCTGGGCGCTTCAGCTTCAATACAGGCGCAGGCCGCTGCCCAGCTTGCGAGGGGCAAGGTATGCAAACCATAGAAATGAGCTTTCTGCCCGATGTGAAAGTGCCCTGCGAAGTCTGCCGTGGTGCGCGTTTCAACCCGCAAACGCTCGGCGTAACCTGGCGTGGCAAAACCATAGGCGATGTGCTGCAAATGGAAGTGGATGAGGCAGTAGCGTTTTTCGCCACCATGCCGCAAATCGCCCACCCACTGCAACTGCTGCAAGACGTGGGACTAGGCTACCTCACCCTTGGCCAGCCCAGCCCCACCCTTAGCGGCGGCGAAGCGCAACGCATCAAACTCGTCACAGAACTAAGCAAAGTACGCGATGACATTGGCCGACGCGGGCAAAAAGCCCCACACACCCTGTACGTGCTCGATGAGCCCACCGTTGGCCTGCACATGAGCGACGTAGAAAAGCTCATCGGCGTGCTACACCGCTTGGTAAATGCAGGCCACAGCGTGCTGGTGATTGAGCACGACTTGGACGTCATCGCCGAAGCCGACTGGGTACTCGACTTGGGCCCCGAAGGCGGCAGCGGCGGCGGGCGGCTGGTAGCAGCAGGCACGCCCGAAGACATCGTACGCAGCGCCAGCCATACAGGCGTGGCATTGGCACCAGTGCTGGCGCGGTAACAGGCACAGATAGCCGTTGTGCTGATACAAACCGCCATTTGCCCGCACTTTTGCCAGATACAGCAATTTAGCGGCTGCTGCCACGCAAACGCAAGGCATCTGGTGTAAATTCAGATGCATTGATTTATAGCGCATCAGCTACACCAGCCCATGCAATTACAGGAAAGCACTTTTACCATGCACCAGTCGTACCATAGCCGTGCTGCCTACAGTGTTCGTTGGCTTTTGGGTGGTGGCCTTATAGCCTTGCTAACGGCGTGCGCCAGCACCGCGCACTACCCCATCAACCCCGCTTCGGTTGAGCACGAGCCATCTAAAGAATACCGCCTTGGCAACCTGGAGCAGGGCGATACCAGCAACAGCTTGGCGCTGGTTATGACTTTTTCTGGTGGCGGCACGCGTGCGGCTGCCTTGGCGCACGGCGTGCTCGAAGAAATGGCAGAAATGCAGATTCAATGGGATGGCAAAAAGCGCGTGTTGCTCAAGGAAATAGACGCTATCAGCGCCGTTTCTGGGGGCGGCATCACTGCTGCGCACTACGCATTAAAGCAAGAACGCCACTTTGAGGAATTTCCCAAGCAGTTTCTCTACCACAACTTTCAGCAAAGCATTATCGACAGCCTGTTTTCATTGAGCATGCTCTCTGACTTGGCCTCTGCCACCTTTGGGCGCATCGAAATCATGGCCGACAAGCTCGACCGCAACCTGTACAAAGGCGCAAGCTACGGCGACTTGGTCAAGCAGCGCAAACGCCCTTACATAGTGCTTAACGCCACCGATATGTCTTCGGGCGCACATTTTCCGTTCACGCAAGACCAGTTTGACATCATCTGCGGCGACCTCAACGCCATACCGCTGGCGCGTGCTGTAGCAGCATCGGCTGCTGTGCCCGTGGTGTTTAGCCCGCTTACGCTGAAAAACTATGCCAGTACCTGTAGCAGACCGATACACCTGACCTTGAGCAACCCACCTCAAGGGCTTGGCCGCAAGCAAAAACAGCGTCTGCAAGAATTGCGAAGCTATCGCGACGACACGAATCGCCCCTATCTGCATCTGGTTGATGGTGGCTTGGTAGATAACATTGGCGTCTGGGGTAGTTTCGATGCCAGTATTTTTTCTGGCAATATGTTCAAAATGGTGCGTGATATGGGCGCAGACGAGGTAGAAAAAGTCCTTATTATCGTAGTTGCTGCCGAAACAGACCCCACGCTTGATTCAGACCTGAGCCCCAATGTGCCTTCCATCAAGCGCGTGGCGCAGGCTTTTGCAGACATTCCCATCAACCATATTTCGCGCGAATCTCTGGTTCAGTTTCGTGAAACTGTTTCCAGCATACAAAAGGATATTTCAGCCACAAAAGGCAAGCCGGTTGATTTCTATTTGGTAGAGGTATCCTTGCGCGACATTGCTGACCCTGCTGAGCGCGATCGTTATATGCGCATACCTACTACGTTGTATCTGCCAGCAAGTGATGTGGATGATTTGCGTAAAAAAGGGCGCGAAATGCTGCGATCATCTCCAGCAATGCAGAAGTTTTTGCGTGATACAACTGCAAGTCAAGCCACTAGCATTAACACGCCTTTTAAAAATGATAGTGCTGTGCAATAACTGGATGATATAGGGCTATTTTTAGCCTCAGAAGCAGGCAGAAAGAATCGCACTTATTCTCGGCAAGCATAAGCCTGATTAAACGGCACAAGCGTAAAAAGGAAACCATCGATGAAAAACCATCAATTCTTTAAAACCCTTACTGGTATAGCGTTGGTTCTGGCAGCTGTACAAGTACAGGCGCAGACCAGTGGTAGAAAAGCATCCAGAGCAAAACCATCAACAGCAGTGCAGTACCGATGCGATAACGGGAGGCGTGTCAGCGTAAGCTATCTGTTTGGTGAAGCCACATTGAAAGCCCGGGTTAGATTGCATGGAGCTACGCGAATTCTGGACTGGGACGCGCATGAGACAGACAAGGAAATTGAAATTTTCAACAGCAAGGATTACCAGCTGGTAACGGATCAGTTTGACATAAAAACATACCGAAAGGCAGGGCTACGTCAGATTACCAGACAGACACGCGCCAAAGTGAATGGCAAATGGTTGCCTGTTGCAGAAATCCTTTACAGAAACTGCACGCCCAGATAAGGCAGGCCTGCTATGCAGGCATTCTCTTCAGAGTTGCGCGGCTTGCATCGCCTTATATTTTTGAGAGGCTTTGCATGCAATGCGTTATTCCGCCTGTTTGTTGTTCTCTGCCAGCCTATCAGCACGAAACAAATGTGAAGGTGAAAACACCAGCGTAAAATTAGAGCCTTGACCCAACTGGCTTTCTATATCCAGTATGGCTCCGTGGCGTTGTGCAATGTGTTTAACAATGGCCAGCCCCAACCCTGTACCACCTGTTTCGCGTGAACGGCTTTTGTCAAGGCGGTAAAAGCGTTCGGTAATGCGTGGCAGATGTTCTCGCGGTATGCCTGGACCTGTATCTTGTATGCTGATACGCAGGCTGCCGTTTTTTTTAAGTTCTGCACGTGCGGTAATGTTGCCACCCGCTGGTGTGTAACGCACGGCGTTGCTTAACAGGTTGCTCAAGGCGCTACGTAGCTCGGAATGGCTCCCAGTGATTTGCAGGGTTGGGTCAATTTCAAGTTCTGCGCTGATATGGTGTGTTGGATTTTGTTCATTGCTGCCCAATACCCCTGAAAGCGCCTGTGCGTCGGCAATGCCTTGCTGAATCAGGGCGCAGACATTGACATGCTCCGAAGCATCTGGCGGCGGGCTGTCTTCAAGGCGAGAAAGCGTTAGCAAATCTTCTACCAGCACTTGCATACGTTGAGCCTGCTCTGCCATTAAAGCCAGATACCGGCTGGTTTCTTGCTCGCCCAGCGGAATGGTTTGCAGTGTTTCAACAAAACCTGAGAGTACGGTTAAAGGCGTGCGTATTTCGTGTGAAACATTGGCTACAAAATCGCGCCGCATGCACTCAGCTTGCTCTACTGCTGTAATGTCTAACGAAAGCAGCAGGCGTTTGCCTTTGCCAAAACCGAAGAATTGTACAGATAGCCTGATGGGGCGTTGAGCAGTATGTTTACGCCCGTAAATGGTAACGCCTGTGCCGCTGTGTGGCTGCATCCAGTACCGCACAAAGGCAGGGTCGCGCACCAGGTTGATAATGTGCTGCTCGATGTCGTGCGGGTTTTTAAAGCCAAAGTGCTCGGCTGCAATTTGGTTAAACCAGCCAATGCGCCCTGTTTCATTGAGTAGCACAACGCCTACGGGAGATGCGTGCAGCGCATCAAGCAAGGCATCAAGGCGGTCTTGCGCTTGCGTGGTTTTGCGTTCCTGCTTGCGCTGTATGGCAGTGGCGGCATCAGCTACCTCAGCCCAGAGGTTAAATACGCGCGGGCGGTTGCGTCGCAATTGCCCACGTTTGAGCCAGTGCAAGGTACGCAAGCTCTGCCAGTTATCCCATACCAGCCATAGCGCAGTGGTTAGCAGTACGGCGCACAGGGTAAAGAAGGCCGCATCAGCGTGGTTGCGCTGCTTGAGCCAAAGACCCAGCCCCACACCAATGGTCTGGGTCATAAACAGCCAGGCAATTCTCCAACTCATACAGAAGCGATCGGTTTAATAATGTGGCCGCAGAAATCGCGGTTCGGCATGGCGTATGGTAACCCAAGCCTTTTTGCGTGATACAAAGCGCAAAGCGTTTTCTAGCTTTTCAGCGTAGTGATGCGGTAGCCAGCACCACGCACGGTTTCAATCATGCTGCCTGCCTCGCCCATGGCTTCACGCAGGCGTTTGATGTGTACATCAACTGTGCGCTCTTCAATAAAAACATGGTCGCCCCAGACGCGGTCTAGCAATTGGGCGCGGCTGTGTACGCGTTCGGCGTTTTTCATCAGGTAATGCAGCAGTTTGAATTCGGTGGGGCCCAGTTTAAGGGGCTGGCCAGCAAATTGCACGCGGTAAGTACCAGTATCGAGTGAGAGGCTGCCGAGTTCGAGCAGGGTGTTTTCTGGCTCGGGTGCACGGCGGCGCAGTACGGCGCGGATGCGGGCGAGTAACTCTTTAGTGGAGAAGGGCTTGCTGATATAGTCGTCAGCGCCAGCATCAAGCCCTTGCACGCGGTCATTTTCAGTGCTGCGAGCCGTAAGCAAAATGATGGGAACGGCCTTGGTGCGGTCATCGCTGCGCCAACGTTTGGCCAAGGTAATGCCGCTGTCACCAGGCAACATCCAGTCCAGCAAAATCAGGTCTGGCATTTGCTGTTCAAGCTCGCGCTGTGCAACAGCACCGTCGCTTGCCCAGGTGATGTGGTAACCGTTGTGGCGCAGGTTGACGGCGATTAGCTCGGCGATGGGTGCTTCGTCTTCAACGACCAGAATTTTTGGCTGTGCCCGCATGTTTCTTACCCCAGTTGCGATTCAATATCGTGCACGGGCGTGTGGCGTGCGTCCAGCCCGCTGACAATGTAGATGACGCATTCGGCCAGATTCTTGGCATGGTCGCCAATGCGCTCGATGGATTTGGCGATGAACAGCAAGTCCAGACTGGGCGTGATGGTGCGCGGGTCTTCCATCATGTAGGTGACCAGCTTGCGTAAAAAACCATCGTATTCTTCGTCAATCAAGTCATCTGCCTTGATGATTTCAAGCGCCATACGAACATCAAGTCTGGCAAATGCATCAAGCGATTTTCGCAGCAGGTCGCTGGCCAGGCGTGCAGCAACGTGCAGCTCTTGCGATGGCAGGGTACGCGCAGAGCTGGATTGGATGATGCGCTGCACCATGCGAGCGATGCGAGTGGCTTCGTCGCCAGCACGCTCAAGGTTGGCTATGCCGCGCGAGATGGCAACGAGCAAGCGCAAATCGCGTGCGGTGGGCTGGCGGCGCCCTATGATGGATGTTAGCTCGTGGTCGATCTGCACTTCCATGGCATTGACGAACTGTTCGGTTTCCAGCACCTGTTTGGCCATTTCAAGGTCATGATCGGTCATGGACTCTACGGCCTGGCGCATTTGCTGCTCGACCAAGCCGCCCATTTCCATCACCATGCTGGAGACTTGGTTGAGTTCGGCATCGAACTGGGTGGATAGGTGTTTTTCAGTCATGGCTGTTTCCTTGTATGTGTTGCATCAGCCAAAACGGCCTGTAATGTAGTCTTCGGTTTCGCGGCGTTTGGGTTTGAAGAACATTTCTTTGGTGTCGCCAAATTCAATCAGTTGCCCCAGATACATATAGGCAGTGTTGTCGCTGCAACGCGCAGCTTGTTGCATGTTGTGGGTGACGATGACTACGGTGTAGTCGCTTTTCAGCTCGGCAATGAGTTCTTCGATTTTTGAGGTGGAGATGGGGTCAAGTGCAGAGCAGGGTTCATCGAGCAGCAGCACTTCGGGGCGTATGGCAATGCCACGTGCAATGCACAGGCGCTGCTGCTGCCCTCCTGACAGGCCAGAGCCGTTTTGTTGCAGCTTGTCTTTTACTTCGCTCCACAGTGCGGCTTTTTTCAGCGCCCACTCAACGCGGTCGTCCATATCGGCTTTGCCGAGGTTTTCGAACAGCTTTACGCCAAAGGCAATGTTGTCGTAAATCGACATGGGAAATGGCGTGGGCTTTTGGAACACCATGCCAATTTTGGCCCGAATCAGGGCTACGTCTTTGCTTTTATCAAGCAGGTCTTCACCATCTACTGTGAGCTGGCCTTCGGCGCGCTGTTCGGGGTAGAGCTCAAACATGCGGTTGAAAATGCGCAGCAGTGTAGATTTGCCGCAGCCAGACGGGCCAATAAAGGCGGTAACCTGCTTTTCAGGGATGTCAAGGTTAATATCCTTAAGCGCATGGAACTTGCCGTAATAAAAGTTCAGGTTGCGTGCAGATATTTTGATTTTGGGAGTTTCTGTATTCACAAAAGATGCCTTTTTGTTTAATGCGACGAAGACGATGCTGCAGAAGAATGGTGTTTATTTTTTGGTGCGGGTAAGCAAACGCGCCAGAATATTCAAACCCAGCACTGCCAGCGTAATGACCAGCACACCCACCCAGGCCAACTGTTGCCAGTTTTCGTAGGGGCTCATGGCAAAGCTGTAAATCATGGCAGGCAAGTTGGCCATGGGCGCAGACATATTGCTGCTCCAGAACTGGTTATTCATGGCGGTAAACAGCAGCGGTGCGGTTTCGCCAGAAATGCGTGCCACTGCCAGCAATATGCCAGTAATCACACCAGAACGTGATGCCTTGAGGGTAATGGAATAAATGACTTTCCATTTGGGCGTGCCCAAGGCATAAGCTGCCTCGCGCAAGCCACCAGGTACCAGGTTGAGCATGTTTTCGGTGGTGCGAATGACGACTGGAATAACCAGCAGCGACAATGCGACCGAGCCAGCCCAGCCAGAAAAGGTTTTAAATGGCGCAACCAGTATGGTTGAAACGAATACACCAATCACAATGGAAGGAGCAGACAGCAAAATATCATTGACAAAGCGGGTGGTGTTGGCCAGCCAGCCGTGCTTGTTGTATTCGGCCAAATAAATGCCAGCCATGATGCCGATAGGCGTGCCAATGACTGAGCCAACAGCTACCATCAGCATGGAGCCCCAGATGGCGTTGGCAATACCACCAGCTTCCAGAGGGGCAGGGGTGGTTTGGGTGAAGGCTGCAAGGCTAAGGCCACCAAGCCCGTTGCGCAGTGTCTCCCACAAAATCCAGAATAACCAGAAGATGCCAAAAAGCATCGCCGCCATAGATAGCGTCAGCGCGATTTTGTTAACCAGTTTACGGCGGCCGTATTTGGCCGCACGCCAGTCGGGGTTTGCTTTTATAGGGGTATTCATGCGCGTGTTCCTTCGTTTTTACGCATACGCAGCAGCAGTATCTTGGACAGGGTCAGCACCACAAAAGTGATGAAAAACAGCAGCAGCCCCAGATAAATCAGCGATGCGCGATGTAGACCAGGTGTAGCTTCAGCAAATTCATTGGCCAACGTAGCGGTAATGCTGCTGGCTGGTTCAAACAGGCTGAAAGACGTGAGCTGGTTGGCATTGCCAATCACAAAAGTAACGGCCATGGTTTCGCCCAGAGCACGCCCCAAGCCCAGCATGATGCCGCCAATGACGCCGGTTTTTGTATATGGCAACACAACGCGGTAAATGACTTCCCAGGTGGTTGAGCCCAAGCCATACGCAGACTCTTTGAGTAGTGTAGGGGTGACTTCAAACACATCGCGCATAACGGAGGCAATGTAGGGAATGATCATGATGGCCAGAATAATGCCGGCAGGCAAAATGCCCAGACCAACCGGTGGCCCAGAAAACAGTGCTGACAAGCCGGGAATATTGGCTGTTAGCTGTTGTAAAGGGCCTTGTATGTATTCCGCCAGCACCGGACCAAACACCATCAAGCCCCAGATGCCGTACACGATAGAAGGCACGGCGGCCAATAGCTCAATGGCTGTGCCCAAAGGTCGTTTGAGCCATGACGGGGAAAGTTCGGTCAGAAACAGGGCAATGCCAAAGCTGATAGGTACGGCGATGAACAGTGCAATTACCGAAGTGGCCAGCGTGCCGTAAATCATGACCCAGCCACCAAATTTTTCTTGCACTGGATCCCAGTCACTGCTGGTCAGAAACCCGAGGCCAAACTTTTCCAGCGCTGGCCATGCGCCGCTGAGCAAAGACAGCAAAATGCCAAGCAGCAGACACAATGTAATGATGACGGCTGTTTTGGCTGCTGCAGCAAATAGCCAGTCTGTCAGTGCGCTTTTGCGTGCAGGGACGGGAGCGGGAGCTTGGGGTGGTTGCATGTCTTTTATGGGCACGAGGTTGGCTGAAAAAAGTAAACGGAAGGATTAAGGATATAGCCGGTTATTTTCTAAAAACAATCAAGAATGGACTCAATAAAAGCACCAGACAAGGGCTTGCATAACTATAAGATGTTTTTAGCGATACATCTCCAGATCAATTCTTGATAAAACGCTCTGGGCATGTATCTCTTTGAACCACAACCCCGAAGGGCTGTGGCTGCTTGCAACGTGCTTATTTATAAGCAACAGGCTTGCCAGAAGTATCCTTGATGTTTTTCCAGGATGCTTCAATCACATCTTTCACATCTTTTGGCAGCGGCACATAGTCCAGCGCATCGGCTTGTTTGTCGCCGTTGGTCATGGACCATTTGAAGAATTTCAGTGCGCCAGCGGCTTTTTCAGGCTTGTCTTGGCTGGCTTGCATCAGAATGAAGGTAGCACCGCTGATAGGCCATGCTTGAGCGCCTTGCTGGTTAGTCAGAATCTGGTAGAAGCTGTTTTTCCAGTTGGCTGATGCGGCAGAAGCCTTGAATGCTTCGTCAGAAGGCTGAACGATTTTGCCAGCAGCGTTTTGCATTTGGGCGTAGTTCATCTTGTTTTGCTTGACGTAAGCATACTCAACGTAGCCAATAGAGTTGGGGATGCGGCTAACAAACTGGGCTACGCCTTCGTTGCCTTTGCCGCCTGTGCCAATGGGCCAGTTCACAGCAGTACCTTCGCCTACTTTGCTCTTCCACTCGGGGCTGACTTTGCTCAGGTAGTTGGTGAAGATAAAGCTGGTGCCAGAGCCGTCGGCGCGGCGTACGGGGGCGATGGTTGCATCAGGCAGGGCAACGCCAGCGTTCATGGCGGCAATGGCGGGGTCGTTCCATTTGGTGATTTTGCCCAGATAGATGTCAGCCAGCAGCGGGCCCGAGAGCTTGAGTTGGCCGGGGTTAATGCCTTTGACGTTAATCACTGGAATTACGCCGCCAATAACGGTGGGGAATTGCACCAAGCCAGCGGCTTTGAGCTCTTCGTCTTTCAGGGGCATGTCGGATGCGCCGAAATCTACGGTTTTTGCCTTGATTTGCTGCAAGCCAGCGCCCGAGCCTACGGACTGGTAATTGACTTGCGAGCCAGTTGCTGCCTTGTAATCAGCAGCCCATTTGGAGTACAGCGGTGCAGGGAAAGATGCGCCTGCGCCAGTGATGTCTTGTGCTTGTGCAGTGGCTGCAAAGCCGAGGGATAGGGCAGCGGTTACGCCCACAATGCTGGATTTGAAAGTGATTTTCATATGATGGCAATCCTGTAAAAAGGTGGAATAAGCACCTGCAATAAAGACTGCGAAGTGGGTGCTTGAAAGTGACTGTATAAAAGTTATGTGACAGTCATGTGACAAAAAAGCTTTTGGCAAGTATTGTGGTAGTAATGCTATTGCAGGCGCATAAGGCAGGTCAGACAGTCTATGATTGTGGGCTGTGCATGTGGTTACATGTTGTTCAGGCAAACAGGCCGGATATGTAGCTCCTTACAGGCACTGTCGGTTAAATGGCACAAAGCTGTTCCATGCATTTTGGATGCGGGCTGTTTTGTTTTTTGCATACGGTTGTTGATAATTTTTCTGGATGTGTTCACCATGCGCAACGGCACTCTTTTGGCGGCTTTGGATTTGGGTTCCAACAGTTTTCGCCTTGAAATTGGCAGACATGAAAAGGGCTTGATTGAGCGGGTTGAATACTTGAAAGAAACCGTGCGTCAGGGCGCGGGGCTTGATGAGAACAACGTGCTTTCGCAAGAAGCCATGCAGCGCGGCTGGGATTGTCTGGAACGATTCAAAGAGAGGCTGGCAGGCTTTCGCAAAGAGCAAATCCGCGCCATTGGCACGCAAACCCTGCGCCAAGCGGTAAATCGTGATGTTTTTGTCGCGCAAGCGCGTGAAATTTTGGGCGTGCCTGTGGATGTGGTCTCTGGCAGGGAGGAGGCGCGTTTGATTTATCAGGGCGCAGCCAGCTTACTGCCACGCTCAAACCAGCGGCGGCTGGTGGTAGATATTGGCGGGCGTTCAACCGAATTGATTTTGGGCAAAAATCTCGATGCGCACCAGTTGCAATCGTTTCAGCTTGGTAGCGTGACTTGGTCGATGCGCTACTTTCCCAAAGGCCAGTTCACACCCGAAGCCTTTCGGCAAGCAGACGTTGCCGCCAAAGCCGTGCTTGATGAGGCACTGGATGCTTACCGTCCTGAGCAATGGGATGTGGCTTACGGCTGCTCGGGCACAGTAGCGGCAGTGAGTGATATTTTGGCAGCCGCAGGCGGCACGCCAGGCATGGTTACACGCCACGGGCTGGAGTGGCTGGTGCAAAAATTATTGCATGCGCGTACCGCATCAGCCATAGATTTGCCAAGCATTAAAGATGATCGCCGCCCCGTCATTGGCGGAGGCGTAAGCGTGTTGCGCGCCATATTCAATATGTTTCGCATTCAGGAAATGCACGTTTCGCAGGGTGCTTTGCGCCAAGGTGTGCTTTACGATTTGCTCAATCGCCAGCAGCCAGCCACCGATATACGCTCAGAAACTGTCAGCAGGTTGATGCAGAAATTCGGTGTTGATCCGCAGCAGGCTACCCGTGTAGAGCGTACAGCGTTAATGCTATATCGGCAATTGCCGCCTGACAGCGATTTGCCGCAAGAGCGGCGTGAGCGCAAACTGCGCTGGGCAGCACGTTTGCACGAGATTGGTACGCATATTTCGCATAGCAGTTACCACCGGCATGGTGCGTATATTCTGGACAACGCCGACGCGCCAGGCTTTGCATTTTCTGAGTTGCACCATTTGAGCCAGTTGGTGCTGGGGCATCGTGGCAAATTGCACAAGCTTGATGCCAACTGGGTAGAAGGCCCTTTTGCTGGCGCATTGCTTGCCTTGCGCTTGGCAGTCATTTTGTGCCATGCACGCCGCAGGCCACAAACGACAGGCATAGTTTTGCAAACTGCAGTTGCAAAAAACGCTGCTGGCAAGTCAGGTTTTATGCTGACAGTGCCAAAGGATTGGGCGTATGCCTTTCCGCAATCGTGCTATTTGCTGGAGCAGGAAGTTTTGGCCTGGAGTAAAACAGGCAAACTGCTCAAACTACAAGTCGCATAGAGTGCAATAGGTTTGAAATCATAAAGGTTTCATGCCATGGACACGGGAAAGTCATTTGCAATCATTACGCTATCGGCTTCTCAACTTGAGGAAGCAGTTATGAAAAGCAAAATGATTGTGGCAAAGACAAAACTACTTTGGCTGGGTGAGGTTGCTTGCATGCACAAGCAGACCGATGCAAATGCCATTGCAATCAAACAAACGGTGCTACATGTGCCTACCCTGCGCGGCAAGAAGACGGCTGGTTATGGGCGCAAACAGACTTTGTTGCGGGGTGCGGCTGTATACCAGTAGCAGAAAAACGTATTGCCAGTGCAGGGCAGTATCGTATTTTTTGTATACCGTGCCTGCTCTTTTGTCAAGGCGGCTTTGCAAAAAGAGCCTGCAGATTAGGCAGCGTGATTCATCTCAGTTTTGATCAGAGGCTTTGTCTTGTTGTAGTGCAACCACACTGCGCCAGCGCCAAACCAGCAAGGCCGCAACAATCAGCACATGCGTACACATTGCAAGCCATGCCAGAGAGCTGAAGAAAAAGCCTGTTTCTGCGTAGAGGTTGCGCAGCGTAAAGCCAGTAAGTGGCTCAAAAATCTGTGCCAGCCCGTCAGAGCCAACCCCTGCAAACAAGGGCAATATGTAGCCCAGTACGGCATAGGTAAGCAATGCCATGCCTGCTGGCTTGCGGGTGCTGTTGCGCCAGGCAAAAAACAGGTAAATGCCTGCGTCGCGTAATGCGTGCAGCAAGAGCATCCACATCATGGAAGGCAATACTTTGCCCATTTTTTGTGACAGGGCAGCGTTGGCAGTATCGCTGGCGATATGGCTGCTTGCACCTGCATACGCAGTGTAAAGCAGAGTTGCCAGCAGCGCCAGCAGCCAGCTTACAGGCCACAGGGGCAGTGCTTGCAGGCAGCGCAACCATGCGCGGTGGCGTGCGTGGTAGAGCACGGTACGCCATACCAGTGCATTATTTTTTTCGGTAAACAGGGCAAAGTAGCTGGCCACCAGTGCTGTGCAAATCATGCTTGGGAACAACCAGCCCAGTCGGGGTGCATCAGCAAAACCAGCAAAGATAAATCCTAGCGCGGCGCAGCCTGTAAACCACGCCCAAGGGGTAGTGCGCACCATCAGTTGGGTAGACATACTGCGCCACAGCGCCAGCAAGCCCAGCGCCAGCGCCTGCACTGCCAGTAGAAGCGAGAGCGAAGAAAAGCCCAGCGGTATGCCCCACCATTGGCTAAGCTGCTCATCTCCGTGATTTTGGAAGATAGCCATCAAAATGACGGGCAAAGTTTGCAGTAGCATGAAGATGCCAAATAAACGTTGTACTGTGCGAGAGCTTTCTCCCCTGTGCACATCCATGGTGTGTAGGCGGCTGGCCATGAGCCAGCAATGCGTGGCTAAAGTGCCTAATATGGCGGCTACCAGCAAGATGACGGCGCGGATGGGGTTGGAGCCCAGTAGCCCTGTGACCAGTGCCACTGCGGCGCATAGCAGCGCACCGTACCAGGCATAAGCGCTGGCACCTAAAAGTTTGCCCCATGCCATTTGCCATGGTGTGAGTGAGCAAAGGCGTTGTTGGTCCCAGGTGCGTTCGGAGATTTCGCTGTTGATGCTGTGCATGACGGCAAAGCTGCCCCAGCCAATGGCCAACAAGCCACCAAGTACTGAAAAAACAATATGCAGGTTGAATGAGGCGTTGTCTTGCTCACTTAAAAAAATAGTTAGCGCAGCAATTAATGCCAGCATAAGTGGCATCAGCAGCAGGCGCTGGGGTGAAAATTCCAGCCACAGATTGCGTTTGAATTCGGGGTTGTTCATGGCTGCTATCCTTTAAAACCGTGCGGCAGCAGGGTTGGTGGCGCTTGTGCTGTTGTTGTTTGCCTTTGCCAGACTGCGGGCATAACTGTCTTGCAGGGTGTTGCGCGCTTCGCTGTAGGCCGCGATATGCACGCGGTTGCACACCAAATGCGCTAGCAGGTCTGCACGTGCTTGCATATCGTGCGCGGGTAGGGCTACGGCAGTGGGGGTTAGCCCCGTGGGGTCGATGTGCAGGGCTTGGTAATTGGCAAGCAGTTGCGCCAATTGGGGTGCGGGTTGGGCAAGCTGTATTGCCATCATCACTTTGGGAGCTGTGCCTGTTGCCGTGTCTGTGGGCAGGGCGCTCAAGCTTTCGTGGCTGGTAATACGCCCTTCGCGGATGGACAAAATGTGGCTGCAATATTCGTCAAGTTCGCTCAGGATGTGGCTGGAAACGAGCAGCGTCATGCCCTGCGCGTTGAGCTGGCGAAACAGTTGCGAGAGGTGACTGCGTGCTTCGGGGTCGAGTCCGCTGGCGGGCTCTTCTAGCAGCAGCACTTTTGGGGCATGCACGATAGCCTGCCCAATGGCTACGCGCTGGCGCTGGCCGCGAGAGAGGTTGCTGGCCAGAGTTGTTAGCTTGTCTTGCAGGCCGAGCTGTTGCGCTACGGTATTGGCGCGTTGGCGTGCCTGCGCTTCTGGCAAGCCTTGCGAGGCGGCGGCATAAGTCAAGCATTGCTGCACGGTGAGTTGCTGGTACAGGCCAAAAAAGTCAGACAGATAGCCCAGCTTTTGGTGCACACGGCGCGGGTGCTCCAGCACATCAATGCCTGCTACGCTGACGCTGCCTGTCAGTGGTGCATCAAGCCCAGCAATGCAGCGCAGCAGGGTAGATTTGCCTGCGCCGTTGGGGCCTACCAGTGCGGTAACTGTGCCGGGCGTGATGTGCAGGTTGATGCCGTGCAGTGCCCGGTGGCCGGGGTAGTCAAATACCAGACCTTCGACTTGAATCATGTGGTTTTATCCTTGGTGGCTGACGGTTACCGTTGCTCTGGCCGTGCGCTTGTGTTTGGAGCCTGTAAAGAGCGAAGCGCACATTATCTGTGCGAAAAGATTGACAGGCAATTTTGTGCGGCAAGCAGCGCAGGAAAAGGTGCCGTGCACCAGACCACAGATTGTGCTTGTGAAGGTTTTTTAAAGCATGCGGGGGTTTTGTACAGCCATTAATACGACCTGTGCCTGGCCTTCGCGCTCACGGCGGCGTAGCCACCAGACGGCGCCTTTTTTTACAGCGCATGGCACTTGCATGCCTAGCAGATGCTGTGCGGTTAAGCCAAGCGTGGGCTGGTGGCCAACTACAACTACTGTTTGTTCGCTATCAGGCCAGTTGGCTGCGTGTAACAGTTGCTCAACGGATGCGCCAGGCACTATTTCAGGGCATAGCTGGTAGTTTTTTTTGCCAAGATGCATCATTGTTTGGCGCGTACGCAGAGCAGGGCTGCATAGCACAATGCTGCTTTTAGGCAGGTGGCGATTAAGCCATTGCGCCATTTCTGCCGCTTGTGCCTCACCTAGCGCTGTAAGCGGGCGTTGCATGTCGTCAATGCTCTCGTCAGCATCAACTGCAATAGCGTGTCGCCATAAAACCAGATCCATACTTTTCCTTTTGAAGCAAACAGTTGAGTGTGTACGGGTTGCGCAGAGCAGGTGCAACCCTCTTGCTATTTGTTTTTGATTTTTTTCTTTGTGTCTTGCAGTGTCTGTGTATCGTTGCGGTAACGATACATCAGTGCTTTTTGCACATTTTTCGGGGTGTCAAATGGCGCGTTGGTGCGCTGGTAGCTGTTATCGGCCTGCATGTGCCATGACAAGGCTTCGTCGTGCAGGTAGGCCAAGAGGCACTCATCAATAATACGTTGGCGCAGTACTGGATCGGTTACTGGCCAAGCCAGTTCAATGCGGCGCAGCATGTTGCGGTTCATCCAGTCGGCGCTGGACAGGTATAGATGCTCAACGCCTGCAATGTCAAAGTAGAAGACGCGCGTATGTTCCAGCAGGCGGCCAATGATTGAGCGCACGCGGATATTGTCGGTCACGCCCGGTATTTGTGCCGGCAACATGCACGCGCCGCGCACGATCAGGTCAATTTTGGCGCCTTTTTGTCCGGCCTCAATCAATGCTTGAATAAGCGTTTCATCGGTCAGCGCATTCATTTTGGCCACTATGCGCCCACGCTGGCCTGCAGCGGCAGCACGGCCGGCTTTTTGTATCAACTGCAGCATGCCACGTTGCAGGCCGTAGGGCGCCATCATCATGCGCGAGAGTTTGGGTATTTCGCTCTGGCTGGCGAGGTGTGCAAAAACTTTTTGCATGTCGCCTGTGAGGCGGTCATCGGCGGTGAAGTAGCTTAAGTCGGTGTAAAGACGTGCAGTGCGCGGGTTGTAGTTGCCAGTAGACAAGTGTCCATAGCGTTTGAGGCTGCGGCCTTCGCGTCGGGTTACCAGCAGCATTTTGGCGTGGGTTTTTAAACCTACTACGCCGTAGACAACTTGTGCGCCAACGGATTCGAGTTTTTCTGACCAATTGATATTGGCTTCTTCGTCAAAGCGTGCTTTCAGCTCTACCAGTGCGGTAACTTCTTTGCCTCTGCGAAATGCTTCACGCAGCAGATTGATCAGCGCAGGGTCAGAGCCAGTGCGGTAGATCGTTTGTTTGATGGACACTACATCAGGGTCATTAACTGCCTGGCGCAGCATGTCAAGAATGGGGTCGAAACTTTCGAACGGCTGGTGTGCCAGCACATCGCCCTGTTTGAGACGATCAAAAATAGATGGCTCGTTGCGCAAAGCAGCAGGATAGCTGGGCTGAAAAGGCGTAAACATCAAATCAGGCCGGTTGACCAAATCAATCAGCATGCCCATGCGCACCAGATTTACAGGGCCGTGCACACGGTACAGCGCTTCAGGTGGCAAATCAAACTGGCGGCGAAGCAACTCGGCCATTTCGTCAGAGCAGTTGGATGACACCTCAATACGCACAGCCTTGCCGTAGTTGCGTTGCTGCAGACCTTCGCGCAATGCGGTGCGCAGATTGCCGACATCGTCTTCATCTACCGCCAGATCTGAATGGCGCGTAACGCGGAATTGCGAAAGCTGCTCGATGGTGCGGTTAGGGAAAAGCTCCTGCAGATGCGCCCGTAATACGCTGGGCAGTGAAACCAGCAGATTTTTGCCATCGCACAAAGACGGCGGCAGATGCAGCAGTCGAGGCAGAACACGTGGCACCTTGATAATGGCAATGCTGTTGGAACGGCCCAAGGCATCTTGTCCACCCAATTTGGCAATAAAGTTGAGCGATTTATTGGCCACCCGTGGAAACGGGTGTGCCGGATCAAGACTTACTGGCAGCACCAGCGGGGCTACCTCGCGCAAAAAGTAGTTTTTGACCCAGCGGCGTTGCTCGGGCGTGCGCTCAACGTGCGGAACGATGCGTATATTTTCTGCCGCCATGGCAGGGTGAAGCTGGTTTTGCAGGATGTCATACTGCAACCGAACCAGCGCATGCGCCTTGTCGCAGACTTGGTAAAAAGCGGCTTCTGTAAATTCACCTTCTTGTACATGGTCTTGCGCAGCGTGTAGCAAGTTGGCCATGCGTACTTCAAAGTATTCGTCAAGATTGGATGAAACAATGGAGAGATAGCGCAGGCGCTCGAGCAAGGGGACTTCGGTACGAGCCGCCCAGTCGAGTACACGGGCGTTAAAGTCCAAAATACTCAGGTCACGATCTATCAGGGCAGGTTGGGTCATTGGAGTTATCAATAAAAAAAGCCGATACCAGCTAGCTTACTGCATAGTGTTTGACGTTTTTGTGACAAAACAATGAAACTCCGCCTTTTGTAGCTATTGCTGTAACGTTGTTCGACTATAAAGCCAGCCAGAGTTGTAAAAAAACTTGTACAGATGGTGTGTCTGAAATATGACCTGATTTGCAGTAGGTGATTGGCGGTGGCAATAAAGCTGTTTTGCACAACATTTTATTTTTAAATATAATGAATCATGTTTTCTTCCTTTGATTGTTCATCAAACATTGGCCACCTATGAATATTTTGAACCTGCTGCTTGGTTTATGCACTGGCATTGTTGTAGGGCTGACAGGAGCTGGCGGTGGCATTTTGGCTATTCCTGCACTGGTTATGGGCGGCATGGATATGCTGACAGCCAAACCTGTGGCTTTGCTGGCTGTAACGATGGGTGCGGCGTTTGGTGCAGTAGCAGGCTTGCGGCAGGGGCTGGTGCGCTACCGTGCAGCGCTGTATATGAGCGCTCTGGGTGCGATTTTTTCACCATTGGGCAGTTGGCTGGCTTTGCGTGTTTCGCAGAACTGGTTGGCAGTGCTTTTTAGCGGCGTGCTGCTGCTGGTGGCTTGGCGCAGTTGGCGCTCAGCAGGCAGGCAAGTGTTGCAAGGTGCGGTTGAGAAGCAAACTGATACGCAGGCCAAGCCCTGTCAGGTTGATGCGAAAAGTGGCAGGTTTATCTGGACACCAGCGTGCTTTGGCACTTTGGGTCTGATTGGCAGTGTGGCAGGGCTGATGAGCGGTATGTTGGGCGTAGGTGGCGGCTTTGTGGTTGTGCCTATGCTGCAGCGCTTTACGAATTTACGTTACCACAGCGTGGTGCTTACATCGCTGGCCGTGATTGCGCTGGTCTCGGCATTTTCTGCCCTGCAACTGATTGCACAAGGCGCGCAGATCGGCATGGGCGGGTGGATTTTTATGGGCAGCACCACCTCAGGCGTGCTGGCAGCGCGTTTGCTGGCGCAGCGCATACCGCAAAGCTGGCTGCAACGCGGCTTTGCGCTGCTGGTGCTGCTGTCTATGGTTTTGCTGCTGCTTAAAACGTTTGATCCAAATGTTTTGGGTTTTTGAGTTTTTTCACCGCATTTTCGGTACTTTTTCCACCACAGGAGGGCAATATGCCAAACACCACCATTCAGACTTTTTTTGACGAATACAGCAGCACTTTCACCTATGTTTTGCACCAAGGCCAAGGCAGTGATTGCGCCATTATCGACCCCGTGTTGGACTACAACCCCAACTCGGGCCGCACCAGCACCAAAAGCGCCGAAAAAGTAGCCGCCTATGTGCGCGAGCATGGTTTGCAACTGCAATGGATTATCGAAACCCACGCCCATGCCGATCACCTCTCAGCCTCAGTTTATCTGCGTGAGCAATTGGGCGGGCAGGTGGTTATCGGCCAATCCATCACTACCGTGCAGCGCACCTTTGCAGACATATTCAACTTAAGCGACCTTGCCACCGACGGCAGCCAGTTTGACAAACTTTTGGCCGATGGCGACAGCATCACGCTAGGCAGTTTGCGTATTGAAGCCCTGCATGTGCCAGGCCACACCCCTGCTGACAGCGCATGGCGCGTACACATGCCCGAAGGCCAAGCCGATGTGGTGTTTGTGGGCGACACCATCTTTTCGCCACAAGAAGGCACAGCACGGTGCGATTTTCCTGGAGGCAGCGCCAGCCAGCTCTACCAAAGCCTGCATAAGCTGCTGGCCTTGCCCGCCGATACGCGCCTGTTCCTCTGTCACAGCTATGTTGATGGCGTAGCTGCCAATCCGTCAGCGTTTTGCGAATACACCGTAGCGCAGCAAAAGGCAGGCAACATCCATGTGAAAGACGGAATCAGCGAGCAGGAATTTGTCGCTATGCGTACCAAGCGCGATGCCACGCTCGACATGCCGCGCCTGATACTGCCCTCGGTGCAGGTCAATATCCGCGCGGGCCACCTGCCCCCAGCCGAAAGCAACGGCACGCAATACCTGAAAATACCGTTGAATTTGCTCTGAAAGCAGCGGCACTATCTGCCGCAGTGCCAGCGGCAGGCTTTACCCCAAGTAAAATCACCCTTTTGCCCGCCGCCCGCACTGCGGCACAGCGGCGGGTTCTTGTAGTGTTTTAATTGATTGCCTGCCATGACTACCCCTGCACAACCCGGCCTTGAGAGCCTGACCAAATCCTTTGAACCCGCCACGCTTGAACAACGCTGGGGCAGCTTGTGGGAGCAGCGCGGCTACGGGCAAGCGGGGCAGCGCGGCACAGGCCAGCCTTGTGCGCAGGCGCACGCTGCGGGGCAAGACTTCTGCATCCAATTGCCCCCGCCCAACGTGACAGGCACGCTGCACATGGGGCACGCCTTTAACCAAACCATTATGGATAGCCTCACGCGCTACCACCGCATGCGCGGTTACAACACGGCGTGGATACCTGGCACAGACCATGCTGGCATTGCCACGCAAATCGTGGTGGAGCGCCAGTTGCAAGCCCAAGGCATCAGCCGCCACGACATGGGCGACACGCCCGCACAAGCGCGTAAAAACTTCGTTGCCAAAGTCTGGGAATGGAAAGAAGAAAGCGGCAACACCATCACCAACCAAATGCGCCGCATGGGTGCCAGTGTGGACTGGAGCCGCGAATACTTCACCATGGACGACAAACTCTCCACCGTGGTGACCGATACCTTCGTGCGCCTGTACGAACAAGGCTTGATTTACCGAGGCAAACGCTTGGTGAACTGGGACCCCGTGCTCAAAACCGCCGTAAGCGATTTGGAAGTAGAAAGCGAAGAAGAAGACGGCTTTTTGTGGCACATTGCCTACCCCTTGAGCGATGGCACAGGCAGCCTCACCGTAGCCACCACCCGCCCTGAAACCATGCTGGGTGACGTGGCCGTGATGGTACACCCCGAAGACGAACGCTACCAGCACCTGATAGGCAAAACCGTCACCCTGCCGCTGGTAGGCCGCGCCATACCCGTTATTGCCGATGCGTATGTGGACCGCGCCTTTGGTACGGGCGTAGTCAAAGTTACCCCCGCGCACGATGCCAACGACTACGCCGTAGGCCAGCGCCACAAGCTGCCCATGATTTGCGTGCTCAACCTCGATGCCACCATCAACGACGAAGCCCCGCTTGCCTACCGCGGCATGGACCGCTTTGTAGCGCGTAAAGCCGTGGTGAAAGACCTGCAAGAGCAGGGCGCACTAATTGAGACCAAAAAGCACAAACTCATGGTGCCGCGCTGCGCCCGCACGGGGCAAGTGGTTGAACCCATGCTCACCGACCAGTGGTTTGTCGCCATGAACAAAGTGCCCGAAACAGGCGTAGGCGCAGGCAAAAGCATTGCGCAAAAAGCCATTGATGCGGTGGAGTCTGGCGCAGTCAAGTTCGTGCCCGAGAACTGGGTCAATACCTACAACCAGTGGATGAACAATATCCAGGACTGGTGCATCAGCCGCCAGTTGTGGTGGGGGCACCAAATCCCAGCTTGGTATGACGAAGCAGGCAACATCTACGTTGCCCGCAACGAAGCTGACGCACAAGCGCAAGCAGGCGCAGGCGTAAAAATCACCCGCGATGCCGACGTGCTTGATACATGGTACTCATCGGCACTCGTGCCCTTTAGCAGTCTGGGCTGGCCTGCCGCCCTGCAAGACGCAAGCCCCACCAAAGACTACGATTTGTATCTACCCAGCAGCGTGCTGGTAACGGGCTACGACATCATCTTCTTCTGGGTGGCCCGCATGATTATGATGACCACCCACTTCACAGGCCGCGTACCGTTCAAGCACGTTTACATCCACGGGCTGGTGCGTGACGCGCAAGGCAAGAAAATGAGCAAGTCTGAAGGCAATGTGCTCGACCCCGTAGATTTGATTGACGGCATAGAGCTTGCCCCCTTGCTGGATAAACGCTGCACAGGCCTGCGCAAGCCCGAAACAGCCCCACGGGTGCGCAAAGACACCGAAAAAGAATTCCCCCAAGGCATACCCGCCTACGGTGCAGACGCACTGCGCTTTACCTTTGCCGCGCTGGCAAGCCTTGGGCGCAGCATCAACTTCGACAGCAAACGCTGCGAAGGCTACCGCAACTTCTGCAACAAGCTGTGGAACGCCACCCGCTTTGTGCTGATGAACTGCGAAGGCCACGATTGCGGCACAAGCAATAACTCTTGTGAAACAGCAGCCAGCACCTTCACCCCCATCGACCGCTGGATAGTCAGCCGCTTGCAGCGCGTTGAAGCTGAAGTGGCGCAAGGCTTTGCCGACTACCGTCTGGACAACGTCGCCAATGCCATTTACGACTTTGTCTGGAACGAGTTTTGCGATTGGTATCTGGAAATTGCCAAAGTGCAAATCCAAACGGGCAACGCAGCACAGCAACGCGGCACACGCCACACGCTCATCCGCGTGCTTGAGGCCATCTTGCGGCTGGCGCACCCCGTTATCCCCTTCATTACCGAAGAACTCTGGCAGAAAGTGGCTCCAGTAGCTGGAAAAGCAGGCGACTCCATCGGCATTGCCGAGTACCCCACCAGCCAAAGCGAAAAAATCGACGAAGCCGCCGAAAACCACATGGCGCAACTCAAGCAGCTCGTTGATGCCTGCCGCAACCTGCGTGGCGAAATGCAAGTCTCCCCCGCCCAGCGCCTGCCGTTGTATGTCTCTGCTACGGGCGACGCTGCAGCCTTCATCACGCAAATGGCGCTCGTGCTGCAAGCCTTGGCCAAACTCACCGAAGTCAAGGTGTTTGACAACGAGGCGCAATGGCAAGCCGCTGCCCAAGACGCACCCGTAGCCGTAGCAGGCGAGGCCAAATTGGCGCTCTTTATGGAAATAGACAAAGACGCCGAACGCGCCCGCCTCACCAAAGAAGCCACCCGCCTGCAAGCCGAAATCGATAAAGCCCAAGGCAAACTGGGCAACCAAGCCTTTGTAGCCAAAGCCCCGCCCGCCGTGATTGAGCAAGAGCAAAAGCGCGTGGCCGAATTTGGTGCAACGCTGGCCAAGGTGCAAGAGCAACTGGAGCGTCTGGGCTAATTGCGCGGTGGCGCAATATGTAGCAGCTTAAAGGTTTGCCCAACGCACCCAATGTAAGCAAATTGTGTGCTACAGGTGCAGCGGCTATCTTTACTGCTACTTTTGCGCTTACTTGGATGCAGCAGCAGGGTAGGATGAGGGAGTAGTGATTCATTGCTACCTCATTTTAAAGTGCGGCAAAACTCCATTTTCTTGCAGGTGAAGCTTCATGTATTGAAGGCTTTAGTGTGTTGACGATCCTCTTGCTCCTGACTGCATTGAAACGCTTAAATGAAGCTAAGTGGGAGGAATATGTAGATAAAAAACGCATACGTCAGCGTTTGCTTAAGAAAATACGAGATCCATGTGCATGTGTGAGCGCGGTCTATGCTAGGGAAAATACTCAGGCAAATTATGCGAAAAAGTGAATTGAAGCATTTGCTTTTGGGTAGGATTACCAGCAGGGTTCAAGAAAAATCCAAGCAATGCATTAAGGTAGCTTGCGTACCAGGCGTTTGGCAGGTTTTTTTTGAAAGAGTGTTTAATAGCATGAACTGCCCAAAATGCGCAGCACAAGCGTTTCAGAGTGCTTAAAAGTTTGATGCTGAATTGCAAACACGCTTCGAATTCCTTAGTTAAGAAAGAGATAGTATGAGTGAAAAATCTGTAGCGGTAAGCGCAGAAAGCGTTAAAAAGGTCGAAAGCTATCGCTGGGTCGTTTATGGAATCTTGGCGCTGTGCTACTTTTTCGTATTCTTCCACCGTATGGCAGCAGGCGTGATGAGAAGCGACCTGCAAAAGGCATTTGATATTGGGCCGGCCGAGTTTTCCGTATTGGCGGCATGTTATTTCTATACCTACACCTTGATGCAGTTGCCAGCAGGTATTTTGGCTGACGCGCTCGGTGCGAAAAAAACCGTAGCAGGCGGCATGCTGGTGGCAGCACTGGGCTCGCTGATTTTTGCCTTTGCTCCAACCATTACCGTAGCCTACATTGGCCGCGCCGTTGTGGGCGCAGGCGTAGCGGTGGTGTTTATTCCCATTTTGGTTATCCAAACCCAATGGTTTTACCCACGCAACTTTGGCATGCTCACTGGCTTGACAGGCGTATTTGGCAACCTGGGCGGCATTGCAGCGCAAACACCCTTGCTGTTTTTGCTGGGCGCAGTTGGCTGGAGAAACTCCTTTATCGCCGTAGGCATTATTTCGGTGCTGCTGTTCTTGCTGGTAATTGCATTTGTTAAAAGCTCGCCACGCGATATGGGCTTGCCCACTATTGCCGAAATTGAAGGCCGCGAAGTAAAAGCCGCTGCAACCAAAATCAGCATTGGCAAGTCGCTAAAAACTATTGCATCCAACCCACTGACTTGGCTAACTACCGTCATCATTGCTGGTTTGATGGGCGCTTACATCACCTTCTCAAGCGCCTGGGGCGTGTCTTTGCTCAAGGCAAAGTTCAACGTAGATGCGGCTACTGCTGCTAACGGCAACCTGGTGCTGCTGCTGGCTGTGGCTGTGGTTGGCACGTTTGTGGGTAGCATTTCTGACAAACTGCGCAACCGCAAGGGCGTCATGATTGCGCTGACCAGCATTTACCTGCTGACATGGATTTTGTTCCTGTATGTAGACATTCCATCGTCCATGTACTATCCATTCATGTTCCTGATGGGTGTGGGCACTTGTGCGCTGATTCTGACTTGGACACTGGCCAAGGAATATAACGACCCGCGCGTTGCAGGTATGTCTACTGCCTTTGTAAACACATTTGCTTTTGCTGCTGGCGCTATCTTCCCCGTGATTATTGGCAAGGCAATGGCAAAGGTTGGCGAAAATCCTACGTTTGCCGATTACGTGTCTGCATTTAGCTGGATGCCTGTTGTTTTGGG